>JBEAQU010000066.1:0-13201 GCA_041163745.1 Bacteroidota bacterium
ACAACTTCAGTGCGACGCACGACCCGGCCGGGAGCGGCACGATCATGGCGCCATCGGTCAACAACACCAATGCTTGGTCCACCCAGTCGCAGAACGAGATCAACGGCTATTATCCGACCCGTGGCTGCCTGGCCAACTGTTCCCTTGGCCAACCGCCGGTAGCGGGCTTTTCCGCCAATCCGCCGGTGGGTTGTGCCCCTTTGTCGGTGACATACACCGACCAATCGACCAATTCGCCGACGAGCTGGAGCTGGTCTTTCCCTGGTGCGGTGCCGGCCACCTCCGCCCAGCAGAACCCTACGGTCAGCTACCTGGTTCCCGGCAGCTACAACGCCACCCTGGTGGCGACCAATGCCGCCGGCAGCAGCACGACCAGCCAGACCGGAGCGGTGGAGGTGCTGGCCCTTCCGACCGCCTCGTTCTCCTACACCACCCTCGGGCTGACGGCCATCTTCACCAATACCTCCTCAGGCAACGCCACCGCCTGGCTCTGGGATTTCGGGGACGGGCAGACCAGCGCGGAGGAGAACCCCATCCACACCTATGCCACGGACGGCTTTTACAACGTGACCCTGACCGCCTCCAACCAATGCGGCGGGACACCGACCACCCTGGTTCTTCCGGTCTTCACCCCACCGACAGCCGCCTTCGTTGCCAGCCCCTTGGCAGGGTGTGCCGGCATGACCGTCAGTTTCACCTCCGTCAGCTCCCCGAACACCACCGGTTGGCTGTGGAGTTTCCCCGGCGGCACGCCGGCGAGCTCCGCACAGGAAAATCCGGTCGTCACCTACACGACACCCGGTGTGTACAATGTCACCCTGACGGTGTCCAATCCCGCTGGTTCCAACAGCGCTACGCAATCGAACTACATCACGGTCGGCACGATCCCGGCGCCGAATTTCGCCTTCGCCGTCAATGGCAACACGGTCAGCTTCGTCAACACCTCGACCGGCGCGACCGCATACACCTGGAATTTCGGAGACGGCGAATCGAGCAACGAGGCCAATCCTGTCCACACCTATGCCGGCAACGGCATCTACACGGTCACCCTGACGGCCACCAACGACTGCGGCCCGGCCCTGATCACCCAGACCGTCGAGATACTGCTGCCGCCGACCGCGGTCTTCACCGCCACCGGGACGGAAGGCTGCGCCCCCATGGCGGTCACCTTCGATGCCACCGGCTCCGAAAACGCCACCGGTTTCGCCTGGAGTTTCCCGGGCGGCGATCCTGCGACCGCCTCCTCCGCCAATCCGACGGTGGTGTACACCGCCGCCGGTACCTATGATGTACTGCTGGTGGTTTCTAACAGCGCCGGGACGGATTCCCTGCTGCTGGAAGACCATGTCACAGTGTTTCCGCAGCCGGCCCCCCAGTTTTCCACAGCGATCAGCGGATTGTCCGCCGCCTTCACCAACCTGTCCCAGTTCGCGACCACGTATGCCTGGGATTTCGGAGACGGCAGCGGCAGCACCCAGGAAAATCCAACCCACACCTATGCATCCGACGGCACCTACCTGGTGACCCTCAGCGCCACCAACGACTGCGGGACGACCACCGTCTCCCAGTCGGTCGTCATCGTCACCCCGCCGTTTGCCGGTTTCAATGCCGGTGCCACCACCGGCTGTGCGCCATTCACCGTCCAGTTCAACAATACCTCCTCCGAAAACGCCGGCACCTTCCTGTGGTCTTTCCCCGGTGGCGACCCTGCCTCTTCCACGGCGGAAAACCCGGTGGTGACCTACGGCCAGCCCGGCACCTATGGTGTGACGCTGACGGTTTCCAATGCCGCCGGCACGAACACGGCGGAGGAAGCCGGCTACATCGTGGTGGGCGGTCCGCCGACGCCCGGATTCAGCAGCAGCCAACAACAAACCACCGTCTCCTTCGACAACACCTCGTCCAATGCCGATTCCTACCTCTGGGATTTCGGTGACGGGCAGAGCAGCACGGAAGCCCAACCGGTCCATACCTATCCCGGCGACGGGACATACACCGTGACCTTGTCCGCCACCAACGACTGCGGAACGGCCGTACTGACCGGCACCGTCGTCATCGTGACCCCGCCGGTTTCCGGTTTTTCAGTGAACACGAGCCAGGGCTGCGCGCCGCTGAGCGTCCAATTCAACAATACCTCCTCTGAAAACAGCACCGCCTTCGTATGGGAATTCCCGGGCGGGGATCCGGCCAGTTCCACGCAAGAACATCCGGTGGTGACGTATGCCATACCCGGGAGCTATACGGTTACGCTCACAGCGACCAATGCGGCCGGCAGCAACAGCATCACGCAGACCGACCTGGTGGTCGTCGGAACCATACCGGCCGTCTCTTTCCTCGCTGCGGCCGATATCCTGACGGTCAGCTTCACGAACACATCCGCCGGAGCGACTTCCTTCGCGTGGGATTTCGGGGACGGCAGTTCCAGCGCCGAATCCGACCCGGTCCATACCTATGCCCAGGAGGGAACCTACGCCGTCATCCTGACGGCGACCAATGATTGCGGGTCGGCTACCTTGACGCAGGCCGTGACCGTCATCGCCCCGCCGACGGCATCCTTCGGCTCCACGCCGGCCAGCGGCTGTGCACCGCTGACCGTCCAGTTCGACAACACCTCCTCCGACAATGCGACCGCCTTCCTCTGGTCTTTCCCGGGCGGGGTTCCGGCCAGTTCCACGGAAGAAAACCCCGTGGTGGTATACAGCCAGCCCGGCAGTTACGATGTGACCCTGACGGCCTTCAACAGCTCCGGAGAGGAGACGGCGACCCAGGCGGGCTATGTGGAGGTGCAGGGCCCGCCGGTGCCGGCGTTCGGCGGCACAGCGGACGGGTTGGTGCTCAGCCTGCTGAACGGGAGCACCAATGCCATAGAATACCAATGGGATTTCGGGGACGGCGGCAGCAGCATGGAGCCGGATCCCGTCCATACCTATGCAGCCGACGGCACCTACCTGGTTACCTTGACCGTCCTCAACGAATGTGGGCCGGCCAGCACCAGCCAATCCTTCACCCTGGTCACCCCTCCCACCGCCGGCTTCGCTGCCGGCAACAGCGCCGGCTGTGCGCCGCTGACGGTGGCCTTTGAGAACAATTCCACGGAAAACGCCACCCAGTTCCAGTGGTTCTTCCCCGGCGGAACGCCCGCCACGGCGACGGAGGCGGAGCCGACGGTAAGCTATTCCGCACCGGGAACCTACGGGGTGACCCTGGTCGCCACCAACGCAGCGGGCAGTGACACGCTGACCCTGGCGGACCTGGTGGTAGTCAAGCCGCTGCCGACCGCCCTCCTTGTCGGCAACATCGACGGGAAGACGGTCTCCTTCGAGAATCTCAGCCTGGATGCGGTGAGCTACAGCTGGGATTTCGGGGACGGCAGCAGCAGCACGGAGCCCGATCCCGTCCACACCTATGCTGCCGACGGGGTGTATACTGTCATCCTGACGGCGACGAACGACTGTGGCAGCGATGATTTCATTGCGACCGTGGTCATTGCCACCGAAGGACCGATCGCCGCCTTCACGGTCGAAGCGACGGAAGGTTGTGCGCCCTTCTCCGTCCAGTTCGGCAACCTTTCCTCCGCCAATGCCGAGTCTTTCGAATGGTTTTTTCCCGGCGGGGATCCGGCGACCTCCGTCGAGGCCGAGCCGGTGGTCACCTATGCTGTGGCCGGCACGTATGACGTCAGCCTGACGGCCTTCAATGCGCAGGGACAAAACACAGCCGTCCAGTCGGGATACATCACGGTCGGGACCGTTCCGGCGGTTTCCTTCGGCTATGTCATCGAGCCGGGTGGGACGGTGTCCTTCACCAATGGTTCCACCGATGCCGACGGTTATCAATGGGATTTCGGCGACGGGACGGGCAGTGACGAGAAAAGTCCGGTCCACACCTATGTGCAGAGCGGAGAATACACCGTCACGCTGACGGCGGTGAACGAATGTGGGTTCAGCACCTACAGCACCACGGTCACGATCGTCATCACGGGCACGGCGGATATACGGGGCGGTCTTTCGGCGCAACTGTATCCGAATCCTGCCGGCAGCCGCTGCCAGGTCTTGGTCCGCGGCGCCCGGCCGCTACAAGTGGAGATCCGGCTGACGGACCTGTTGGGGCGTACCTTGCATCGGGGGTCTGCGCTGCTGTCCGGCACTCTGACCTGGCCGCTTCCTGTCGAAACCTTGGCATCCGGTCTCTACCTGGTGGAAATCCGGGCCGGTTCGCAGCGGCTGGTCGAGCGGTTGACGGTGGTAAGGGAACCATGACATCGAGCGACAACATGAAGACAAGCAATCCGATACAGATGGGAATGGCGGTCTGGCCGGTCGTGCTGACCATGATGCTGGCAGGTGGCTGCCGTTCGGACGCGCCGGGTCCGGCGGTAGCGGCGGCACCCCAGGCAGGGGATACGTTGCCGGAGGGATTCACCGCCTTTTACCAGCGATTCCACCAGGACAGTCTGTACCAGGTGGCGCACATCGTTTTTCCCTTGGAGGGTTTGCCAGACCATGCGGACAGCCTGACCCTGGCTGCTGCGGAGTTCCGGTGGGTTGAGGAGAAATGGCGTATGCAGCGTTCCTTTGATTACGAGATGAGCGATTACGAGCGCCGCATGAAAGTGTTGGCGGAGAACGCGGTGGAGGAACAGATCGTGCACAAGAGCCGGCAGGTGGGGATGGTCCGGCGGTTTGTGCGGCTAGGCGGGGAATGGTACCTCATCTACTATGCCGGCATGAACAGATTGTCCGGGCGGCCATAGCCAGGGCCGGCGGATGCCCGGCAAGGGGACGAATGGCGTCATTTGGAGCTGTGCTGTCCGGCAAAAAGCGAAGCCTATGAAATCGAGGGCCTTGATGGCGCCGTTGGTAGCCGGTGCCTTGGTGTTCCTGTACCTTGCCTGGGATGTGGACGAGGGGTATGCCTACTACATCATACCGTTCGTCATCGGATTGGCGGTCGTGCACATGCTGTCCCCGCAGATAGACTGGTGGTGGTACCGTCGGTATCCGCCTGAATTGCCGGCGCGGCTGCGCCAGTTCCTGGTCCAGCGATATGGATATTACCAGCGGTTGTCGTTGGCGGACAAGGAGCGATTCCGGAAGCGGATGGCGCTATATATGTTTGCCCGGGAGTTTTTGCCGATGGGGATGGAACATTTTCCAGTGGATGTCCAGGGTATGATTGCGGCGACCGCCGTGCAGTTGACGATGGCGCGGGAGGATTACCTTTTGTCGCCGTTTGAGCGGATTGTGTTGTACAAGCATCCGTTTCCATCCCCGCAGTATCCGGACCGATGGCATGCCTCGGAGGTATATTTTCCGGACGGCGTGCTGATGTTTTCGGCGGAACAGTTGGTACCGTCCTTTCTGGAGCCGGTGCGATATTTTCCCTTGTTGGTTTACGAGTATGCACGGGTGGTCCGGTCGGTGGACGGAGGAAGGGCTTGGCCGGAATGGACGACGGCGGACTGGCCGGTGCTGGAGGAGGTCGGTGGTTACCGGCGGACGGATATCGAGCATTGGATCGGCTTGCCCGAGCCGGATTTGTCGGCGGTGGCGGTGGTGGTGTATTTCGTTTGGCCGGAGCGGTTCCGGGCTGCCTACCCGGCGGCGTACGAATGGTTTGCGGCGAATCTGTCGCCGGTATGAGGGGCAAGGGAGTGGGGATGGGTGGTCGTGGCTTCTTCTGCGGATGTCATTACGCACCGCTTCGCGTTGCAGGCTGGGGGGGTAAGCCTCCCAGGCATCAGTGCACAGTGAATTCCCGGATCATGATGGCGCCGCTTTCCGCGAGATTGGAGCTGACGATGACCATTTGTTCCTGGAAGCCGTCGTCGACGGATACCGCGATGGTATTGGGGGAGATGCTGCCGAGGTTGATGGCATGTAGGACGAGGAAGTTGACGGCGTCATCGAGGGTCACGATGGTTTCGTGTTTGGAGCGGGCGACGCGGTAGTTCCGAAGGATCATACGTCCGTTGAGGAAAAGCGAGCAGACATCGCCGTCGACGGTACCATTATCCCAGACCCGGATGCGGACGGTTTTGTTACGCACCGCGAGGGTCTGTCCCACCTGTACTTTGCGGCCTTGTTCCGATTCGTATTGTCGGAGCGCGTTCGGGAGAGCCGGCAGGGCGGGGGTGGCGGCGGGATTGGCTGATACCGGGTCAGTGGTGGTGTCGGGTGTAGGAAGGATGGGTTTTTCCAGGTGGATGGAGCCGGGGGCGCAGGGTCCGGATGCGGGGTCGTAATGTTCGATGAAACCATCCCAGGGGCCTGACAGGAAGCGGCCGGTGGGTTGTTCGGACAGCGCCAGGCTGCCGGACTTGAGGCACCAGCGCCACGCGGGCACCGACTGTTCGGTGACGGAAGATTCCCGGAAGGAGAGGCGTCGGGTATCCTCGTCCCAGGACCAGGACAGTGCGAGTCGGACGCTGCCGCCTTCGCCGTCGGAATGAAGGAGGGAGGAGCCTGTACCATCCGGAAGCAGGTCCATTTCCAGGTAAAAGCCATAGTCGCGATCCGATTGGGCCAGTCGGCCGGTCCAACGGCCGTGGAATCGGGCCAGGGGATCCGGGGTCGCGTCTATAGCTACGGTATCGGGCTTGGGAGGCGGCGTGGTGCCGGGTCGATGAAGGTGGAGGGTGCCGGGGCGGCAGCCCTGTGCTTCCCAGGGGCCATGGAGGGAATTGTCTGTGGGGGACAGGACGAGCCGGATATGTTTCAGGCACCAGGCGGGTTGGGCGGGGGACAGCTGGCGTACCTCCTGGAGGGTCAGCCGCTGGCCGTCCCAGATGCCGCCCACTTCGAAGCGGGCGCTGCTGCTGTCGGGCGCGACGGACCATGCGAAGCCGTTGACGCGGTCGCCGGTCCGGGTCAGGTCCAACCCATATCGGAAGGGCTCCGTCCGGCCTTCCTGGGAGAGCGTTCCTTCCCATGCGCCGCCCAGGTCTTGGGTTTGGGCCAGGAGCGGCAGGAATGCGGCCAAGGTAAGCCAGTAAGATTGAAGGAAGAAGGATGTCGGCATAAGGCGGATATTGGTGGTCGGCATGGGATGGACGGGGGTGGTGCGGGTCGGCGTGTCCGACGAAAATTTCAAATAAGGTGGAAAATTCAGCAAAATCCTGTAATCCTTACCGATTGATGAACAATTTTTGAAAAGGATTATTTTACAAACCTGTATTTTTGTTTGTATCGTAATTATCCGAGGCGATGCGATCTGTTTCCATTGGCGTGCGAGACGATGTACGTCGGAAGCGGGAGTCCGTGCGGATGATTGCGCAGTCAATTTCCTCACCGAACCGACCGGGGCTGCCGTTCCCATCATGCGGCGTGTCGGCGGTACGCACAACAACAACCGTCATGAAAATGCGAATTTTACCTGTCTTGTTGGTCAGCAGTACGCTACTGTTCCTTGCGGGTTGTGAAAAGGAAGACATAACACCCGTATCCGCCGCTCCGTTTGATGCGGCCGAATATCTTCGGACGCAGGTCAAGCAACCCATATTGTTCCAATGCGAATATGCCAATCCGGGAACGGGTGAGCGTTTCGGTTGGATGCTGGACAACGAAGGGGTGGTCCGGTCCTATGATATCAGCGACAATCCGGCGGCGGCCCTTCCGTGGGAGGGCATGGTGGAGTTGGAGCAGCTGACGCGTCTGTCGGCGCTGGCGACGGAGGAGCTGTCCCGTCTGACGGCGGAAGAGGTGGTCACCCATTTCAAGCGGATCGAAGGGGCGGCGAACGGCCTCTTGTCGGAGGAGGTGCTCCAACCGGCGGTGGAGGGTACGCTCAGCCTGGTCGCCTTCCATCGGCAGACGGTGGAGTATGATTTCAGCAACGGCTGCGGGGACAACAAGGCCGGTGAGCTGAACCCCGAGGTCCGGCCGAATTTCTCCATCGCGTACAAGGAAGTCTACCAGCCGGTGGTGCTGAAGGTCACCGGGGCCGTCGAGCGGGAGAACCGGAGCCAGGCCGCCAAGGACATTGCGGCCTGGTTGGAGTCGGTGGAGAAGAATCTGGGCCGCTGACGTTGCCATCCGGTCGGGGGCATGTCCATCCGACCGTTTTCTTGTCCGTCCCGACACGACAGCCTCGCCATGCGGCGGGGCTGTCGTGTTTTCGGGCTGGGAGGAACGGCGTTTCCCGTCCGGATTATGGTGAGACTTTCTGCCAACCGGTTTGTCACCGAAAAGGTCGGTGAGATGGGGTGCAGATCAAATTGTCGGTTCCGCATGGAGGAGGGGTTGACGTGCGATGTCGCGGCGGAAGGGATAACGGCATGGCGGATTGGTTGTTCAAGGGAGTTTCTTGCTCCCCGCTTCGCGGGGATGCTGGTACGCGAATTTTTAGGATTAGGCTAATTACAGGGATTATTTTTCTATTGTAATTTTTTGATTGGGAGGATTTTGGAAAGTGCTGCGCTTTTTTATTTCAGGAATTTTGCTCTCCGCTTCGCGGAGAAGGGATTGCGGCGCTGGGCAGATTCTTTGTGGATGGGATATACTCGCTTCCCGCTGCGCGGGCTGGTCTGCTATCTGACAGGTTGGTTTACGCCCAACAGCAAATGGGATGCAAATAGGCTGCCTAAGCGACAATTTGATTTGTGCCCGCCCGACCCGCCACAGTGCCCATTCCCTTGTCCGCACCGGGCGTGGACTGTGCAGGAGAGGAACCAGGTCAGCCCGACCGGTTCACGATGACCAGCGGCTGAGTTTGGGGATGTCACGGGAGAAGAAGGAGGCCAGGAATCCCGGGAATCCCATTTCCTTGAGTTTGTTCCGGACGAAGGCTTGCATTTCCTGTGCCGTGATATCCGGTTGGCGGAATTTCCCATCGGCATAGCAATGGGCGCAGTACAAGGTGCTGACGGATCCGTCGGCATTGGTGCCGCCGCCGGGTGAATTTTTCAGTGGCATGGCGCAGCTTTGGCAGCGTTTGTTTTTCTTACCTTGCATGAGGTATTGTGTGGAAGGTGAAGCAGAGAACCTGTGGCATCGGCCTATTCCTCAAAATTCGGATTTTTCAAACAAACGGTGCGGAAGTCATGAAAAAATTCTTGTGGGCGTTAGCGGCGGTAGGGGTGGCGATCACGGCCGGGAGCATTTTGAACCTATTGGTGATCCGGTTCGGCGGGCAGCTCGTTCCGCCGCCGGCCGGTGCGGATCTCACGACGGCGGAAGGCTTGCGGGAGAGCCTGCATCGGATGGCGCCCCGGCACTTCGTCATGCCGTTCCTGGCGCATGCCTTGGGCACGTTGCTGGCGGGTTTTCTGGCGGCCTCGTTGTTGCGGCGCGGAAAACTTCGGGGGGCGATGCTGACCGGTGCGGTCTTTCTGGCGGGCGGGATCCTGGCTGTCCGGATGATACCGGCGCCGGTATGGTTCAGCGTATTGGACCTGGTGGCAGCATATATTCCGATGGCGTGGCTCGGCTACCGCCTGCAGCAGGGGCTGGCTGGCAGGCATCGGACGGAGGGAGGGAGCTGAATCATCATGTTGTGGACCGGCGGTCAGGGCGCGCAACCTGCTCCGAAGGGAACCTTGGCGAGGTCGTATGGGGTGCCATTCAACATGTCGCTTAGCCAGCCTCTTTGCATCCCATTTGCTAAACCAAACGGTCAGGTCACCCATCCGTAGCAAACCAGCCGTGAAGCGGGAGGCCTGGCCAGAAGGAATCTGCCCAGCGCCGCAATCCCTCCCCGCGAAGCGGGGAGCAAAATTCCTGTAATAAAAAAGCGCAGCACTTTCCAAAATCCTCCGAATCAAAAAATTACAAAAGAAAAAAATCCCTGTAATTAGCCTAATCCTAAAAATTCGCAGACCAGCATCCCCGCGAAGCGGGGAGCAAGACCCTCCCTTGAACAACCAATCCGCCATGCCGTTATCCCTTCGGCTGCGACATCGCCGGTCAACCCCCGCCACCATGCGGAACCGACCATTTGATTTGCACCCGGTCGTATGGGCGGGTGGCGATGATTTTCCGGGCAGGACCAGGAAAATGATTGAAAAATCCGGTTCGATGCGTGATTTGTCCTAACCTTCGGGCAGTGAAAAGAGGATCTTTGGAATTGCCGTTGGTTCCGGTTCAGAGCGCAAGCGGTCGTCTTTTCCAACAGGGGGGTGGCAAGACCGGACAAATCGGAATGACCGTTCCATTGTCGACCCCGAATCGAAAGGGCGGACAGGCAGTTGTGTGGGCGAAAGGGACGTTCTACATGCACAGCGGATCGCCTGTCTGTTCATAAGAGCCGATTGGCATTTCAAAATCAAGCCATCCGACCCGAGCCATGATATTTTACAGAAAGTACCTGCCCATACTGGAGTTACGACCGCACATCAGCTGGTTTTACATTCTGGAGCACCAGGTTTCGGGCGGTGATTTCATCGAGCTTCCGGCGACGGCCAATCCTGCCACCGCACTGGTATTCAATTATGGCGACCGCTACCATCTGAGCAATAGCCATTATCAGCACGAGCTGCTGCCCAGGCACTTTTTTTCCGGTGTTTCCACCGAGCCTTACAAAATCAGCCTCAGCGGCAGGACGGGCTCGCTGGGCGTCATCTTCCGGACCAACACATTCCGGAAAATATGCCGGCTTGCCGACCCGGAAACATACCTGGACAAACGGCTGGATGCCGAACTGCTGCTGGGAAAAAAAATGGACGGATTTCCGGACGCATTGGCGGCGGCGCCTACGCCGGACGACAAGATCCGCCTGGCCAACCGTTTCTTTCTGAATCTGTTCAAGCCGATTCTGCAGGAACTGACCACCGCCGACCACATCATGGGAACGATACTCGATGCCCGTGGATTGCTGGACATGGACGATCTTTCGGCAAAGTTCCATATATCCCCCCGGCACCTGCGCCGGCTGTTCTCCGGACATAACGGGCTCAGTCCCAAGTTCTATGCCCGGCTGAAACGCTTCGGTTATGCGCGCTACCGCTTCGGTTCCGCGGATTTCAACTGGCGGGAACTACTCACCGCCAACGGGTTCTACGACCAGGCGCACCTGATCAAGGAGTTCCGGATGTTTTCGGGTACATTACCCAAGCTGCACCGGCAGGTGATTGAGAAGTTCGACTACCAGGAAGAGGAGTAGGCGATGCCGACCGATTGACCGACTCTGTGGCGGTGCGTGCGGATGCCTGGTGCCGTCCGCTCTGCTTCGCAGCTCGGGCCGGGATGCGAATGGCGGGGTAACTATCTGAATAGTAATTTATTGGGTGAATGTTGCCGATATTGTCCGGATAGTGTCTTGCGGGGATTAAAAAAAACATATCGGTGGCAGCAATGTCCGTTTTTTACAATACCAGCGAAGTTTACACCTATACTTTTACAAAATCAAATCTATCTGATGGAGCATCTTACCAACAAGCGAATCATCGAGGAGTACCTCAAGGCCTTCGCCACTTTGCCGATCACCGCGGAGAAATTGGACCGGTTCATATCCGACGACAACATGGAACTGCGGCGGCATGTGGAGGTTTTCCAGGCCGGAGCGCCCGGTTATGTCCTGGCGCCGCACGAGATCATTGCCGAAGGCGACAAGGTCGTGGTACGCTTCACCTTTCACGGGCGCCACACCGGCGAGCTGATGGGCATGCCACCGACCGGCAACCTGCTCAAGACCAGCGGCATCATCATCTATGAGATGAAGGATGGGAAAATAAGCAACCAGTGGATGGAATTTGACGCCCCGACCTTGTTCAAGCAATTGGAGCAGCCGAAGATGTTGGCGGAGGAGCAAGCCGGGAGTGCGAATTGAGGGGTACGCATCCGTAAGCAAGCAAGGTCCGTGAATCGCCGATGGAGAAAGTCTGCTGGCATGGCCATGTTATGCATCATTTTAAAACAGACCTGTCGGAACGAGTCCGGTTTGCCGCCGGGCCAGTTCGTTGGAATCTCATGTGGACAGTCACGCCCGCCAAGCCGCTGTGCGGTCGCACGGCCAGGCGGGATACAGGCGGGATGACGGTGGAATGTATCATCCGTCCGTTGCATGATTAAGATAAGTAACTGGTGAAATCCCACGTTGCGCATCAAAAGAGAATTGTTTTGATGCGGAGACAGCGGGGCGGCGAAGCATACTGGGTGAAAAAGAAAAAATGATTGGAAAATCCGGCTCGATGCGTGATTTGTGCTAACTGTCGGGCTGAAAACAGATGACTTTTGGTCATCACAAGGATTCGTCACTAGAAGAAAGTCGGATGCGAAAAAGGCTTCGATGACCGCTTCCCGGAGAGGGAGGCAGGATGGCGTGCGACATACCTTTCTCACAGAAGACCAGGTTTTCGGAACAGGGTCGGATGGGAGTCAGGCCGGCGAAGCCGTACATCGAGCGGTAGCCGTTCGTTGCGCAAGTCAGGTATACGGCTGGGAACAGCCGGCCGGCGGGATGATCGGGGTCAGCTTCGTAGACCCCTGCCGCCATATTTCACAACATTCACCTATTTGACAACCCAAACAACCCGGCTAGGCCGATGCCGGCATCCCTGTCCAGTCGATGGCTGTCGGGGATTGTCGGTATCGGCCGGACAGACCGTTGAGCGTAGTGATGGCTATCCATCACCATTGCACGGTGCCGGCAAATAAACCATTGACAACCATGAAGCATATTATGTCCGCCCGGTGGTACGTCCTGTTGGTACAGCCGAAATCGGAGAAGAAGGTCGGGCAACGGCTCAACGAACTGGGCATCGAAGCCTGTGTGCCGGTCCAGCGTCAGCTTCGGCAATGGAGCGACCGTAGGAAATGGGTGGAGGCGGTGTTGTTTCCCCACTATGTGTTTGTGCGGACGGAGGAGAGCCGGATGGGTGGGGTGTTTCAGGCGAACCATGTGTACCGGTACCTCCGTTTCGGAGGCCGGCCGGCCGTACTGACACCATCCGAGGTGGAATGGATCCAGCACTTGGCGGGCAATCCGTCACCGGTGACAGTGCATTGCGAAGGCCTGCGGTTGGGGCAGGAGGTGGAGGTGTTGACGGGGCCCATGGCCGGCATGCGGGGAAATGTGGTATCCAGGCAAGGGGGAACGAAGCTGCAGGTGGCATTCCCGAGTCTGGGCTGTTTCGCCGAGGTGGAGATCGGCGGGGAGCAAGTCCGGGCGGTGGTGGTGGCGGCGGTGGCGGGATGCTGAACCGGCGGTGTGCAGGTCGGCGGGAATGGGGAGACCGGCGGTTGTAACATTTTAAATACGTGGCTTG
>JBEAQU010000067.1:0-38500 GCA_041163745.1 Bacteroidota bacterium
GCCTGACGCCCCTGCTGACGGCGAGCAACTGCGACTCGGTGGTGACCTACACCATCACGGGTGCGACGACGGCGAGCGGAAACAACGACGCCAGCGGGGAGACCTTCAACCTGGGGGTCAGTACGGTGACCTACACCGTGACGGAGACAGCGAGCGGCCAGACCTGGACCTGCAGCTTCACGGTGACGGTAACAGACGCCGAAGCACCTTCCATCACTTGTCCGGCAGCGATTGTCCAGGCGATGGATGCAGGGGTTTGCACCGCCACCATCACGCTTGCGCAGCCGGCGGTCGATGACAACTGTACACCAGCGGCAAGCCTGGCGGTGGAATATACCGTATACAATCCCGACAACAGCATCAGCGGTCCCTTCGCGGGCAACAGCAATACCTACATCTTCACGACGGGCATCAGCCAGGTGGAATGGACGGTGACGGACGCTGCCGGCAACAGTACGTCTTGCTACCAGGCGGTCGAGGTGACGGATCAGGAAGCACCCGTTGTGACCTGCCCGTCCGGCAGCCCCTTCCTGTACGGCAACTCCGCGGGCATCTGCGGATTTGATGTGCCGGGAACAGCCTTGGATGCCACCGCTGCCGACAATTGCGGCGTGGCCGAATTCCAGCATGACTTCGGTGCATGGGGAGATCCTGGCAGCCTGCAAGGTGCGACATTCCCACTCGGAACAACCACCGTCACCTGGACGGCGGCCGATGCCGCCGGCAACAGTAGCCAGTGTTCCATCCAGATCGTCGTCACCGACTTGGAAGCGCCGGTTTATGTGAACTGCAATGCGGCATTGACCGTCCCAACGGATGTGGACGAATGTACGGCACTGGTCAACTTCAGCGTGCCGGTAGCCACCGACAACTGCAGTGTCGCCAACAATACCCAGACGCTCGGTCTACCCAGCGGCAGCGCTTTCCCATTGGGTGTGTCCACCATCGCCTTCACAGCGGTGGACCCGTCGGGTAACGCCAGCACCTGCATCACCTTCATCACCGTAATCGACCAGCAGGCACCCTCGGCCGTCTGCCAGGACCTGACCGCCTATCTGTCACCGGAGGGAGTGGTCAGCATCACCGCTGTGCAGTTGGACGGCGGCAGTTCGGACAACTGTACCAACATGCCCAGCCTGAGTCCGGCTTTGGTGACATTTGACTGCAGCCAGCATGGGGACAACAACGTGGTCCTCACCGTTACGGATTCCGTAGGTAATGTCGGACAATGCGTGGCGGAAGTAACGGTCCTGGATACCATCCGGCCGACCTTCACTTGTCCGCCTGCCCAAATCCTGGCGAACTGCGACGACCTGATGCCGGATCTGACATTGTTGGTCACGGATGCGGCGGACAACTGCGGCATCGCGAGCATAACCCAGGACCCGCTTGTCGGCGTCCAGTTCGGAAACACAGCCGGCGAACCGCAATCCGCGACCGTCACCGTGACCGATTCCCATGGAAACAGCAGCAGCTGTCAGGTAGCGATAGAAGTGGTGGATTCCACTCCGCCGGTGTTCGTCAACTGTCCGCCGGAAATGACGGTCTCCACGGATCCCGACGCCTGCAGTGCCTTCGTCAATTATCCCCTGCCTGTCGCAACCGACAACTGCGAAGTCAGCGACATACAGCAGACATTCGGCCTGCCCTCCGGCAGCTCCTTCCCCTTGGGTTCCTCGTTGGTGGCTTTCACCGCGTTCGATCCGAGCGGAAACGCATCCACCTGTATCATGACCATTGTGGTCGAGGACACCCAGCAGCCGGTCGTCGTCTGCCAGGACCTGACCGTCTATCTCGATGCCAGCGGCCAGGCCAGCATCACGCCTTCGGATATCAACGGCGGCACTTATGACAACTGCACCGCTGCTGCCGATCTGGTGCTGTCGGCCAGCACCACTCTGTTCGATTGTGGCGACCATGGCGACAACAATGTTGTCCTGACCGTCGCGGACCTTTCCGGAAATAGCTCCATGTGTGTATCCGAGGTGACGGTCCTTGACACCATTGCACCCAGCTTCACCTGCCCGGCAACGCAGGAAATCGCAGGTTGTGACGCGCTGGTCCCTGATATCGTCGGCTTGGTGACGGATGCTCAGGACAACTGCAGCGTCGCTTCGGTCGTACAGAACCCCTTGCCGGGGGTACAGTTCGGCAACACAGCCGGCCAGACCCCGCAGGTGGTCCTGACGGTAACGGACGAGCACGGGAACATCTCCACCTGTACGGTTGACATCCTGATCGTGGATAATGAACCGCCGGTCTTTGCGGATTGTGTCCCTGCCATCACCGTCAATACTGATGTGTTCAGTTGCGAGGCTTATGTGAATTTCGACCTGCCCGTGGCGACCGACAACTGTGCCGGCGTAACCGTCGTGCAGACCGCCGGGCTGCCGTCCGCTTCCCAGTTCCCGCTGGGACAAAGCACGCTGGAATTCATCGCGACGGATGCGTCCGGGAATACGAGCCTTTGTGTGACGATCGTGACGGTGGTGGACCTGCAACAACCAACCGTGGTCTGCCAGGACATCACCGTCCAGTTGGATGCCAACGGCCAGGCCACCATCCAGCCGTCAGATATCGACGGTGGTACGGTGGACAATTGCACCGGCCTGCAGGATCTGTTGCTTTCTGCTTCCGTACTGACATTCAACTGCAGCAACCTGGGCAACAACAATGTCGTCCTCACCGTGACCGACCTGTCGGGCAACAGCGCCGCCTGTGTCTCCGAGGTGACGGTCGTCGACCTGATCGCTCCGACCTTCACTTGCCCGGGACCACAGGTGCTCAACAACTGCAACGACCTTGTGCCGAACCTGGTATCCTTGGTTGTGGATGCGGATGACAATTGTGCGGTGACTTCCGTCACGCAGAACCCGGTGGCGGGTGTACAGTTTGGCAATGCCAGCGGACAAAGCAACAACGTCACGGTCACGGTCATGGATAACAGTGGCAACACCACGTCCTGCCAAGTGCCCATCATCATCAATGACAACGTGCCACCGGTCTTCACGAACTGTCCGACAACCATGATCATGGTCGGAAACGATGTGGACCAATGCTCCGGCAAGTTGAATTGGAGCATCCCAGTGGCAACCGACAACTGCGCGCTGACAGGTATCCAGCAAATTTCCGGTCCGGCTGCAGGAAGTGTCGTTCCGGTCTGTCAGTTGGAAACCATCGTATATCAGGCCAGCGATCTCGCCGGCAATACCACCCTTTGTGTCTTCAACATCCAGGTCATCGATACGCAGAAGCCTTCCTTCGATGCGGACATCGTCATGCCTGCGAACACAACAGTGCATTGCGAAGCGATTCCGTCGCCCTTTGTCCTGACGAACGATGATGTCTTTGACAACTGCACCCCGGCGCAGCAGTTGGTGATCAATTACAGTGAAAACAGTACGCAGGATGCTGATCCAACCAGCTGCGGACACTACAATTACACACTTGTCCGTACCTGGACCGTCACCGATGCCACCTGTGCGACTGGTGGCGGTGGCAACACCCGTATCCATACGCAGGTGATCACCGTACAGGACCTGACGGCCCCTGTCTCCGTCTGCCAGAATGTCTCCCTTACGCTGGACCTTTTCGGTACGGCTTCCATCACGGCGGCGGACCTCGACGGCGGATCCACCGACAATTGCGCACCGGCCGGTGTGCTGGACTTCTCAGCAAGCCAGACGATGTTCGACTGCGACCACGTCGGAGCGAACACGATTGTTCTCACGGTCACGGATCCCTGCGGAAACAGTTCCACCTGTGATGCCATCGTCACGGTTCAGGAAGGCATCGCCCCCTGTAATCCGGTGTATGATGTCATCGGGTCCGACCCCTGTGTCTGTCTGAACAACGCCACGACGCTGGAAGACGGTCAGTTCGACGAATTCCTGCAGGTGGAGGCTATCGCCGGCCAACAGTGGGCCGTACAATCCTCCGTCGGCCTATACCAGCAGAACAGCCCCGCACCGCCGGCCAATCCGGTGCCGGTGCCTGCCGGTTATGCCATGACCGCCGGGAATACCGACGGGGTTGACAATGACCAGGACGGTCTCACGGACGAGGACGACGAACAACGTTTCTACACGCTGATGGCCCGGCACATCGATGCCATCGGCTTTACGGTAACCTTATCCAACACCGTCGGAGATCAGGTCACCCTGAGCAGCAAGTGCTATTATCCGACCCCCGCTTTCGTGAACCTGCAGGATGCCTTGTGTCTCGAAACGCCACCCTTTGAGATCGAGGCGGTGGATGCCTTCGGCTCCGCCGGCACCTTGCTCCAGGTCATGGTCAACGGTGTGCCGAACACCGTGTTCGATGCGGCGGCTCTCGGCGTGGGTTCCCATACCGTGACGGCTGTCTTCGATGCCGGTACGGCCACCGGACACACCCTGATCAACGGCTTGCCGCTGGGCCCGACCAATCAGGACGCGCTGTCGGACGCCGGTTGTCAGCAGGAGATGTCCATCGTCGTCAATATAGTAGGCACACCTTCCCAGGTCAATTGCAACGACCTGCTCCAGGTGTCCTTGGATGACAGCGATTGCCAGAACCTCATCACGCCGGATATGCTGCTGGAAGGCACTTATTACTGCTACGATGATTATTCGGTGGTACTGACCTATCCCGTGGGCACCAATTCCTACTCGCCGGCCAACATCGTGGACGAGACGCATGCCGGGAAGACATTGAGCTATGCCATCTTCCACGTCATCAGCGGCAATGTATGCGGCGGCCAGATCGCCGTCGAGGACAAGCTGCCGCCGGTCGTCAGCTGTCCGCCGGCCGCCCAGATCCTTTGCACCCAAAGCGAACATGACCTGACACTGACGGGCAGCCCGTCCGTCACGGATTGTTCGCCCTTCTCCTCCAACTACAGCGACACCTACCAACAGTTCACCTGCGCCCAGGATCCAACCGTCCGAACCCGCATCACACGGACCTGGATCGTGACGGACAGCTGGACAAATGCGGATACCTGTGTGCAGATCATCGATGTACTCCGGGGCGACCTTTCCCAGGTTATCTTCCCGGTGGACCAGGAGTTCTTCTGTAATGCACTGCCGGTGGGTGCCACGCCGGACTATACCGGTTGGCCGAGCATCGCAGGCGTGGACATCACCGACCAGGGCACTGGTGCCTGCGGACTCTCCGTCGTGTACGAGGACGAGATTTTCCCGATCTGTACCGGCAGTTATGAAATAACCCGTACCTGGAAGGTCAAGGATTTCTGTCCCGCCGCCGGCACCGGTACCGAAACCGCCACCCATGTGCAGATCATCAAGGTGGAGGATGTGGCACCGGTCATCACCATGCCGGCCGCCAATTACGATTCCCTGCACAATTGGTATGTCATTTCCGCCACGGAATATTCCGTCGACCCATACGCAGCCTGTGTAGGCTTCGGTCCGCTTCCTTTGGCGATCATCGACGGTGTCTGCAACAGCATCACCAATGTGGTCGTGGCGACACCGGTCGGCAACACGACCAACGGCGGTATGCTCCCGGCTCCGGGCTTGCCGCAGGGCACGCACCAGGTCACGTATTCCGCCACCGATGATTGCGGCAATATCTCCAGCCTGACCATCACGGTGCTGGTGCTGGACAACATTGCCCCTGTCACCGTCTGCCAGGAATCGGTCAACATCAACCTCAATTCGGGTGGCGTGGGGTCGGCCGGTGTCAGTTCCTTCGACGACGGCACCCTCGACAACTGCTGCCTCGACAAAATGGTCCTCCGACGGATGGACGGAACCTGTGCCGGCGATCCCGATGATTTCGGCCCGACGGTCGATTTCTGCTGTGCCGATGTGGATTCGATTCCGGTCATGGTGGTCCTTCGTGCTTACGATTGCGAAGGCAACTGGAACGAATGTATGGTGGAAGTCTTCGTCACGGAGAAAATATCCCCGACGCTCGTCTCCTGCCCTGCCGACACCACCATCTCCTGCGATGTGTATGCCGACGGACTGGAAGTCGCGCTGGACAGCGGGGATTTCAGTGTCCTGAATCCTTACGGCGCGCCGGTTTTCAATGACAATTGCGACCCGATCGTTTCGGCCTCCGTAGTGTTCGACATAGACCAGTGCCTCGCTGGAACAATCTCCCGGACCTGGAGCGCCACCGATGCATCCGGCAACCCGCCGGTTACCTGCACGCAGGTCATCACGGTGGAACACACCAACGACTGGGAAGTGGAATTCCCGGCTGACATCACAGCCGAATGTTCCAACGGGGAACTGCCGGAAATGGGCGAACCGGTCGTCTTCCACGACGGCTGCGAACTGATCGCACTGACCTATACGGAACAGGTATCCTCCGTCGTGCCGGATGCTTGTTACAAGATCAACCGGACCTGGGTGGCCATCAACTGGTGTGCCTATGATCCGTCCGGTGGCGTCAACCCGGTCCAGGACACCCTGGTCGGTACACGCCGCTTCAAGGCGGGCTCCGACGGTGTGGTGGTCTACACCCAGCAGATCAAGGTCGTGGATGAGGAAAGTCCGGAAGTCATCATCGATGACCAGACTTACTGCCTCGATTCCGCCGCCTGCACCCTGGATGTGACCCTGCCGGTACCCGATGTTGTGGATTGCTCCAGCAACATCGCCATCATCGTCAGCTCCACCATGCCGAACCAGGTGCCAGGCAACCCTTACCGGTTCGACCAGGTCCCGGAAGGCACCTACACGGTGTTGTATACGGTGGATGACAACTGCGGCAACAAGACGTTCAAGGAAATCAAGGTCCATGTCAAGGATTGCAAGAAGCCGGTCGTGCTCTGCAATCCGGGACTGTCGGTATCCCTCTCCGTCAACCAGGTTGTCGAGGTGGAAGCCTTCCAGTTCGATGCAGGCTCCTACGACAACTGCAGCGACATCACCCTCAGCTTCGAGGCCGGCCAAGTGCAGGGAACGCTCCAGTTGGATTGCGGAAACCTCGGACAGAATCCCATCCAGCTTTGGGTCACCGATGCCGCCGGCAACCAGGATTACTGCGAGACCTTCGTGGAAGTGTCGGACCTCATGGATTATTGCAATGACTCGCTGATCTACATCGCAGGTACCATCGCCACGGAACAGAACGCACTGGTCAACGAAGTCATGGTCGAGGTCAACGGCGGAAGCCTAACCCAGTTGACCAACCCGTCCGGTACGTACAGTTTCCATGTGCCGTCCGGCGTGGACTACACCATCTCCCCTATATTGGACGAGGAGCCCGCTAACGGGGTCACGACTTTCGACCTTGTGTTGATCCGGCAGCATATCCTGGGAATCGGTCTGCTCAACAGCCCGTACAAGTTGATTGCCGCCGATGCAAACAACTCCGGCAGCATCACCACCTTCGACCTGGTGGTCATTCGACGGGTCATTCTGTTCATGGACGATCATTTCATGAACAATACCAGCTGGCGGTTCATCGACAACGACTACCAGTTCCCGAATCCGCTGAATCCTTGGCAGGATCCGAATGGATTCCCCGAACTGGTCAATTTCAACGATTTGGTCACCAGTCAATTGGATGTGGACTTTGTGGCGGTCAAGGTCGGGGATGTAAACGGGACGGCCTCCACCGGCTTCACTTCCGCTCCCGACGAACGCGGCGATGCCGGTAACCTGGTCCTCCGGGCAGATGACCTGGATTTGCGCGCCGGGCAGACGTATGCCGTGCCTGTCACCGGAAACGACCAGACCGTCTCCGGCTACCAGTTCACCCTGGAGCTCGATGATGCGTTGGAACTGGTGGAAATCCGGGACGGTATGGCAACCAGGGAAAACTTCGGGCTGCGCCTGCTGCCTGTCGGGGCGCTCACATGCAGTTGGAACGAAAGCCAGCCGCTGGCGCTGCGGACGACGGACACCTTGTTCACCCTGGTGCTGCGTGCAAGGAATGACGCACAGCTGAGCCAGGCCCTGTCCGTCAGCTCCCGATTCACTCCTGCGGAGGCCTATGACGAAAGCGGGCAAGTGATGGATGTCAACCTTGGGTTCCAAGCGGAACAACAAGAAGGGTATGTCCTTTATCAGAACAGACCCAACCCATTCTCGACCCGTACCGTGGTCGGGTTCCACCTACCGGAGGCGACCCGCGCCACCCTCAAGGTCTGGGATGCACAAGGTCAGCTGGTCTTCCAGACAGCCGCGGAATATCCTGCAGGATACCATGAGGTTTTGCTGGAGGACCTGCCAGCCGCCAGGTTGCTGTATTACCGGTTGGAAACACCCGTGTTCACCGCAACCCGAAAGATGATACAGGATCGTTGACGGGCGGGGGACAGCCCCCACCAGCTGACAAACCCGGTCCGAAACAAAAGCGCCGTGCGGAGCATGCTCCGCAACGGCGCTTTTTTTATGCGGCACGCATACAGCATAACGGGAGGGTTGTAGTCCCTTACGAGCCTGCCTATCAGGAATCGTCAGCCAATGGCAAGGATGTCCGTCGCGAGGCGGAATCCGAAGGATGCCGATGGCAAAACGGTGACCGAACGGACAGGAACATGATAAAAGGCCTGCACCTTGGGTGAGCGGGCATATGGTTCGGGAATCCGAGGATCGGATGCAAACCGTTGGTGGTGAATCTTGTTGGTTACAGGCGAGCTTGTAGGGCTTACCATAGGAGTTCCAGCCGGGGCGACGACGAGCGTGCCGGCATGGCAAGGCTTCGTCCAGCCATCAGCCGAGGGCATCGTTAGGAGGAAGCCCCTGCAAAGGGGGCAAGCGAAGGGCCGGATCCTTGTGGGGAGGCGTGTTTTTTGTGGAGCGGCAAGAGCCAATGACAAAAGGTAGGGTGACATTGGGTGGCCGGCTGAAGGTTGCAGGACAGGCGGAATGTGCTGCGGAGAATGACCTGTTCGCTGTGGGAGTACCCGCATCATATGAAAAGGGCGGACGGGCAAATCCTGAGGGGCTGTCTTCTTCACACGAAGAAAAACGGAATCACACGACCAGGCTTCCGGGATGCATCCCGGCGTACAGCAAGGTGGAAAATGCCTGTGGGCAGCTACGGAATAACGGCGGGCGTGCCGGGGTTGCCGCTATGAACGTGATGGAGTTCGGAAGGTGGTTCAACCATTCCGAATGGCCCTGCAGGAAGAACCGCGCACGAGCGCCATCGAACCACGGGCGTTGAAGGGTGGGGGAATACCCGATCCGTAGGGGCCGGGGGTGGAAAGGACCCTGGGTTGGCGGACGGTGCTGAGCGGCAAGGGATGGCGGCGCTTGTCCGACAGCCAGGACCTGTGTATGGGACAAGAACAATCAAAGGTCCGACGAAAAAGGATCTTTCAGCTTGTTGGAGAACGCGCTAAAATTTCCCCGTACCCCACGCAATGGAAACCGTCGAACACAAAAGTGCATACGGTGGCGTGAACGGACCACAGATGTGATGCTAAATACCCATCTTTGTCTCCTTGTCACCATTATGCCCCTGCCTGAACAGCAGGCTAGACCGGACAAACGCTTATGAATGCAATTTCATTGGAACATGTCGCCGTCTGGAGCCGGCAGCCCGAGGTGCTCCGGGCGTATTACGAAACCTTTTTCCAGGCCGTTTCGGGCGGGAAGTATGTCAACGAAGCGAAACGCTTCGAGAGTTATTTCCTGACCTTTCCCGGCGGCGGAGCCCGGCTCGAGATCATGACCAGACCGGATATCCCGCCGAAGGTCCTGCCCGATCCATCGGACCAGCACCTGGGTATCATCCATCTCGCCTTCGGTGTAGAGACCCGAGCGGCGGTGGACAGCAAGGCCGGCGAACTCGAGGAAGCGGGTTTTGCCATCCTCAGCGGCCCCCGACAGACCGGTGACGGCTATTATGAGTTCGAGACCCTTGATCCGGACGGCAACAGATTGGAAGTCACGACGGCCGCCGTTTGTTGAACCGGATGGCGGTCTCCTGCGTGCAGACCCATTCTCCGTTGCATCCAAGGTCTTGCTGTATTCCTTCCTGGATGGCCATCAGCCTGCAGCATGGCCGGTTCCACCCATGCCGATGGTTTGCAGGCCGGCGGGTTTGCCGACGTGTCCTTTTCGGAATGGCAGGGCCTGCCAGCCGTTCGCGGAAAGAAACGGGCCACCAACCGGTCGGGGGGATGCGGTTCGTCGTCATGCCATAAAGCGCAAAAAAAAAGCCCCGTACCAAAAGATACGGGGCTTTCAGGTTGTGATGGTAGCCCGTACGGGAATTGAACCCGTGTTTCCGCCTTGAAAGAGCAGCGTCCTAACCCCTAGACGAACGGGCCTGCTCGATGTTCTTGACAGTAAATGACTGTAAAGCGGGGCAAAGATAAGGCTGATTTCGGAAAATCAAAGCATTGGTTGTAAAAAAAATTAAAGGTTCGCAACCATGCCGAAATTGAATGTTTGCGTACCTTTGCGCTGCCTTTTCGGCGCTGCCCTGACAACAGCCGGTTCTTCGCCGGTCCTGCAAATAAGACCGTTCTCTTTTTTAACTAAAAAAGCATCACCTATGGCTAAGAAGATTGCAATCAACGGATTCGGCCGTATTGGCCGGCTCACATTCCGCAACCTCCTCAAGAAGGAAGGAGTCCAGGTCGTCGCCATCAATGATTTGACGGATAACCGTACATTGGCCCACCTGCTCAAATATGACACCATGCACGGCAAGTTCGACGGGGAAGTCCATGCCGATGACGAATACCTGTATGTGAACGGGCAGCAGATCATCTGCAGTGCCGTGCGGAATCCCGAGGAATTGCCTTGGAAGGAGTTGGGCGTCGACGTGGTACTGGAATGTACCGGCATATTCCGTTCCCGCGAAAAAGCTGCCATGCACCTTACCGCAGGTGCCCGCCGCGTGGTGATTTCCGCACCGGCATCCACCAAGGATGTGCCCACATATGTGCTGGGAGCCAACGCCGACCAGCTGCAGGCGTCCGAAACCGTGGTGTCCAATGCATCCTGCACCACCAATTGCCTGGTGCCCATGGTACAAGTGCTGGACCAGCATTTCGGAATCGAGCAGTTCTTCATGACGACCATCCACGCTTACACGGCGGACCAGAACATTCAGGACGCCCCGCACAGCGACCTCCGCAGGGCCCGCGCCGCTGCCGAGAACATCGTCCCGACTTCCACCGGTGCGGAAGCCGCCGTCGTACTGGTTGCGCCGCATCTCAAAGGTAGGATTGCCGCCCATGCCCTTCGGGTTCCGGTAGCGACCGGCTCCCTCGTCGACATGGTCTGCGTACTGAAGAACGGTGCCACCGTCGCGGACGTCAACGCCCGCTTCCAGGAAGCCGCCGCGTCCAACCTCAAAGGAATTCTCGAATACTGTACGGATCCGATTGTGTCCAGCGACATCGTCCGCAATCCGCACTCCTGTATCTTCGATGCCGGCCTGACCCAGGTCAACGGAAACACTGTTCGTGTGGTCGGTTGGTACGACAACGAGGCCGGCTACTCTGCCCGCCTGGCGGACCTGTCCACCATCATGGCCAACCAATAGGGAATCGGCGGGCAACCTTCCCCTCGGTCCTGTCCGACGGAAAGCCGACAGGCCGGGAAGCCCCCTGACCGACATCCGATAACAAACAATCCTGTGGGGCGTTCCGATGTCGGAACAGCCCCGCTTTTTGTGCTTCCCAGGACGAGCGGACGCATCCCTTCCTGCCCCAAAAAGCGGAGCCGCATTTCGAAAAGCGAGCGGCCGGGGAGGGGTGCAGACCGCTTCACTGCAAAACCTGATTCGTATGCAATACAATTTCAACCAGAAGAAAGTGTTGGTCCGGGTGGATTTCAATGTCCCACTGGACAAATCCTTCCGTATCACCGATGACACCAGGATCCGCATGGCCCTGCCCACCATCCGCGAAGTGTTGTCCGGCGGCGGAGCAGCCATTCTGCTGTCGCACCTGGGGCGTCCTTTGAAGGCCTTGCTGGCGGACGGCACGCTGGACGTTGCCAGATTCACCTTGCGGCACCTGGTTCCGCACCTATCCGAGCTGCTGGGCGTGGAAGTCCGTTTCTGCCCCGAAACCGTCGGGCCGACGGCGGAAGCCATGGCGGCGGAACTGCGGCCCGGCCAAGTGCTCCTGCTCGAAAACACCCGGTTTCAGAAGGAGGAGGAAAAAGGCGACGAAGCCTTCTCCAGGCGGTTGGCAGCCCTGGGGGATGTCTACATCAACGATGCGTTCGGCACCGCCCACCGTGCCCATGCCTCGACGACCGTCATG
Source organism: Bacteroidota bacterium (assembly GCA_041163745.1). Classification (GTDB taxonomy): domain Bacteria; phylum Bacteroidota; class Bacteroidia; order Chitinophagales; family Saprospiraceae; genus UBA6168. The sequence goes on from JBEAQU010000067.1 coordinate 12,197, forward strand.
GCGCGTTTTTTTGAGCCGGCGGACAAGATGTTCGGCTATCTCATGAAAAGCGAAGTGGAGAACGCCAACAAAGTGCTGCACCATCCGACCAAACCCGTCACCGCCATCACCGGTGGTGCGAAGGTGTCCGACAAAATCCTGCTGTTGGAACGTTTTCTGGACCTGGTTGACAACATCATCATCGGCGGCGGCATGGCCTATACGTTCTTCAAGGCCCGGGGCGGCGAGATTGGCAACTCCCTCGTGGAGACGGACCGGCTGGACCTCGCCCTGGCGCTGCTTGACAAGGCCGAAGCGAAAGGCGTCCGGATATATCTGCCGGAGGACAGCCTGGCTGCCGACAAGTTCGACAATACGGCCCGAACGGTGGAGACTGCCAGCGATGCGATTCCGGAAGGATTTATGGGCTTGGACATCGGACCGAAAGCCAGGGCTGCCTTCGCCGAGGTCGTTCATGCTTCCAGGACGATCATCTGGAACGGTCCCATGGGGGTTTTTGAAATGCCCAGTTTCGCCGAAGGCACGAAGGCGATAGCCCGGGCGGTTGCCGACGCCACGGCGAAAGGTGCCTTTTCCCTGGTCGGTGGCGGTGACAGCGTCGCCGCGGTCAACCAGATGGGGCTGGCCGATGCCGTCAGTTTCGTTTCCACCGGTGGTGGTGCGATGCTCGAAATGCTGGAAGGAAAGGAATTGCCGGGTATCAAGGCCATCCTCGGCTGACGCCGGTCCCCGACATAAGACCGGTAAAAAGATGACGCACCTTCTCGTTGCCCGTTCGGTCAGCGGTTCCCAACGGGGTCGGGGGCGAAGGGAACCCCCGGCGCGGTACAGTCTGGGGCGCGGAGGCGGTACCTGTCCTGCCGCCTGCCAGCCGGCAGGACAGGGTCGGGTCAGCCTTTGCTCAGGTTGCCGTCCAGGCGAAGGCCAGGAATAGAATGCCCAAGGCGATGCGATAATATCCGAAAACGGCGAAGCCATACTTTTCAAGCAGGGAAACAAACCACTTCACCGCGAGGATGGCCGTCAGGAAAGCGACGACGAACCCGATGGCCATGACTTGAAATTGGTCGGACCCCAAGGTCCCTTCAAACTTCAGCAGGTCGTATCCGGCGGCGGCGGCCATGGTCGGTACGGCCAGCAGAAAGGAGAATTCCGCCGCTTCCCGCCGGCTCAGACCGTTCGTCATCCCCCCGATGATGGTGGCGGCGGCCCGGGAGACACCCGGCACCATGGAAAGGCATTGGAAAAAGCCGATGCGAAGCGCGGTCTTCCAGCTGAGGTCGGACAATCCGTTTGCCATGGCCGGTTTCCTTACCGGAAGCAGTCGGTCCACCCACACCAGCACCACGCCTCCCAAGATCAGCATGGCCGCCACGACCCAGTGGTTGAACAGGTAATGCTTGATGATTTTGTACAGCAGCAAACCGAACACCCCGGAGGGAAGAAATGCGATGAAAAGGTTTCGGTACATCCGCCAGTCCAACAGGAAGCGACGGGCATACAGCAGGACAATGGCCAGGATGGCGCCCAATTGGATGAAAATTTCGAAGGTCTTGGTGAATTCGTCCTCCCCATGTCCGAGGACATAAGACAACAAAATCATATGCCCGGTGGAAGAGATGGGCAGGAACTCTGTGAGCCCTTCCACAATGGCCGTGATGACGGCATCCAGCATGGTCATGTTCGATAATTTTTTTTGCGCTGGCAAAGGTGGCCGGCACCTGTCGTGTCGGCACGCCCTTCCCCTCGGCAGGGTTCATTTTCGAAGCTCCCTGGCGACTTGCACGGCCAGGAGCAGCACCGTGGAAGGTATCACAAACCATACCATCACATTGGACAGCAGGGTGACGGATCCTCCTTCGGAATGCGACAATATCAGAAAGAGGGTGTAGGCGATGTAGTACCCGAGGAAAAGCGCCCCTTTCCGGCGTCCGAGCCGTTTGCCGATGAAAAAAACAGGCAGGCAGACCAGGGCGGTGACGACCATCACCGGAAGATCGAACGACAGCGCCCGGCTACTGACCAGGATACCCTCATCGGCGGTGACCGCCGCGCTGCCGATGACCAGGAGGATATTGTAGATGTTACTGCCCACCGCATTGCCCACGGCGATGTCCCGCTCTCCCCGAATGCCAGCGACGACGGAAGTGGCGACCTCCGGCAGGGAGGTCCCGACGGCCACGATGGTCAGTCCGATGACCAGGTCGCTCACCCCCAGCGTGGCTGCCAAGGCGGTGGCGCTGTCCACCAACCATTGAGAACCGACCGTCAGACCGGCCAAGCCAGCCAGCAACAACCCGATGGCCATCCATATCGAAGGGCTTTTGGGTGGCTCGCCGAAGGCCGCTTCGTATTCGTCTCGGACGGATTGGCTTTTCTCCTTTCTGCTCAGCCGGATGACGAACCAGGTGTAGGCGACGCCCGTGGTCAGCAGCACCAGCCCTTCCGTGGAGGTGATGCGGCCATCCAGGGCGAACAAAAGCATGGCCATGGAGACCAAAATCATAACCGGCACATCCCATCGGATCAGCTGCTGCGCCACCGCGAGGGGAATGATCAGGGCGGACAAGCCCAGGATGAAGAGGATGTTGAAGATGTTGCTTCCCACCACATTGCCCAGGGCCAATTCGCTCTGGCCCTCCCAGCTGGACAGGATGCTGATCGCGAGTTCAGGAGATCCCGTCCCGACGGCGACGACGGTCAGACCGGTCACCAAGGGGGTGATGCCCATGGATATGGCGATTCGGGAAGCCCCGCGGACCAGGAGTTCCGCACCCGCGAGCAGGAGGGCGAAACCGGCAAGCATTGTCAGTACCGTCATTGGCTGTCGTCGGGTGGTTGAGATGTCATGTTATCCGAGGTTCGGGTTATCATGGGACCATGGTATTCGGCCGGCCGGAGGCCTCTCAATAACAAGCCGGCGAGGTTCCGACGGCTGCGGCGAAAGGTGAGAGGACGGCGAGGAGACGGCGACGCATGAACCGTTGGTATGGTTTGGTTGGCGCCTGGCACGTTCCGGTCCCGGTTGTCGGATGGCCGTTGCCAGGGGGTATTGCGCGGACACTGCGAGCCGGATACGCCATGGCAGGGCAAAATTGCGAAAATAAGGGCAGACCGGTATGCGACGAGAGAAAAGAACAGCGGGTGGGGCAGGGCATGCGGACCGGTTTCTGTCAGCTTGCTTGTTGCCGGCGGTTCCGGAGGAAGTGACGCCATAAGGAGAAAGCCAACAGCAGGAATCCCCCGAACCAAAGCCAGGGGATATACGGGTGGTCAACGACAGCGTTGGTGTTTCCGGAGGGGACGAAGGCTGCCCAGAAGAGCGGGTGTGCGCGCAAGGAAAATTCCTCCTGCTGCAGGAAATCCAGTTTGGCAAGGCGCAGGGCTCCGTCGACGGGCTGGCCGCTACGGAGATGGTGATAGAACGAAAGCATGAGGGATTGGGCGGCGACGTCATCGATGCGCCAGAGGGTGGTGACCAGGCAGCTGGCACCGGCGTAGAAGAAGCCCCTGGCGAGGCTGATGATGCCTTCCCCCCGCTGCAGGTTTCCGGTACCGGTCTCACAAGCACTGAGCACGACCAGGGCAGCCTGGATACGCAGGTTGTATAGGTCCCGGGCGAGGAGCAGGTGATCCTGTCTCGATTGGTCGGCAGTGTCCTTGTAAAAAGCGATGAAGGAATTGTCGCCGTTTTGCGCATCGGATTTGCCGTGGGCGGCCAGGTGGAGCATGGTCGTCCCGGGGGCGGTCGAAAGGAAGTTGGCGAGGGTGGCCGAGGATCCGGTGTAGCTGGATCCACCGAACAGCCGGATGGCGGTTTCGGCCTCCGACCGATTGAACCGGAGCGGGGGAAATTGGTCCGGAGCGCCGGACCGTCCGTCGTAAGAAGGAGCGAAGGCAGCCATCTTATGCCGGAAAGGACGGACGGCGGGACGTTTTTTCAATTCGTCCAGCAAAGTGGCCGAGTATGCGTAAGTGATTTGCCAGGTGCGGATGACAAAATCATAGGAACCGATCCGTTCCGGTTGGTTGGGTGGGGTCGTCAGCAACGCCTCGAAAGGCAGGTAGCCGAGAATTCCGCCGGGAAGGAGCACCAGTTGGCGAGCGGACAACAGCGGAACGAGGGGTTCCAGCAGCAGTTGGTACAATCGATGGGCCTGGCGGGCATAGCGGTTGGTCATGTCGAGGGCATCCGCCGACAGCGGGTCGAAGGCCAGGATGTTTTGTTGGAATTCCAATACTTCGGAGACGAGGGAGGTTGGCATGGGGAGTTCCAGGGCATGGAAGGCATGGGGTTCGATAACGAAGGCGAAGAGGTGGTCTTCCCCTGCGAAGTAGGAGACCATGGCTTGTCCGTCGGCGAGGATGTCCTGTTGGACCAGCTGGACGGTTGCGAAGTCATCGATATGGCGCAAGCGGTAATAGGAGGGGTACCGTTCCTTAAGGCTATTCAGGAGGGTGGAGTAAGCGCGTTGCGCTTCGAAGACGTTGTGTTGCAGAACCTGTCGGGCCGGGGAGGGCTCGCCGTCTTCCGGTTCGGCTTCGGCGAGTTGGTTCAGGTGGAAGTAGAGGTCTATCCGTCGCTGGTGTTCCAGTTGCACCAGGGAATCCGGGACATCGGAAAATTGGCGGACATCGGCCATCAGGACGGCTTCCAGCAGGAGGGCGGCATTGCTGCGTTCACTGATAAGGAAGGCCTCCTGCCAGTGGTCCGGGTTTCCGGTCATGGACTGTAGTCGGAACTTGGTGAGGATGGCGGCTTCGAACAGTTTGAAAAAGTCATCTGTCAGGAGTTGACGGGAGCCGGGGCCTTCGAGGGAGGAGAGGATATGGTCGATGAGATAGATGCCTGCCTGCAGCTGGCGGTCGGCGAGGAACATGGTCTGCAGCCGGCCTTGCCGGAAAGCGAGGCCGGAGCGGAGCTGGCCTTGGAGCGTGAGGGCTTCCAGGAGGATGACCGGTGCCCATACCTGGGAGAAATCGGTCGGGTGGGTGGTATCGTAATGGAGGGAGACCATCGCTTCGTGGCAATGACGGAGGGCGCGGGTGGTATCCGGCAGGCTTGCGTTGGCCAGGACCAGCAAGGTCCGGGCGATTTCCTTGTGATGATGCCCGAAGGCCTTGCGGTAAGCTGTCAGGGCGGAATCAAGGTATGGCAATGCATCCTTCGAGTGTCCTTGGCGCCAGAAGGTTCTGCCGAGACGGGTCTGGATGCCGGCGATATCCACGGTGCTGCCTTCCGGTCGTCCTTGGTGAATGGCCAGGGCTCGGCGATAATAGGAAACGGCCTGTCGGTAGTCGCCGGTCTTCTCGTAGTAGGTCCCCAGGTCCCCCAGGTAGTCGGACAGGTCGGTCGGTTTTCCGCTGTTCTTCAGCTGTTCCTGGATTCGGAGGGCTTTTTTCAGCCAGGGCAGTGCTTGGGGGAATTGGTTCATCTGCAGGTAGCAGTCGCCGAGATAGTTGCAATTTCGGGCGACGTCGGGGTGGCGTTCGCCCAGCAGGGACTCCCGGATGGAGTAGGCTTGCTGCAGGAGAGGCAAGGCCTTGTGGAAATCGCCGGTCTCCATATGCAGCAGGCCGATGTTGGCATACATGGCGGCCGTTTCGTCCGCGGTGTTGCTGCCGGGTTGGCTGAGGTGTATTCGGAGGGAGGATTCCAGGTAGCGGAGGGCGTTCCGGTGGTCGCCCCGGAAGTTGTGGACGACACCCATGTTGTTGAGCAGGGCGGCGATTTCCGGGTGATTGGGCGGCAGGATGCTGTCATAGATGATCAGGCAGGTGTCGAAGAAGGAAAGTGCCGCCTGATATTGGTCGGCGTTGAAGCTGGCGGTACCGGCGTTCAGGTAGCTGGTCGCTGTTTCGCGGTGCCAGAATCCGATTCTCGGATGTTCGAGGTTGTACCGCAGGGCGAGGCGATAGCGTTCGAGCGCAGTGTTGAACCGTCCGCTTTGTTCCGCGATGATGCCCATGTTGACGTAGATGGGACCGATGCGATGGCTGTTGGTGCGCAAGGCGATGGACAATGCCCGCTCCAGCAGGGGCATGGAGCGGTCGAAATCCCCTTTCAGCAGATAATAGACGCCCGCGTCGTTCAGGAGGGTCTGCAGGATGATATGGTTTGAATCGAGGTGGACCTCTGCCAGGGCGAGGCCTTTTTGGTACAATGCTGCCGCCAGTTCCCAGTTTCCCAGCCGCCGATTGATCACGCCCATCCGGGAATAGCAGCTGGCCAGGCCTTCGACGCGGTCGGTTTCAGGCAGTTGTTCGTATATGGTCATGGCCAGTTCCCGTTGGCGCAGGGCGGCGGGATAGTCCGGCAGTTCCGCGAGGCTGTCCGACTGCGATTCGTAATACAGGGCCAGGTCTTTCCCATGCAGATGGCCGGGTGGTTGGGCTGGCAGCGAGGCGAAGGACAGGAGGGCGAGTGTTGGCAGCAGGAGCCGAAGGGACATAGGGCAGGGTTTCTGTTCCGGGGTCCGGCCTACGACAAGGCCGGACAGGTCCGGCGGTACCTCGGGTGGGGGGCACTTCGGTTTGGGATGCCCCGGTTTTGTTCGGACAAATGTAACGAATTGCAAGTCAACGTACAAATTCTACGTGGCAAGCCACCTTCCCTCCATGCTGGTCAGCTCGACATGCATGGCCATAACAATGTGCCTGCTACGGGTCTTGCGCGGCATGGAGAGCCGAAGCGACCATTGGCGGGCGTAAGCCGGATTCGCCGCCTACCAAATAATTATCTTAATTAATAATATGTGTAATCAATAGTCAGGTAGTATATTGTGAAGGTAATTTTTAATAAAATGTAAATCAATGGTTTGTGATAATTTTTTATTACAAAATCATTTCATGTTTGACAATAGTGTATTATTTTTGTCATTGCCGGTTCTGTCCACGTGACTGTCATGGTCATGTCATACGGCATCGAAACGATTCCGTTGGAAAAAGCTAAGAATGTGATAAAGGCGCTGATCATAGAGGATGAAATCAACTGTCTTCGGAATCTGAAGAACCTGTTGGAGAAGCACTGTCCGGAGGTTTCCGTCATTGGTGACGCCAGTACGGTGGAGGAGGGGATTGATTTGTTCGAAGACCCGGCGTTTCGACCGGATGTGGCGTTTCTTGACATAAATCTGCCGGACGGTCTTGTGTTCCGGATGTTGGACAGTCTCCGGCCGATTGATTTCGAAATCGTGTTCATCACGGCCTTCAACGAACATGCGATCAAGGCATGTGAATACAGTTCCATCGGCTACATCATGAAGCCGATCGATCCCGACAACCTTTTGCAGGCGGTCAGCCGAATCCGCATCCAGAAGTCGGAGCAGATCGAGCAGCGACTCGAATTGTTCAACAAGCATCTGAACAATCCCAATTCGTTTGAGAAGATGAGCATTTCGGCGATCGACGGCATCTATTTCGTGAACATCAAGGATATCATCCGCCTGGAGGCGGAGGACAACTACACCCATATCTTCCTGCCCAACGGGGAGCGCATCACGGCCTCGAAGACCATCAAGGCCTACGAGGACCTGTTGGAGACGATGAATTTCTACCGCGTGCACAAACGCCATGTGATCAACCTGAACTATATGCGAAAATTCATCAAGGGTGACGGCGGTTACCTGGTCATGGATGACGGCAAGAAAATCGAGGTCTCCCGTCGCCGTCGACCGGCTTTCATGGAACAAATGCGTCGGCTGGAAGAAGCGCTCTGATGGTCAGGGCCGCTTTATCCGGAAACGCTCGAAACTATTGATACTAAAAACAAACACTAACGCGTAAGACTGGGAAAGCACTCGTGTGTTGGCAGGCTCATACTCTCCCTGCGCAAGCCCGTCCGGAATCCTTGGATTCCTCCCGACGGCGAAAAGGAGAAACATTACTGCTTACTGATCGAAAATCTACACAGGGAAAGTGAAAAGCACGCACAGGTTACGCTCCAGTCTCAAAATGTGCACACCATGATCGGGTTAGTCAAAAAAAATCTCGGTACTATGCTGGAGACTACCAACAAAAAACGAAGCCTGAAGGAATTGGAGAAAATCAACCGTCTGACCAAAGAGGAGATGGGTGAATTTCTGGGTGGTTCGGAAAGGCCTACAGACAGGAAGCGAGGCATCACTTTCTTCGGTTTCATCAGTCCCTCGCCCTGCCAGGGCGACCTCCCCCAATGATTTCAGGGGAGTCCGTCCAGTCTCTTATGCTTTTTGAACGCGCGCTGTCGCGCCATTGAAATGACAGCCGTAAGCCGGATTTTCCGATGAGGCCGGCATCGCCTGGGTCCGCCCTGTCCGAGTGAGATGTGCAGAAACGGACTGACGATGGTATTCCCTGCCGTTGGGCTGGAGAACTCGTTATTCGGATGCCGACCCTGCCTGGGGTCTTCCGCTTGCTGGCATGGTTCCGTCCGGCGCCGGGGTTCGAACCGCACCGGCGTCCCTTGTCACGTCCCCAGCCACGCACACCCTTTGTGTTTCCGCCGTCCGGGCAGGCTCGCTCGATGCCGGTTCGCCAATCGTTCGTTTCGGCAGGGGTTGCTAACCATCGGCGAACAGGAGCGCTTCCCGAACCGATTGTCAATGCTGCGGATTCCTATCGGGACCGATTCAATGCCCTGTAATCTGCGCAGCCTGGTGGCACCTTTGGTTCCGCCGAACGGCTTCCGACACAATATCCTCGGCACGCAGGCTGCGGTCAACATATGTTCCGACCCCTTCTCGCTGCTCTTCGGAAACCCTCGCGTAAGCCTTGGCAAGCGGTTGATCCGACCGCTCGCAAGGGTTGTTTCACAATACACGGAACAGGTCCATACCCCGGCCGGTGCACGCCGCCGATGCCTCCCGTGGCAGCGGCGACAGCCCGTGACCGGAACTCCCCCTAAATAGAGATGAAGGAATACCAAGACGAGAAAAATACCCCGGTACGCCTCGCTTCCACCGGCCCGGAATCTGAAAAGGAAGCGCTCCTTGCCCGCTTGCGCAGCTTGGATTCCCTGGTCCGGCAGTTTCTCTTCACCGACCTCTCCAAGGCACACCACTACCTTTCCATCCAACAGGAACTCTTCACCGAAGTTGAACAACCGGACTACAGACTGGGCTTCCATCTTCATACGGCTTTGGTCGAAAACCAACGCTACAATTACAATCTCTCCGACGTCCATTTCCGGAATGCCCTGGAAATCCTCGGGGAACGCGGAGATGTCAAGCAACTGACGGAAACGTATATCGACTATGCCGGGACGCTTTTGAACTTGGAACAACCGGATCGCGCCCGTTTCTATCTCAACCAGGCCGCCAAATACCTGGACGCTTATCCGGACGAACGGCTCTCCATCCGGCTTCTTTGCCGCGAAGGCTTCTTTCACCTGAAACAATCCTACCTGCCGAAGGCCCTGAAGGCTTTCCATCAGGCCGAGCAGCAGCTGAATGCCTTGCCCTATTCCCCGGACATGAAGGATCATTACTTCCATACCTTGATCCAAAGCGGACTGGGAGCCATTTACGCTGCAACCAACGAACCGGAAAAAAGCATCCGCACCTACCAGCAGGTCGTCCGCCTCTGCGAGGAGAAAGGGATGAAGGCCAGGCTCTCCTGGCACTATCTCAATGTCGGAAACGCTTTCCTTTCCAATCATGACATAGAGAACGCCAGCCTTTACTTCAAAAAGGCCGTCAAGGTCGTGGATGATGTGAACCAACAAGCGAGGGCCATGGCGTATGCCAACCTCGGGTTTTGCTACATGATGATCGGTCATGCGAAAGAAGCGCTGGAACTCTTCGCCACGGCCTATCCGCTCTTCAAGGAAAAGCGGGATAAGAACCTGGCCAATATCGAATGGTGGCGCGCCAGAATCTATCAGGCCGACAAAGCGAAGAAGGCTTTCAAACACTACTTCCGTGCCTTGGAATTCGCCCGTAACATCGAGGATTACAAACAGATATCCGGCATACTCCAGGACATTTCCCAACTGTATGCACGCGAACAGGATTACAAGAACGCCTACGATTACCAGCTGCTGTACAGGCAGGCCATGGAACAGTATTTTTTCGCCGAAAAGGATTCCGAACTGAAGGAGCTGCAAGTCAAATATGAGGCGGAGAAAAAGGACAAGGAAACGGAGATGCTGCGTCTCCAGGCTTCCGGCCTGCAGCTGAAAGCGCTTCGCGCACAGATGAACCCGCACTTCGTGTTCAATGCGCTGAACTCCGTGCAGCATTTCATCACCTCCAACGATGCCACCCAGGCCGCCAAATACCTCGCCCAGTTCGCACAACTCATGCGTCAAAGCCTCGAATACTCCGAACTGGAATACATTTCCCTAGAAAACGAAATCGACTTCATACGGAATTACCTGGCCATCAATGAGAAACTTCGATTCGAAAACAAACTTCGCTATGAAATCGAGGTGGATGAAGATATCGAGGAGGATATTCTGGGTGTGCCTAGCCTCATCATCCAACCCTATGTGGAGAACGCCATCGAACACGGCATCCGCTCCAAAAAGGACGGATTGGTAAGTATCTCCTTCTCTTTATTGGACGAACAGATGGTAAGATGTACCATCGAAGACAATGGGGTGGGCCGCCGGCAGGCTCAGGAGCAACGGGATCTCAATCCGAACCTGAAACGCCATCGGTCGCTCGGAACAAAAATAACGCAGGAACGGCTGGATATTCTCATGCAATCCGTTAACCGTGCGGAAAAGCCCGTCACGATTACCGACCTGTTCGATGAGCTTGGAAAGCCCCGCGGCACCCGCGTGGAAGTGTTGATACCGGTTATCGAATTCGAGTTGAAATGACATCCTCCAGGCCTCCCGCAATCCCTTTGCGAAATCTTCCCGGATGGCTATCCGCATCCGCGTGACGGCAGCCGCCTGTCGATGCGGCTGGCGATAGCCCGGAACGAACTGCCGCGTTTTTACAGCCCGGTATTGCACGGCTTTTAGATTCTTGCCGGCGAGGTCGGCCGACAGGATTCGAATTTTCTCATGGTATGACCGCCGGTTGTCAAATCCGGCGATGGTGCGGGCAAAACTCTTGCAGGCTCGTCGTAACAGCGCTGGGATTCCGATTGCCTGGTCATGGAAAGAGCAGGTCGACCGGTTTGTTGGGCGCCTTGGAGGATGTTTCCTTTTTCCTTTTCCTTAACAATTCCGACCGTTCCGTCGGATTAACCTACCGGTTCGTAAAAGTAGTTTTTTTTTGGAAACTGCCAAATCTATCTTTACACCAAGTTTTCTCATAGTATGTTTAATTCTCCTACACCTTGATTCCCTTCTGAGGTGTAGGTTTTTTTTTCCGCACCATCATCTTGTGACAACCGGAATTCAGCCTGGTCAGCGAAAGCATGCTCCGGAAGGTCACCGGAGCCCCCCCACGCATGTATTGGAATCCCTGCTTACCTGCCGATCCGTCGCCGCCATGCTGTGAACAAGTCGTCGGGACAAGAGCCGGCATTCCCTCGCCAGGCAGTGGAAATCAAAAATAGCGGGAGATGATAAATCTTGCTGGCGGCCGCTTCCTCAAAATTCGAATGCCGACCACATTCCTGTGGCAAGACGAACCGCTGCCAATGTTGCAATTGAAGCACGCAAGACCTTTCCCTGGCATCAATGTCGACAATACGGCCTCCGGCTGGAATACCGGTACCACAGTCCTGTTGTTCCGGCTCGTCGGAACAACGCCGTCCGAACACGGTGGGGAGAGGTTCGCTCCGCGGAAAGGCAGGGCCTCCTCCTGCTCCCGATGGGCTGTTCGGACTGTCTGCTGCGCGGAGCGGATGACCGTTTACTAAATCATAGCTACCGTTTCGTCATGAACGCCGCCGTTTCCTCATTGTGGCAAGTCGGAATGGAAAAGATTACGGTAATTTGCATCGTGTAGTTTTCTCATAGTATGTTTAGTGCTCCTACATCAGCTTATAGCCTCCCGATGTAGGAGTTTTTTTTTGTCCGCAAGCCAACCTGGGCGTCCGCCGGTCAAACTGCCGGCCTCTCCATTCACCCAGGCCAATTCCTCGGATCTGATCCGTTACCGTTACAGGATTTCGAAGTACTCGGTCAGGATGTTCCTGTTCCCATCCGCCACCCATGGCATAAGCGACCAATCCCATGCAGCAAGCCTTTGAATGAAAGTTGCGGGTGCTGACGTCGAAATGGTCGTCCCTATGCCAGTACTGTTATTTTGCGGATGTCGATGGGCGAGCCGGAAGAGGGCCTCGCCCTTGCTGCCATCCGGGTCCCGTGGTATGCGGATGCTTGACCCTGGGATGGGATGAATCGGTTGCACGGCCTCTGCGCTGGTAGCGGATGTCGGGACCGTCCCGCCAGGGTGGCAGCGGGCGGCCACAGGGGTCTTGCATGGCTTGTAAGTGACCCATGGTCGGCGGCAGGTTGAAGCGGTTTTTTAGGTCGGGGAGATGCCGGGAGATGTCAGACGGGCAGGGGCGACCCACCCGGTCCTGCCCATGGCGGTATGGAACGGCCGGTGATGGCGACAAAGGGGGTCGGAGGGCATTTACCGGGCTAGGCAGGGTTCGCTCGGAAAGCATGCTGCGGCGAGGCGACCGCTTTGGCGGCAGCGGACGCTCCGGCGCATCGCATCGAGGGGTCTTTCCGACCAAGTTGCGGCGGGAGTTTGCCAAGGATAGCGATCAGGACGGGAGCAGCCTCCCGTATGCCGGTAGGCCCCGACAATCATGGAAGATACCGGATTGACGCAAACCACACCGGCATCCCGGTATCCGATGCTGGTGCCGCTCTTCGGGGCGATTCGACTGTCGTGCGTGAATTGTTACGGAAGTCCTTCCCAGGCGGGTCGTGCCGGTTCGTGTTTGGCTTCAAAACAGAACCGGATGGCATCCGCATGCAACAGCAGCCCGCAGGATGGTGCCGGCGGGTCGTTCGGCTGCCGGGTAGGGTGGTGGTCTGTCAGTCGGTATTGTCCGGACTGTTGTGGCTGGGTCCGAAGGGTTAATGGCCAGGGCAGCATGGCTGTCTGAGAGGTCCAAGAGAATGTCTTCGGTCCCGTCCGGGATTTGTGGAAGACCGCAGGGCGGGGCGGAGCCGGGTGTTCATGCCGAGGCAGCGCAGCAGGAAGTGGAATTTGTCTGGCCCGGTGGCTGGCAGCAGACGTAGAAAGGGGTGTTGAAGGGACGGGCTTGGGTCATGTCTGCGCGTGCCGCACCGTCAATTTGGTCGCGGAAATTCCACCGGTGTATCCCTTCAGGCGGGTGGGTATGTCTGGGAACTGGCTATGGGCGGAGTCGTCCCTTTAGTCCCGCAACTGCATACAGCGGGAGGTTGAGCGGTCTGCCTGTGCTGGCGGGACTGTGACCACCTCCAAGGCGGGCTGTGGTCGGGGTCGGAACCGGACAGATTTTCAGGATTGGCGAGCACATCGTCTGTCGATAACCCCATCATCGGTCAGTAGTGGTTGTGTATGCCGTGTTGGCGCAGGAGGGCAGCCTTGCGCCGCGCGACCGTTCCGACCGGCTGCCGAAGGGTAGGTCTGGCAAGCGTGCCGGTTCTCCGCAGCGGGTTCGTGGAGGGCCGGCTACAGTTCGTTGGCGGATGGTCGGCGGGACGCCCGGAGTCTACGTGGGGAGCCGGTCGCGCCTGGCCTGCAGTCCCCTCCGGATCATTCCGGGACGAAGGCGGGCGGGACGCTTGGGAAGCACCGCCCCCACGGCCGCTGCCGCCCTGTACGGGGCGGATGTGTCATTTCCGAAATAGGGCTTGGCTGTGGCTTCCAATCCGAGGTCACTGCCACCGAAAGGTGCGTGCGCTGTGTTAAGCCACGGGATGTCCTGGCAACGCTTGCTGCCATTCAAAGGGAGCTTCCAGGCCGATTCGATGAGTTTTCCCGCTCGTTCCAACGCGTTGGTCCGGAAAGGACGTTTCAAGTGCTTGGAAATCGTACTGCCGCCGCTGGTAATATGGCCGACCGACGGGTTTTCCCGTACGCCCGTACCAAGGCCTAAGGGTTCGGGTAGGATGAAGGTGGAATCGTTTGTCTCCGACCGTAAGCAGGGTCAGCCTGAATTTCGGATCGCCGGAATCGCCCGTCGGAATGCACCGCCGACTTTGCGCGGCGATTTGTGAAGAGCAAGGCTACTTCAGGGTCTGCCGACACGGTGCATAAGGGTCTGTCGAACAAGGGCAGGGACCGTTGCAACCAGGACAAACCGACAAGGGTGGCGATGCACGAAATCGTGGTCCGGCGTAACCAGGGATGCGGAGGGAGGACCCACGGGAGGAAGGCGGATTGGCGAGGCTACATGCGGATGGTTGATGGTGTTTTGGGGAAAATAATTGAAACAGGTTTTGCCCAAGGAGGCAAAACCTGTCATTGTCCGGCGGAAAGGGACGTCCGGACCGTCATCAATATTCGTCCTCGTTGAAGAGGAAATCGTCCTTGCGTGGATAATCAGGCCAGATGTCCTCGATGCCTTCGTACAGTTCACCTTCGTCTTCCATTTCCTGCAGGTTCTCTATCACCTCCAACGGTGCTCCGGTGCGATAGGCGAAGTCCATGAGTTCGTCCCGTGTAGCTGGAAATGGGGCGTCTTCCAAATAGGTGGCTAGCTCTAAGGTCCAGTACATAATGATGGTGGGTTTAGTGTTAGTACAGCGAATCAGGCCTGAAAGCAACACGAGCGTACGGCGGACTCCGTTGACGGGCAGGCTGACCTTCGATAACTTTTAAGGTATAAACAAAAAAATGGTTCACCTGGGGCCCATTTTTTTTCGACAGGCAAAAGTAGCAAAGGAAAAGCGTACCGGAGGGGCTTATTTGCACATGGGCAGGCGGGTGGGGAAGGGCTGTCCGCCGGATTGCCGGTACTTGGGGGGGGCGGTCAGAAAAACAACAGCTCCCCGTAATTTTCGAAGATGGCGTTATTCCCGTGAATGATGGCGAGATGTTCCTTTTTGTCGACGGCCAGGGAGCCGTTGTTGAGGAGGTAGTGGAGGTTACGGATGGCGACGGAAGTTGTCCGCAGGACGGTCAGTTCGCCGTCTATGACCAGGTCTCCATGGTTGATGATACCGCAAGGGTAGCGGTTGAGCCCGTCTATGCAGATCTTTCCTTGCGGACCGATGTGCAGGGTGGTGCCGGAATGGAGGATGACCTGGGCCACATCGCTGGCGAACTCGTCTATCAGGGGGAACTGATCGGAGCGCACGTAATCCCGGTCGATCACGACGGTATCGAACCATCCCGGCACCTTGCGGTTGGCCCAGTTGAGCGGTTCGTTCCAGTCCTGCCCGGCGCCGGCGGCTCCGCCTTGCCAAAAATAGGGAGTGTTTCGTTTGTCGCGGGTGCTCCCACCATTTTCCGTGGCTTCTGCCAGGAATCTAGCCAGTTCGTCCATCCGGGTTGATTTTATCGGATAAAGCATGGAGGGGGAGCTTGTGAATTATTGCAAACGGAGCGACGAGCTGGTATGATGCGGCATAGCTTGCCGGATGAGGTGCGGGTGACATCCGGAGCAGGTTGCAGGGGAATCCGTCGGTTCGCAGGAAATACCGAAGCCGGGTCGCTTTTTACGGGCTGTCTGGCCGGCCGGATGAATTTCGCTGCGTAGTTCGGAATCCATCCGTCCGTCGGTGGACGGGTCGGCGTCCACATCCTGGCCGTCCGGACTCCACCGGTTCAAAATCCAAGCCAAATTGCGGGGACGGGAATCAATTCAAAAAACGGGACAGGCTTTGAATTCCTTGGGAGCCGGGACGAGGTCGATGCGTTTTTCGAGGAACACTTCCCCGGCGCCGCGGCCGCCGGTGGCAGGCTGGAAGCGGCTGGTATGGATGTCGTAGCTGAAACCGGCGCGCCAGCTGCCCACCTGCAGGACCAGGCTCGGGATGACGGCGTCCTTCCAACGGTGGCCGACACCTGCCTGCACGGCGAGGGTGGTGGATTCCGGCGGGCGGAGGTGCCAGGTGCCGGAGATACCGGCCACCGTTTCGTGATAGGTTCCCTGGAATGCGAGCAGCAGTTGTCCGGAGAGTTCCGTCCGGGGACCGGTTTCCACGGTGGCTGTCAGATAGGACGCATACCGGCGCAGGATACGGATGGTGGCGCCGTCGGTGAAGTTGGTCCGCGGCTGGTTGACATGGTGGAGGCCGGTGCCCAGGTCGACCCGGGTTCTTTTCCCGGGTGCCTGGTAGCCGAGATGGAGACCGGCGGCGGCGGCGGGAATCAAGCCGGTCTGGTTGCGCAGGGATTCCCCGCTGAACAAGGCGGCGTTGAAGACATCTCCGTTCCACTGGGATCCGAAGGTCAGCCGGTGCGGGGAGACACTGCGCTGGCCGACGAGGAACTGGAGTCCTCCGCGCAGTATGAAGGCCGTTCCGATCTGTTGGCTGACAGACAGTCCGGCGCCGGCCTGGACATACTGCAGGGCTCCGTCTCCGGCCTTGTCCTGGCGGACCAACAGCCCCCAGCCGAGGGTCCGGCCGTCCGGGAGGGTGGGCAAGCCGCTGAGGCCGTCGGCACAAAGGGATACGGTCTGGTAGTCCACCGGCACCGATTTCCATTGCCGCCGTTGGATTCCCGCCAGCCGGATGTCGGATCCGGAACTGCCGGCCAGGGCGGGATTGACGGTGGAATGCCAGTCGCGGAACTGGGAGAAATGGATGTCCTGCGCTTGCACGCTTGACAGGCAAGCCGATGTGAGCAGGAGAAGGAAGGCCCGGCCGGCGAAGCGGATGTTGGCGGTTTGTTTCATGGCGAACGGCAGGATGTCGAAGCTTGGCACCGTGACTGCCCGGCCTCTTCCCGGAGGGCTTGCGCATGCGATCCGGGCGAGAGAACCATGCTGCATGCGATGATGGGCCGGCAGGATCCGCCAATATAACCAATTCCATCACGGCCAGCAAGGAATGTGCGTGCATTTGCGCGGGCTTGTTTCGGTTGTTGTCCGGCAGCCGGCGGAACGGATGGAAGGATGGCCGGTATTGCCTACCTTTGGACCGGAGGACATCCGGACGCCGACGCCGGTGGCCATCCGATCATGCGGTATGAAACAGGCAGACGATAAACAGAGGTCCGCTGCCGGGGAACGACCCTTCCGGGTTGGAATCACCGGTGGCATCGGCAGCGGCAAGACGACCGTATGCCGACTCTTCGCCGGACTGGGTGTCCCGGTGTACGATGCTGATCAGGCGGCGAAGCGGCTGATGACCGAGGACCGGACTTTGTCCGCCGGTATCCGCCGCTTGCTGGGATCCGCCGCATACCGTCCGGATGGTTCCCTCGACCGGCGGTACATCGCCGACAAGGTGTTCCGCGATCCGATGCTGCTGGAAGAACTGAACCGGCTGGTCCATCCCGCCGTGTTCGCCGATGTGGAGCGATGGGAGCAGGCGCATGCAGGCAGCCCCTATACCCTGCGGGAGTCGGCCCTCCTTTTTGAAAGCGGCGGCTTTCGCCAGGTCGATTGCATCATCGTGGTCGTGGCCGACCCGGAAGTCCGTATCGCCCGTGTCATGAAACGGGACGAACTCGGCCGCGATGAGGTGTTGGCCAGGATGGCCCGGCAGTGGCAGGAGGACCGCAAAATGAGCCTGGCGGATTTCGTCCTGACCAACGAGGGAAGCGATCCCCCGGCGGCGGCCGTCCGCACCCTGCACCGGCAACTGACGGCGTATGCCGCCTCCGGCGAAAAATCCTTCCGCGCCAAATACAAGGATTTTCCCGATCTTCTCGTTTCCAATGAATTTTAAATGGTATAGTTTTTGAATATTTTTCCGGTAGCGCGCCTGGGTGTCAAGCCTTTTTCCAATATGTTGCTATTCAGCGCCCTGAAACATCCGCAGGCTTTCCTTGCCCGGACATTGACATCATCGGCTGCCTGGCGCGATGTTCTCCTGCGGCAAGGACGACAGGGTTCGGTTTGAAATCGCTGAGGTCAGGATGAAAAGTCTCCGGCCGGAACCGCCTGCTGCGGATACCTTGAAAAGCTTATTTCATGTGCATCTCATCTACTGTATTCCGCCTGCAAGGTGGTGCCCGGCCGTCGAGGGAGGGCTGTCCGGGCCGTATGTCCGCCCGGTGTTCATTCCTGACGGTGTCCCGGTGGTGGATGTTGGCATGGCTCGTCCTGCCGGTGGCTGCCGTGGCTGGCCCTGATGCGGTGGAGCCGGTCGGTATTCCGACAGAACCGGCCGCCTGCGACAACGCAACCGCGGGAGGCCTGATCCAAGGCAATGAGACGGGGTGTCCTTCCCCGGTCTGGGACCCTTCCGCCATCCTCAATGTGGCCCTGCCCACCGGCGGGTCCGGCACGCTGGAATACCTTTGGGTGTCCACCTCCGACGGCCCGAATCTCCCGGTCTCCCTGTGGACGCCCATCCCCAACAGCAATGCAAGTTCCTACGACCCTGGCCCGATTACCGAAACCACCTGGTACCGTCGTTGCGCCAGACGGTCCGGCTGTACGGAATATGTGGCGGAAAGCAACATCGTGGAGAAAACGGTGAGCTGCTGTTCGGATGTCACCGATGGCGGGCTCGTCGCCGCCGACCAAAGCGGTTGCGCACCCTTCGCACCGGATACGCTCCTCAACGTCTCGCCGGCCGCCGGTGGCGGTGGCACCGTCGAATACAGCTGGTGGTTCAGCACCGTCTCCGATACCTGGTTTCCGGGTCACCCGGACTGGAGCCCGGCGCCCGGACTGCAGGACCTTCCGGATTACGCCCCCGGCACCCTGACGCAAACCACTTTTTTCATCCGCCTCGCCAAAGGGGAGGGATGCTCCGATTTCATACTGGGCTCCAATGTCATCACCATCGCGGTCTTCCCAAATCCGAACCTGTCGGGTTCCGCGTCTCCGCCGTTGTGCGCCGGTGTGTCCGACGGCGCCATCCTCCTGCTGCCGGTCGGAGGAACCCCGCCTTACCAATACCAATGGTCCTTACCAGCCGGCGACACTTCCTTCCTGGGCGGTCTCTCCGGCGGCTTGTACGGCGCCACCGTAACCGATGCGGCGGGCTGTACCGCTTCCAACACCTTTCTGCTGGAACCCACGACGGTCCTGTCCGTCAACATACTGGCCGAGCCGGTGACCTGCGCCGTACAACCGGACGGTCAGCTGACGGTGGCGGCGGTCACCGACGGGACACCCGCCTTCAGCTACGCCTGGTCCAACGCGCCGGGTTTGTCACAAGCTTCCCAGTCGGGTCTCGCTTCCGGCAACTATTCGGTCACGGTGACCGACGCCCTCGGTTGCATCGGCGTCGGCAGCGCTTTCGTACCGCCCGCCGAGGACTGGGCGGTCGGTTTGGCTGTCTCCGCCCCTTCCTGTCCCGGCGGTAGCGACGGCACCGCCGCCGTCACATCCATTCTGGGCGGCACCGCGTTGTACGGTTTCCTATGGAACGATCCCGCTGCCCAACCGACTCCGCTCGCCACCGGCCTCACGCCGGGTGGCTACACGGTTCTTGTCACCGCGCTGGCGAACGGCTGCACCGATACCTTCGCCGTACTGGTACCCGACACGACCGGCCTGCAGTTGTCGACTTCCCATACCAACGCCGGCTGCGGGGGGCAGCAGGATGGTACCGCCTCCGTCGCCATCTCCGGCGGACAAGCACCCTACCTTATCCAGTGGGACGATCCGTCGGCCCAATCGACGGCGACCGCCTCCCAACTGGCCGCCGGCAACTACACCGTCACGGTCACGGATGCGCAGGGCTGTTCCGCTGCCTCCTCGGTGACGGTGGAGACACCTTTCAACGCCACGTTCGAACTGATGTCGTTACCGGCGAGCTGTTTTGACAGCCAGGACGGCACGGCTTCTGTCAGCATCCTGACGGGCGACCCCACCGCCATCCAATACCTCTGGAACGACCCCGCGGGTACCCAGGGGCCGCAGGCGGACGGACTGGCGCCCGGCACCTACCAGGTGACCCTGACGGACAACGGCGGGTGCCTGGCGACGGGCCAGACGGTTGTGTCCGCTCCGCCGGCCCTGTTGCTGTCGGGAGCCGTGGATACAACCACCTGTCCGGACAGCCCGGACGGGACCGCCACCGTCTCGGCCTCCGGCGGGAGCGGCACCTTCCAATATGCCTGGGATGCCCCCGGGGCACCGACCACACCCCTGGTGGACGGTCTGCCGGCAGGCAGCTACACCGTGACCGTCACGGACCAGGGCGGCTGCACCGCCGTTCTGGCGCTGGCGGTACCCGCCGGACCGGGCATGGTGCTCCAGTTGACCACCCAAGACCTGACTTGCGCCGGCATCCAGGATGGCAGCGCACAGGTGGCGGTCGACGGCGGAACGGCACCCTATGCCTATGCCTGGGACGATCCACAGCAAACCAGCGGTCCTTTGCTGTCCGGCATCGGACCGGGCGGCTATACGGTCACCGTGACCGATGGAAACGGCTGCGAGGCCGAAGCGACCGCTTTCATCTTCACCCCGCCCGTGCTGACCGCCAACATCGCGGTCCAGGGCATGACCTGTGATACCGACAGCGCCGGCACGGCGACGGCCCTCGGTTCCGGCGGTGTTCCACCGTACCTGTTCGCCTGGTCAACCGGTTCCGCCCAGTCTTCCTTACAAGGGCTTTCCGTCGGGACATACACCCTGACCGTTACGGACAGCTACGGATGCAGCACCGTTTCCTCCGCCGATATCACGGCTTTGTCCAACCTGGTCCTGGACGTCCAGGTCCAGGACGAAAGCTGTCATGGGGCGACGGATGGCGCCGTCACGGTCATGGTCGGCGGCGGGGCAGCCCCCTTGTCCTGGCTTTGGAGCCAGGGCGCCACCAGCTCCGGCCTGCAACAGCTGGCTGCCGGCTCCTACGCCGTCACCGTGACGGATGCGAACCTGTGCACGGTGGCAGCGGTCGCCACGGTCGGGTCTCCCGACGCCTTGCTCTGCAGCATAGCGGTCAATCAGCCGGTCGGTACCTACAACGGAAACGAAGGGGTGCTGGTGGTCCAGGCTGCCGGCGGGACCGGCTCTTACCAGTTCGCCTGGTCCGACGGCAGTACGGCATCGGCACGCTATGGTCTGCCCGCCGGCTCCTACGCGGTGACGGTGACCGATGCCGCCGGCTGTACCTGCGCCGGTGCCGTCGGCCTGGAAAATCCGTCCAAGGTCGGCGATCTCATCTGGTTGGACCAGAACGAAAACGGCCGGCAGGACGCCGGCGAACCCGGATTCCAGGGTGTCAAGGTATGGTTGGTGGGGACGACCGCCGGCGGACAGCCGGTGGATAGGTTCGTTCTCAGCGGGGCGGACGGCTATTTCGCCTTCGACGGTCTGCAGGAAGGCGATTACCAGCTGACGCTCGAACTGCCAGCCTACCATGTCCCCTCCCCGGTCCTGGTCGGGGCGGATCCGACCCTGGACAATGATTTCGACCCGCTTACCGGCAGCACCGCCTTCTTCCACCTGCCGCAGGGCGTATATGACGAAGACCGCGACGGCGGGCTGATCTTTCTGGACGAACCGACCGACATCGGGGATTTCGTTTGGGAGGACCTGAACCACAACGGGCTGCAGGACGGCGGCGAACCGGGATGGGCCAACGTTCCGGTCCGGCTTTTCAAAATCCCGTCCGGAATCCCGTACGCGTCCACCCTGACCAATGCGACGGGCCAATACCTGTTCGTCGGGGTGCCGCCGGGGAAATATTACCTGGAGTTCGGTCTTTTCGCATTTCCCAACGGATATGTCTTCACCACGCCGGATGTCGGTACCGACGACAGCCTGGACAGTGATGTGATGCCGTCGACCGGCCGGACCGACACGTTTGAGATCCTGCCCTTCACCCTGAACAACCTGAGCTTCGATGCCGGGGTGCATCCCCAGTGTTCCAATGTGGTATCCGGCGGGAGCGTCGGCTACGACGAACAGCTTTGCGGTGCCGGGGCCGATCCTTCCCTCATCGAGAACATCGCCCTGCCGGCGGGCGGATTCGGCACCTTGCAATACCTCTGGTTGCAGAGCACCACGCCGGTCTACAACGGCCCGGGCGACCCGAACTGGGTGCCGGTGCCGAACTCGGACATGCCGGCCTACGATCCCGGCCCAGTGTCCCAGACCACGTATTTCATCCGCTGCGCCCGCCGGGAGGGCTGCGGCAGTTTCTCCGGAGAGTCGAACATCATCACCAAGGAGATCCTGCCCTTGCCGGTGGCGGGAATACAGACCGCGCCGGATACCATCTGTCTGTTGGAGGGGGCCGATTTCGTCGCCACCCCGGCCGGTCCGGGAGCGTTTTATCATTGGATGTTCGGAACGGACGCCGTTCCGGCGGAAGGATTCTCCACCGCCGAGGACGATGTCTATTGGTTTACGGCCGGCAGCAAGGCAGTGTCGCTCGAAGTGACCAGGCTCGGCTGTGCCGCGCAGGTGCAGCACACCGTATTCGTGGAGGATTGCGGCCATCCTATCGTCGTGATCGAGGACTTCCTGGCGAGCCTCACCGGAGAAACCGTGGGCTTGTCGTGGAAGATCCGCAGCAATGCCCCGGAATCGGTGGTCTTCCGCCTGGAACGGGCCATCGGCGGATTGTCCTTCCAGCCGCTCGGCCTGGTGTCCGGCGAGGCGGGCCGTTTCGGATATGCCTTCGCCGACGAAAGGCCGTTCCGCGGCAGGAATGTGTACCGGCTGCGCTGGTATGTCCGGGACGACATGGCCCGGTCCGGTCAGTCCGACATCCTGACAGTGGAGGGTCCGGTATCGGCGGACCAGCTGGCCCTTGTGTTTCCCAATCCTGTGCGGGACTTGCTGCAGGTGGAACTGGTACAGGCGCAGGATGCGCCGGTGGACATGGAACTGCTGGATGCCCGGGGCAGGCTGGTGCGGACCTATCGGCTCGAACCCATGGCAGCGGGACGCACCCTCGACCTGACCGACCTGCCGGAGGGGCCCTATCTGCTGTGCCTGCGGCGCGAAGGAAGGACACAATATGAAAAGATCATCCGGCGGCGGTAATATTCCACTGGGAAAAGCCTGTGTTTTCTAGTCATTTCCTGCACGGATGTGCCCTCCGGCCGTCCGGCGATTTTTTTCGCACTATATTTGTAAGGAAAGGGCAGGCGTGTGCAAATCATGCCTGGCCAACACCCATATTCATAGGGGCACAGGGAACACCGTTCTCCGCACCCCGGTCATTTGAAAACATAAGCAATTGAAAAAGCGTGTCTTGATTACAGGGGCGGCAGGATTCATCGGGTCCCACCTCTGCGACCGGTTTCTGGCCGAGGGGCATCATGTCATCGGCATGGACAATATGCTGACGGGCAGCCTCAGCAACATCGAGCATCTCTTCTCCCGGGCTGATTTCGAATTTTACCACCACGATGTCACGAAATTCGTGCATGTGCCGGGAGAGATCCATTACATCCTGCACTTCGCTTCCCCCGCCAGTCCGATCGATTACCTGGAGATGCCGATCCAGACCCTCAAGGTAGGGGCGCTTGGCACCCATAACCTGTTGGGGCTGGCGAAATCCAAGGGTGCCCGGATCCTGGTTGCCTCCACCTCGGAGGTATACGGCGACCCTTTGGTCCATCCGCAGGTGGAGGAGTATTGGGGCAATGTGAATCCGGTCGGGCCGCGGGGTGTGTACGACGAGGCCAAGCGTTTCCTCGAGGCGATCACCATGGCCTACCACACCTTTCACGGCGTGGAAACCCGGATCGTCCGGATCTTCAACACCTACGGCCCGCGGATGCGGGTCAACGACGGGCGGGTGCTGCCGGCTTTCTTTTCCCAGGCCATCCGGGGAGAAGGGCTGACCGTCTTCGGGGATGGTTCCCAGACACGCAGTTTCTGTTATGTGGACGACCTGGTGGAGGGAATCTACCGACTCCTGCTGAGCGATTACCACCAGCCCGTCAACATCGGCAACCCGCAGGAAATCACGGTGATGGAGTTCGCCAGCGAGATTCTGAACCTGGTCAACAATCCGAAGGCGCACATCATTTTCAGGCCTTTGCCGACGGACGACCCGAAGCAGCGCCGTCCGGACATCACCAAGGCGAGGGAAATCCTGGGCTGGGAACCCCGCTACAACCGGCAGGAAGGTCTGCTGAAAACGTATGAATATTTCAAACATGCAGTTCAATAAGACGATCCTCATCACCGGAGGCGCCGGTTTCATCGGCTCCCACGTCGTCCGCCTGTTCGTCAACAAATATCCGTCGTACCATATCGTCAACCTGGACAAGCTGACGTACGCCGGCAACCTGGAGAACTTGTCGGATATCGCCGGGCGCCCCAATTATTCCTTCGAGAAAGGGGATATCACGGATGCGGAACAGCTGCGCGCCGTCTTCCGGCGGTATCCGGTCGACGGCGTCATCCACCTGGCGGCGGAATCCCATGTGGACCGTTCCATCTCGGGACCGATGGCGTTCGTGGAGACCAACATCCTGGGGACGACCCAACTGCTCACCACGGCCCGGGAAGCCTGGGAGGGCAAGGAAGGCGACTTCCTGTTCTACCATGTGTCGACGGACGAGGTCTACGGCTCGCTCGGTGAAACCGGCTTCTTCACGGAGGAGACGCCGTACGACCCGCGGTCCCCGTACTCCGCCTCGAAGGCCGGCAGCGACCACCTGGTCCGGGCGTTCTGGCATACCTACGGACTGCCGGTGGTCATTTCCAACTGCTCCAACAACTACGGTCCCAACCAATTCCCGGAGAAGCTGATCCCCCTGGTCATCCATAACATCCGCCACCGCAAGCCCATCCCCATCTATGGCGACGGTCAATACACCCGCGACTGGCTATGGGTCGTGGACCATGCGGAGGCCATCGACCTGATCTTCCACCTGGGTCGGAAGGGAGAGACCTACAACATTGGCGGGCGCAATGAGCGCCGGAACCTCCAATTGGTGGAGACCTTATGCGACATCATGGACGAGCTCCTGGCCCGGCCGGCAGGGGAGAGCCGGGGACTGATGACTTTCGTCAAGGACCGCCCCGGCCACGACCGTCGCTATGCCATCGACGCGACCAAACTGCAGGAGGAACTCGGCTGGACGCCGTCCGTGGCGCCGGAGGAAGGCCTGCGCCGAACGGCCGAATGGTACCTGTCCCATGAGACCTGGCTCGAAAACGTCACGTCGGGAGCTTATCAGCGGTATTACGACCTGCAATATTCGGCCTGAGGAACACCGCCGCGGCGGAACCTGCGGTCGGTGGGGAACCCGGTCGGCGGACCCGACCGACCGCAGCCGGCAGGTCTTTTGCGGGCATCAGCGAAGTGTCCTGTCCAATCGGTATTTTCCGGCAGGTCGCCGGTCTTCCCCGGGTGATGTGGGCCTTCTTCCGCCCCGCCTTGTGTAGCAAAGCCTGGCTTCCCAAGGGTCATCACTTCCATTTGTCCGGTCGTTCCGCACATCTTTCTTCCTTTTCAAACGGTATGCCGGCCCGGACCCTCCCGCCCAGTTGGTGATCGGATGGCTGTGACGGAAGCGGAAACAATACTCCTTTCCACATGCAGGGACTGTTCTCTGAAAAATATACGCCATGTGCGAAACCGTCCGCCTGATCCGGATGCCGCCCTTTATTGAGAAGAAGATCCGCTCCTTATCTTGTACCATGACCGTTTTGAAAACCATTTCGCCACCCCGGCAAATCCGCTTCCTCGAAAGCATCCCTCCGGCAAGTGCTTGGCCATTTCGACATCTTTTTCCATTTCTGTGCGGAGCATAGCCGCGGCGCCGGAAGCGAGCCGCGGCATGATGTCTGGGAAATTGTCCGGGAGGCCGGGAGGATGGCTTCGGTGCCCTCGGCAGCCTCTTTCGTGTAATGAACGCTGCACCTGACTATCCGGGCCAGCTGATACCGGTCGGAATACTGCGATTGGCATGATAGAGTTCGATTCAGTCGCACCGATCATCAGGCGCAATCCTGTCGACTTTCTTAAACCACTCATCATTCATTTTCAGTCGCACGTTCGATTGAAAAGATCACTTTGGATTTTTCTGCGATTTTCACATCTTGGCGCTTGGCTCTCAAGGTCCATGAGCATTGGCCGGTAATTCCGTCATACAGGTGTTTGTCTGCAAAAGGGTCTCTGGCATTCCTGTGCCTATTCCGTTAGGGTAGTCCGCTCATTGCGTGTTTCCGGAACGTCCTCGGTCTTGAAGAAAGCGCTATGTTGGCATTTGTGTTTTTCCAGCGCATACGCAGGGTGCAAATCAAATGGTCGGTTCCGCATGGAGGAGGGGGTTGACCTGCTGTGTCGCGGCCAAAGGGATATGATGGCATGGCGGATTGGGTGTGCCAGGGAGGTTCTTGTTCCTCGCTTCGCGGAAAGCGCCG
>JBEAQU010000068.1:0-91872 GCA_041163745.1 Bacteroidota bacterium
CAGCACTTTCCAAAATCCTCCCAATCAAAAAATTACAAAAGAAAAAAATCCCTGTAATTAGCCTAATCCTAAAAATTCGCGTACCAGCATCCCCGCGAAGCGGGGAGCAAAGAATCTGCCCGGCGCCGCAATCCCTCCCCGTGAAGCGGGGAGCAAGAACCTCCCTTGAACAACCAATCCGCCATTCCGTCACCGCTTCGGCCGCGACATGGCGCATCAAATCAAAGTCGAACCGACAATTTGGTTTACGCCCGTTTCGACCAGGCATTGCAGGGAAGTGCGTCCTGGTCATCATGTGTCGGGATGAGCCTGCAAGTCTGCCAGGACCCCAGCGGCATAATCACGGATGCGATCCTGGTCATTTTCCACCCTTTCGAGGAGGAGCGGCATGAATTTCCTGTCCGCCAGTTGCCGGATGAGATAGAGCGCCGCCAATTTGAGGCGGTTGTCGCGACCCCGGAGAATCAGCTTGAAGCAATCGTACTCGGTGGGGATCTTACGGAGCAGGCCGGTCGGGCCGCCCGGTTCCGGGACGCCGTTGATCAGGGCCGACTCCATGATGGGAACCAGGACTTTCTTGAGATTCGGTTCCAGCAGGTTGTCCAGGAACTCCAGGGCGTTGACACGGATTTCCTCCTTCGGGCTGCGGAAGTCCGCATAGGCCGCCATGATGTCCTCGGAAGGATATTTCAGCCCCAGGAGGCGGAAGATGCGCTCCAGGCTGCGGTCGAGGCGCTGCTCCAGCAGGCGGGTGAGCCCCATGCGTGCTTCCAGCACGGCACGTTCCGACGCTGACAAGCGTTCCGGAGGATGGACCAGCCGTTGGTAGATCGACTGGTAGAGTACCGGCAGCATATCCTGGTATTGACGGGCTTCATGCAGGATGCGGCGGACGACCTCCCGATGGTCTGGCTTGAGGTGGGGGTGCCGGTTACGGAGGGCGTTCAGGGCGTGGAGTGCGTTTTCCCGAATGACGGGATCGTCCATGTCCAGCAATTCCAGCAGCAGTTGTACGGAGGACGGCGTCGGTATTTCCCGGAGGACGGTGGGGAACCGCCGGACGAGATCGGGTCGGGAGCCGGTCCATTCGAAGCGCAGTTCCCGCAGCAAGGGCGGCAATTGGCGTCCGTACCGGGCCAGGGCACGGACCGCATCCCGGCGAAAGGCGGGCAGGGGAAGGAAGCGGAGCAGCTGCCGGATGAACATGGGATGTTCCGTCTGTCCGGCCGCCCGGATGGCGGCCTTGACCACCTGCGGGTCCTGGTCGGAGAAATACGGAAAAAGCTGTTCGTACAGGTCCGGGATCGCGGCCCGGCCGATGGCTTCCAGCAACCTGCCGCGGGCGGCAGGGGGTGCATCGCCGAGTCCAAGCACCTGCACCAGGTGTTCCTTCAGTTCGTAAGTCTGTTGTCTGTAAGCGTTGCCGCCGGTTTCCGCCGCGAGGATGGCCAGGAGCGCAGCGCGGAAGGGAAGGTCATCCGATGCGAACAGGTGCCGGAAAGCCGATCGGGCCGCCGGTTCCGGGCCGTGAGCGAGCAGGAAGCGGAAGGCGGCCAGCCGCACCGCCGTATCTTCGTCGTGTACGAGCGAGGGGATCTCGGGAGCGCAGGATACCCCCTCAAAATGATACAGGGCATCCAGGGCGGCGGCGCGGATACGGGCGGACGGATGGCCCAGCAAGTGACAGACGGTGGGCAGGAAGGCTTTCAGCGGCAGCTCCCGCAAGCTGTCCAGAACGAACAGTCGTTGCCGTTCGCTCCCGTCCTGCAACACCTGCAACAGGCTGGCGGCCACCTCCCGGTCCCGAAGGTCCGGTCGTCCTTTCCGCAACATCGGGTCCTGCTGGATTTTTCGCAGGCGGAGGCGGAAAGCACGAAGGTATTCCTTCCGGACCTGGACAATGAGGAAAACCCATGCTCCGATCAGCAAAATCATCAAGGCACTCACGGCCGCACCGGGCAGGTCGAGACCTTTCACCAGGAAAATCAGGATCAGACCGGAAAGACCGGTCGCCATACTGTCCACGAATACGTCGATGAAGGTCTTGGTCCTGTGCTTTAGGTCGGTGGGTACGGGCAGGACCACCAGCTCCATGGCCGCCTTGTTGAGCGATTGCTTGAGGCTTCCGTCGGACATCTTCAGCAGGATGGCCGCAGGCAGCCAGCCGGGGAACACCAGCAGCAGGCCGGCGGCAGCAGCAATGAACGCCGGCAGGAAGAATAGCGCCCCCCCCACCCCGACGAGACCGACCACCCATCGGGTCAGGAACAACTGGAACAACAGCGAGACCACATTGAAGGTGGAGAACCAGAAACCGAAGAAAGCGGTCAGCTCGCCGGGGTCTTCGATGGCGGCGGCGGCGACCCCCCCAAACTGATAATCCACGAGTTTTGCCACCATGACGCCAAGGGTGACGATACCGGCCACATAGCTCAGGTGCCTGGACCGGCGGATCAGCAGCAAGGGGTGCTCGTCCGCCGAAAACCGGCCGGTCCGCCAGCGGACCTGTTCCCGCGCCTGGCCGGGCAGGATTCCCCGCTCCCATATCCGCCCCAGGAAGGGCAGGCACAAAGCCAGCAGGACCACGCCGACGAACAGCAGCCATTCCACCCGGAATGCGGTGGCCAGGACGGAGGTGAGGTATCCGCCGGCAATGCCACCGGCAATGGCACCGGCCCCGATGAACCCGAAGAGCCGTTTGGCTTCCCGGACATTGAACACCAGGTTCGCCAGTAGCCAGAACTGGGAGGTGGACAGCAGGGCGAAAATCGCCACCCAGCAGTAAAAAAGGTACAGTACCACGGATTCCTGGATTCCCCACAACAGCAGGCTTCCGAAAACCAGCAGGGAAAGCATGGATCCGTATATGGTTCCGCGCAGGATGGCATACAGGGAGTACCGGGCCAGCATGCGGGTGTATCCGGCGCTGACGACCGCCGCCGCCACGGCAACCAGCAGGAAGGCCATCGGCAACTGCTCCACCCCGAAACGGGCCAGAAACAACGCATTGACCGTCGGCTTGACGATCAGCAAAGTGGAGATGAGCAGGAATATGACCGCCTGCATATGGAAGGCCCGGCCCAATTCCCCTTCCCGGATATCGAACGCCCGACGGAACAGCGCCGGGACCGTCCCGGAAAGAGCGATCCGGAACCGTCGGAGTAGTTCGGTCCGCATGGTCATGAAAGATATGGGTGGCTGCATCGGCCGGGGTCAGCGGACGGAAGGCGTAGCAACACCGGGCGGGGCCTGCAAGGCGAGGATGGTCCGGCCTTGCAAGGTTTCCTCCGCGACGCGTACCAGGTCGCGCATGATCTGCTCTCCTTGGGCATCTTCTGCCAATCCGACCAGGATGTAGCGCTGCCAGCCTTCCCCCCAAACCAGTACCGAGTCGGCATGCCACTGCCGCCAGGTGCCGGATTTTCGGAAAATGCGGGCGGCAGGGGCGGTCTGCTGCAAGGTGTTCACAAATTTATGTTTCAGTTCCGGTGCCTCCAGCATGGCCAGCATGTGGGCGGAACGGGCAGGGCTCACCAGCCGGCCTGTCGCCAGCAGGTAATAGAAGCGGCAAACCTGCGAAACGGAGGCGGCGTGGCTCAGGCCCTGGAGCGGGTCCGGATACCGCTCGCCACCTGCGGCATACCGCTTGCCGACCCACAAGCCGCCACCGCACTGCCGGTCGTAGAGCCGGTAGCGAGGGTGGGTCAGGACGGCTTCGATATGCCGGTAGCCCAGGCGGTCAATCATCCGGGTCGTGGCCTGGTTGTCGGACCGGCTGATCATCAGCCGCAGGTCGGAAAGGACGGCCGGGCTTGCCGGCAGTTTCCCTTTCTCCATGGCGTCTTCCGCCGCCAGGAGGACGGCGATCTTGGGAAGGCTGGCCGCATACATCATTTCCTCCCCGTTGACACTGGCGTACCGGATATGGTTCGGATCGGACAGGTCCACCAGCCCTACCGCCAGCTTGCCGGCATCCGCCAGGGATTTCCATACCGGGCGGGCGGCCAGCGCGCGGGTGAGTCCGGCCTGCAGGATGGGGTCCTCCAGTGTGGTCAGGGGGGGGAGCATGCCCGGTACCGGAATCAACGGCAGGTCGGCCTTGTGCTTGCCTTGGGCGCCTATCCGGCCGGAAAAGGAAAGAAAGCCCAGCAGGGTCAGCAGCAGTATCGGAAGTGTCTTGTCCATAGCGACAGGTTTGTACGGCAGGCGGAGAACACCCTTTCGAGGAAAGGGAGGGGGAGGTCCGGCGGAAGTGATGGCCGGTTCTCCAGTTGGCGACCCAAAGGCCGCCATAGACATAATGCAAAAAAAACGACGATGGTTCGCCCCGGCAGGCAAAAAGCTTGGTTCCCTGCCGGGCGACCGGTCCTGCCGACAGGTTGGCCACACTTTCAGCGGCGGTCTTCGGGCGAGGGCCTGGTCTTCCGGACCCACGGCTGGTCATGGCTCATGAAAAAGGCTGCCCGGTGGTTGGCCGGCTTGTCTGTCCGTTCTTTGATCGGGACGTAGAAGTAGTCTGCGCGGGCGGTTTCCCGAGACAGGGTGAGGGTCAGGTATCCGTGTCGGACCAGGTCGACATAGCGAAGGTGCGGGTTGTTGGAGGCTTTGGTGAAGCGACGGCGGGCCTCCAGAACCAGGGGCCGGGGCAGCACTTCGTCGAAGTTGAAGGAGCTCACGCTCGGGGTGACGAATTCCGCCCCGAGCACGCCTTTGCCGGTGGCGGGATCATATCGGCCGGGATCGAGGGGATTGGCCGTGAGGTCGAATACCCAGGACGTATGCACATCGCCGGTGAGGACGATGAGGTGGGGGTCCCCGGCCGTTTCCAGGTGGTCGAACAGGAGGCGCCGCTCCGCCGGATATCCGTCCCAGCGGTCCATGGCGATGGCCGGGCGGCGGTCGAACACCTTGCTGTCGTTGAGCGGGGAGAAGATGACCTGGTTCCCCCACACTTTCCAACGGGCCGTGGAGGAATCCATCCCTTCTAGCAACCAACGGCGCTGGTCCGCCCCGAGCATGGTGCGGTCCGGGTCTTGCCAGCGGGGATCGTCCTTGCCGGCCGCCTGGGGGCTGCGGCCCTCCATACGGCCGTCCAGCATCCAGAGGTCGGCCAGCTCGCCGAAATGGAAGCGGCGCATCACCCGTTGGCCGGCCGGCTGTTCGCGGATGGGCATCCACTCGAAGTAGGCCTGTATGGCATGTGCTTTCCGTTCCTCCCAGGCGGCATCGCCAAGGTGGCCGTCGGTACCGTCGGTGTGGCTGTTGTTGGCAATTTCGTGGTCGTCCCAAACCACGATGAACGGATGCCGTCGGTGGGCGGCCGCCAGCTGCGGGTCGCAACGGTATTGGGCGTAGCGGGTGCGATAATCCTGCAGGGTCCGGCAGGTATGGTCCGGGATATGCCGCCTTACGACCCCTTTTCCGCGGAACCCTTTCCAGTTACCGTATTCGTAGATGTAATCCCCCAGGTGGAGGACGGCGTCGAGGTCTCGACGACGGGCGATGTCGGCGAAGGCGTTGTAATATCCACGGACGTAATCGGCACAACTGACTACGGCGAACCGGACCGTATCGGGAGATCCGGCCGCCGCCGTGCGGGTGTCTCCGACCATGGACCATCGGTTCCCCCAACGGAACCGGTAATGGTAAGTGGTGCCGGCTGCGAGGCCGCCGACATCCACCTTGACCGTGTACGCCGTGGCTGGCAGGGCCGTGAACCAACCCGAGGCGACCGTCCGCTCCATCCCTTCGTCGTGGGCGAGCTCCCAAAACACAGGTTGGGCGGTGGTGTCCTCCGGCAGGTAGAGCTTGGTCCAGATGACCACTGCCGACGGCAAAGGGTCGCCGGAGGCGATTCCGAAACAGAAGGGCAGGCGTGAGGTGTCCACCAAGGAACCCAGCTCCGGGTGGTAGTAAGTTCCCTGGGTACGGGCGGCCACGACGGCGGTGGCGAGCAGCAGCAGCAGCAGGAATGTCCGCATGGTAAGGGTGTTCGGTGTCGGGAATGCTTGCGCTACAAAGATAAGGAAAGCGGACGGTTCGGCGGAAAGCCCAGACCGGCGGCGGCAGCACACGAAAAAACCGCCGGCAACCCAAGGGTCGCCGACGGTTCGTGCAATTTGTTAATCAATCTTATGGCCGGCGGAGCAGATGGGTGCCGCAAGCACAGCCATCATCTCCCGGGAGCGGGACTTACCGGAGCGGAACGACTGCCGAAGCGAATGTAATCCCTTGCAAACGACGCAGACAGACGGGCCGCCGGATCGGTGTCCCAGGTACCTCCCGTTCCTACCGACAAGCAGTTTCGTAACATCGGTGACAAAACCGTGCCAGAGTCGTATTAAAACCGATTTGCATACGATGGCAAAACAGCCTTTTTTCGTTTTGTATTTTTTTCTTATTTACTTTTTATTTCCTTACAATATTTTACAATATTTAAATTTTAATGTATGAAAAATCATTATTTCAAAAAAAAACAAAGGGCCAGGGCTGAAGGTGGTTCGGGTGGGAAAAGCAGGGGGAATCCTTAGTTTAGCCATCAAAAAGACGGTATGGAAAGAATCGGCGAAGATCGCGTGCCGGTCCGGTTGTTCGGCCTGATAGGGTATCCCTTGTCCCATTCCTTTTCGCAGCGGTATTTCCAAGAGAAGTTCGAGCGGGAGGGACTGACGGAATGCCGGTACGAGTTGTTTCCGCTGCCGAACCTGGGCGGGCTGCCGGCCTTGTTGGCGGCACATCCGGAGTTGGAGGGGCTGAACGTGACGATACCGCACAAAGTAGGTGTCATGGCTTTGTTGGATGCGGTGGATGCGGAAGCGGCGGCGGTGGGGGCGGTGAACGTGATCCGGGTGACGGAAGGGAAGTTGACAGGCTACAACAGCGACGTGTCCGGGTTCCGGGATTCCCTGCTCGACCTGCTGGGGGGAGACCGTCCGGAAAGGGCGCTGGTGCTGGGGACGGGAGGAGCCTCCCGGGCGGTAGTACATGTCCTGGCACACCTGGGCATCCCGTACACGCTGGTATCGCGGAACGCGGGGCAAGGGGTGGCGGACTACCGGTCGGTGGACGCCGGTGTTTTGGCCGCGCATCGGCTGGTCATCAACACGACGCCCTTGGGCATGCACCCTTCAACGGATACCTGTCCGGACCTGGCATATGATGCCTTCACACCGGCGCACTACGCCTTCGACCTCGTTTACAATCCCTCTTTGACACGATTTCTGGCACAGGCGGCAACAGGTGGCGCCCGCATTCGGAACGGGCTGGACATGTTGTACGGGCAGGCGGCCCGGGCGTGGCAACTTTTCCAGCGGTGAAGCCGGCGGGGCGACCGTTTCAAGCCGGCCTGCGGCGGACGGGAATGTATTCGGGTATATGAAGGAGAATTTTTCTTTCGAACCGGGCCGGTCCGATGTCGCAATCCTTCAGGAAATCGACCATGGGCGCCAATACCGATGCCATCTCCCGGCGGGCGGTGGCCCCGCCCAGGCACAAGTGGATCCCCGCGCCAAACGACAGGTGCGGATTATGCTGCCGCTCCGGTAGGATTTCATCGGGCCGGTCGAAGACCAGCGGGTCCCGATTGGCGCTGGCCAGACAAAGTTGCAGGCGGGACCGGGCCGGCACCTCGATGCCCCCCAGCTCGATCGGCACGTCATTGTAACGAATGGTGTACTGCGTAGTACAATTGAAGCGCAGCAGTTCTTCGACCAGCACCTTCCGACGGTCTGCATCCGCTGCCAGGACGTACTCCGTCAGCGCTCGGTCAGGCAGGATCTCCCGGAGAGACATCGCGAAATTGGCGGTACTGTTTTCGAAGCTTGCGAAGAGGGCAACCAACATGATGGAATAGCACTCGTCGTCAGAGAGGGCCAGATCATGCATGTCTTCCCGGACAATCCGAGCGAATTCCGACTCGCCGAAAAAAGGTCGGCTTAGCTGCATGGCCTCCTCCGCAGCCAAGTAGGCCTGCTTAGGTACATAAAAATCCAACATGGTGGTAAGCAGGCTGGAAAGACGCTTGACCGCCGTGAATTCGAAATCCTCCCGGAATCCCAACATGGACCGGAGGAAAATAAAATTGAAGTAGCCGCAGCAATCCGTCAGATCGAACGCCGTCTTGTCGCGGAACGCAGAGAGGGTCCTCTCCAGGGCGTCCGTCATGGCCTCCGGGGTACCCAGCCTGGTGACGGCCAAGGTGACGGCCCGTCTGACCCGCTTGTGCAGGTCACCGTTCAAGTATAACGGCCAAAACTTGGTCACCCGGCCGAGGAAAGGGCAGCCGGCCGGTTGTCCGCTGAAAATATAAGGCTCTTTTTGTATCAGGTAGTCACACATGTCCACCACCTCGAAGTTTCTGTTCCGGATCACTTCATCCACTTCTTTGTAGCCAAACAGGAAAAAGGAATCCGTAGACGACTGTTGGACCGGCGTTGCCTCGCGGCAGGCTTTCAAATGCGGATACGGGTCGGTGAAATAGCCCGGCGAGAAGGGATTCCAGCGGATTGTTGGCGACATGTCCATTTTTTTCATGAGTAACGACGCAACCGGCCTGTAATCCGGCCGTTTGGGTCGCAGTGATTGTGCCCGCATCCCGGGGGAACGCTGGTACGGGGATTTGCATGCGGTCCGCCTTGGTCGGGTGGCGCTTCGAGACGGATTGCCACTTTCCAAAATCGTACCGTCTTGAGCGCACATGCCCCCTTGGACGGGGACCGAATTTCAGGCTGAAAATCTTTCCGAGTCCGGATATTATTTCTTTTCTTGGTACCGGACATGCCGGTTGTCGCCGCTGCATGCCCTTCCGGGTATGGGGGGATGAAACGAGCAGGCGAAGTCCCGGCCGGAAGTGTACGTTAAAAATAAGAAAACATGTCGACAATCCCCACGATGGCGGAGATGGCGGCCGAAGGACGGCAGCCGGAAGTCTTGTTCTGGGTCGGCTGCGCCGGCAGTTACGACGACCGGGCCCAACGGGTGACGAAAGCCTTTGCCAAGCTTTTGCTCCGGGCAGGCGTGTCCTTCGCCATCCTGGGCCAGGAGGAGGCCTGTACCGGCGACCCGGCCCGGCGGGCGGGCAACGAGTTCCTGTTCCAGTTGTTGGCCCAACAGAACGTGGCGGTGCTGAACGGCTACGGGATACGCCGGATAGTGACCGCCTGTCCGCATTGTTTCAACACCTTGCGCAACGAATATCCAGCCTTGGGCGGAATGTACGAGGTCCTGCACCACACCCAGTTCCTGCAGACGCTGCTATCGGAGGGCAGGCTGCGGGTGGAGGGCGGTACCTACAAAGGGCGCCGCATCACCCTGCACGACCCCTGCTACCTGGGGCGCGGCAACGGCGAATACGAGGCACCCCGTGCGCTCATCCAGGCTTTGGATGCGGAATTGGTGGAGATGAAACGCTGCCGCAGCAACAGCCTGTGCTGCGGGGCCGGCGGGGCCCAGATGTGGAAGGAGGAGGAAGCGGGCCGGCGCCGCATCAACGACGAGCGGTCGGAAGAGGCCTTGGGCACCGGTGCCGAAGTCCTGGCCGTGGGTTGTCCTTTCTGCATGACGATGCTGACGGACGGGGTGACCGCCCGCGGCGGCCAATCGGAACTGCCTGTGTACGACCTTTCCGAGCTCATCCTGAACAACCTGGCGGAGGGCGGGGAGCATTGAGACCATCACACCATGAAGATACGCGACCGCCTGGCCCTGGTCCTGACAATCACCTCTTTCCTCGTGGTGACGGGACTGGGCATTTTCATCAACGTCTTCACGGCTCGCTTCCACAAGCATGAGTTCTTTTCGCGGCTGGCGGAGCGTGTGCAGCTAACCGAACAGATTTTCCTGGAGCCGAACCAACAGGTTTCCCAGGCTGTCCGGGAAAACTTCCTCCACACCCTGGACGAGGAGAAGGAGTACGTCATCGAACTGACCGAAAGCGGACAGGATTCGCTGGACAAGCTCTTTTATCCGGGCATTTCCCGGCAGCTGCTACTGGACAGTACCGTCCAATTCTGGCAGGGCACGCGACAGGGGCTGGGCAAACGCTACTTCCTGCCGAAGGGAGAATTCGCCGTCGTGGTGACGGCGGTGGACAAGTTCGGCCAATCCAAGCTGCTGCACCTTCGTCGTATCCTGTCGATAGGTGTCGTGGTTTGTGTGGCCATCCTGGTGTCCGTCAGCTGGATTTTTGCCGGCAGGCTGCTCCAGCCGCTGGAGAGAAAGATACTCAAGGCCCGGCACATATCCGCCGACCGCCTGGATCTCCGACTGGAAACCGGGTCGGGGAAGGATGAGATCGGGCAGCTGGCCATCGCCTTCAACCACATGCTGGACCGGCTGCAGGCCAGCTTCCTGGCTCAGAAGCATTTTGTAAGCAATGCCAGCCATGAAATTCTGAACCCCCTGACGGCCATCATCGGGGAAGCGGAACTGACCCTGGAAAAACAAAGGACGGTGGAAGCGTATGAAGACACCCTTCGCGTCGTTGCCTCCGAAGCGGAACGACTGAAGGTGCTTACCCGGCAACTGTTGGCCTTGGCGAAGGCGGAATCCTTGGCCAGCCTTCCGCAACCGGAACCGGAGCACCTCGACCTCTGTCTCCTGGAAGTGCTGGAGAAATTCCCGCTGCAGCGGATCCGGCTGTCCCTGCCGCCGGCCGGGACGGACCTGACCGTCCTCGCCAACCGGCATCTCCTGCATACGGCCTTGGTGAATGTCATCGACAACGCCCTCAAGTATTCCGGTGAGGACATGGTGTCCGTCTCCATCGGCATACGTCGGAAAGCGCTCGACCTGACCGTCCGGGACCGGGGCATCGGCATCCCGGCACCCGACCTGGCCAACATCTACATCCCGATGCACCGCGCCCGGAACGCCCGGAACATCCGTGGTCACGGCATCGGGCTTCCCCTGGCCAAAAAAATCATCCAGCTGCACGAAGGAAGCATCGCCGTGGAATCCCGTCCGGGAGAAGGGACGACGGTGGTCGTATCCCTCCCGAGGATGTCACCGGCATGAATGCCTGGGCCACAGGCCGAATGCGGGGACAGTGCGTCTTCAGGATTTCACCATGTAGCCCATCCCGACGACGGTTTGGATCAGCTTGTTTTCAAAAGGCTTGTCGATTTTGTTGCGAAGGTAGTTCATGTATACGTCCACCACATTGGTACCGATGTCGAATTGAATATCCCAGACATGCTCCAGGATGTCCATGCGGCTGACGACTTTGTTCTGGTTGCGGACCAAGTACTCCAGCAGGAAGAACTCCCGGGGTGTCAGGCGGAT
Organism: Bacteroidota bacterium; assembly: GCA_041163745.1. Taxonomy (GTDB): domain Bacteria; phylum Bacteroidota; class Bacteroidia; order Chitinophagales; family Saprospiraceae; genus UBA6168. The sequence continues at coordinate 11,281 of JBEAQU010000068.1, forward strand.
TTCCTTGCCGCCCCTTCGGACCAGCTTCATGTCCAGGTCCACTTCCAGGTCCTGCAGGAAAAGCCGGTTCGCCTGTACCGGCACGAACTGGTGGGAACGACGGGACAAAGCCCTTATCCGTGCCAGCAGCTCCTTGAACTTGAAAGGCTTTCCGAGGTAATCGTCCGCTCCTGCGTCCAGACCGGTCACGACATCCTCGGTGGTACTCAGGGCGGTCAGCATCAGGACTGGGCAGCTGGCCTGCCGTTCCCGACGCAACGTTTCACAGAACTCCAATCCGTCGATTCCCGGCAGAATCAGGTCGAGCACCACCAGGTCGAAAGGCTGGCGCTGCATCCAGTCCAGTCCGCTCTCTCCATCGAAGGCTTGTGTGACGGAATAACCGTTCTCCTCCAGTCCTTTCCGGATGAAATTCGAAATGGCAGGTTCGTCTTCGACTACCAGGATATGCATCGCTCGTCGTTTTGAAGGCAAAAATAGCCAGACCGCCGCATTGCACACCATCCTTTCGGGCTGCAAATCCGCCGCCGACCAGCAATCTAATGACAATCTAATGAGGATTTGTAACAGGTCTGCCGTGGCCGAGCGAATTTTGTCAGGAGGGTTGGCATTTGAATCGCTACAGAACAGATGCCAGCATGCCATGGCTATCCTGTCAGGCAGCCACCCAAAGTTGACTTCAGCCATGACCAACCGACCAGCCGAACAACCTGTTTCCCTCCGTGGAGGTCTATTCAGCCAGATGAAGCACGACCTACCTGCCAGTCTCGTAGTGTTCCTGGTTGCGACACCCCTGTGTCTGGGCATCGCGCTGGCTTCCGGTGCGCCCTTGTTCTCCGGCATCATCGCAGGCGTGATCGGCGGTTTGGTGGTGGGTGGCCTGAGCGGGTCGCCGCTCGGCGTCAGCGGCCCTGCCGCCGGATTGGCGGTCATCGTTCTGCAGGCCATCGCCACCCTGGGCTCCTGGGAGGCCTTCCTGCTCAGCGTCGTGCTGGCGGGGCTGATCCAGTTGGTCCTGGGATACCTGCGGGCCGGCATCATAGGATATTATTTTCCCTCCTCCGTCATCAAGGGCATGCTGACCGGCATCGGACTGATCATCATACTGAAGCAGATTCCGCATGCGGTGGGTTATGATGCGGTGCCGGAGGGGATCTACGAATTCCGGCAGGCGGATACGCAGAACACGTTCTCCGAGCTGTCGAACATGCTGTCCTATCTCCATCCGGGCGCCGTCCTGATCACTTTGGTTTCGTTGGGTATCCTGCTGCTGTGGGAACGTCCGTTCATCAAACGGCAGAAGGTGTTCACCTGGATCCAGGGCCCCTTGGTGGCGGTGATCGCCGGCATTGTGCTGAACCAATTTTTTTCAACCGCCGTTCCCTCGCTGGCCGTGGTGCAGGAGCACCTGGTGAGCATCCCGGTTCCGGAAGGGTTCCGTGGGCTGCTCGAGCTGTTCACTTTTCCTGACTTCGGCCAGCTGCTGAATCCGGTGGTATGGACGACCGCCTTCACCATGGCGGTCGTCGCCAGCCTGGAGACGCTCCTCTGTGTGGAGGCCACCGACAAACTGGATCCGTTCCGGCGGGTGACACCGGCCAGCCGCGAGCTCAAGGCGCAGGGTATCGGCAACATGCTGTCCGGCCTTGTGGGCGGTTTGCCGGTCACACAGGTCATCGTCCGCAGTTCCGCGAACATCCAGAGCGGCGGTCGTACCAAGGCGTCCGCCATCCTGCACGGTGCCTGGCTGCTGGTGGCGGCCCTGGCCATTCCTTCCGTGCTCAACCTTATCCCCCTGGCCACCCTGGCCGCCATCCTGCTGGTGGTCGGATACAAATTGGCCAAGCCATCCATTTTCAAACAGATGTATTTGCTGGGCAAATACCAGTACATACCTTTTTTCGCCACGGTAGTCGGCATTCTGCTGACGGATTTGCTGGTCGGCATCGGCATCGGGATGTCCATCGCCATTTTCTTCATTCTGCTTAACAATCTGCGTAACCCCTATTTCCTGATGGAAGAGACCCATGATGACAATGGAGACACCCTCACGCTCCGGCTTTCGGAAGACGTTTCTTTCCTAAACCGGGCCATCATCATGAAGACGCTCGACACCATCCCGCCGCATACCAAAGTGCTGATAGACGCCAGCAAATCCGTCAACATCGACTACGATGTGTACGAAATCATACGGGAATTCGAGGAACGGGCGCTACAACAGGACATCGAGCTGAAAGTCCGCGGTCTCGCCCTCCGCCAACGCAACGATGGTCCCGAACAGGTCCTGAAGGTAATGGCGGAACGAAAGGAAAAGAAAAACGAGCCGACATCCGTCGGATGATGTCTGCGCGCGGTTTCCGCATGAGCGCAAAGTTTTCAGGGAAACCGGATTTTGACAAAATACAAGTGAATGACCATGCGTACGCAAACGAAAGAATCGCAACGCCAGCTAGTTCCGAAAAAGGCACTGGAAATTCTGATGGAAGGAAACAGCCGTTTCGTCAACAACCTGCGCTTCAACCGCAATCTGTTGCAACAGGTGAACGAGACTTCGGACGGGCAATATCCTTTCGCCATCATCCTGAGTTGCATCGACTCCCGGACTTCCGCGGAACTGATTTTCGACCAAGGTCTGGGCGATATCTTTTCGGTCCGTATCGCAGGCAACGTCCTCAATGAGGATATCCTGGGCAGCATGGAATTCGCCTGTCAGGTAGCGGGTTCCTGCCTGGTCATGGTGCTGGGCCACACCAAGTGCGGCGCCGTCAAGGGGGCTTGTGCGGCCGTCGAGATGGGACACCTGACCGGCTTGCTGGACAAGGTCCGCCCGTCCGTCGAACGCATCCGGGAACAAACCGATGGCAACGACGACCTCGCGGAACTGGTGGAATCCGTCGCAGCGGACAATGTACTGCGGCAAGTGGACCAGGTGCTGGAACAGAGCACCGTCCTCCGGCATCTTTACCATGAATCGAAAATCGGTGTGGTGGGTGCCATGTACAGCGTCGAGACAGGAGAGGTCAATATCATCAAGGAACGCTTCCACGAAAGGAACCCGCATTCCGCCGATGCCCGTCAATCCTGAGTGCTTTCGGCGCCGGCCGGCGCCGCTGAAGAATTCTGTTCGTTTTTTTATCATTAAAGTTGGTCTTTGCAAGCGCCACCGCCCGGTGGCGTTTGTTTTTCAGCCCTCTGCCATCCATGCGACGGCTGCGTCGTTTTCTGCGGATTCCGATGCGCATGGTCGGACAGGACTTTCCCGGGAGGGCAACCTAAATTGGGGAGAAGTTGTTATGGTTTCGAAAAATTAAAGGTATGAATACATTATCCGCGCTTCCCCCTCATGCCAGGGTATGGATTTACCAATCGGACCGTCCCTTCTCACACCAGGAGGCAGCCCGTTTGGAAGAGGCGCTCCTTCGGTTCGTGGCGCAATGGACCAGCCACCAGCGGCAACTGTCCGCCTGCGGGGAACTGCATCACCGGCAGTTCATCATCCTGGCAGTGGACGAGGACCAGGCCGGCGCCAGCGGATGCTCCATTGACAGGAGTGTCCGTTTCCTGCACGAAGTCGAGGAAGCCTTCGGGGTTTCCCTCTTCGACCGGATGCGGTTCGCCTGGTGGGACGATGGGACGGTCCGTACCGCCGACAGCCAGGCCTTCGCAGACCTGTACCGGGGGGGCGGGGTCGGCCCTGACACTTTGGTATTTGACAACCTCGTCAAGACCCGGGGCGAATGGACGGACGGCTGGCTGAAACCCCTTGCCAAAAGCTGGCATCGCCGTTTCGTGTGAATTCATGGCAAGCCTTCCCGAGCCGATCCGCTGACACGCGTTTCTCCTCACCGTCCCGGTCTGTGTTGCGCGGGCGATGAAAATATGCCGCATATTCCCTATCATTGTCCGAAAGGCAGTCCGGGCTCCGCTGCATGGCGGCTAACACCGGCCGGGCTCAGGGCGCCGTTTCCTTTCACACCCTTTAAAATTCGACGACGACATGGTACAGAGACTGATTCTCCCGGTGATGCTGCTCATATGCTGGCAGCAAGCGTCCCTTTTCTCACAGGTGGCGGACCAGCAGGCAACCGAAAAATGGAAACCGCAGTTCACGGAAGCCTGGGAACCGGAACCACGGGTGGTAAGCCCCGGCATCGGCACGGCACCGCCTTCCGATGCCATCGTCCTGTTCGACGGCAGCAGCACCGATGCCTGGCAGCATGCGGACGGCTCCTCCGTCAAGTGGACGGTATCCGACGGGGCGATGACCGTGGCCAAGGGAGCCGGTGGGATTTCCACCCGACAAGCCTTCGGAGACTGCCAGCTCCACCTGGAATGGCAGGCGCCCGCCCTTGTGAAAGGGGAAGGGCAAGGCCGCGGCAACAGCGGGGTTTTCCTGCAGGAACGCTATGAGGTGCAGGTACTCGACAGCTACCGCAACCGAACCTATTCCAACGGACAGGCGGCCTCGGTCTACAAGCAGTCGATTCCGCTGGTGAATGCCTGCCGCCCGCCCGGTGAGTGGCAGACCTATGACATCCTTTACACGGCACCGCGTTTCAATGCCGACGGTATGGTCGTCCAGCCAGCCCGTGTGACAGTATTGCATAACGGCATCCTCGTGCAAAACAACTTCGAAATAAAAGGCGCTTCCGAATACATCGGTCTCCCCCAGTATCAGCCGCACGGGAAGGCGCCGCTGTCGCTGCAGGATCACGGGGACCTGGTCAGCTACCGGAACATCTGGATCCGGGAACTGTAGTCGGTCCTTTCCGGTGCTCTGCGCCCGGGAGAGCCCCCTGCCTCCCCCGGCGCAGACCATATTGCCGTGCTTCCCGGCTGACAGGAGGCAGGGCGTTTTCACGTCGTTTGCTTGCTTCCCCGGGGCAGCGGCACAGGCCATTTGACTTGCGCCCGCTGTCCTCTCTGGAAAACACCAGGGTGTTCATGGAAATCCTGGATAACCCGCTCCTCCTACCCGACAATTTCGGCTGCAAGAAATCGGGATGCCCTTTCCCCATCGGAACGAGAGACCTTCCGTACAAAGCCTCCACAGCGTCCCTGCACATGGCGGTGCCTTCGTTCCCTACCATCCGGCCTCTCCCTGCGAAGCGGGGAGCAAAATCCCACTAATAAAAAGACGAATAATTACGCAATCCACTTGCTATCAAAAAATTAAAAATTTAAAAAAATCCCTGTAACTAGCCTACTGCTAATAATTCGCGTGCCAGCAACACCGCGAAGCGGTGAAAAGATCGCATCAATCCAGCAGAAATGACCCAACCCACCATCACCTTTCCCGCTATGCGGGGAGGAAAATTCCGTTAATAAAAAGGCGAGGCACCATGCAAAATCCTCCCGATCAAAAAATAGAAAGAAAGAAAAAATCCCTGTAATTAGCCTAACTCTCTAAATTCGCGTACCAGCTTTCCCGCCAAGCGGGCATAAAAATCCACTTCCAACGAATCCGCCATTTCATCACCACCTCGGCCGCGACATCGCACGCCAACCCTCCTCCATGCGGAAGCGACCATTTGAGTTGCTCCCGTTACGCCCGATTTTTCTTGATTGCCTGATGGAAAGGACCTGGTGGGTATTCACTCGTCTTTTCCACGACAAGGATTGGCAGCCTGTCCAGAAAGACCTGTGACGACCGGCGCGGCAAATAAGATACGGAACGGATGTACGTCCATCCTGCTGTTGCACCGTCGCCACCAAGCCGACGATACGGTCATTGCCGCCGGCCCCTCCGTATGTTTCACCAACCCGGGACGATATTGAGTCCGAATGTTCCTTTCGTATCCTTGAGCAATGGCCAGGCATAGTAAGGCTCCAGGACCATGGCGCCGAACAGATTGATGCGCAGGGACAACCCTGCGCTGAATAGCGGTCGCAGGTCGAATGCCCGCAGGCTGCCGTCCGTCGTTGTTCGCCGAAAGACATCCCACGTCAAGCCAGCATCGGCAAAGCAGGCGAGTTCGGTGAACAAGTACCTGGACGGCAGCAGCGCAAGCCGTTCCGGGCCGGTGAAAGGCAGCCGCACTTCGGCATTGGCCACCGCCAGCTTGCTGCCGAACAATTCCTCCACGCTCCTTCCGTTGTTGTGCAGCACTTGGATGGCATGATTGTATTCATAGCCGCGGACGTACCAGGGGAACCCCAGGAAGACGGGATAGAAGGTGTTCGCATCCCTGCCATAACGGCCGGTGTGCAGGAACCGGCAGGCGATCGTCATCGGATTCCGGAAGACGTATTTGCGGGCATCCAGGGTCAGATTGGCGAAGCGGTAGTCCCCGAAGAACTGTTCCGCCCCGAAACGGAATCGGCTCCCGGCAGCCGGGGATGCCATCCCGAACAGCGAGTTGTCCCCCACCAAGGCTGCCTGTACGGATCCCAGGGCACCGCTGAACAGCCGGATTCCTTCCTCCGCTTGGTCTACCTTGTAGTGATCCTGCAGGAGAAACGATCCGTCCAGGTCGTAGTAGTTGTCGTATCGGTCCAGGCGGTTCGAATAAAAGGAGAAGGCCGTACCGAGCTCCGCACGCAAGATTCTGGAAAAGGGGAACTGCGCGAAGACAGCGAGTTTCTCCTCGAAAACCCGGGCGATATCCGTGCTTTGGCGGAGCACCTGAGCTGAGCCGCCGTCGGACAGGGCGAGGGTATCGAAGACGATCGGGCCGGTCCAGCCGCTCCGCAGGGGTTGATGGGACAAGGCGAGCCCCCATTTGAGTTGGTGATGTTGGTTGAGGTAAGCGACCGCCCCGCCGAAGTCGTAGATTTCCCCATTGAGAAAAAGGCTGCCGAACACCAGGTGATCGCCGAGCATATCGCTGAATATCATATCGATACCCCCTGCCAGACCGGTGGTGGTCCCGCCCATCACGGTACCGGTCCCCATACCGATGCCGCCGCCGCCGGCGATGTAATCCAGTTTTAGACGAGGAGCATAGGGCAGGTGACGAAGGCTGTCGGCTACGAGCGCGGGCAGTTGGTCCAGCAGCGGCAGGTTGAGGTCGACGACCGAGGGAGCGGCAGGATGGAGGATAGGCAGACGGGCCGGCCGGCGGTCGACCAGGTCGGCGGGAACTTCCCGCATCAGGAAATCCCTGGTCCGGGCCTGGTAGATGTCATGTTTGCCATCCAGGTAGCGTGTCAGGAATACCCGGTCGCTGTTTTCGCGGGTTGCGGTGGATACGGCCGGGGCATAAGGCGTGATTCCGCTGATGCCGGTGACCAGGTCCGTCAGTTGGAACACCTTTCCGGTGCGGCGGTCATAGCGGTACAGGTTTCGGAAACCATCCCGGTCACTGAGGAACAGCAGGCCGTCCTGGCCGTCGAACAACGGCTGCAGGTTCTCCGCACCCGGGAAAACCGGGAGCAAGGAGACGGAGTCGGCGGCGAGATCCAGGATGGCCAGGCGGAAGCCGGACGAAGCAAGGGCATCCTTTGCAGCCGGTCCGTCGGTGGCGAAAGCCAGGAAGCGGCCGTCGGGCGACCAGGCCGGCTGGATCTCCGCCTCGGCATCCTGCGTCAGCCGGCGGACCCGGCCGGTCGGGAGTTCGAAGAGGAACAGGTCGGTCTGTCCGTCCACCTGACCGGACACCGCGATGTGCCGGCCGTCGGGCGACCAGGCCGGATAACGGAAGGCAGGAACGCCGGGCACAGCGTCCACTGACAGGGTTTTCCCGTTTATATCTTTTATTATCAGCACGTTGTCACCCTTTCTAACCCCTGTGATGGCAAAACGTTTGCTATCGGGAGCCCAGGTGCAGGTACTTTCGACATAGCTGATTTCATCGACATGTCCGCTGCGGGTGCTGCGGTGGACTTTCCGGAGGATTTTGCCGGAGGCGGCATCCGCCAGGAACACATCGACGCTGAAAACGTCCTTTTCGGAGAGGAACAGCAATCGGCGGCCATTGGGGCTGAGCACGGGAGAGACATTGAGGTTGCCTCCGCCTTTTTCGCTACTGATGAAAGGCCGGCCGAGTTCGCGGCGGCTGGTGTCCGACACGAAGGGCGCATAATATTGCCGGAGCGTGGCCACCCAAAGGTCGGACAACTCCTTTTCACCGACGCCCAGCACTTGTCTGCAGGCGGCATCAAAGCCCAGCCGGGCCGTTTGGATGAACAGGGGGCGGATCACGCCGTCCCCTTTCCAGCCGGCGATAAAGGCCCAGCAGGCGTGACCCCAACGATAGGGGAACCAGCGGGGGTCCTGGAGGTCCTGCAGGGAAGGGATGTGGTCGTGCAGCACCGCATCGCGCATCCACATGGCGGTCTGGGCATCCTCCCGGCCGATCGAGAGGTATTCCGCGAGACCTTCCACCATCCAGGAAGGGAGGTTGGCCAGGTTGCGCAGGCCGGTGGAGTCTCCGTCCAGGATCATCCGGTATTGGAAGGCATGCACCAGCTCGTGCCCCAGCACATGGCGAGTCTGCGCATGGGTCATGCCGACGGGCAGGACGACCCGGTTCTTGAAAGCTTCGGTGACGCCGCCCGTGCCGACACCGATTTCCCCCATGACGGCGTTTGTCTGTTGAAAATCCGGATGGTCATCATACAGGATCAACGGATTGTGAGCGTGGAAGGTATCGAGGAGGACCGCCTGGTGGAGCGTGTACCAATGTTCGGCCTCGCTGGCCAGGGCCTGTTCCAGTTCCGGATTGTCCAGATAATGGTGCAGGTCGAAGTGCGGGGTTCGGAGGACCCGGAACGCGAAATCCTCGTACTTCGGTTTGTTGCGGCCGAAGTATTGGGCCTGCAGGGGCAGGCAGCCGGTCAGCAGGGCGGCCGCCATCGAAAGCGGCCGTAGAAAAGATGTTTGCATAGCCCGAAGGTTTGTCGTTTGCCGATACCCGTCGACATCCGTTGGAATATCCTTCCCTTCCTGAATAGAACAAACCGGCGGGGGGAATCTGTTGCAAGGCTTGTGCAAGTGATATGTTAAAGTTGACCGCCGGGACGGTCGGGTGCCGTTTGGCAGGCCGTTGTCGGAGGGATGCATCCTGCCGTCACTGCGACATAATTTTGGAATGGGTTGCCCCTTGTGCCGGTCCCAACTGTGCAAAAGGTTCTTATTTTTGTCGGGAGGGAAACCGACCGGGGTACCCACGCATCCGGCGGTCGCGACGCACCACCCCCGATCCGGCTTTTTGGAGCGGCGCGGCTGACAGGGCGGCGGGGTGTCAAGAAAAAAAAGGAAAAACAATACCGAATTGCATGACCGTAGAACGCTTTTTCGAGTTATTCCTGGAGGAACTGCAACACCGGGAACAACTGCGCAGCTACTACAAGTTCCACGAAGACCCGAACCGGTTGTCCTTTCGGAGAGCCTATTTTTGCCAGCGCCTGCAATATGTTTACGACAGGGTTTTGGAGCACATGGAAGACCGGGAAGGCGTTCCCGACATTTGGGATTGCGGCTGCGGATACGCCACGACACAGATTTTTCTGGCCCTCAACGGGATTCCCAGCCGAGGCACGACCCTGGAGTTTTACTTCAGGGAGATTCCGGAGCGGTTGGATTATTGGTCGGCATATGGGGACATGAGCCTGGTAACGACCGGGTACGAGGACGTTTTCGAGACGACCCGGGCGGAGGAGGCCACCGACCTCATCATCGTGCAGGACACCTTGCACCATCTGGAGCCTTTGGAAAGGAGTCTTTCCATTTTCCACCGCACCCTCCGGCCGGGCGGCCGGCTGATTGCGATCGAAGAGAACGGCAACAACATCATCCAACGGCTGAAGCTGTACCGGCAAAGGGGCAACCGGCGGGTCATCACCTATTTCGACGAGGGGCTCGGCCGGGAAGTCACCATGGGTAACGAGAACATCCGGTCCTACGCCACCTGGCGGGCTTCCTTCATCCGGGCCGGTTTCGAAATAGACGAGCGGAGCATGCATTACATCCGTCTGTTCCCGCCCTTGTTTTTCCTTCGCCAACCGTCGCAGGATGTCGTCTCAAGAGAGCAAGAGCTCTGGCAACGGTACGGTGTGCTGCGGGAGTACTTCTTTTTCGGTGTCAATTTCGTGGCATATCGTCCGGATCGGGAACATTAGTGGGCGAACAACGTGCAACCCCCAGGTAAAAGAAGCGGGGGGAAATTTGATTTTGCTACCTTTGTCCCGTTTCCAGCGCGCGGGCGTCCCGCACCGGATGTCAGCTTTGTGCCGAAGCGCATGCGGAGGCCGTTGCATGGACCTTGGCGACGTTCGCCTGACAAGAACCTGATCTAGTGACAACGGCGGTTCCGTCCGTCGGATACACAAGCCTAAGACATGAATTCATTCAAACTGACGACCAATGTGACCGGTTGGCTGGTCTTTCTGCTATCCGCCACCGTTTATTATTTCAGTGCAGAACCGACGGGGAGCCTGTGGGACTGCGGGGAATTCATCCTCGGGGCCTACAAGATGGAGGTGGTGCACCCGCCGGGTGCGCCGCTGTTCATGATTGTGGGCAGGCTGTTCATCTGGTTGGCGGAGCTGTTCAACGATACGGAGGCCCATCCTGAGAAAATAGCATTCGCGGTCAACGTGATGTCCGGCGTCTCGACCGCATTCGGCGCGATGTTCCTGGCCTGGATCACGATGATCCTGGGCAAGATGGCGCTGGTTTCCCGCGAGGGTGCGCCGGATGCCGCGCAGAACGTGGCCCTGGCGGGAGCCGGCCTGGTCGCCGGGATGGCGATGACCTTTTCCTCCTCCGTGTGGTTTTCCGCCGTGGAAGGGGAGGTATACGCCCTGTCCACCTTCTTCACCTGCCTGACCATGTGGGCCATCATCAAATGGTACCATCTGCCCAATGAGCCGGCGCACGACCGATGGCTGATTTTCGCCGTTTATGCCGCAGCCTTGTCGATAGGCGTCCACCTGCTGAGCCTGCTCACCTTTCCGGCCCTGGCCCTGTTCTATTATTTCAAGAAATACCAGGGGCGCCACACGGTGCCTGGCATGATAGCGGCGGCCGGCGTGGGGACGGCCATCATCGTCGCCGTCCAATCCCTCGTCATCACGGGGGTGGCCAAGCTGTGGCGTACGATGGAGATGGCCATGGTCAACGGCCTGGGCCTGCCTTTCAACTCCGGCCTGGCTCCCACTTTGCTCATTGTCGGCGCGTTGCTGTTCTTCGCCCTTCGGTATGCCCATCGGAAGCAGAACGGACTGGTCCAGTTGCTGGCCATCGGCGCGCTGATGTCACTGGTCGGTTTCTCGACCATCGGGGTGATCATCATCCGTGCCAATGTCGATCCGCCCATCAACATGAACCGTCCGTCGGATCCGATCCGGCTCCTGTCCTACGTCAACCGGGAACAATACGGCGAGCGTCCCCTGCTGTACGGCCAACATTTCGATGCCAGGCCCGTCGGCAACAAGATCGAGGAGCGCTACGGCCAGGTTGTCACGGCCACAGGGGAACACCGGTACGAAATCGTGGACGAAAAGGTATCCTACGAATACAACAACAGTGACAAGCAGTTCTTTCCCCGGATGACCGACGATACGCAAGGGCGGCCGGACAAGTACCGTGCCTGGATAGACAAGCCGGTCGGCACGCCCAATTTCGCGGACAATGTGGAGTTCCTCTTCCGTTACCAGCTGGGCTGGATGTACTGGCGGTATTTCGCCTGGAACTTCATCGGCCGGCAGAACGCGGAGCAAGGGTACTATTCATGGGACAAGAAAAGCGGTCATTGGGAATCGGGCGTCCGGTTCATCGACGAGGCCCGGCTGTACAAGACGGACCAGCTGCCCGCGACCATGGCCGATGACAAGGCCAGGAACCATTACTATTTCCTGCCCCTGTTGTTCGGGCTGCTCGGCATCCTCTTCCATTACCGCCACCGGTCCGAGGAGTTTGTCGGGCTGCTGGCGCTGTTCATCATCACCGGGATCGGCATCATCATCTATTCCAACCAACCGCCCAACGAACCCAGGGAACGGGATTATGTGCTCGTCGGCTCCTTCTTCACCTTCTGCATCTGGATCGGCATGGGCGTCCTTTTCATCTTCCAAGCCCTGCGGAACAAAACCGGCGGCATCGCCGCCGCCGGGCTGGGGTCCCTGCTCGCCTTGAGCGCCCCTGCCATCATGGGTAGTGAGAACTGGGACGACCACAGCCGGGCCGGTCATTACGGTGCCCGCGACTATGCCGCCAACTTCCTGCATTCCTGCGCACCGAACGCCATTGTCTTCACCTATGGCGACAACGACACCTATCCGCTCTGGTACGCACAGGAAGTGGAGGGAATCCGCCGCGACGTCCGGGTCGTGAACCTGTCCCTGATCCAGGTGGATTGGTATATCAACCTGCTGCGCCGCAAAGTCAACGATTCGGCCCCTATCAAGCTGACGCTTTCGCCGGAAGCCTACCGCGGCAGGAAGCGGAACGCCGTGTACTACCTGGCGGAAAGCGACCGTGGGGAGATGGACGCCACCCGTGCCCTCGAAGCTGCCGGAGCCGACCGTCCCGGCGGCCGCTCCCGCATCGACGCCCTGCTTCCGACGGCCAGCCTGTCCATTCCGGTCGACCGAAACCTTGCCCGGGACATCTTCGGACTGGGCCCGGCGGACACCGCCGCCATCCTGTCCAGCATCCCGATGCGGGCGCCGCTCCACCGCACCGGACAGGAAGGCGTGTCCTACATCACCAAAGACGAGCTGGCCATCATGGATGTCATCGCATCCAACATCAACGAACGCCCCGTATATTTCGCCGTCACCTGCCGACCGGAGAAAATGATGGGTCTGCAGGACTACATGCAGCTGGAAGGCCTCGCCCTTCGCATCGTACCCATCCGTTCCCAGAGTGAGCAGGGGCTTTTCGTGTACGGCTATGGAAGGGTGGATACGGAAAAGGTCTATGACAACGTCATGAACAAGTTCCGGTGGGGTAACTTCGACACACACGAGACTTTCATCGACAAGAGCTACGGTCCCAGCATCCAGAGCATACGCATCGTCATCCTGCGGACCGCCCGGCGGCTGGTCAACCAGGGGCAAAACGAGAAAGCCATCGAGTTGGTTGAAAAATACCTGGCGTCCTTCCCGCACTACAATTTTCCGTACGACTGGAACACCATGCAACTCCTTTCCGTCATGATTCAGGGCGGGGGATATGAAAGGGCGAAGCCGCACCTGGAAACCTTGGCGGCCAGCACGGCAGACCACCTGAACTTCTACACGTCGAACCCGGAACTCATCGGGGAAAACGGTGATTTCGAACAGGAATACGAATTGGCCGCCAACGTCATGGAGTTGCTGCTGCGGACCGTCGAAGGCCAACAGGACGAAGCCTTCAAGACGGAGTTGGAGAACAGATTCGCCCCGTTCCAGTGAGAACGGCGGCGCCGGCGGCGATCCCGGCCGGCCATTTTTTCATGCGGAAGAACAAATCTGCCAGACAGGTTTGTTCTTTTTATATGTGGCGTCTGTGTTGCGGCATTCCCGGCCGGGCGCCGGCTGCGGCAGGATTCCATCCCCGTTGCCCGGGAATGTTGCCGGAGAGCGTCCTTTAACCTAATTGGCCCATTGCTTCATGAAAGGCAAACACCAGGTCCGCAAAAGTTCCAAGCCCGCCGCCCACCCGGCAACAACAGCCGGAAAGACCACCGCATCAGCCCTTGCCGACCTGGATTTCCAGGACACGGCCCTTGCATTTGTAGACAAGACCGACACCGCCCTTCGCAAAGCGGTCTGGTTGTTCCGGCTCATGAACAATCCGCTCCTTGTTCAGGCCGGTGCGGCAGCCGGCATGGTGGCGTCCCGCCTTCACATCCCTGTGGTCGACAAACTGATCCGGGACACCATATTCGAACAATTCTGCGGTGGAACGACCCTGTTGGGTTCCAGTGACACCATCCTCCGCTTGCACAGGCATGGCGTGCAGACCGTCCTGGATTACGGCGCGGAAGGGAAGTCGACGGAAACGGATTTCAACTTCACCATGAACGAAAACATCCGGGCCATCGAATTTTCCTCCCAGATATGTGGCATCAGCACCATCAGCACCAAGGTGACCGGCTTGGCCCGGTTCGCCCTACTGGAGAAAGTCAGCAGCGGAGAACTGTTGTCCCAGCAGGAAAAAGACGAATTCCACAATGTTGTCAAACGCCTGGACCATATCTGCAACAGCGCCCAGAAAGCAGGGGTGCGCCTGTTCATCGATGCGGAGGAATCCTGGATCCAGCCGGCCATCGACAAACTGGCCAACCACATGATGAAACGGTACAACCGTGGACGGGTCGTCGTTTACAATACCTTCCAACTGTACCGCACCGACCGGCTCGCCTTCCTGATGGAATCCCACGACAAAGCCAAAGCCGGTGGTTATTGGCTGGGTGCCAAACTGGTGCGCGGGGCATACCTGGACAAGGAAAGGGCACGCGCCCAAGCCATGGGATACCCCTCCCCCATCCAGCCGACCAAGACCGCCACGGACGAGGATTTCAATATGGCCCTCCGTTTTTGCGTGGACAACCACCAGTACATCGCATGCTGCAACGCCTCCCACAATGCCGAGAGCAATTACCTGCTGGCAAATCTCGTCCGCCGCAAGGGCATCCCTCCGAACCATCCGCACATCCTTTTCTCGCAGCTTTACGGCATGAGTGACAACATCACCTTCAACCTGGCCGCCGCCGGCTTCAATGCCTCCAAATACGTGGTCTACGGGCAGGTGCACGAAGTCATCCCGTATCTCATCCGAAGGACACGGGAGAACACCTCCGTCACCGGCGACCTGAGCAGGGAGCTGCAACTGCTCCTGACCGAAATGCGCCGACGCGGCTTGTGAACCCTCCGCCCGCCGTCATTTGACGAGTCCCTTAAACCCACAAGATTCTCGTTTGTTTATTTGGAGATGTCCGGCTCGATGCAAGGAAACGTTTCCCATACATCCCCGGCCATCCGGATCCAGGCCGACGGACTTGCCCAGGTGCACGTGAATTCCGCGGCCTGTCCGGTATTCATTATCCAAAACACGCCGAGATGTCTTCGAACAACGCTGATTACGATTCCAACGTACCGGACGAAAACGGGGAAATCATCGAACAACCGGACGAAATAACTGGAGAGGACTTCATTGAGGAAGCGGCCTTCAGCCGGGAGCTGCAGCCCTTGGAGCGGGCCCTCCCGGCCAACCTGACCATCATACCGCTCTACCAGAAACCTGTCTTCCCCGGTGTGCCCGTCCCCTTGACCTTCAGCGGGGAAGCGCAAGTCAAGACCATACGGGAAGCCATTGAGAAGGAAAACGGCTATATCGGACTGGTGTTGGCCCGACAGGAGGATGCGGATGCCGACACCGGTGCTTCCAATTTGTACGAAGTGGGCACCGTCTTCCGAATCCTTCGGTTCGCCCAACTGACGCCGAACGTGATGCAGGTCATCGGACAGGGATACGGGCGTTTCACCCGTAAGAAAACCCTCTTCGTACAACCCTTCCAGAAATGGGAAGTGGAATACCGGCACGACCTGCCGGAAAAACCGCCGACGGAGTTGAAAGCCTACCTCCTCGCCATCAGTTCCGCCCTGAAGGAGTTGCTCAAGCTCAATCCCTTGTTCAAGGAACAGATCAATCTCGTGGTGTCCCAACTCAACTACGAAGCCCCGGGACTGACCATGGACGTCATCTCCACGCTCCTCACGGCGGATGCGGAAAAACTGCAGGGGCTGCTCGAGACCTTCGACCTGCCGGAACGCGCCGTCATCCTGCTGCGACTCATCCGCGAAGAACTGGAGCTCGCCCGCATACAGCAGAAAATACAGGAGGAAATCGATACCCAGGTCAACAAGCAGCAAAAGGAATTTTTTCTGCGCGAACAGCTCCGGGCCATCAAGAAGGAACTGGGCATTGAAAAGGAGGAAAGCGAGACGGAGCTTGAAAAGGTCATGAAAAAGCTGGAGGGCAAGCATCTGTCTGAGGAGGCCCGCAAAGTGGTGGAGGAGGAGCTGGACAAGCTGCGGACCCTAAGCGCCCAATCACCGGAGTTCGCCGTGACCCGCAACTACCTGGAGCTGATCGCTGACCTCCCCTGGGGGGTCTACTCGGCCGACAACCACAGCATCGCCCGTGCCCGGAGCATCCTGGACCGGGACCACTACGGCCTCAAGGACGTCAAGGCCGCCATCCTGGAATTCATCGCCGCCGTCATCAAACGGGGTAGCATCGGCGGTTCCATCATCTGCCTGGTAGGTCCCCCCGGCGTCGGGAAGACCTCCATCGGCAAGAGCATCGCGGAAGCCCTGGGACGGGAATTCTTCCGGTTCTCCGTGGGTGGTATGCGGGACGAGGCGGAAATCAAGGGACACCGCCGGACCTACATCGGCGCCATGCCGGGCAAGTTGATACAGGCTGTCAAGCGGGTGGGCGTTTCCAACCCGGTCATCATGCTGGATGAAATTGACAAGATCGGGGTGAGCTATCAAGGCGACCCTGCCAGCGCCCTGCTGGAAGTCCTGGATCCCGCCCAGAACACGAGCTTCCTCGATCATTACCTCGACATTCCGTACGACTTGTCGAAAGTGTTGTTCGTCACCACCGCCAATCAGCTGGACACCATACCCGAACCGCTGCTCGACCGTATGGAAATCATCCGGCTGAGTGGCTACATCCAGGAGGAGAAAGTGCAGATCGCCCGGCAATACCTGATTCCGCGCCAGCTGCAGGAACATGGGTTCGCCAAAGGTGACGTGCGCTTCAGCGAAGCGGCCATCGCCCTGGTCGCGGACAAGTATGCCCGCGAAGCCGGCGTCCGGAACCTGGAGAAACAGATCCGTAAGATCATCCGGAAATTGGCGATGAAATCAGCCGAGACCGGACAGAAAACGTTCACCATCCAGCCGCGCAGCATCGAGAAATACCTTGGCAAACCCGTTTTCAGCACGGAAAAATTGTACGACCACCCGATTCCCGGCGTGGTGCTCGGCCTCGCCTACACCGCATTCGGCGGCGCCACCCTCTACATCGAGGCGGCGGGCATCCGGAAATCCGGCGGCGGCTTCAAACAGACCGGTCAACTGGGCAGCGTCATGCAGGAAAGCGCCGACATCGCCTACAGCTATGTACGCTCCCTGTTGTCACAGAACCGGCCGGATGCCGGCTTCTTCGACGAGCATGCCGTGCACCTCCATGTGCCGGCCGGTGCCACCCCGAAGGACGGCCCCTCCGCCGGCATCACCATCGCCCTGGCCTTATATTCACTGGCCACCGGCAAGGCGGTCAAGGACGGGTTGGCGATGACCGGGGAACTGACCCTGACCGGCAAGGTCCTTCCCATCGGCGGGGTCAAGGAAAAAACCATCGCCGCCAGACGGGTCGGCATACAGGAACTGATCTTCCCCCTGGACAACCGGAAGGACTTTGACGAACTGCCGGAGTACATCCGCAGCGGATTGAAAGTCCATTTCGCCGAGCAGTTCTCGGACGTCCTGCGCGTCGCCTATGGCAAGCGGTACGCCGACCGACCCAAGGTATCCAGCTGACCCCTGTCCTGGCGCTTCGCAGAGAGGAGTCTCGGCGACAAGCTGTTTTGTATCCGCCTATTACGGGGTCTGTGGACATCGGCAGGACAGGACCCCGTCCGTCAGCGGAAACCGGACACGCCGCAGCATGCGCGGAATCCGGCGGAATCCGGGTGTGAACCCGGCCCATCGTGACGACATGAGAATCGGAATCATCGGAGATGCCATCGATGCGCAAAGCGGCGGCATCCACGTCTATACAAGCGAGTTGGTCCGGGCCTTGGGGGCTTTGGGCGGCTCCCAGGAGTACATCCTCGTGCGGGAACGGCGCGCGCCCCCGATACCTGGTATCCGGCAGGTGGTGATACCCAACCTCCGCGCCGGGATGGTCTTCGCCGCATTCCGGCTCTTGGTGGTGGTACCGCTTGTCCTGCGATGGTATCGGGTGGACGCTGTCGTGGAGTCCGCCCATTTCGGTCCTTTCAACCTGCCCCGGCGCATCCGGCGCGTCACCGTCATCCACGACCTGACGCCGGTGTTGTTTCCACACCAGCACCAATATGTCAGCCAGCGGTTACAGCGGCTCTTCCTGCGGCGGATCCTTCTGCGGGCGGACCTGATCCTGTCCAATTCAAATCACACCACAACGGATATCCGGCGGTACGAACCGCGGGTGGCGGACCGGATCAAGACGATCCACCTGGGTACGCCGCGTGGACTGGGCCAGGTGGCGGCAAGCCCGGTCAAGCTGGGCGGCCGACCCTACTGGTTGTCGGTCGGGACCATCGAGCCCCGCAAGAACCTGGTGCGGCTGCTGGACGCATACCGCTGTTTCCGGGAGGAGACCGGCGCGATGGTCATGCTGGTGATCGTGGGGCAGCGCGGATGGAAATCGGCCCCTTTTTTCGAGGCACTGTCACAGCATCCCTACCGGTCGGACATTCACCTGCCAGGGTATGTCTCCCGGGAGGAGCTGGCCGCTTTGTACAGTCACAGCCTCGGCTTGCTGTATGTCTCCACGTACGAAGGATTCGGGCTGCCAGTGCTGGAAGCGTTTTCGTACGGCTGTCCGGTCATCTGCAGCGAAGTGGCCAGCCTGCCGGAGGTCGGTGGCCCGGTGGCCCGCTATGTGGACCCGATGGATCCGGCATCCATCGCCGAGGCCTTGACCGAGCTGTACCGAGAACCGGCCGGGGTGACGTCGGCGTTGAAGCAGGCGGCTAAGGCCCGGGCGGCAGCATTTTCCTGGGAGCGATATGCCAGGGAGCTCGTCACGGCCCTGCGGGAGTGAGCGATGCGGCGCGCTTCCGTCCCGCTTGTCAATCGGCATCCGTCCCGACTTGGCTGCGCAAAGCCGACAGCAAGCCTTCGTCGCCAAGGAACTGTTCCAGAAACGCCTTGGCAATCAAACGGTGACCCTCTTTATTGGGGTGCAAATCCCGCCTCGCCAAGCGGAGTTGCCAGATGTCATGCCCCTCGTAAGCAGCCGACAGGTCCAGCACATGAGCACCCGCTTCTCTCGCCAGCGACATCACTTCCTTGGCCTCCGCAAGGTTTTCCCGGCACTTGGGATCCGGGACAGGCACATAGATACTGACCGGGACATACCCCTTCTGCCGACAATGGTCCGCAAAAAATACAAAAGCCTGCCGCAACCACCCATCCATCGTTTTGTCGGTGGTTAGCAACAGCTTTTCCCGATTGGTCATCCCAGGGTGGATGCCGATCCGATGTACCATCGAATCCAGAAAAGGAAGGACCAAGTTCGTTTTCTTATCCACCGCTTTAAATAACCGCTGGATCGACTTTTTACGCTCTCTCAGGTGCATACTGTAAATGACTGCATCCGGACCGAACCGGTCGATATCCAGTACCATCCTCGCCAGATTGTCAGGGAGATGGGCACCCGGAAGGGCAAGATTAAGGATTTCCACCCTCACGTCCTTCCCGAACAAGCGGCGGCGATTGAGCTCGTCCTCCACCAGGTTCTCGAACGTATCCTCATCGGACACGCCGGTTCCCATTTCGACGGATCCGCCCAAGAGGACAATCCGAAGGGTGTTGGGCGCTTTTGCCAAAGCGTAGGCCCGGTCGCGCATGCCGAATTCGTTTGTCGTTACCCAAGCCCCTTTGGCGAAGATTCGGTGCAGGGGCGTCAGGCTCTTTTGTCGTATATCCTGCAATTTTGTCGTTGACAACCTATCCACAAGCCGATCTTTCCTGGGTTTCTCCTTCGTTCTTGCCGACAAGCGCGAGTCCAGGTCGTTGCGTTCCAGCAATTCTTCATAATAGCCCTCGAACTCCCTATCGGCGTCGTACGTGTTCAGCCGGGTATACAGGACCGGATCCAAGGAAACGGAGAGCTTCCGTTCCAATTTTTCATAGCAGCCTGGCAAGCCGAACAAGGTCAGGAGCAACAGGCCGGAAGCGACCCAGCGCAAGGAGACATCCGTTTCGGTCTGTCGCAGGACCGATGCCGACTTCCGGCGGGCATACAGGTACTGGAACAGCACGCCCGACAGGAACACCCCCGAAGCCAGTCCCAGCAAGAGCAGCACCTCCGCCATGGATCCATGGGCCATACTTTTCAGGAGGGTCCACCACGTGGCGATGGATTCGCTGGTCCAGAAGGACCAAAGGAAGACCATCGAAAGGAAGACCCCCATGATCCGGAGCATCCGAAGTCCGGCCGCCCGCAGGGAGAACCGTCCCGGAAATCCGGGGCTGCGCTTTCGTTTCGTTTCCTGAATCCCGTTCACGGCCACAGCCATCCCGAAAACCGACCAGAAGATCGCATCCTGCGCTGTCAAGGTGAAGTCTCCTCGGATCCAGAACCATTGATAGCTGTGCAGGAAGGCGTTCACGACGAAAACGAGCAGTATAGCGACGGTCATTCCGAAGACCTGGCCATGTCGCTTGAATTTGAAATACAGGGGCATGTAGAACAACTTCACCACAAATTCACGCCAATAGATGTTGATTCGACGCCAA
This sequence comes from Bacteroidota bacterium, assembly GCA_041163745.1. GTDB lineage: Bacteria > Bacteroidota > Bacteroidia > Chitinophagales > Saprospiraceae > UBA6168. The sequence continues at coordinate 31,738 of JBEAQU010000068.1, forward strand.
AGGTCGCTGAAACTGTCCGCAAAAAAATAATGTCGGAAGACCGGCGGCAAATCGAATCCGAACAACCCAAGAATACCCACCGACAAATGGAAGAGCCCCGCCAAACGGATGATCAGCAGATAGGATACGACCAGGTATTGCGCACCTTGGAGCAATCCGTCCACCTCGGCAGGATTCGGCAACAGATAATAGTACACCAAGCGGTACATCAACAGGTGGAAGATACCGTTGGCTATCCGTAACAAGGCGGTCCGATGGATTTCGTAAGCGGGTTTTGCATAGTACCCACGGATGAAAGTCTGATAATCCACGGTGGGAAAAATCAGCAGGACGAGGTTGGGCAGCATGAAAAAGTAGGCCAGCCGATGCCAACCGAAGGACGCCGGGCTTTTGTCGAAACGCATTTCGTACATGTAAAGGATCATCCGGAACATGAACAGGGAACCGAGGATGGAAAGCACCCGCGGGTGGTCGACCCAGGACAGCCAACCCGCACGGAGCAAGGCCAGCAGCAGGCCTGCCGCCGTCACGGCCAGCATCCGGTAAGAAATGGACAGCGGCAGATGGGCCAGGCCGAACAGTCCGAGGGACAATCCGGCCAGCAGGAACCCATCCGACCAGCCCAACAAGCCGACCATGGCCACCAGGTTCAGCAACAGCAGCGACGGCAGTCGACATGACAAGGGCAGCAGGGTATACACCGCCACGCCACCCACCAAGTAGGGCATCAGCTGCGGAAGGTGGAGGTCCTCCTCCAGGTGGAACAACCGGATGGTTGCCGCACTCAGCAAAAGCACCGCCATGACCTTCGTCCATTCCGGTAAGGTCAGGACGGCATGCCCGCCGGAAGCATCGGCACGGACCGTAAGAAAGGATAGGATCGACAAATCACTTTTCATCTCGACAGGAATTAGGATGTATGGCCGACAGGAACCGGCCGAAAGAAAATCGGGAGACATCCTGTCTCCCCGACACCGCAGGCTCCCTCAACGTCTTATGTCCTTGAACTTTTCCCGTTGCGCCTCCGTGAGAATCTCTTGCCGGACCCTTTCTACCAACTGGTCACGACGTGCCTTCAAGGAGGCACGGTTCCGATCGCCCGACCAGTCCATCGCTTCCACCAGGCGCCGGACACCGGATTGTTGGTCCTCATCCAGGTCGATGCCTCGTTTCTCGACAAATTGGAATACCTGTAGGACAACCTTGTCCCGGAGCGCTTCCGTGCTCAGCTTGTTGAAATTTTCCATCCGGGCGGCCTGGTTTCCCTTGCCGTCACGGCCGACATAATCATCCGAACAGGCGACCGCCAGCAAAAACAGCGGAAGCCAAACCAAGTGCGTTTTTCTTTTCATATGGAAGATTTTTTCATTAAGAACTACCTGACATGCGGAACCGGCGAGGCGTCGGAACGCCGCACAGGCCGGTCACCCGTTTCGAAGGACAGCAAACACCGCCGGTATCTCCACCGGTGAGCCATCGGCAAAACGGAGGTTGGTCGCCAAACCGGTTGTGCCCGACCGAAGCAACCGGAATTTCCCCGAAGGGAACAACCGGGAAAATTTATCGAGACTAAGTCCTTTAGGTGGCAGGTGGCTCACAAACACCCGTTGCACGGGTGGTGGCAAGCGGTGAAAATCCGGCACTTGGGTACCGAAATAATCCCGGATACCATCCGCCACCTCCACCAGGAAAACAGCCCCTGTCCGCCCCATCAACAACGAGAGGTGGCCGATGGCCAACGAAAGGTGGGCCGCGCCGAACTGGTGCAGGACCCCACGGAGATAGATGTTGACATCGCCCCATTCTTCCGACAGCCGGCGGCATCCAGCCCGGTCCGTGATGTCGAGCAGAAAGAAGGCGGGATGCTCACCGGATGTCCGGGAGGAAGCCAGGCTCAATGCCTTCTCCGACACATCGACGCCGATGACACGGGGGAACTGCCTTGCCAAGGCGAGCGACTGTCCGCCCGTACCGCAGCCCAGGTCGAGGACAGGGATACCCTTCTCGAAATGGTCCCGGAACAGCGGCAGGTCTCTCTCCACCGCCTGCTCGGGCGGGACATCCCACAGTGCTTTCGCTTCCCCGGTCAGGTACGTCTGCCGGTAGAACGCCTCCCAATGGTTCCGATAGTTCATCCTGCGTACGTCATTTGGGGCATTTCACAGACCTGGTTGGCCAGGTCGGCATCCTGGTGGCCGGCGATCTGCTTGAACTTATCGATCATGGACCGGTTTCGCAGGGCCTGGATAGCCTTGAGGTACCGCTCGTGCTCGGAGAAGAAATCGCCTGCCAACAGCAGGTGGAGGATACTGTAGGCGGCTTCGAACTGTTCGTAACTGAAGCGGCTGCCGTCACCCAATTCCGACAAGGTGATGGCATTGGGTTCGTAGAAGGTGCAGATCAGCTCCTCCACGACGCGATAGCCGCCGGCCAGGTTTTCATAGGCTTTCCGAAGACCGTCGGGGTCGCCGGTACGCAGGCAGTCGTCGATGGCCCCCGCCACTGTTTTGGCGGCGGACATACCCAGGTAGATGCCGCTGGAGAAGATGGGGTCCAGGAATGCGGCTGCATCGCCGACCATGGCGAAATTATGACCGTACTTTTCCTCGGCGTAGTAGGAGAAATCGCCGTTGCTGACGACATCCCAGTACATCTCGGCACCTTGCAGGACCTCCTGTACCAGGGGGGAGGAACGCAGTTCCTGCAGATAGAGGGCCTGCTGCCAATGGCGGCTGCCATGGATTGCCTGGAGCGACCTGCGTTGGCCTTGTGCATAGCTCATGTTCAAGGCGAGTCCGATGCTGAGCCGGTCATCGCGGAGGGGGATCATCCAGATCCAACCCAGTTTTTCCCCTCCGAGATGGACGATTTTGATATTGCCGTTGGCCAGGGAATCGTCGAGATTCGCATTTTTCCAGTGGCTGGACAGGGCGAGCCGGACGTTCAGGCGGGAGAAAGGCCGCTGGCTTCCAAGTTGACGTGGCAGGAAGGCATCCTGTCCGCTGGCATCCACCACGAACTTAGCCTGGAAGTCATGGGATTTCCCATCGGCGGACACCGCCGAAACCTTGGCAGGGTCGCCGGGTTGTCCGAGGTCCACGGCAGTCACCTTGGTTTCCTCCAGGACGACCGCCCCTTCCCGGCGGCTGTTCCGCAGGAGCAGGTCATCGAATTCCGAGCGACGTGCATGAAACGAAAGACTTTGGGGTCCTTTGATGACCCGGTTGAAGCACCAATGGGAAGACTGGCTGCCGTCGATGTTGGCGAAGGTGACGCCGGGTTTCCGGCTGAAGTTCGCTTTCATGTCCGGCAATACGCCGAGGTCCTCGAAAAGGTCGTAACAGAAGGGCAACATGGATTCCCCGATGTGTTCCCTCGGAAACCGCTCTTTTTCCAGGACGAGGACCTCCCGACCGGCCCTGGCCAGGTAGCTGGCCATGGTGGAACCTGCGGGACCGCCGCCGATGACGATGGTGTCGAATGTGGTTTTCATGCGCGGAAGTGCTTGTTTTGGTGATGGCGGAGTCCGGAGGCTTTGTGCGTCCGGATACGCCGGTGTTAAAGTAATGGCATGGCATCGCAGGTGTCGGGGAACGCTGGTGTCAGCATCCCATGGACTGTGCGATGATGTTCAGTTGGATTTCGGAGGTACCGGAATACAGGGTGCTGCTGACGGCATCCCGCAGCGTCCTTTCCAGGTCGTCGTTGGTGGTTCCTTCCCGGCCGAGCAGGCCGGTCACCGTACCGGTGGCTTCCTTCAGCAATTCGCTGACCGTCCACTTCGTCATGGCTGCCTCCCGGCTGACCGGCTGACCTTGTCCCAATTTCCAGGCGGTGGCGTACGCCAGCCAGCGCGCCGCCTCCCATTTTGTCCGCAGGCGGGCCAAGGCGTGGGCGGCCGCCTGGCGGTCCCGCCCTGTCGTCGTGCCCTGCGGTGCGCTTTGTCCGCGCAAATGCCGGACCGCCCGCTCCAGCAGCCATTGTATCGTACCGAGGTGGCAACCTGCCAGACAGGTCCGTTCCCAATCCATGGAGCGGTGGAAGACCAAGGCGCCCCGGTTTGGTGTACCCACTACGAAACGATCTTCTACGAGAATTTCCTCCAGGTATAGCTCCCCCAACGGGCAGCTGCGCAGCCCCATGGTGTCCAATGGGCCGCTCCGGCGCAGAGGCAGGCGGTCGGTATCCAGCCAGAAGGCCGTGATGCCAGCGAGCTGTCCCTTGCCGGGCGCGGTGGCGGCATACAACAGCACCTGGTCGGCCACCGGACCGTTGCTGACGAAGGTCTTGGTGCCTTTGATCCGGAAGCCGCCCGCCGATTCGACGCCGACCGTCCGCATGGAAAAGGCATCGGATCCGCCTTCCGGTTCGGACATGGCGTTGGCTGCGACCCATTGGCCCTGGCACAAGCCCGGCAGGTATTCCCGCCGCAATTCCTCCGACCCATACAGCCAGAGCGGCACGACGCAGGCAAGCAGGTGCGCCGACAAGGCGAAACTCATGCCGTTATCCCGGCAAGCATAACCGAGGGCCTCCAGTGCCAGGGTCACGGAGAGCGGGTCCAGGCCACGCCCACCGTACTGTTCCGGTATGGCCAGTCCCGGCAACCCGATGCGGGCGGCGTTTTCCCACCATCGGCGGCAGAAATACCCGTCCCGGTCGCGCCCGGCAACACCCTCGTTCAGGTGGTCCCGTGCGAAGGCGATGATTTCCTCCCGCAATGCCTGCCGGGCTGGCCCCGGCTCAAAATCGTACATAGATCGGTTGTCAGACCGGCAGGCCGGTCCCATTATGCCGGCAGGGTCTTGCCAAGGGCCTCCGCCAGCCTCGCCAATTGTTGATAATCCGCTTTTTGCGTACTCGTTCCGGGTATTTCCGACAAATGGACATACTGGTCCGGCAGCATATAGGCCGGCAATTTGTCCTGGAGAAAGACCGTCAGGTCCAGGACGGACACTGGTCCTTCCCCTGCCGGGGTCGTATAGAAGACCACGATCCGCCCGTCCTTTCCCCCTTCTCCGGCGAGCCATACGGCGCAGGCATCGCCAATGAACGGGTGTCCCAGCATGCCGGCTTCCACCTCTCCCAGCTCAATGCGGTATCCATGCCGTTTGACCATGCGGTCCAGCCGGCCGATGAAGACCAGGTCGCCCGATTCGTCCACGACCACCTGGTCGCCCGTCCGGTACCAGTTCCGGGCCTGGTGATGCACCCATCGTTGTTGCGACAGGTCCGCGGAGCCGACATAACCGGCCATGACGGAACGGCCGGAGACCAGCAGCTCTCCCTGCAAACCGGGGCGCAAGGGCATCGCCACAAGCCCGTCCCACAACAGGCACTGCGCATAAGGACAGGGTCTGCCGATGGGGAACGGTATCGACCGATCCGCCGGAACGGGGACAGGCACCTTGAAAAAGGTGCACACGTTCGTTTCCGTCGGCCCGTACAGGTTGTAATATTCCGCTCCTGACCAAATCTGTTGCAGCCTGTGCAAAGGTGCTGCCTGAAATACCTCGCCGGCGAAGAGCACCAGCCGCGGGCCTTGCCACCGGCAGGACGGCAACTTCCCGAAACGAAGCAACAATTTCAACGTGGTCGGTGTCGCATAGCACACCGTCACGCCGAAACGGTGAAGCCTTTCGGCCAGCAACATCGGATTGCGGGTGGTCGCCTGGTCGATGAGCAGCAAGGTGCCGCCGGACAGGACGGAGCAGAACAGGTCGAAGACCGACAGGTCGAAATGCAAAGGCGCCAGGGAGCTGAACACATCGTCCGGGCCAAGCCGGTATTCCCGGGCGGCCCACTCCACAAAACACAAGGCATTGTCGTGCCGCAACATCACGCCTTTCGGCTGGCCGGTGGACCCGGAGGTATACAGTATGTACGCCAGACCTTCCGGCCATTCGGGGCGGGACGCCGTTGGCCGCCGGAAAACCAAGAGGACCACCGAAGGATCTTCCGTCGGCAACGTATCCGCCGGTATCCCGGCCGATTGCACAAACAACTCCGCCTGGCCAACACTCGTCAGCAACATCCGCGCCCCGCAATCCGCAAGTATATATTGGTTTCTTTGCAAGGGCGCCAGCGGATCCAGGGGAACATACACGGCATCCGCCGACAGGATGCCGAAGAGTGCCGCCACCGTACCGACCGACTTGGGAAGACAGAGCCCGACCCGGTCACCCGGCCGGACACCCGCAGTGCGGAGCCTGTCGGACATCCGGGCAGCTGCATCGGCCAACGAACGGTACCGCAGGTCGGCACCGTCCTCCCCTATGCAGGCGGGCCGGTGCGGCCATTTTGCGGCAGCCTGCCGCAGGCAGTCATCCAGCCGTTGCACGGGGCTGCTGTTTATGCGCCACAAAGGCTGCGATCGCCGCAAGCGTATCCAGGTTGTCGTTGTTCACCTCATGCGGATGAAAGGAGATCCGGAAGGTCTTCTCCAGAAACTCCACCAACAGGAGGGTGGATATGGAATCGATGAGCCGGCTGCTGAGCAGCGGCGTGTCGTCCTGCAATTCGGTTTCAGGCAAAGGCAGTTGCAACTCGCTGACCAGGAAGTCTTTTGTCTGTTCTATAACCGGATTCATGTCGTTGATTTTACAAAGTGCCATGCGCGCAGGCATCGGTGATCACACTGACCCAGCACCTGCCATTCGCCGCCGGAAGATGACGGCTGCAAATGACCTGCGGGACTTCAGGCCGCCATGTGGACGGAATGGTCAGGGGAGGACTTTACGCGAGACAGGCCACCGTTTTGCAGCAGATGGGTTCATCGGAAGTTCGGGAGGGTTCTGAGGCAGACCGTACAATTCCAACACCATAGGTGTCAGGAAGCCGTATGCAAGCGCATGGTCGGCGACCAATCGGAAAGCCACAGGGAGGATGGAATCCAGGTGCTGCCCGCTGACTTTTTCTTGTACCAGTGAACGAATACGACCGAAATCGATGTCAAGGAAACGGAACGTTGAATCAATTCCGAAGAGCAGCAGTGGTAAGACAAATACAAATATAAAGCGTGAACAACATTCCGGCAAACAAGGCCGCATCATTTTTTCAGCGCTTTAGAAAGGAGGGTCGATCGGTTCGAAAAACACCGTCTACAAACAAATAAGAATATCGTGCCAATCCGGCGGAGCCGATGCCGGCAGACAGTGGCATCGGGTCGAGGCAGCGGTGTGCCCGACCCGATGGCTGCCATGCCCCCTGAAACGCGCATAGGGGCTTCCCACGCGAAGAAAGCACGACCGGAACAGGAAGCGGAGCGGCCTACCGGATGGGCGGGTCAGCCGGGCAGGAGGGAAGCCGCCTTCCGGATCGCACGTGGCAGACCGTCGGGATCCTTGCCGCCGGCGGAGGCGAAGAAAGGTTGTCCGCCGCCGCCGCCCTGGATTTCCCTGGCCAGTTCGCGGACGATATGGCCGGCATGGATGCCTGGGTCGGGCGTGGTGAGTTCCTTGCTGACCGCCACCATCAACAGGGGTTTGCCATCGATGATGGCGCCGAGGACGATGCAGGCGCGGTCCAGTTCCTGTTCCAGTTGGAATGCGAGCGACTTGAGGGCGTTGCTGTCCTGCAAGGGGACGAGGGCGGCGACGAGCCGGATGCCGTTCACAGGCTCCGCCTTGTCCTTGAGTTCGGCCTTGATGGCCTGGGCCTGGGCGGCGGAGAGTTGTTCCACCTGTTTTCTCAAGCCTTTCAGTTCCTCCTGCATCGAGAGCAGGGCCTTGAGGGGGTCCTGGGCGCCCTTGAGGAGTTGGCGGATGTCGGAAAGTGTGTCGAGGCGTTCCTGGAGGAAAGCATCGGCACCGGCGGCGGTCACACCTTCGATGCGGCGGACACCGGCGGCCACGGCGCTTTCGGATACGATGCGGAACAGGCCGATTTCACCGGTGGCGCGGACGTGGGTACCACCGCAAAGTTCCCGACTGAAAGAGGGATCGAAGGTGATGACGCGGACCTGGTCGCCGTATTTCTCACCGAACAGCATCATGGCGCCCATTTCCCGGGCATCTGCGAGGGGGACCTCGCGGAATTCCTGCAGGGGAATGTTTTCCCGGATTTTCTGATTGACGAGCGCCTCCAGGCGGCGGAGTTCCTCATCCGTCGGTTTCTGGAAGTGCGAGAAATCGAACCGGAGACGTTCGTCGTCCACATCCTGCCCCTTTTGCAGGGCATGGGGTCCGAGGACCTGGTGGAGGGCCGCATGCAGAAGGTGTGCGGCGGAGTGGTTGCAGCAGACACGTTGGCGGCGGTCCGGGTCGACGGTGGCGGTCACGGGTGCGGTCAGGTCATCCGGGAATCTGTCCACGACATGGACGAAGAGTTCGTTTTCCTTTTTGGTATCCAGGACCCGGATGATTTCCGAGCCGACGGTGAGGGTACCGACATCACCGTGTTGGCCGCCGCTCTCCGCATAGAAAGGGGTGCGGTTCAGCACGAGGTGGCAAGTGGTGTCCTTGTTTGTCTTCACGGTGCGATAGCGCAGGATGCGGGCGTCCTCGACCAGCAGTTGGTCATATCCCAGGAACAGGACGTCTTCCCCCTGGCGGAGCACCTGCCAGTCGCCGGTTTCCTTGGCGGCGGCGGCGCGGGCTCTTTCCTTTTGTGTCTGCATGGCCAGTCGGAAGCCTTCCTCGTCCACCTGCCAGCCTTTTTCGGCGGCCATGAGGCGGGTGAGGTCGATGGGGAATCCGAAGGTGTCGTAAAGTTCGAAGGCATCGGAACCGGCGATGACACCTTCGCGGACCGGCAGGTCCGCGAAGCGACGAAGGCCGTTCTCCAGGGTATGGAGGAAAGCCTTTTCCTCTCCCCGGATGATGTTCGCCACCTGCTGCTGTTGCGCCTTGAGCTCCGGAAACACGCCGTCGTAGCGGTCGGCCAGGAGGGGGATGAGACGGCAGAGGAAAGGTTCGCGGACATGCAGGAAGGAGTAGTAATAACGGACGGCCCGCCGGAGGATCCGCCGGATCACATATCCGGCGCCGGAATTGCCGGGCAGCTGGCCGTCCGCAATGGTGAAGGCGACGGCCCGGATATGGTCTGCCACGACCCGCATGGCGATGTCCGCCATGCCTGCGGCGTCCGGGATTTCGTCCAGGGTGGCAGGGTACCATCCCTGGTAGCGGATGCCCGTCTCGTTTTCGATGAAGAGCAGCAGGGGGGTGAAGATATCGGTATCGTAGGTGGCGGTTTTTCCCTGGATGGCCATGGCCAGCCGTTCGAAACCCATGCCGGTGTCGACATGTTTGTCCGGCAGCTCCTCGAGGGCACCGTCGGCCTTGCGATTGAACTGGATGAAGACGTTGTTCCATATTTCCACCACGAGCGGGTCGCCGGTGTTGACGAGGGTGGCACCCGGAATGCGGTTCCGCTCCGCTTCGCTGCGCAAGTCTATATGGATTTCGGAACAGGGGCCGCAGGGCCCTGTATCCCCCATCTCCCAGAAATTGTCTTTCTTGTTGCCGAAGAGGATGTGCTCCTCCGGCAACCATCGTTTCCAATATTCCAGCGCCTCGGTATCCGCAGCGAGCCCATCGGCCGGACTACCCTCGAAGACGGTGGCGTAAAGTCGGTCGGGCGGCAGGCCGTACACCTTGGTCAGCAGCTCCCAGGACCATTCGATAGCCTCCCGCTTGAAATAATCCCCGAAGGACCAATTCCCCAGCATCTCGAACATGGTATGGTGATATCCGTCCCGGCCGACCTCCTCCAGGTCGTTGTGCTTGCCACTTACCCGCAGGCATTTCTGCGTGTCGGCCACCCGACGGGAAGCCGGCACCTGGGTACCCAGGAAATAGTCCTTGAACTGGTTCATGCCGGCGTTGGTGAACAGCAGCGTCGGGTCGTCCTTGTTCACGATCGGAGCGGACGGCACGATCTTATGCTGCTTGGATTCAAAAAAGGAAAGGAAGGTTTGGCGGATTTCCCTGGCTGTCATATATAGTTATTTTTATACAATTACCGACCTAAACAAAGGATGATGGATTTTCAATATGTTTCCAATCAAATCCATACCAATTTTTATACTTTAAATAATTCTTATTTCAATTCAATAAGAACTGTTAAACATAGCGATATGTCTTAAACAATGACTTCCATCGTCGGAAGGTATAATTTTTTTGCGTGGCCTTGCCGAATTTCAACGGATAATGTTCATATTTGCTTATTGTCTCCGCACAAGGGCATTCAGACATACGAGAGAACGAATGCAAGGCCGGTTCCTGGAGCCGGCTTCCGCTCCCTTTTCAAAGAGCACCACTGCTTAGGCCGTGCTTGCGGCCGCTCCTTTTGAACATTTGATCCAAAACATTGCCAGCCGGAAGGGAAACACCAGGGACCTGCCCAAGCGCGGCCTGGTCATGACATTCAGTTTGGTCAAGGCTGGAGAGACGTTGCAAAAGTAGCTTATTGAAACATCACCATGCGTATGAGACGAGAAAATTCGGACAGCAAAAAACATACACCAAGAAAAGGCACGTTCCGCATGATATTCCGACCATTGGCAGGTTGGTTGAAGTCCATCCTGATGGCACCGATCAATCTGTTGTTATACATACCCAGGATGCTGTTCTTCCGTAACCGGGAGGAAATCCATTACAACCATGTGACCTTGCAGTTCGAACGCCGCACCTTGTCCCTTACGGAACGGTTCATGCGATTTCTGAGTCTGCAGTCCGCGATATTGGTGACCAGCCTGTTGTTGGTTTCGGTGAGCTGGCGGTTCCTTCCCAGCATCAAGGAACGGTTGTACATGCAGGAAATCGAGCAGCTGAAAGGACAACTGGTCTTGTTGGAAAAGGATTTCAATCTGTTGTCCGGTGAATTGACGAATCTGCGGGAACGGGACCGCGCCATCCACCGGGTGGTATTGGAAATGGATCCCGTCGATGACAACATCTGGGAAGGGGGTGTCGGTGGTTCCGAACGTTACTCCGAATTGCAGAACTTCAACCGCACCGGTAACATCATGGCGGAATTGCGCCAGAAGGTCGACAAACTCAAGCGGCAGATGGTGATTCAGTCCAAATCCCTGGAGGACATAGAAGAAATGGCCCGGAAGAAGGGAGACCGGCTGGCTTCGGTTCCCTCCATCAAGCCGATACGCTCGGACAAACTGAACCGCGGGGTGGAATTGTTGTCCGGCTTCGGATTCCGGATGCACCCGATCCATAAGATCGTCCGCATGCACACCGGCATCGACTTCTCCGCACCGAAAGGCACTCCCATCCAAGCCACCGGTGACGGCGTGGTCGAGGAAGTGGAGAACAAACGCAGCGGATACGGTCTGCACATCGTCATCAACCACGGCTTCGGATACAAGACCCTGTACGGCCATATGTCGACCGTCAGCGTGAAGGTCGGTCAAAAAGTAAAGAAGGGATCCCAGATCGGCACCGTGGGAAGTTCCGGCACATCGACCGCCCCGCATTGCCATTATGAGGTTCACTACAAAGGAAAGGCCGTGAACCCCATCGATTTCGTGATGGACGGTTTGTCACCCAAGGAATATGACGAACTGGTCCGCCTGTCCGAAATCGACAACCAGTCCTTTGACTGACCCAAGGCTGGCCATTCCTGGTCTTCGGCTTACTTTGCCCGATCTCTGTCGGCCTTCCCCGCCCTCCGTGTCCTCCGATGTAGACTGGATTCGGTGCCAGCCGTCATCCGACCCTTGCACCGGGCCACATGAGCTGAATTAAATTCCCCGCAGGAATATCTCTTGGGCGCAAACCAAATTGTCGGTTCGGCTTTGATTTGAGTTGATACGCCATGTCGCGGCCGAAGCGGCGACGGAACGGCGGATTCGTTGGAAGCGGATCTTTTTCCCGCTTCTCGGGAAGGCTGGTACGCGAATTTTTAGAATCAGGCTAATCACAGGGATTTTTTTTAATTTGTTGATAGCAAGTGGATTGCGTACTTATTCGCCTTTTTATCAGTGACATTCTGCTCCCCGCTTCGCAGTGCGGGGCACCCGGCGCAGGACACGGGTGTCGAAGCGCGGGAGAGGATTCGCTCGCGGGAAAAGCTGTCCTCCCAAGCATTTGTGACCCGATAATTTGGTTTACGCCCTGAATCTGACCTAGTCACTCCTTGAATCCCCCCGCCGGATGCAGGAGGTCGTATCGCACGGCAGAAAGACTGTGGCGGAAGGATGCGTCCGTGCATGATTGCGACTTTTCCCTGATGCCACCGCAACCCGACGAACTGACATGAACTACCGACTGAGACGCCACATCCTTGTTTCCATCTTTTTCCTATCAGGTTTCCCCTTGCTGCGGACCCAAACAGCGGACACGCTGCACATCATCGGCGTCGGAGACATCATGCTGGGTACCAATTACCCCTCCCCGAACTATCTTCCGCCCAACGAAGGCAGGGACCTGTTGGCGAAGGCGCTCCCCATCCTTTTGTCTGCGGATGTGACCGTCGGCAACCTGGAAGGGACGATATTCGACGGGGCAGGGACGCCCAAGCAATGTCGGGACCAAAGCAAATGCTATGTGTTCCGGTCGCCGGCGGCCTATGCGGCACACCTGGCTGATGCCGGATTCGACCTGCTGAGCGTAGCCAACAACCATTCCGGAGATTTCGGGCCGGCCGGCCGTAAAGGAACCCAAGCTGCCCTCCAGTCCCACGGCATCGCCTACGCAGGCTGGGCCGGCACGCACGAATCGGTGGTGATCACCCGCGAAGGGCTCCGCATCGGATTCTGCGCATTCGCACCCAACAGCGGCACCTGTGACATCCGCGACATCCGCCGGGCGGCATCGATCGTCGCCGACCTGGAAAAGCGCAGCGATGTGGTGGTGGTATCCTTTCACGGTGGGGCGGAAGGCGCCGACAACCAGCACGTACCCCGAAAGACGGAGACCTACCTGGGGGAAAACCGCGGAAACGTACACGCCTTTTCACATGCCGTCATCGATGCCGGGGCAGACCTTGTCCTGGGTCATGGCCCGCATGTTCCCCGGGCCATGGAGCTGTACAAGGGACGGCTCATCGCATACAGCCTCGGCAACTTCTGCACCTACGGCCGCTTCAGCCTGCAAGGGCCCGCCGGCGCAGCGCCGCTACTGGAGGTATTCACCGATGCCAAAGGCGCCTTTCTGCACGGGAACATCGTATCGTACTATCAACGCAAGCCGCACGGACCGTATCCCGACGACAGTGGGGAGGCGGCCCGGCTCATCCGCCAGCTCAGCCAGGCAGATTTCCCCGAATCCGGACTCCTCATCGGGGCGGACGGACGGATCCGGCCTTCTCAGAACTGAACTTCCCGTTCCATGGGCTGCCCTTTGCGCAGAATCCTAACGACGGTGGCATCCCCTTTTTTGAACAGGCTGAGGCCCTCCATATAGTCGTAGATGTTGCGGACTTCCTTGTCGCCGATACCGATGACGACATCACCCTTTTCCAATCCGCCCAGTTGGGCCGGCCGGCCGTCGAGTACGGCATCGATCCGCATCCCCTCACCGTCGAAGACATAATCCGGCATGACACCGAGGGTCACCTTGAAGCTGGCGGCCTGCTGGGTCGTGTCCTTTGTCTTGGTGAACGCAATTTTTCCGGAACCGTCGAGGGCTTCCACCAACCGGCCGATGTACAAGGACACATCGTACAAACCTTCGTAGTTGATCAGCTCGCTGTCGTCACTCGGCTTGTGATAATCGGCATGCTGGCCGGTGAAGAAATGGAGGACGGGGATATCCGCAAGGTAGAACGATGTATGGTCCGATGGCCCTACCCCGCTGTCGGAAGTCTTGGGCCGGATGCCGCCCACCTGTACCTTGCCGAGCGCTTCCTGCCAGACGGGAGAAGTACCTGTACCATTTACGGCCAGCACCTTCTCTTCGTTCAGCCGACCGACCATGTCCATATTGAGCATATAATTGACCTGGCCGAGGTCGATGGTAGGCTGTTCCACGAATTTCTTGGAACCGAACAAGCCCAGTTCCTCCCCGGAGAATGCCAGGAACAGGTAGTTGTTGGATTTCGCGGCGGACTGCCTGAGGTATGCGGCAAGGAACAACAAGGCGGCGACCCCGCTGGCATTGTCGTCGGCGCCGTTGTGTACCGCCGGCCCTTCCGTATGCAGGGAAGCCCCGGGTAGCCCGAGCCCGAGATGGTCGTAATGCGCACCAATCACAATTGTCTGTGGTGCGTCGTTGTCGATGAAACCAAGTACATTCCTGCCCGTTCGTGCTTCCCCCCCTTCCGCCGTGTGCGGGTTGGCCCCAAGTCGGAAATCAAAGGATTTGTACCAGTTTCCATCGGTACCGCCGGGTTCCACCCCGATCTGTCGCAGACGGCCTGCAATGTAGGCGGCGGCCATTTCCTCTCCCTTGCGGCCCGTTTCCCGACCTTCCAGCAGATCCGATGCCAGGTAGACGACATCCACCTGCAGTTGCCGGAGCGCTTCCTCCCGAGCGTCCTGTGCCCGGAGCCCGGCACTGGCGGCGACCACCGCCATCCACATTAACACTGTCTTTTTCATGCTTTTGTATTTTGATGATGTTGGACTTGCAAAAACAGCTCTTCCGGTTTCCGACCGGCCCCTCCGGCAAATTTGCCAATGAATGGCCAAACCGTTTACCATGTTGCAATATTTCGCTTACATTTTTTTGTAAGAATCAGCAAATGATTATCTTTGGCTTGTCTTAAAATGTCCATGATTTGCGACCAATCCGCTCCGAAAGCTGAAGACGCACATCGCCGCAGCCGACGGAAGCCTCAAGATTATAGTGTTTCATAGTGTGAGGAGTAGCTGCTTCGGTGGTTGCTCCTTTTTTCTTGCCGCATCCGACTGCGGAAAGAGGTTCATCCTTTGCGCGCCAGCAAAGCCTCCGCAAATTGCCGCAGCATCTGGCGCTGCGCGGCGTCACCGGCTACCGAAGACAGCGCCTCCATTCCCTCCTGGAAATAGTCCATTTGCAGCGAACCCGCCGCCTGCTCGACTCCCAGGTCCTGGAATATCTGCCGGACCGCGGAGACTTTCTCCGTTTCATCGTACGGAGTGCCATCGTAATACCGACGAAGACGGTCTGCCGTGGGTGCATCCGCCCGATCGAGCGCATACAGGTAAAGATAGGTTTTCTTGTTCTGCATGATGTCGCCTCCGGCCCGCTTTCCAACCATGACCTGGTCTCCGAACGTATCCAACACATCGTCCTGCAACTGAAAGGCCATCCCTATCTTCTCCCCGAATGTATACAGGGCGGCGGCATCCTTGTCGGAAGCACCGCCCCGCAAGGCCCCGATCTGCAGGGCGGCGGCCAGCAAGACCGCCGTCTTCCGTCGGATCATCCCGAGATATTCCGGGATGGTGACATCCTTCCGGCCCTCGAAATCCATGTCGTACTGCTGCCCTTGACACACAGCCAGGGCCGTGTCATTGAAGATGCGCAGGACGTCCCACTGGCGTGCATGGGGTTCCTGCATCAGGTACTGGTATGCCAATATCAGCATCGCATCACCGGAAAGGATCCCATTGTTCAACCCATACCGGTAGTGAACCGTCGGCTTTCCCCGTCGCAGCGGCGCTTCGTCCATGATGTCATCATGAACCAGGGTGAAGTTGTGGAACACCTCCACCGCCATCGCGGCCGGCAGGGAAGGCCGGACATCCTCGGAGAACAGGGAATGACCTGCCAGCACCATGGCCGGACGCAACCGCTTGCCACCAAGGGACAGGATGTATCCGATGGGTTCGTACAAGGTCAGGGGCTCCGAGCGAAAGGATTGCGACCCCATGTATTTTCCGAACAGGTCTTGTAATTGGTGCAAAGTTTGCATGGTGTGCTGTTTTGTCCTTCTTCCCATTGCCGATCAGCCGAACAGACATTCACCTTCCACATCCGTACCGACAACCCGCGGAAATCCGGAGGCAAGCGTCCCTGCCCGGACTGTCGTCTCGGTATCGTGGCGTCCACTTTCGGGGGGTCGCCCGCCGCCGGAGCCCGACGCTCCCGAAACCCCGATGATTGTACCTTGACCAATCACCAATCGTCCGTCAATGAGAAAATCCAGACCTGTAAACATTTTACTCGTTGAAGATAACCCCGGTGACATCCGTTTAGCCCAGGAAGCCTTCAAGGAAGTAAAAATAAAAATAAACCTCGAGGTGGCAACCGATGGGGTCGAAGCCATCCAATACCTACGGAAAAACGCTCCGTTCGAGACTGTGCATACCCCCGACCTGATCATACTCGACCTCAACCTGCCCAGGAAAAACGGAAAGGAAGTCCTGGCGGAAATCAAGCGGGACGAAACGCTCCGCAGCATCCCGGTCGTTATTCTGACGACCTCCTTCGCAGAACAGGACATCAAGACCAGCTACTACCTGCATGTCAACTGCTACATCCGCAAACCGGTGGATTTCGACCTGTTCTTCCATGCCATTCGGAAGATCGAGGATTTCTGGCTCAACACCGTGGCTTTGCCTTCCATGGCCTGAAGTTTCCGTCGGAACGGGGCGCTACCGACTTCCCATGTCATGGACCGTCCGAACATCCAAACCTGACAGGTGAATCGCAACCCAACCCTTCTGATCCTGTCGCTTGCGCAGGATGCGGGCGGCCATGCCAGGCTGACCGCGACCCGCCGGAACGGCAGGCTGCGCCTTGGGCTGCAGATAGCCGAAAGCCTTGCCAAGGGAACCCGGCCGGCAGCCAAGCCGGCGGTCGATATCATCCTGTTGACGCTGTCGGACTGCCAGGGATTCCGCACATTGACATACTTCCCGACCGGAGCCCGGCAGATTCCTGTGATTGTGCCGGGCGGGACTTCAGACGACATGCTCGGGGAATAGGCCTTTCGCATGGGCGCACAGGACATCCTGGTCAAACATGTGCCGGACGGCGCCCCGCAGTGACGTCTAATCCGGTACGCCCTCCTGCGTTCGGCCGGCATGTACCGGCTGGAGAAGTCCTTCCATACATTGGAATGGGAAACGAGCCTGGTTGGCGGAGTGATGCGCTGGCCTGCTCAAATCTTCGCTTACGCGAATGGCACAATGGTGCCACTGCGGTTTCCCGGTCCACTTTCCTGTAAATGGTGCACCCGGTGTAAAGGCAGGCCCCGTATCATGATTTATTCGATAAAACAGCGGCGGGGCCATACCTCGCGAAACAAACCCACTTGATCCGGATGGCAGGCTTCCGCCACCAACTGGTCAGCATGCGGGCTGCCTTGCACATGCCGGAAGACAGCGCCCTCTTCCCTGGTCGGCAGCTTGCAGCCTACCGCTCCTTTGGCCGATCCGCTGACGGAGACCGCCCTTGGGAACCGAGGTCCGCTGGGGAACAACCCAAATGGTCGGCTCCGCTATCATCCGAGGGGATGCACGATTTCGCTGCCCTGGCGGCCATTTGACTGTCCCACCGTATCCCGGTGTTGCCGGGATACGAATTTTGGAGACTTGAGGTGAATGACCGGGATTTTTTTTATTATTTGATTGGTATAATCTTGTGTACTTTTTTTTCATGACAGGGATTATGCTCCCCGGTCAAAGCGAAAGGGATCCGGCCGGTCGGGTGATGCCATGGAAAGGAGTATGCTGCAATCCTCATCCATGCGCTGTCTGAGGTTGGGCGCCCGTCCGCTAGCGCGACCCGCCGGATTGGCCGCTCCGCCTTCCGACCGCAGGTTCCGGGTGCAAATCCCGATGACATCCCCCCCCCTGCTCAACCTGCTTGTCCTAATGAAGATGGAGCAGCAGCGGCCGGGCCGCGCCCTGCCATCCCCAGTTTTCCCAGGTTATCGTAGGACTTTCCCTGGGACGCCACCACTTGCTCAATTTCTATCAACCGAACCGGTCGAAGACGGACGCGGATGCAGATTAAGTCTTCGGGTTGTCTGCCTTTTGGTTGCCATCGTCGCTCTTGTCCGAATCCCACGGCTGCCGACGGCCTGTCACCGGACATCCGACCAGGGGAAGACCTGTCTGAACAGGCCATCGGAGACCCGCTACGGCTGAAGCAATGGCGCCAGGTCCGTCCTCGGGAATTTCATCCAATACAGCGCGACACCTTCCGGCGGATGTCCCAGCCAATGAAGAGGAACCGACCGGCCGTCAGCCTGTTCGAGCTGTCGGTGGAGTTCGGGCGAACGGCCGGCATTCCCGCCACGGTCCTGCAGGCCTTGACGGTGACCATGCCGCACCCTTCTTCGGGCTGCCGACCGGCAAGCCCTCCCCTTCGGAAGTCTTTAAGCACCTGGAAAAAAACGGCAGGGAGGGATAAGCGTCAGCCGGGCCGCCGACGGCCGTGTCCGGCGCTGTTCGTCCGCCTCCCCTTGCAGCAGATACCGACCCCGGGGATGCTCAAAGGCGATACACCGTCTCACCGCCGCACCTTCCACCATTTTCTCAATCAACTGGCTACCATCAAGGTGCCGAAGACCCGGACGGATCTTGTAACGATGGACATAGTGGAAAACGATGTTGTGACAATGGAAAAAGCGATGGCATTCAGATACGACCTTGTCCTGATGGATCTGCAGCTACCCGTGACGTACGGCCTCGGGACTGCCAGCAGGACCCGCCTGAACAATCAGGTCCCGATCATCTCCCCCCGGAGGGCGTGCACATCCGAGCGCGGGAAGAGGACCGCCCCTGGCCTGCAACGGCCGTGCCCCGCGTGTACCATCATGAAGATACTGGTTGAAGCCTATCGGACCTTCGAGACCCAATCGATGGTGCGGTCGAGTCCCTCGGCCAAGGGCAGCGGGCGGTAGCCCAACTCCGTCCTGGCTTTTTCGATGGACAATTCCCAGTGGTAGAGATATTTCCGGACCCAAGGCGGGGTTAGCAGCGGCGGGGTGCCGGTCAGCCGGGCCCATGCTTCCATCCCATGGGCGGCCAACAAAATCAGGGGGACCGGCAAGCGGACCATGGAAATCCGGCAGCCGCTGACATCGGACAGCAGGTCGAAGAACGCGTTGAAGCTGACATTCTCGCCTCCGAGGATATACCGTTCCCCGTTGCGTCCCGCTTCCATGGCCAACAGATGCCCGCGCACAACATCATCGATGAACACATAATTTCCGATGCTCCGACCGCTCCCCGGGATGGTGCGGAAGCGTCCTTGCAGGAAAAACCGGATCATCCGGGTGACGCCGTTGCTTTCGCTGAGTTCACCGGGACCGAAGACACGGGAAGGACAGACGGTCACCACCTCCATTCCGGCTTTGGCCATATCCGCTGCCAAGTTCTCCGCTTCCGATTTGGAGCGGTCGTAATCCGTAAAATAGGGTACGGACCGGGGTGTTTGTTCATCGGTAGGCTGCCCCGGTATGGTGGAAGGGTTGATGACACCGGCCGTGGAGGTGAAGACGACCCGCCGGACAGCGGCGGCCCGGGCGGCATGGAAGACATGTTTCGCCCCTTGCACGTTGAATCGGAAATAGGTATCCGCATGCCGGGCCCAAGGTTTCGCATAGGCCGCCACATGGAACACCCCGTCGCATCCGCGCATGGGCAGGCGGAGGGATTCCGGATGGAGGATGTCACCCTGAAACAACCGGACACCTTCGACTGTCTGCAGCGGCGTCGCACGCGAAGGATTCCGGTACAGGGCCCGCACTTCATGACCTTCGTCGGCCAAGGCCTTGCAGAGCGCACCGCCGATGAATCCGGTGGCACCCGTCACCAGGTACTTCATGCCTTTGTTGTTTTTCCCGTTTCCCCACCGGCTGCCGCCGTCGGAGGGACACAACCGGGGTCAGAAGGACTGTTTAAGCAGCAGTTTGCCGGTACGGACCTGGTGGCCGCTTTGCAACCGGACGAGATACAAGCCTGTGGCCAAGTCTTCCGGAAGGAACGGCCATTGGGACGCCGTTGCCGGTACGAGCACCTGACGGAGCCGCCTTCCCTGGAGATCGGAAACGGTCAGGATGCCTTCCGTCGGCAAGGGTTCACCCCAGCTGAGCGTCACAGCGCCGGCCGTCGGGTTGGGATATACGGTCAGGGGCCGGGGCACGCCAGGGTTGTTGGTCGACGAAGGGGCTGCGTTGGGATCCATCCGGATGTGGAAGCGAGGCGTCCCGAAATAGCCGCCGTTCCCATCGCTGACGCCGAAGGTAAAGTAGTCGGCCGGTGCAGCGGGATCGGTGTTGGCGTATTGCAAGGAGCTGGAGTAGACATCCAGCATCGTGAACTGCCCGCCGGTACCGAGCGGTTGCCCGTTGAGCAGCAAGGTTCCCGCCTGGGTGTTGGTAACGACGGTGAACGTCAGTTCCGACGGCAGGTTGTCCTCATCCTCCACCACCAGGTGGTCCTTGTAAATCAGGCGGGTGTCTCCCGGAGGGACCGCCAGCGTATCGTTCTTCACCAAATAGGGATCCTTCGGCAGCAGGGATGCGCAATACTCCAGGGCCCAGCCGTTGAAGGCACCGCCGCTGCCAAGGGTATTGACAATGGCGACGACCAGCGTCCAGGTCCCCTCGACATTTCCGCCGTTGAAGGCCGCCAGTTCCTGCTGGGGCCGGTACTGCAAGCCGGTATTGGGTGGGCAGGGGATACTCGTCAAGGGGGATTGGTCATCGAATCCCAGGTTGAAAGCGGAGCTGTTGCAAGGCGGGGACGACAACAGCGTGACGGAATCGCCGGCTGGGTTCTTCAACCGGAACGCCATATCCCCCACCGCGTCATGGCTCCCTTTGATGTTGCGGACGTTGATATCGGATATGATACCGCTTTCCTGGATGTCGATCTTATCCTGCAGATAAGGCAAACCTGCGGAAGAGATCTGCCAGACCGTATCCGGACGGACGATGGTCCGGCAGGTTTGTGCGATGGTATGGAAGGAGGCGGGATCCTGGAAAACCCCTTGGGTACAGCTGTTGGAAGCCCGGAGGCGCCAGTAGTAGACGGTATTGTCGGAAAGGGTCAGCGCCGGTGTGTAATCCGCCGAGACGATGCCGTATGCCTCGTCCACGATGTCGGAGAACCCGGGGTCCGTCGCGATTTGAATGTCATACAGCGTGGCATTGGGCAGGTCGGTCCAGGAGAAATCCGGAAGGCCGGACAGGCCGGAGGCGCCATCGGCCGGACTGAGTGGGGCAAGGGCGGAGAAATCGCTGCTGATGAAGAACAGGCTGGCCTGACGTGTAGCCGGGGACGCGTCGGCAGCTTCCGCAAGGATCTGGACATCGAACACCCCATGGTCCGTGACCTGGTCGGTCAGGATGGTCAGCGTGGTCGTACTGCCTGGAAGAACCGGATTTTCAGAGAAGGAGGCGGTGGCGCCGGCGGGCAGCCCGGTGACCGAGAAGGTGACCGGGTTGGAGAATCCCAGGAGGGAATCCGTCTGCAGGGTGATGACGAAGGGTTCCGGCGTACATACCGATCCTTCTTCGGGGCTGCTGAGCAGCGAGAAGCCTGGTTGGGCGGGTGGCAGGATGGTGAAGTCCTGGTTGGAGATGTCGAAGAAGATGTTGTCGGCGGCCTCGACCCGGATGCGGGCCATGGTCCCGGGGGTATTGGGAACGACGACGAAAGCGCTGCCGTCGTTGGGGGTTTGGGAAAGCAGGGTCAGCGGGTAGGTGAACCCTCCGTCCAGGGAGAGCCGGATGTTGACGGATTGGCAGTTGACAGGGGCCTGGTCTGTTTGGGCGACGTCCCAGGTCACCTCCACATATTGTCCGACCTCCCATTGTATACCGGCGGCATCGGGCTGGGTGACGACGAAGGGGCCGGCCTGGCTCGAGGCGTTGAACTGGATCTCTTGAAAATCGTAGCCGCCGCCGGCCGGATGGTTGTCGCGGGCGGTGAAGCGGAAGGTGAGGACCCTCGACAAGGAGGGCAGCAACTCCTGGGGATCGTTCGTATTGGCGACGATGGTGGCCATCCGCGGGAACACCCGCAAGGGAGAACCGGAGGGTGGGAAGGAACGGAACAAGGGAGCGGTACCTGCGGTGGAGCCCAGCACCACCGGCGGGCCGAGGTCGTATTGTTCCCAGCTGTACGAAAGGTCGTCGCCGTCCATGTCCGTTGCGGAGCCCGTCAGTTCGAAAGGGGTCCCGATCGGGATGCTGAAACCGCCTGGGATCGGTATGACGGCGTCAGGGTCGTGGTTTCCGGTGGAAACGATGGTGGCACAAGTGCCTCCGGTATTAAGGTTCCGGCTGAAGGCCCGGATGCGTTCCATCGAGTTGATATGGAAATAAGGGTCGCTGGTGGCCTGCAGGTGGTTGGGGCCGCAGACGCCGTTGCCGTTGTAGCTCATGATGGAGCTTCCGCTGCCCGGTTCGTAGGCGGTGGCCGGCGTCTCGTTCTCATCGTCGCATTTGTTGAAAGTATGGGTGGCGTTGAACTGGTGTCCGACCTCATGACCGACGATCAGGTAGAAAAGGTTGCCCATGTAGGGGCCGAACCGGCAGGAGGCTCCGCGGGACTTGTGTCCGCTGTCCAGTCCGCCGGAACAAACGGATGCCAACGCGGCAAGCCCGCCGCCGTTGGTACCGAACACATGGCCGATGTCATATCCGTTGTTGGTGTAGGCGGCGTTCAGCACATCGAGGTTCTGCTGGAGCATGTTCTGGGTGTTGCCGTTGGTGTAGGGATCCGTACCGGCATTGAAGAAGAAGG
The DNA here is from genome assembly GCA_041163745.1 of Bacteroidota bacterium. Classification (GTDB taxonomy): domain Bacteria; phylum Bacteroidota; class Bacteroidia; order Chitinophagales; family Saprospiraceae; genus UBA6168. The sequence continues at coordinate 54,326 of JBEAQU010000068.1, forward strand.
TCTCGGTCGTATTGTCTATCAGCACCAACCGGATGCCGCCGTCGCGTTCGAAGATGCTGTTGACCTGGTTCACTACGTTCGTGACGGAGGAAAGCACATTGGCGACGGTTCCGCCGGCATTGTTGGAGTATTCCGCGGTAGTGGCGACTGCGAGCCGGTAGGTATGCAGGTTGACGGGATCCCCGGCACGGAAAAAGCTGCCCAGGCTCGGGTCTTCCGCCAGGGATTCGTCCGTTCCCGCCGTATGGAGGCCACAGAAATCCGCCGCGGCGGCATCGGCAGGATGAGCATCCGCCAGTCGGTAGCTCATGTACCGGGTGTTGTCGGCGGTGGATTGGGTGGAGACGAACCATACACCTTCCCGGCCGTGCACGATGGCATTCAATCCCAGGGTGGTGCATGCCAGCCGCAGGGTGGCGCCGGAAGCGGAAGAGCGGCCGCCGTAGGTCCTGATCTGGGGAAAGCGGGCCGCCAGGCCGGCTTCCATCACGGGGGAATCCCAGACCTGGAACGATTCCCATCCGCCGTCCGGGGTGGGAAGCTCCAGCTGGAGGGTTGTCCCCCCGGGTGTGGCGGGAGCCTGCCGCAGGTAGTTGACAAGATCGCCATACGCCAGGGAGAGGCTCCGGAACGTGGTCGGGAAGACCACCTCCTGCCCTGGGGTAAGGTCTGTGGGAGCGGGCAGCGGTTGCCAAAATCCGGCGGAAGATTGTGCTGCGAGCAGCAAGGTGCCGGCCATGAAACCGGAAAGGAGAATCAGACGCTTCATAGGGTAGCAGCGATGAGATTGAAGGGTGACGGGGTATCCGCCGGCTCATATCGGCCGGAAACCCTGCCGCAACCCCTGGTTAGGTTGACGTGTTTCTTACGTTCCCCGCCATATGGCCAAGAACGGATGACCGGTTCGGTCCGCACCGATCCGTCCGCACCGACCGGTCATCCTTTTAGGATGGGAACGGCGGATTCCGACGGGATGTGGCGGTCCGAAAGGCCGATTCCGAGGGTTGCGGCTGGCGAAGTGGGCGAGCCATTCCCCGGGGCATACCGTGGCTGGTCACCATCCGTGCTGGACGACGAACAGCCGGGACACCAGCTGCTGGTCTGTGCGCAGGCTGAGGAAATAGCTGCCGGCCGGCAGGTCCTGCAGCGGCAGGGTATACCGGAATCGGCCGGCAGGCAGGGCGGTGCGCAGCAGCTGCCGGCCTTGCAGGTCATGGACCGTGCAGGTGGCAGCTGTGTCCAGCACCCTGGGCAGCAGCAGGTTCAGTTGGTCGCTGGCCGGATTGGGAAAGACCGAGAGGGCCAACGGATCCCGGACTTCGCTTGCAATGCCTGTGACGGCGTCCGCATCGATAACGATATGGACGACCGGGGTGCCGAGCCAACCACCGGTCCCGTCCTCCACGATGAACGTGAAAGCATCCCGGTCGGCGGAGGAATCCGTATGGGTGTAGGTCACCTTCTGCTGGTGGATGTCCGTCATGCTGAACTGGTCACCCACTTCGAGCGGGAGGCCGTTGCGGGAAAGGAAGCCGGCGTCGGTGTTGTCCACGATACGGAAGAACAGCTGGTTGCCGGTGTTGTCCTCGTCTTCCGCTGCCAGTTCGTAGTTGTGGATGGTTCTGGTTTCCAGCGGTTTGAGGTAAATCGTATCGTTTCGGACAAGATAGGGCGATTTCGGGGTGACACTGGCGCAGAACTGCAGGCTCCACTTCTCCAGGGCGCCGCCCTGCCCGGCGGGATCCACCACGGCGATTTTCAGCTGCCATTCGCCCAGGGTGTTTTCCCCGATGAAATTGGCGAGCGGTTCCTCCGGTTTGTAGGCCAGTCCGTTGAGCGGCGGGCAGTTTATCTCGAAGGGGGATTCGTCGTTGAGCGCCAGGTCGAACAGGGAGGTATTGCCGCAAGCCTGGTCGAAGAGGACCACCTCCGTACCCTGCGGGCTGACCAGGGAGGCCTTTATGTCGATCAGGGCGTCATGGTTACCTTTGACTTTGGAGACATTGACATCGGAGATGATGCCGTTCTGTATGATGGGCAGGGAGGAGGAGACGACGGGCAGGCCGATTCCGGAGATCTGCTTGGGCACATCGTTGCTGTTGAAGGTTTCGCAGCTGACCGTACGGGTCTGGAAAGAGACGGGAGACAGGAAAGCCGATTTCCCGCATTCATTGGAAGGACGGACGCGCCAGTAGTAGATGGTGCTTTCCAACAAGGCCACGGTAGGGATGTAGGTGGCATCCGACAGCCCGGCGGCGGCATCGATGATGGTGGCCGGTTCGAAGGTCGGGCTCGAGGCCAGCTCGAAATCGTAGGCATCCGCCTGCGGGAGGTCGGTCCAGGTGAAGACAGGCAGGAGGCCCAGGCTGGATTGGCCGTCGGCGGGGTCTTGTAGCGCCAGGGCGGAGAAGTCGCTGTAGACGACATTCAGAAAGAGGGTGCGGTAGGTCGTGTCCGTTCCGGATATGGCCTGGAGTGCCACTTCGAAGGCACCGTCTGCGGAGACGGAGGTCATGTCGAGGCTCAGCGTGGTGGTTTGGCCGGGCTGGACCGGGTTTTCGGAAAAGAGGACGGACACGCCTGGCGGAAGCCCTTCGGTGACGGCGAAGGAGACGGGTTGGTCGAAGTCCATGACACTACCGGTCTCGAGGGAGAAGACGGCGATGTCCGGGACGCAGGTCTGTTGGTACTGGGGGCCGACGACGAGGGTGTAGGAAGGCTCGTCTGCCGGCGCGATGATGAACGGATGGTCGGAGATATCGAAGAAGATATTGTTGGCGGCCTCCACACGGATGCGGGCGTTGCTGGTGGCGACGTCCGGTACGAAGACCGTTTCGGCGCCGTCATTGGGCGTGGCGACGGCGAGCAGGTGAGGGAAGGTGAGCCCCCCGTCTACGGAGAGCCTGATGTTCACGGCCTTGCAGGCCACCAGGTCGTTGTCCGTGTTGGCGACGTCCCAGGAGACGGTCACTTCCTCGCCGGCTTTCCAGCTCACATCGGGCGTATTGGGATATTCCACCAGGAAAGGACCGGCGGAGGCGGTGGCGTTGAAGGAGACGTCCTTCCAGGTCACGCCGCCGGCTCCTTCGTCCGTGTTGTTGTCACGTACGGTGACACGGAGCTTGATCTTTCTGGAATAGCTCGGCAGCACTTCGGTGTTTTCCGAACCGTTGTTCAGCAGGGTGGCCATCCGCGGGAACACCCGCCGCGGGGAGGCGCTGGGGTCGAAGCTGCGGAAGAGGGGGGATTCCCCGAGGGGCGTGCCGAGGGTGGCGTTGGGCCCCAGGTCGACCTGTTCCCAGCAGTAGGTGAGGGGGTCTCCGTCGGCATCGGAAGCGGTGGCGGACACCTCGAACGGTGTGCCGATCGGGATGTGGAAGCCGTTTCCGTAGGGCAGCTCCACGGCAGGGGAATGGTTGCTGGTGACCATCTTGCTGGGGCAGACATTGCCGCCGCCGTTGTGGGTGTAGGTCCAGAACTCCTCGATGGTGCCGCCGTGGTAGTGGATGTTGGCCGGTCCGGGGATGTTGTTTTGCCCGCAGGCCCCCTGGTAGGACAGAATGGTGCTGCCACTGCCGGGTTCGTATGCCGAACCGGAGTGGAACTGCCCTTCCTGCCCGGGGCAGTTGTTGAAGGTGTGGCCGCCGGTGAACTGGTGGCCCATCTCGTGGGCGGCGATGGACAGGGTGGTGGCGACGACGTTGCTGCTGAAATGGCAGGTCACGCCGCGGGCTTTCCCCGCACTGCAGACGGAGCCGCTGACAACGCCGCCCACATCGCTGCAGGCGCCGGTGAAGACGTGGCCCACATCGAAATTGGAAAGACCGATGACTTGGTTGAGGACGTTTTCGTTTTGTCCGAGCAAGGCGGTGCCGACGGTGGAATTGTTATAAGGGTCACCGTCGGGATCCAGGAACACGATCAGGTCGTTGTTCGCGATGAGCACCAATCGCATGTCCATGTCCCGTTCCAGGACGCTGTTCAGTGTGTTGGCTGCCAGCACGAGGGAGGAGAGGACCAGCTCCAGGGTTCCGCCGTGACCGACGGCATATTCGCCGGTGCAGGCCAGTGCGAACTGATAAGCACGAAGTTCGGTGGGCTCCCCTTCTCCCCCACCCCGCAGGGGGCTGCCGGAGAGGCCGGTCGGCAGGTCGCTTGCCGGTGCCGCGGAGGACGATTCCATGTCCACCTTGACCGGCAGGGACGGCAGGTCTAGGCCTTCCCAGATGAAGTTGGAATGCGGGAAGCAGGCATAATATTGGGTTTGGGCGGACGCCAAGGGGATGACCAGGGATCCGCCGGCAGGACCGGCGACGACGGCATGGAAACCGTCCGGGCCGTAACCAAGGCGGGCCGTACGGGAAGGATCGGACATCCCTCGCCCCGCGAAGGTCCGGATCTGGGGGAATCGGGCGGCCAGATCGGGATGCATCACGGAGGATTCCCATACGCGGAAGGTTTCCATGGTGCCGTCCGGCATCGGAAGCTGGAGCTGCAGGGCGCCCGCCCTGGCGGCCGGCGACCCTTCGGCCGGTGCGTTCCGCAAGGTGTTCACCATGGCGGGGAAATCCAGGCTCAGCAGGAGATGGGTTTCTGGCAGCGCGACCGTTTCGGCCGATTCGGGCAGGAATACCTCCCCGTAGGAAACCTGTTTCCACCCGTTTGCAGGCTCCTGGCCATGACATACGGCCGCGGAAACCAGGAAAAGAGATAAAAGTTTGAATCTCATCACCATGCTTTGTTTTGTTGTAAAGATATGGAATTGCGGCGGAAGAGGCCGGACTTCACAGGAAACAAAGGTAAGTTGGATTGGGATGGAATGAAAAGGTCTTAAACTAATCTTTGGTTTTTCAACTGACATTTGCGACGGGCGCAAATCCAATTGCCCGTTCCGCTAAGATCTGAGTTGATGCGCCATGTTGCGGCCGACGTGGTGATGGTATGGCGGGCTCGTTGTTCAAGGGAGGTCCCTTCTCCCCGTTTGCGGGGAGCGCTGGTCTGTGAATTTCAGAGAATCAGGCGAGTTACGGTTTTTTTTCTTTTGTAATTTTTTGATTGGCCGTTTGTCGGCAATTTGTTTGCTTTTTAATGTCCAGGATTTTGCTCTCTGCGCAGCGGGAAGGGGTTGCGGCGTCGGGCAGATTCGGTATGGATGGGGAAGGCTTGCTCCCCGCCAGGTCGGCGGGTCTGCTACTGATTTGTGAACCGACTGTTTGGTTTGCGCGCTTTGCGGCAGGCACAAGCGGAGGTGTGCCGGCAAGGTAGCCGGCGGGTGCGCCCGTCCCCTCTCGACGGACCGGGCGCACCAACCGGATAAGCAGGGTCAGGACACCGTGCGGCGTCCGATGCTTTCATACTGGAAACCTTTGCCCGCCATATTGTCCACATCGTACAGGTTGCGGCCGTCGAAGATGACCGGCTGGGACAACAGTTGTTTCATGACCGAAAAGCTCGGGGTACGGAAGACGCTCCACTCCGTGACAATCGCCAGCGCATCGGCGCCGATGAGCGCCTCGTACTGGTCCTGCACCAGCTGGACCTTCTCCCCGTACAGGGCGGTGACATGGTGCATGGCCTCCGGGTCGAAAGCCTTGACATGCGCACCGGCCGCCAGCAGGTCGTCAATGAGGTAGAGGGCGGGGGCCTCCCGGATGTCATCCGTGTTCGGCTTGAAAGCCAATCCCCAGAGGGCGATGGTCTTCCCCTTGAGATCGCCCTGGAAGTGACCCTTTATTTTCTCCGTGAGCCGATGCTTCTGGAGCGAGTTGACCTCCATCACCGACTTGAGGATCTTGAAATCATATCCGTGGTCTTCCGCCGTCTTGGCAAGGGCCTGCACATCCTTAGGGAAGCAGGAGCCGCCGTACCCGACGCCCGGAAAAAGGAAACGCTTGCCGATGCGGCTGTCGCTGCCCATCCCGACACGGACGGCATCCACATTGGCACCGGCGCGCTCACACAGGTTGGCAATCTCGTTCATGAAGGAGATCCGGGCGGCGAGGTAGGAATTGGCCGCATACTTGGTCATTTCGGCCGACCGCTCGTCCATGAAGAAGATCGGATTCCCCTGGCGCACGAACGGTTCGTACAGCTGCTTCATGAGCTTGCGGGCCCGCTCCGAGGAGGTGCCCACCACCACCCGGTCGGGTTTCATGAAATCCTCCACCGCGACGCCTTCCCGCAGAAATTCCGGATTGGACACCACGTCGAACAGGTCTGTGTCCAGGTTTTCCGCCAGAATGGCATGCACCTTCTCGGCGGTCCCCACCGGAACGGTGCTCTTGTCCACAATGACCTTGTAATCGGTGATGATCCGGGAAAGGTCGGCCGCTACCCCGAGGATGTATTTCAAGTCAGCCGAACCATCCTCCCCCGGCGGGGTCGGCAGCGCCAGGAAGATGATTTCCGCCGCCCGGATCCCTTCCGCCAGGTCGGTGGTGAAATGCAACCGACCCTGCCGGGTGTTGCGCTCGAACAGCACGTCCAGGCCCGGTTCGTATATCGGGATCTCGCCTGATTGCATCCGCTGGACTTTCCGCTCGTCGATGTCCACACATACGACTTGATTGCCGGTCTCGGCAAAACAGGTTCCGGTAACCAGCCCGACGTAACCCGTTCCTACTACTGCGATATTCATGTTTTGCTATGGTTTGATGTAAAAATAGGATAATGTATTTAAATTATCAACATATGTTTTGCGTCCAGGGAATATTTGTGGGAGGTTCCGCCCCGGCATACGGACCGACAGGCGGGGAGGACAGGGGGAGGCGGTCCCTAAGGGAAGGCGGCTGTCGGGGGATCCGGACGGCCTTCCACAGCATCGTCAACATCCGCCGAAGGCGCCATTGCCTTTGTAAAATTAGGACAAACCACCCATAGGTGTGACCAAGGCGGAACGGCGGGACGAGGCAGCCCGTGCGGTTCCGGTCCGACTTTCGTAACAAGCTGCCGTTTCGGCGACGGAGAGCAGTCGCAGTGTCCTTAGCATAAAACTTGCCACATCCATACACCGCAATCAATTTTTTGACACGGACCGCCGTTCCCCTCCGTATTCCCGGTCCTCGGACATCATGATTCCGAGCATCGAAATGACCTCCCCGCGCAGCCAGCCCCGGCGAACAAAGCCTGGTAAACTCAATGTCAAAATTTACCCGACCAGCTCGACAGTTACGCAGACGCCATCAAATTCTATTTTGAAAAAGTCTTGGGAGGAGATCAAGAGTTGTTTGACATCCGGGCCAGGGGTGCTGAAATTTGCCTGGCGTAATGAGTCAGGAGGAAGTGAAGCAGTTATTCGGGGTCGTTGACAACCTCAAGCACAAGCTCATACTGATGGTGATCTATGGAGGAGGTTTGCGGGTGAGTGAGTAGGTGAATCTGCGTAAGGACGTTATTCACTTTGACCACATGAAATTGTTCGTCAAGGGAGGGAAGGGCAAAAATGACCGGTACACCTTGTTGTCGAAAAAATCATTGGTGTCATTGTATCAATATTCAGCGGAATACAACCCGGTGTACTGGTTATTTGAAGGTCAGGATTAAGGTCAATATTCCGTGCGCAGTGTACAGGCGGTATTCCCGCAGTCGGTATCGCGGTCGGGCGTGAACCCGTATGCGACAGTGCACACCCTTCGCCATTCCTTTGCGACGCATCTGCTGGAAAACGGAACGGATCTTCGCTACATCCAGGAGTTGCTGGGCCATGCATCGAGCAAGACCACGGAAAAATACACGCACATCACCCGCAAGAGGAAAGGGAAGCTGAAAAGCCCCGTGGACGACTTGGATATTTGACAGCGGGGATGTATATTTTTTTTATCTTTTTAAGCTGTAATGATTTGATTGCGCAGGAGATGAAAGGGGGTAGACACAAGGGAAATATGCGCAATAGGTAGGAGAGTTGCGGATATTAGGATGTTGTGCGTCATTTTAATTGAATACAATAACACAAAAGAGTTTATGACAACAAAAATTACGACCTCGAGGAGAGCAACATTATCATTACTTATTTTTCAATTGATGCTTTTTACGAATCAGGCCTTTGGTCAAGATGAAGCGTTTGAAATGATAGCAGACTCCCAAATTGTTCATTTATCTCTGGATTATGGAGGTGATCACTTGGGAGTTCGGATATCGAAATTGCCAGCGAAACTAATTGGTTCCTTGCTTTTTGTTCAAAACATAAGTAAATCGTGTTCCGGAGGTGCAGAAATTGTAGGGCGACAATTCTCCCTAGAATTAAGGGGAGATTATCGAAGAACCGATACGCTAATCATTTCTGTAGTATCCCGAGGAGACAGGAAACTTCAATACCCGGCAGAAGTATACATTAGAAACAACATGAAAGGTCAAATAATAATCGGTGCTGATTGTTACGAATTAAACTGTGTGCCCTGGAACGATCCATGGATGCCAACTACGTATGACCCATTCCTTTTTCCAAAATATGGCCATTACATTAATCCGAAGAATGGAAAAATTAAGAATGGGAGAAGACTAATAAAATCAGGCTACTACGATGTGTGTGATTTGAAACATTGGAAATACATCAGTCCCTTTGGTTTGTACTACGATAAAAATGGAATTAAACATAGGGGAAGCGATTTAATAACAGAAGGTAAGATTAAATTGTCAGATTGGAACCTGGATATCTTTCATCTATATTTTTTTCTGTAAATGTTTTATAATGGAGTTGTTGTGTCGTAATTAGTTGATAATCAAATTCCGAATTTTGCCGCAAAAAATTTTCCATGGCAATAAAATACCAGGATTTACGAAATGGACGACCGTGGAAAGCCAGTGCGGGCTTGTGTTCTTGACAGACCAAATCCAGGAAATGGGAAATGAATTGTTCGCCGAAATTTTAAGATTCACAAAGACCAAAAAACGGCTGTGGGATGAATTCAGCGCAGTTTTTCGATTTATCGAGTGAAGACCTTTGGATGATTGGCTCAAAATATTTGGGAAGGCACATTCAATATCAGTTACTTGGACCTTAGCGGGAACCGCTGCCCGTAATCAGCCAAATTCTCTAAAATTCGCAGACCAGCCCTCCCCGCGAAGCGGGAAACAAGAACCTCCCTTGAACACCCAATCCTCCATGCTATCATCCCTTCGGCCGCGACATCGCACGTCAACCCCTCCTCCATGCGGAACCGACAATTTGATTTGCACCCAAGAAAAGTGCCTTTTTGACCTTTTGGTGACCCCGTCGCAACGAGTCTATTCAAAGAGACAAGAACCAGGAAGCGAAAATGACACCTTAGAAGCACTTGCCCTTCAGCCTTTCCGACTTCGGATCGATTCTGCCTACCTTTGGTAAAAAAACGCCATGCATCGGATTTCCCTGTTGTTCTGCAGTGCCGCACTGCTCACCGGCTGCCACCCGCACCTGCCGGCCTTCCTTCCGACGGAGGTGCCGCCGGCACCGGATTACGGGCATCCCGCCACATGGGCGGCCTTGCCGGACCGGACCGACCCTGCCGATGAAGTGCCGGTAGACACCCTGCAGGACCGGCAGGCACAGGCGTCGGTGGATGTCTTCTTCCTGCACCCCACCCTGTACACCCGGAAGCGGGACCGGCCATGGAACGCCTCCGTATCGGACGAACGGCTGAACCGGGCGGTGGATGAAACCACGATCCTTTACCAGGCGAGCGCGTTCAACGGAACAGGACGAATTTTTGCCCCACGTTACCGACAGGCCCACCTGCGGAGTTTCTACACAGCTGACAAATCCTCTGCTCGACAAGCGCTGGACCTTGCCTACGAGGATGTCCGGGCGGCTTTCCAACAGTACCTTGCCGTACATAACCAGGGACGTCCCATCCTCATCGCTGCCCACAGCCAGGGTTCGCTGCACGCGTATCGCCTGCTTGACGAGTTTTTCGACGGCAAACCGTTGCAACGCCGGCTGGTCGCCGCCTATCTGGTCGGTTGGCCGGTTTTCCGGAACGGTTTCTCCGACATCCCGCCTTGCGAATCCGATGTGCAGACGGGATGCTTCTGTTCCTGGCGGAGCTTCCGGCACGGCCATTTCCCGAAGGATGCCTTGCTGGGCGACAGCATCCTTGTCACCAATCCCCTAACCTGGACCACGGGGCCGGCACCGGCGTCCGACTCGCTCAACCGGGGCACCCTGCTCCGCCGTTTCGACCGGCTCCTGCCGGGCATCGCCGATGCCCGGGTGGTCAACGGGGTCCTCTGGGTTCACAAACCGCAGTTCCCGGGCAGTATATTCTTCATCCGGCGGAATTATCACATTGCGGACTACAACCTCTTTTACCTGAACATACGGGAGAACGCCCGGCTGCGGGCGGACAGTTTCTGGAAATGAAGCGGTGAGGTGGTCGCCCGGTCCCGCTCGCGCTATGGCGGACCAGGGAAACAGAAGACGGGACTTCGTCGTATGCGGTGCGACTCATCTGTGTATCCATAGGAGTAGGATTCCCTTCCGTCGCATTGCGACAGGTCCGGGAATCCGCGGGAACAAAGGCTGGGCAGGGGCAAAAAAAAACCGTTGCGGAAGGGCTTCGCCCGGAACCGCAACGGTTTGGATGACGACGGAAGAGAAGGCCTTCCGGCGTCTTTTTGTCAGCAGGATTTCTGTTGGAAGACCTGCCGATAAATCTTGCGAAGGCGTCAGCTTCGACAGGACTGGTTACCAGCCGCCGCCGTAGCCGCCGCTGCCGCGGCTGTCACCGTAACCGCCGCGGTTGCCACCGCCACGGTTGCCGCCGCCGCCGTAGCCGCCACGACCGCCGCCGTAGCCGCCACCGCCGCCACGGTTGCCGCAGCCGCCGTAGCCGCCACGACCACCGCCGCCGCCGCTACCACGGCTTTCGCGGGGTTCCGCCTTCTTCACGACAATGGTACGACCGTCGAAGTCCGTATCGTTCAGTGCGTTGATCGCATTGTGGGCCTCTTCGTCACTCGGCATTTCCACAAAAGCAAATCCTTTCGACTTACCAGTAAATTTGTCCGTAATAACATTGCAGGATGTTACTTCGCCAAATTCCTCGAATGCAGCACGGAGGTCGTCCTCCTGTGTATCGTAGTTCAGTTTCGCTACGAAGATGTTCATACGCTGAAATTGAAAAGTGAATAAAATGAGAAATCCTGGCTTAACAAAAAAAGTGAGGAATACTTGGATGAAGTGAAAAGGTAGGTAGACTGAAAGGCATTTGCGAGTGACATACTGGCGGAAATATTCTTGCAATTCTACCGACGAACCACTTGTCGGTTATCAATTTCTTGCTCAGGACAGAAAATTTCTCAAAGAACAAAAAAGTTAAATCAATCTTGTAAACAGATACCGTTTAAAAAAGTTGCGTTCAGGGACCAGTTTTTCTTTCGGTGCCGGATCGGATGGCAGAACCTCTCCCGGATTGGATTGTTCTGTAAGGGACACCGCCAGTCGTTCCGGTCGGTTTCTGCGCGGAGCGGACGGAGCGGACGGCCTTTCGCAGGCAACAGGGAGACAGCATATGAAGGATACAACAAGCACCCATCCGATGGCCGACGGCAATCAGGCGGCGCGCCGGCGCACGACCGGTCCAGGCACCAGGCATCCCTACCGGGAGACTTTGTTCATCAAGGGGGCCCGGGCCAACAACCTGAAGAACATCGACCTGGAAATACCGAAGAACCAGCTGGTGGTCGTCACGGGTGTATCCGGCTCCGGCAAGTCGTCCGTTACGATGGATACGCTCTTTGCGGAAGGACAGCGCCGATATGTGGAGAGTCTCAGCAGCTATGCCCGCCAGTTTCTGGGACGGCTGAAAAAACCGGAGGTGGATTTCATCAAGGGCATATGCCCGGCCATCGCCGTCGAACAGAAAGTCAGCACCGCCAACGCCCGGTCCACAGTCGGCACCTTGACAGAATTGTACGACCATCTGCGGCTGTTGTATGCCCGGATCGGGCGGACCTACTCCCCTGTCAGCGGGCTGGAGGTCCGGCGACATTACGTCACCGACATCGTCGATTTCATCCACGCCCAGCCCGACGGCACCCGCATCCAGTTGTTCGTGCCGATTCCGGCGAAATATGCGGACCGCAGCCTGGGGCAGGAACTCACCCTGCTGCTGCAGAAGGGTTACACCCGCCTGCGGTGGGCGGACGCGCTTCGAAACATACAGGACCTGCTGGAGGGGGTGGTGGAAGCGGATCTGTCCAAACCGTTCCGGGGGCAGGACCTGTTGGTGCTGGTCGACCGGTTTGTCGTCCGGCCGGCGGAGGAGGAAAACAAGAAGCGCATCGCGGATTCGGTGCAGACGGCCATGTACGAGGGGGAAGGAGAGGCCATGGTGGAAGTGGAGGATGCCGGAACCTGGCATACCCACCGTTTCAACACCCGGTTCGAAGCCGACGGAATGGAATTTCTGGAACCTACCCCGCAATTGTTCAATTTCAACAACCCGTACGGCGCTTGTCCGACCTGCGAGGGATTCAGTCTCGTCATCGGCATATCGGAGGAAAAGGTCATACCGGACCCGGGCAAGAGCCTGTTCGAAGGGGCGGTCGCCTGTTGGACCGGAGAGAAATACGGAGAGTGGTTGCAAGCGTTCCTGCGGCAGGCGCACCGATTCGATTTTCCGGTCCACCGACCCTGGGCGGAGCTGTCGGATGACCAGCAGCGCCTGGTTTGGGAGGGCAACGCATATTTCCAAGGGATCCGGGAATTTTTCCGGGAATTGGAATCCCAGTTGTACAAGATCCAAAACCGGGTGATGCTGGCCCGGTACCGGGGCCGGACACGCTGCCCGGACTGTCGGGGCGGCCGACTGCGCCAGGAGGCGACCTACGTCCGCATAGCAGGCAAAACCCTCCCGGAACTAACGGAACTGCCGGTCGGCGCATTGTTGCCCTGGTTCGATTCCCTGGCGGAGCACCTTTCGGAAACGGAGCGACAGGTAGCCAGCCGGCTGCTGCTTGAATCTGGCAACCGCCTGCGGTCCATGGTGGATCTCGGATTGTCTTACCTGACCCTCAACCGTTTGTCCTCCACCCTCAGCGGCGGAGAGACACAACGGATCAACCTGACCCGTACCCTGGGCAGCAACCTTACCGCCTCGCTTTACATACTGGACGAACCCAGCGTCGGCCTCCATCCACGGGATACCGGCCGGTTGGTAAGAGTGCTCCAGCAATTACGCGACCTGGGCAACACCGTGGTCGTCGTCGAACATGAGGAGGATGTCATCAAACATGCGGATTTCCTGGTGGACATCGGCCCGGCCGCCGGTATACATGGCGGAGAGGTCGTCTTTGCCGGTCCGTACGGAAAGATCCACGAGCAGGCTTCCGACAGCCTGACCACCCAATACATGAGCGGCCGGATGTCCATTCCTTTGCCGGCGACCCGCCGCGAAGCGACACATTGGCTCGAACTGACAGGCTGCCGGCACCATAACCTGCGGAACATTGACGTACGTATTCCCTTGCATTCCCTGACCGTCGTCACAGGGGTCAGCGGAAGCGGCAAGACCACCTTGGTCAAGGACATCATCTACCCCGCCTTGAAAACCTATTTCGACGAACCGACGAACCAATCTCCTGGTCCTTACAAGACCCTGCATGTCGGTGGCAAGGCCGTCACGCAGGTCGAAATGGTCAGCCAAAGCCCGATCGGCCGGTCCAGCCGGTCCAATCCCGTCACCTATGTGAAGGCCTACGACAGCATCCGCAACCTCATGGCCAAACAGCCCCTGAGCAAGGTGCGCGGATACAAACCGGGGCACTTCAGTTTCAATGTGGAAGGCGGCCGTTGCGAAACCTGCCAAGGGGAAGGGGAACAGGTCGTAGAAATGCAGTTCCTCGCGGATGTACGCCTGGAATGTGAGGATTGCCACGGCAAACGCTTCAAGCCGGAAATGCTGGACGTACGCTTCCGGGAGAAGAACATCCATGACATCCTCGAATTGAGCATCGAGGAATCCCTGACATTCTTCGAGGACCAACCGGACATCATCGCGCGGCTGAAGCCCCTGCACGATGTCGGACTGGGGTATGTCAAACTCGGCCAAAGCAGCAGCACCTTGTCCGGCGGGGAGGCGCAGCGCGTCAAGCTCGCCAGCTTCCTGACAGGGGGCGGCAGCAAGAACCCGCTGTTGTTCATTTTTGACGAACCGACCACCGGCTTGCACTTCCATGACATACGCAAATTGCTGGACGCATTGTCCGCCCTGCTGGATAACGGCCATTCCGTACTGGTGGTCGAGCACAACCTGGAAGTTGTCAAGACAGCGGATTGGGTTATCGATCTGGGGCCGGAGGGGGGCCAGGGGGGCGGTGCGCTCCTTTACCAAGGACCTCCCGAGGGATTGCCGGCTGTCCCGGACAGCTGGACCGGCAGGTATCTGGCGGAGAAGCTGCCCCGCGGCAAGGCATAAGCAACCGCCGGCACCTGGCCAGGGAAAGCGGACGCCCAACGGCGCATCCGGCGGGTATCATAGGGCGGAGGTCCGCTGGTCCGCAGCCCAATCCGAATGGAACGACCCGGGTCGGTCTATCCGCTCGTAGGAATGTGCGCCGAAAAAATCCCGTTGTGCCTGGATGAGATTGACAGGCAGCCTGCCGTTGGTGATGGCATCTAGGTATGCCAACGATGCCTGCAGGGCAGGAACCGGTATTCCCCGTATGAGGGCTTGCGCGACCACCTGCCGTGCGGCGGTAGCCGCCGATTCGACCTGTTTCCTGATTTCTTTGTCCATCAACAGGTGGGCGGCACCGGGCTGCCTGTCGAAGGCTGCCTCCAGGTCGGCGAGTAAAGCGGCCCGCACGATACAGCCCCCCTGCCAGGTACGGATGACAACCCGGAGGTCCACCCCGAAATCGTAAGCCGCCGACGCTTCGAACAGCAGGTGCAGGCCCTGCATGAAAGCGGAAAGGTAGCCGAAGTACAGGCTGTCCTCCAAGAGGGAAGGAGAAAGCCCTTCCTTCCCGCTGCGAAACCGCTCCGTCCTGCCGGCATCCTCATCCGCCAGGCGAACCCGAAGGGAGCGGTACTTGGACAAGGAACGCAGGGAAACCGCCGCATCGATGGTGGGTATGGGCACGCCGAGGGACAAGCCCTCTGCGGAGGTCCATACGCCGGTACCTTTCTGACCGGCCGTATCCAAAATCTGGTCCAACAGATATCCCGTACCGGTATCATCCCGCCGGCGACAAACTGCGGCGGTTATGCCGGTGAGATAACCCTGTGCCTTCCCGCGGTCCCAGGTCTTGAATATACGGTGGAGTTCGCCGGCATCGTACCCGCCTGTGCCGCGCAGCAGGTCATAGGTCTCCGCCAACTGCTGCATCATGGCATATTCGATGCCGTTGTGCACCATCTTGACATAATGACCCGCAGCACCCCTGCCCATGTAGTTGATGCACGGTCGGCCTGCGGCGGTGGCGGACAGCACCTCCAGATAGGGTTGTACCGATGCGTATGCGACAGGATCCCCGCCGGGCATGATCGACGCTCCTGACCTGGCACCGGCCGCCCCACCGGAGATACCGACACCCAGAAAATGGATGCCAGCCCGGTGCAGGCGTTGCTGCCTCCGTTCAGTGTCGCGAAAGTATGCGTTGCCGAGGTCCGCCAGGATGTCTCCCGGCCGAAGCAAGTGTTCGAACTCCTCCAGCAGGGCGTCTGTCGCCGCCCCCGCCGGCACCAACAACAGGATGATACGAGGAATTCTCAGCTGCCGGACAAATGCCGCCGGAGAACCGGCCACCGGGATGTCCGTCCCGGTGTCGGACCGTTCGGCGGCAGCCACCTGCCCTGCGTCCTTGTCGTAGCCGATAACGGACAGCCCCTTCTGCCGGGCATGCCAGAGCAGGTTGCGGCCCATGACCCCCAGGCCGGCTATTCCGATGTCCTTTGATTGGCCGTCCATCGCTTCGGATTGGATTGCAGATTATGCGACGGTGCCAAGTGATGACGCAGTCGCTTGCAAAGGGCTTTCGATCCCCGGTACACCGCCGAACGAAGTTTTTCGGCACCAGCGACGGCGGATGACCGGTCGGCAAAGGTAGCGAAACCGACGGGTTTCCTGTCCGGCAAAAATCCGCACCCACCACACCCCGGTCCGGTGAACGCTCATTCGGGCGGCGACACGATGCTGACCGAATGTCCGAAGCAACGGATCAGCTCCTCCAGGCTGTCAGTTCCACCGAAAGGAACGGACCACACTTCGTATTCCAACCTGCCTGCCGTTCCGTTCCGGGTACAACGCAGCAAGTTGTAGTTACCAGACCGGATGGCATCCAACAGGGAGGTGAACTCCCAGGGCACCTGCAGGTCCTCCCGTTCAAGCCTTTCCTCCGGAGGGGTCCGGCGGTTGCGTTGCTGGTAATCCGCCAGTTCCTGTTCGGTCGGCCACCAGAAATGGCGGAGGGCCTCCTCTCCGAAGATACGGAGCCATTTGGAATCTTCCGGGTCGAGGCGGTGCGCCTCCTTGTCGTTGCGGAGAGCCTCGAAAGCAGCTTGAAGCTGGTCGAACTGCCGGTCGCCGCGGATGTCGAAATCAATGAAGGATGGCATAAGGCTGGGCATGTTTGGTTTCAGGACGGGCACCCGGACTGACGGTCGGATACCTGTGCCTGACGGGTTGTGACGCCGGGCCTGCTCCGGAAGGGAGCCGTACCGGGCAAACAGGATCAATCAGACAAATATAACCTTTCAAAAAGTCCGAAGCCACCATGAAATCCGGGAACGTCCCCCGGAACGAACGCATTTTGCAAACTTGTGCGGTGGCGACACATCCGTATGGTACGGAACGGGCGGAAGGACGCCTTTCCGGACCCGGCAAGGGCAGCCCCGGTCCGGAGAAAGACAGGCAACGGTGAAAGGAGCCCGTCCGGTGGCGTGGCCACCGGACGGGTATCCCAAACGGCAGCGGCAGGACTACCGTTCGATGCTCCTGACCAGTTCGTCAAAATATTCCTTGGGTATTCCGAAGGAGTTCTGGCTGACGTTCCGGTCCACCTGCTGCGGTTTGCCAGGGAACTTCCTGCCCACCCGTTGGTCCACCGCTTCCCGCCGGATCTTCTCGTAGAAATCCGACTTGACCTTGACATCAAAGAGGTAGGATCCGTCTCCCCGCTTGTTCAGGAAATTCAGGGCACGTTGCTTTTCGTTGAAGACGACATACAGCATGTCATCCCCGTCGATCTGGTACTTGCCATCCACCATCCGAAGCCGCTCCTTGCTGGCATTCGGAACATTCCCGCCCTGCACGCGATACATGCGGGTCTCCTGAATGGCTTCCTGTATGATCTTCATGTCTTTCTTGAATTTGAAGACCTTCGAAAGGTCTCCCAGGAAAGGGACGAGGCTGGCGGTGCTGACCGCGGCGCCCACCCAATCCCCGTTGCGAGCCTGAAGGCCGGCATTGAGGGCGTCCGCCACACCGGTCGGATCGATGATACCCACGACATCGAGGGCGGCGCTGAGCACCGCCTCGCCTTCCAGGTTGTATTGTCCCTGAAAATCGATGCCCAGCCGGGAGGCGTCGACGGAAATATCGATGAGGGTGGTCTTCAGGGTGATGCTGGACCCGTTCTTTCCCCGGATGATGATGTCCTCGGGTGACAATCCCAACGGATCCGCAAAACGGAGGGGGTTGTTGACAACGAAGTTGTAGTTGGACCACTCCGGAAAATCGGATGCCAGCGGGTCGATGTGGCACCAGCGGCCCAGGGCGGCATCATAGCTTCGGAAATCGGCGAGGTCCAGTCCGACGCCGGGTATCCGTTCGCGTTCCATGCCATTGAATTGATAGCGGTTCACGGCGGCGGGATAGGCAGGCAACCTGCCGATTCCTTCCATCTGCCATCCGAAGGGATAGTAATGGTTTTCCTGAAGTATTTCGCTGTAGCCTTGCGGGGCCCCTTTCACGTCATCCCCCATCCAGTCGCCGGTGGCGGCCTGGATGTAACCGTCGCCGTTGCGGTCCGCCACGACCAGGCGGGTATTGCCCAAATGATCGCGCAGGGCGTACTCATACTGCCACGCAGGCGGGGCGGCGGCAGGGTCGGCGGCGGGATAGGCTGCGGCCCTTCCGTCGGGAAAGTAGACGAACAGCATGTCGTCGTGACGTTCGATACCATCGTGGTACCAGGTGTTGCCTTCCACGGAAGACCACTTCTTCCACTTCCTGCCCGTGGCATCGTAGACCCACCGGATGGTACCGGCCGGGATGCTGTCTGCAGCGGAGAACTGAACCTCCCGCGGCAGGTTCAGGTAATGGTAAGCAAGTTGCAGGCCTTTGCCGGTATCGAGGAGCAGGTTGCCGTTGGCATCATAGGCATAGCCGTTGTCGGCCGAACGAACCCCCCGTGGGGCGGCATCTCCCAACACCGCATCGGTAACGGACAACAGCCGGGTCCGGTCCGGTCCGTAATGGTAGGTCAAGTCGTCGATCGTACCGTATTGGTAACCGAAGGACCCATCGGTTCCGCATCCGCCCCAGGCGCCTTCTCGCCGGAGGGTGGTGATGTTGCCCGCCTTGTCGTAACCGATGCCCCATTCGTCGTACAGGCCCCGGTTGTGGTACGTTCCCTGCCGGTCGATCTCGGCGTAAAAGGCATGCCGCATCCGGTCGGCCTTGTCATAAACGAAGCTGTAGGCTTGCCGGTCACGGCCGTTCACCTGCCAATAGAAGGCGGCGATGTTCCCGTTGCCGTAACCTTGCTGCTGCTGTCGGATCTGCGGGTCGTTCTGGTAGTACCGCAGCTGCATGGCGAACAGGTCGTAGCGGGGCGGGGGCGGGCCAGCGTGCGGTGATGACGGACCTGCCGGAGGGGCATGGTGCGTCGCGAAGGTCTGTGCGTGGCTCCCGACCCGGATGGTTTGCAGGATGGTGTAACTCCCGGTCAGCTGCAGAAGTTCCTGGTGCAACAGGTGCACTTCCTGTCCATTGCACAGCCGTACCCGATACAACAGCGTTGGGACCGGGATATCGGCAGCGGACAGGAATGCGGCGGCGGCACGGATTTCCAGGTAGCTGTCCCACTGTGCCGCCTGATCGGCGGGGGAACATTCCGCAACCGGCAGTACACAGCGGTCGCAAGGGGCCAGGTAATCCGCTTCGGCATAGACAGCGTCGATGGAGATGCTTCGGTGGTCGATGGCGAGCAGCACCTGCAAGTTCGCCAGGGTGGCCGCGGACGGCAGGCTGTCCGGCGTCAGTACCAAGTAGGGAAAACCCGGGAAAGAAGCCCCGTCCAGGGTGATGTAAGCCTGTCCGCCGTTGACCGGAACGAACTGGTTCCCGTCGTGGAGCCCGATACGGCAATGTACGGCCATCATCTGCGGAATCAGGACGACCACGCGGAAGGACAGCAGTTCGGCATCGAGCGGCAGGTGCGTGGCCATATCCCAAGCCACCTCCCCACTGCCGCCGCTGACGGTGACATCCCAGGCCTGGCCGTCCCGTTCCAGGGACCGATGACTGTTCGGGCAAACGGCGGACAGGTCCTGGAAGGGTGGCATTCCTGCCATGGAAGAGAATTGCGTGTTTCCGCCGACGGAACGTGCTTCCTGCCGGACGCCGGTCTCGGCGCACCGATTCTCCTGACAGGGTCGGTAGTACTGCAGGGTCCAGCCCGCTTCCAAGGAGCGCACCTGAAGATAATGCGAAAGTGTCATCGGAAGGATTTCCGAACCGGTTTCCCGGATCAGCAGTTGGTTTCCTTCCGTCAGCGGGATGGTTTGCAGTACCTGGTAAGGACCGGACAATGTTTCCGTTTCCTCTTCGAACAAGTACACTTCCTTGCCGCTGCAAAGGCGGATCCGCAGCAGGTTGGTCGGCAGCTGGATACCGGCGAGGGAAGTGGACAGGTTTGCAGAAAGGGTGGCCAGGGCAGCCGATTGGGCGGCGGCGGCGGCGGGCGTGCAATCCGGGGGGCCGAGGGGGCAGTCGGGGCACTTTTCCTCTCGGGCGGTACGGACGGAGGGCGCCGCCCCGCTGTTCACCAGTTCAAGCAGGCCTTGCAAGTCCAGCATTTCCTGCATTCCCTCCGCATGGCGGATACGGAAGAGCTGGTCCGGGTCCTCCAGGGCGACCCGGTAATCCACAGCGTACGGACCGGGCAGCAAGGGCAGGTCCTTCTCCAGGACCTGGGCCTGTGTGTCCTGACAGGGCCATAGTGTGTAAAGCCAGGACGGGAACGTCAATTCCTCCGCCGAAGCCGCCGGGAGTCCGGTGGCGGGGCTGTCCGGGCAGGGCGGCAGCGTCTCCGGATTACAGCGGGCGGCACAGGCACAGTCGACGTAACAATCCACGGACAATTCCCGGCGGAACCGGGTCAGGAGCAATTGTTCCAGGTTGAACCGCTGTTCTCCGCATTCCGCGCAGCGGGCCAGGTCCGGCTCGGGGGAATCCTGGGGTGTGCAGGTCAGGGTTCCGGTGGTCTGGTCGAACGGCATGAAGTTGACATGGGTCAACCAACCCCTCGAATTGAAGAGGTAAGCCATTCCGGCCAGGTTGCCCAGCACCTTGTCGGACAGCTGGTCGCGGGTATTGTACTGAAAACTGCCGACCAGCTGGGCGCCGGGGTTTGCGGTGATACCGTCCAGCGAATGGAGATGGCTGCGCAGACGGCCGGCATGGTCGTATTGGTATTGCTCGGTCACCTGCAGTTCCCCGCCGTTGTATTGTCGGAAGGTCTGTACAAGCTGGTCCGCCATGTCGTATTCGGACAGCACCTGGTCCTGGCCCGCTTCGAACAGGTCGGCCGTCGTTTGCCCGACCCGACCGAATTCGTCGTAGCAATACCTGGTGTCGAGGAAGTCCCCCAGGGTTCCGTCCGGCAGGAGCAGCCTGGCTGCCACCATGCCCAGTCTTCCGATGGGGACATACCCTGCATCACAACCAGGGTCGCCCTGTACATCGAAAGTTTGTACCAGAAGAGCATCGGACATCGAGAAGGAGGCATCCGCCGGAAGCGGGTCGCTGCACAAGGCGGTGGCGGGTCCGTCGGACCGTTGTCCGAGGCCCCGCTGCAGCAGTCGCCCATGTGCGTCGTATTCGTAGACCATCCATTGGTCGGCGGTCGTCCCGGGAGAGCCGGCACCGGCGGAGAGGTTGCCGTCACGGGAGGCGACCATCAGGTCCCGGCCGTCATAGGCGAACTCCTCGCAGGTGGCGCCAGGGACCACCTTTCGGGTCACGCGGTTGCGGGCGTCGTAAGTGTAACGGTAAGCCTGTTGTTCCGGGTTGACTACCCGGACCAGGTTGCCTTTTGCATCGTAACGGAAAAAGGTGGGATGGCCGAAGGCATCCCTGCTTTCCGTCTTGCGGCCCAGCAGGTCCGTCAGGATGACGGTGGCATGTTCGTTTTCATCCGTGGCGGTGTGGCGGAAATAGTTGCCGGCTTTCCCGTAATCCAGTGCTATCTGCCGGCCATCGGGCAATGTTTCGCGGAGGACCCGATGCAGCGGGGAAGGTTCGTATTCGAAAGAGATATAGGAAAGTGCGCTTTTCACATCCGGCAGATAGACCCTTCGTTCCGTTCTGCCGGAGGGGTCATACCATAATTTCTCCGCCACGATGTCCTCGCCTTGCGGGCCGTGGCCGACCAGCCAGGTATCGGCCGGTCTTCCGAGTCCGTCGAAATATTCCACGACAGTCCGGCCATCCAGACCGGCCCGTTCGGTGAGGGTGGTGATTCTGTTGCCGCCTTTCCAATCCGAGGGAGTGCCGAAATCATACGAATAGGAGGTTTTGACCTGTCCGTCCCGGGAACTGACGGATTGCAGGCGCATCCAGCCGTCGTATTGGTAGGTCGTCTCCTGTCCATCCACATCGGTGGCGGCGGACAGCAGGCGGGTACCGGGCAGATAAGCGAACTCCCGGGTGAAATTGCTGTAGGAACGGCGTGACAACAGGCCGCCGCCGGTCCATTCGTAGGATTCCGGCTCCCAGCCGCCGGCACGCAGGAACACCTTAGGAAGGCCGGAGGCGGAGTGGCGTTCCGATACGGTACCCCGGAGCGACCATTGGCCGGAACCGATCGCCTGGTCATTTTCGTCGAGTGCGACTTCCCAAGCCATATGCCGCCAAGGGTAAGGGTGATGCGCTGAACCGCAAGGTGCGCCGGGCAGTCCGTCACCGTAGAACGACCATTGGACGCTGTCTCCGAGTACAGGCACACCGTCCACGAACACCCGGGTGCTGGTGGGCTGACCGGTCAGGTTCCGGCTGACCAGCGCATCCCGCATGCAGGGATCGGCCACGTCGAACACATACCGGTAGCGGGTGTCATGGACTTTTCCGTCGCTGTTGGTGAAGACCTCCCGGATGGGGTACGGATGCCGGCCGGCGGGGTCGTATTCATATGTTGTGGTGGCGCTGACACCATCCAGCAACCGGGTGGTGGCCATGATGCGGAAGCGGTTCGTCCGGTTATGGTACGGAGTGGTGAACAATACGGGGGTGAGCGCACCACCTGGACCAGGGCAGGCGGCGGGTCGGCGGACATATTTGTATATGATGCCGGGAGAAAGTGCGTACGCGCCGGAGGGGCTGCTGTGGGTGGTTTCGCTGACCAAGGATCCGTCCTCCCTTTGCAGGGATATCTGCCGGACTTTTCCGTTCCGGTAGAGCAGTTGGGGCGGAGGTTGCGGGTAGGCGGTGCTGGTACCGGCGGTATCCAGGAAAAAGTGATGATGGGTACTGCCGTTTCCTGGCTGCCGTTCCTCGACATGGCGGTATGCGACCGCGATGCCGTCGAAGCCGCCGAGAGGCACCTGGCTGTCGGCATGGAAGCTGACGAACTGGACGCCGGCCAGGGGATAGTTCATCGCCTGTCCGGCCGGCACGACCGCCTGATGGACGACCCCATAGCGGGGTTTGGCCAGCAGCACCCCACTGGAGCGGGTGGGATCCTGTTCGTCGTGGTAGTGAAAAGTACGGACCATATCACGTTCGGCATCGATGCCATCATGGCTGGTGATGCGGCGGATGCGCAGGCCGCCTGCCAGGTCGCTGACCACAACGGGGACAGCGGAAAACACTTCGAACCTTGCCCATGCATCCTGAGCCTTCAGGACGAACCGGACGGGAGAGCCGGCCGGCAGCTGCCCGGTGCCGAAAGGTTGCAGCGGCAGGTGGGCCGTCGTTGTGCTCGTTCCCGGAACCGGCGTGTTGTTCAGTCCTACCTGGCCTAGGAAGTTGCCCGTCAGGTCGTCATAGGCCTCCACCGTCATGCTGACGGAGGGCCCCGCATTCGGACACCCGGTACCCGGGTAACCCAAGGTCAATTGGTATGATGCCTGGGACAGCAGCCCTGGATCGAAGGTGAACACTGTCTCCGACTCCGTCTGACCGCAGACTTCCGCAGGATTCGGATAAGGATAGTTCTCCATTTTCCATTCCGGACTGTACTGAACGGATTCATTGTGATAGGTATTGGCCTCGTACTCGAAACGGGTATGCCCCCCGGTAGGGTAATCGATTCGACGGAGGATACCGGTCATCATGGCTGTTTCGCGGACATCTCGGTCTGCCTCCCCGTAGGTGACGGTGCTCCCGAAAGGTAGCGTGACGGTCGTCGGCGGCACATTGACCGGCAGCGACTCATTCTCGTTCCGGTCGTTGTAGAACCCCCAATGGTCGAGCGCCTTGCTCAGGCGATGGGGCAGGAATTGCCTGGTCACCGTAATTCCGTCGATGGAGCGGGACATTTCCTCGCCGGCATAGGTAAATAGGTACGGGGGTTGTGTCAGGCTTCCGTCGCAGCTGGACAGCCTGGCCTGCAGGAGCTTCAACCTTTTGGATTCCGGCAGCTCGTACAAGGGAAAATCCCCCGACTGACGCAGATCATGAAAATAATCGTAGCTCAGGTCGAGACGGGTGCAGAAATCTCCGGACCGGACTTCGATCCGGTCCAGCCGGCGGGCCGGCGTTCCGCCGTCCATATGTGGCCAGAGATCTTCCCGGCCGGTCTCCGCCAGGAAGAGGACCTGGGTGGTGGGTGTGGTGACGGCGGAGAGCCGGTGTCCGCGCACATTTGTCCGATGCACGGGGTGGTGACTGTCTATCAGGGTGGTTGCGGCGGCACATTCCACGGAAACCCCGGCACTGCCGCCGCCGGTTCCGGTACATTCGAACTGTTCATACCAACAGGAGGCCAGGTGGTGGTAGGCATATTGTTCCTCCTCATAGGCCAGGTCGATGGAAAAAACGGCATCATGGGTACTGACCCGGACGAGGTGCCAGGCGGTTGCCACTTCGAATGTTTCTCCCTGGAAGCGGGTCCGGTCGATGGCTTCGGACCCGCTGACGGGATCCTGGCCGAAGTAATATCGGGTGCCGTCGGGTGTACGGATGACGAACTGGTCGAAGGTGCCGGCCCAGCTGAGTTGCAGGTCCTGTCGAGGGACGAACTGCGGCTCGTGGTGCTGGTCGATGTAGAATTTCCCTGTGTAGCCGGGAAAGGAGAACTGGAAGATATCGGGTTCCGTATCCAGGGCTTGTCCTTCGAGCAGCTGCACCATTTCCTGTGTACCGCCTGTCAGACCGGCTCCGATCTGATAGTAGCCATTGGGGCTGTTTTCATCGGGATAACCGAGGATGGTACGGGAAATGGCGCCGCCGGCCTGGAGGGCCCAACCGATGCCAGTCCAGCCGGCGAGCTCCGCGACCTTGATACCGGAAGCATGGTAGTGCAAGGACACCGGAAGGGAAAGCGGGCCCTCCGCCACGGTATGGACAGGCAGGGAGATATCCGGGATGCCGGTGAAAGGGCTGACCGGCACATCCCCGAATTTCCCGAGGGCGCCGATCTGAGGAGCGGGCAACGCAACATCCCCGATCAGATTGTTTCGAGGCTGGGCCGGCAGGAACAAGGCCGGCAGAAGCAGGCAGAGCGACCAGACGAGGACGCGCAACCGGTTGGCAAGTGTTGTCATGGTGCAAGGTTTTTTAGGAGTTAACAAAAACGAGGGACCGGAGCCGGCGACGGGGTGATGTCCCGACCGGAAGCAAGGTGGACGTCCATGCCGGACCGCCGGTAACGCCCCACGCAAAAATTGACAGCACACCTGGCGAACAGCCGGAAAGGGCTGCAGCCCGAACGGTTTTTTGGGGTGGTGAAGGCGCAACACGGACAGTGTAGACAGGGGAACACCGGTCCCGGCGACCTGGCCGCGGGCATACGCCACGGAAGCGGTCTCCGGATCCCTCGCGGATATCCTGAACAAAGGGTAAGGGAACGGGGGGGCGCCGGCCGAACGTCCGAACGTTGCCGGACACCGTCCCCGGCGGGCTGTCTCAGCCGCAGGTCATGGCTGGCGGACCAGAATCGGTTGGGTCAAGGTACGTCCATCGATGCGGGCATGCAGGAAATAGGTGCCACCAGTCCACCCGGTGCAATCGATCGATCCCTGGTTCTCTCCGGCCTGCCAATCGACAGCTTGCCGGAAGCAAACGGAACCGTTGGCTTGACTGACCTGCAGTTCACCTCTGGCGGGCAACCGGGTGCGGACCTTGTATCGCAGCAGGCCGTCCGTCGGGTTGGGAAACACCGACAGCGAGGGGAGGTCGGTAAGATCCGGCGCCGGATCGGCCGCTCCCACGCCGGAGTTGCCGGTGCAGACAAAATCGGCCCCTTGCCGCAGACCGGCGCGGGTGCCGCCCTCGCTCAGTACAGCTTGCATCCGCCGGACCTGGTCGCGGGTGAAGAGGTACATGCAGGCATCCTCTGTGTTATCCATGAAATTCATCGTCATTTCGACGGGATGGCCTTCGCAGGTGCTGAGATGGCGATAGACGGGACAGCCGAAGTTGGGCGCGTTTGCCACCGGAGTGTCCGCCACCCCGTCGTCGGTGCATGCTCCCTGTCCCCAAAGCTCCTGTAGCCCGAGGTAATTGCCGATCAGGTGGGTCAGGGTCTTGCCCACGTCATAAGGCGGCACCGCGGTGCCGGTGGTACCGAAGAACCGGTGGTCGATGACAATGCCGTCCGTTGCCACGGGACCGCCCGGCAGCTGGGCATATCCGCTGATGCCGTCGGCAAGGTCCGCCACCCAGATGTTGAGGACGAATCCGGGCAGAAAAGCGTCGGCCCCGCCGAGATGGTCGAACTTCACGGCGTCATCGGTACCCCATTCTTCCCGACCGGTTGTGACGAAATGGATACCGGCCGGGGAGGCTGGTCCGCCGGACAAAGGGCAGAATCGGATATGGGGATCCGCCGCCCGGTCGAGAAAACCCTCCAGGGTATCCGCAGGATGCCTGGCCTCGAAGACCGGCGGACCGAAATCCCGGGCCAACGCCGCCAATTGGGACAGCACCTGGGCTTCCCCGACGGACGGCTGCCCGTCCCGACACAGGATATGGAACAGCACCGGCACCGTAACGGATTCCGGCTCCACCGGAAGACGGAATCCTGACACCTGCGCTTCCAACGTCTGCCGGCGTTGATGATAGGACGGATCCGCCGCCGAAAGTCGCTCCATGACCGCTTGTGTCGCCAACCGACGAAGGACGGCAGGGGAACCCACTTGCGCTACCAAGCTGGATCGAAACAGTAGAAACAACCAAACAAGCCGGAAGGCAGACGGAAGAAAGTGAGTGGAGCCGCCCCTGCGGGCAGCATAAGGCAAGGTAAGGGTAAACATGATGTTGGTTTTATGGTGTTAAAAAAATTCAACTGAACGTATGTAATACTGGTTTTTTACCATTCAGTCAATATCTCCGGGGAAGCAGCAGGGTAAGCAGCGTGTTGTCGTTGGGAAAGGCTGGTTGGGAATGGCCATGGTCGGGCAATCATCCATCGTGGTAAACAAAAATAAACGAATGATGGATAACTGTCAACCGTTATGCAAACATTTTGGTGTTTTTGACACATGTAGTACAAAACCAGGCGCAGGTGCTGCCGGCGCATGCCTTTACACGTCGGAGGGAAGGCATATGACCGGTCGGGATGGCGGTATGTGCGAGCCGCTGTCCCGGACGGGCGTGACGGGAGGGCTTCCAATCCGCACCAGCGTTCGTCGGAAAGGAGTCCGTCAATCGCTGCGGGTGAAGACGGTGACCGGACCGTTGTTCTCGGCGACCACGACAGATTCCCGTCCGTCGGCACGCCGGATTACCAGGGCGGAACGCACGTTTCCCTGCGCCCAAAGGCCGGACACCGGATTGGGCACCCAGGACAGCCCCCCTTCGCCGTCACTTTTCAGCAAACAACCGGTCCCGGCGTCACAACGGCCTGTTTCCACCTCGACCGCATATTTGTTTCCGAGCAGAAAGAGGTCCGCATGGCCGTCCCGGTCGACATCATGGACCAGAATATCCTGTACCGGCGCCGACTGGGCTTGTATGGGCAGTTCATGACGTACGAAGCGGCCGTTCCGGTTTTCCCACCAACAGGAAGCCAGGGTGTAGGCCAGGGATTGATGGGCAGCCGAAAGGACCTCCCCCGGGAAGACATCCTGGAGGACAGCGGCGCCGTAATCCTTGTAGAAAAGGAATTTTTTCTTGAGCGGCGGCAATTGCTTGATCAGGATGTCCCGGTGGCGGTATGGAAACAGGAATCCGTCCTCATAGTATGCCATGATCGGTTCGATGCTGCCGTTGTCGTCGAAATCGGCGGAGAAGCACCGGAGCGGGGCCTCGTCGGAAGCCCGGAGGGGGGAGTTCCGTCCAAAATTGCCGGTGATGAGGTCCGTGTCTCCGTCTCCATCCAGGTCTGCGACCCCCAAGGCTCCCCAGAGTCCGTTGCTGCCGACCAATCCGAAAGCGGAGGTCCTGTCCTGGAAACGGCTGCCTGTCCATTCGAAGACGGACACCGGCATCCACTCTCCCACGACGACAAGTTCCGGGCGGCCGTTTCCGTCGAGGTCTGACCATTGCAGGTCTGTGACCATGCCGCAGGCGGTGAAATCTCCTCCTGCGGTGTTGGTGACATCGGAAAACCGGCCATTGTCATTGCGCAGGACCATGCTGACGGGAGGCAGCGGATATTGCCCGGCGGATACCCGACCACCTAGCAGCAGGTCGAGGTCACCGTCCGCATCGATATCCGCTGCGAGTGCCGCCTTGCCGGGCGTCCGGATGTCCGGGAGGGTACCTGCCGGAGCCTTGGAGAAACGCCCGGTGCCGTCGTTCAGATACAAGCGGGATTGCCAGGCGAGGGAGGTGTCTCCCTCCACCCCGCCGCTGACGATGAAGAGGTCCTGGTCCTGGTCGCCGTCGGCATCGAAGAAGAGCGCATCGTTGTCCTCGTAGATGGCGTCGGCCTGCAGGTCGGGTGACAAGGCTGGCTCGAAACGGCCGGCTTCGCTTTGCAGGAAGAGGCTGCCCGGACTGTTGTAGGCATTGCCGATGTAAAGGTCCTGGCGGCCGTCGGCGTTGACATCGGCGGCGGCCATGCCGGGCCCCAGCTCCGACAGCCGCCAGGGCAGCAGGAAATGGTGGTCCAGGTCGTCATAGATGTTCTCCTGATGTCGGAAGGAGAGACCGCTGTGGATATCCGGTGCGAAGACCGCCGCCGTTGTTGGCGGCAGGATGGCGGGTCCCGCATCCACCGGCTGTCTGATCTCCAGCCGTTGGTCGGCCTGGACTCCTTCCTGCAAGGTGCGGGTGCCGTCCGGCCAACGCACCTCGATACGGACGGGCCCTCCATATGCCCCGAGACCGAAATGCAGGAGCGGCTCCACGGTGGAGAAGATCCCACGGGTGGTGTGCAGTTCCTGGAATTGGACGGACGATCCCGCCGTCAGTGTGACGGCCGCTCCGATGGCCGAAGGATTCGCACCCCGGCCGGTGAGCCGCAGTTGGATGAAATGCGCGTCCGGCCGGCCGGCACTTAGATTCTCATACAGGAAGGGAGGCTCTTCCAGGTTGTTTACAATCCACTCCAGGTCGCCGTCTCCGTCGAGATCGGCATAAGCGGACCCGTTCGACCAGGATGGCGGCACGGTGCACCACTCGCCGGATTTGTCCTCGAAGGCCCAGGCGCCGGTGTTGCGGAAAATGAAGTTGCGAACCTTGTAGACGGGTATGTGGCGGACGATGTCGTCGAGCGTCCGGAACGGGCGCACCTTGCTTTTTGCGGACAGCTGTGGATAGACGAAGTTTATGAAATCGGCATCGGTCACTTCCCGGCGAAATCCGTTGGAGATGGTCAGGTCCTTGAAGCCGTCGTTGTCAACATCGAACAGAAGACAACCCCAGCTCCAGTCGGTCCGGTCGATGCCGGCCAGACAGGCGATGTCGCTGAAGGTACCATTGCCGTTGTTGCGTTGCAGGGTATTGCGCACCACCGGTTCGAAATAACCGTATTGGATGATCGTGTTGTACCTGCTTTGGGAGTTGGTGTTTGTCGTTGTCTTCCGGCGGTAGTGGTGCACCGGTGCCATATCCAGTGTGACAAGGTCCAGGAGGCCGTCGTTGTCGAAATCGGCGATGTCCGTACCCATGGTATGTTGGGCTGTGTGCTGGAAATAGTCGGACAGACGGTCGGTGAAGGTACCGTCTCCGTTGTTGATGTAGAACAGGTCCGGCTGGACATAGTCGTTGGCGACGTACACGTCCGGATACCCGTCCCGGTTGATGTCGGAAACCGCTACGCTTTGACTGTAGCCCAGGTTCCAGATACCAGCCTGCCGGGAGACATCCGAAAAAGTGCCGTTGCCGTTGTTTCGGAAAAGACGGTCGGTATCCAGTTCGTCGACGGGCTTGATAAAGGGGCTTGCCTTGCCAGTGACGGAATCCCGGGTGATGTTGAGCTGGCTGATGTAGGACTGTGTAGTGGGGGTGTTCAGGAGATAGAGGTCGAGGTCCCCGTCGAGGTCGTAGTCGAAGAAATTCGCTCCGACGGAAAGGGAGACGTTGTCCAGGCCGTAGGCCGCCGCCCGGTCGGTGAAGCTGCCGTCGCGATTGTTGACGAAGAGCAGGTTGCGCCTGTCTTCCGGTCGGATATTGGTGCCGGCGCGGCAGAGATAGATGTCCATCCAGCCGTCGGCGTTGACATCCACGGCGACCGCAGCTGTTTTGAAACCTTCGGGGGCGGCGAGACCGGCCGTTTCGGTGACGTCGCGGAAGTGCAGGCCACCCTCGTTGAGATAGAGGGCGTTGGGGCCGTTGCTGGCGACGAGGAAGATGTCCGTCAATCCGTCGTTGTTGAAATCCGCCGTGGCAATCCCCCCGCCGTTATAGATATTGACGTTCGTAATCAGATTGTTTTCTATTGTTTCCTGGATGTTGTTCGCAAAGGTGACCCCGCTTTCCTCCGGCGAAATCAGCCGTAGCAACGGTTGCGCGGCTTCCAGGGTAGGCTCCGCTCCGACAAAGTCTTCCAATGACGGACGCCCCTGCGGGAGCGGCGGCGGCCGGTGTTCTTCCGAACAGGCGTAGAACGCACAGCAGAGCAACATTCCACGCAATGGCCAAAACGGGGATGTGATGGGCAATAACCTTTTCATGCGCAATTATGATAGCTGCCGACCGGCCGGCACGCGACCGTATCTGCCAGGTAGCGAAACGGACCGACGTCCGGGTGGTTGACCTGTCTTATTACCGCCACTTTCTGCATGAAAGGCTCCTTGAACGGAAAAGACAACTGTTACCGCGAACGGGAGTTAGGGCTGCCACCTTACTGAAATATTCTGTGTAGGTAATGTATCGTGACGAAAGAAAGCATGAGCGTCCGTGTGCTGTCGAAAGAATCCGGCGAACCACTTTCGGAAAATCCGCCTGCCGGAGACCAGCGCAGACTCCATTCCGCCGAAGCCATTAAAAAATCCAACCCTTACAACAATCTTTCTTTACGAAAAAAACAATCCTCCGGTTTCATATGAAAGTACTTTTTCCGACAAATTATGAATAATCAGCGTCGCGAACCTTTCTTTATCGCATGTCTCTTTTCCAGCGCATGGCAGGCAGTGGTTGTGGGGCATTGCTCCTGTTAAGCCTCCTTTTTTGAACTCATCTAACCGTAAATCCGAATATTCTACGGAACAGGTAATTCTTGTATATGGGCGGTGATCCCGGCTCGTTCAGGGATTTCGGATGTTCGCCATTGGACGTCTGCTGTGGCCTTGTAAAGTGCATTACAGGCATCGCCATGTTTCCAAGCGTGCGTATGCGAACAAAAATTTAAGCTTGCCAGTTCTTCGAACAGTCGGTCAACCGGCATCCATGACAGGTGGTTAGGAAACATCCTTCCCCTGTTTGCCGCTCGGTTCCCCTACAGGAACGACCTGCTTGCATGACACGCCTGAACCCATCCATCGTCTCCTTTACTTCATTACGGGTTTGCAGTATGCAGACGCTTGCAGCGCGTTCATACGGCAAGGCGGGCAAGACATCAGGGACAAGGTCCCAGACTTGTGCTGTTCCTGGTGGAATTAGTCCATGTCGTATTCTATTCTATCCTGCGCCACACACGCCGGATGATCGCGCTGTTCTTCCGGTCGGATAGTCCGTCAAAAAAAGGAATGGATACGGCGGTGGCTTCCTACCTTGCGGATGAAAGCAGCTTGACAAACCGAATGGGCCGGATGTGCCCGTCGAAAGCCATTTTATCCCCCGTAACCGATCGGCGAATGATTACGCTTGGGCGCAATGGCAAAATGAAGTCGTCGCGCAGGAGCGCAGAAAAAATTTTCTTACGCGTCAAGCCCCTTGTCCGAGTCGATGACCGCTTTTTTCTGTCGGCTTTCCTCCCAAGCTGTCTTCATAAAAGCAAACTCCCGGCGCTCACCGCCCGTAAGGCGTTGGTAAAGAGTTCATTTCCATCGTGAGCAAAATTTGACAGGGCGTTTATCTCCGGCCGATAGTCCGTTCTTGCTGTTATAGCCGAGCATGGCCATCGCTTCGTATGCAGCGCGTTTCTTCCACGAGTGCGAACGGGCGCAAATCAGATGGTCGGTTCCGCTTTGATCCGAGTTGATGCGCGATGGTGCGGCCGAAGTGGTGACGGAATGGCAGGTTCGTTGTTCTAAGGAAGGTACTTGCTCTCCGCTTCGCAGGGAAAGCTGGACTGCGAATTTTAGAGGATTAGGCCGATGGCAAGTATTTTTTCCTTTTTTAACTATCTGTATTTAAAAAATACTGACAAGACAAAACACATGGAAAGACGAGAACTGATTCTTTCGATGGCTGCTGCCTACGGCGGTCTGGCCTTCGGGTCCTCGCCGGCTCAAGGTCCGCGGAGACAAAGCAATTTTTCTGTGGACGGGAACCACGTCCGGTTTTACCATTCCGCTATTCGGGAGTCCTTTGTGATCATCATGCTGGCGGACACCCATCTTTTTAGGGATGATGAGCGTGGGGAAGCCTTCCGAACATACAGTGGCCGCATGGCAAAAGCCTACAACAAAACCGTACACTTCCAGACGCTGGAAGCCACCCACCCGGAGGCTTGCTTTGAAGAAACCCTGGCGATTGCAGCAAAAGAAAATGCCAGGCTCCTTGCATTGGTCGGCGATATTTTCAGTTTTCCCTCGGAAGCGGCCATAGCGTGGGCGGCGGAAAGGCTGGAAAAGGTAGGTTTGCCCTGGCTCTATGTAGCGGGAAACCATGACTGGCACTACGAGGGTATGCCAGGCTCTCTCGCCGCTCTGCGTGATACCTGGACGCAAAAAAGGCTCCTGCGGCTCTATCAAAACGAACATCCCCTCATGACATCCCGCGAAATTGGCGGGGTGCGCTTTGTCGCCCTGGACAATTCCGATTACCAGGTCACCGAGGCACAGCTCGCTTTTTTTCAACAGGAAATCGCCCTGGGTAAACCTGTGATATTGATGGTACACATTCCTTTATACGCTCCCGGGCGGCCGGTCGGGTTTGGCTGCGGGCATCCGGATTGGGGCGCGTCAACAGACGAGAATCATGCCCTGGAGCGGCGGGAGCGGTGGCCTGAAACCGGACATTCAACGATTACCCGCGCCTTCCATAAGGCCGTGCTGGCCGCCCCTAATCTGCTCGGCGTGCTGGCCGGTCATATCCATACCCAATCGCTGGATGTGATGGACGGACTGCCGCAAATCGTCACGCGCGCCAATGCAAACGGAGCCTACCTGAAAGTGGAGTTTCTGCCCTTCGGGTAATACCGATACTGTGTCCTTCTTGGGAATTCCCTCAAAATAAGTAACTGACATTACGCACCCTAAAAATCAGGATAGTAAAGTTCTTTGACTGTATGACATTTATGGTTCACAATCACGAGCCATTAGAAAAGCAGACACCCTTGAACTGTATGTTGACTACCGCTTGCATACCAGGGTCTAGCCTGCGCCGTTGACATGAGCGAGGCATTGTGCAAGGCCCACATCATGAACATATTACAAGGGCGAAAGCCCAGTAAGCGCTGGACCAGAAGGACTTTTGGAAATTAGTTTAGTCGTTGGTCAGCAAGATGGGCGTAAACCAAACTGGGCGATCACAAAGGCTTGGAAGACCAACTTTCCCCGCGAGCGAATCCCCTCCCGCTC
This sequence comes from Bacteroidota bacterium, assembly GCA_041163745.1. Lineage (GTDB taxonomy): Bacteria > Bacteroidota > Bacteroidia > Chitinophagales > Saprospiraceae > UBA6168. The sequence goes on from JBEAQU010000068.1 coordinate 87,762, forward strand.
TTCAACACCCATGCCCAGCGCCGCGTGCCCCTCTCCGAGAAGCGGGGAGCAAAATCTCCGTGATAAAAAAGCGCAGCACTTTCCAAAATCCTCCCAATCAGAAAATTACAAAAGAAAAAAATCCCTGAATTAGCTTAATCCTAAAAATTCGCGTAGCAGCATCCTCGCGAAGCGGGGCGCAAAAAATCCGCTTCCAACGAATCCGCCATTCCTTCACCGCTTCGGCCGCGACATGGCGCATCAACTCAAATCAAAGCCGAACCGACAAAATGGTTTGCGCCCGGCTGGTCTGCTGCGGACTTGAGATCCGACAGTTTGGTTTACGCCCTTGAGATATTGGCCTTGCATGTCAGACCAGGTGTTTGTCGGCGGCCTTTACGCTGTTTTCTTGGCGGGGATTTGTTCACCACTTCGCGATGCGGGGCTGGCGGATATGGCTGGGTCCGACCGGGACGACCGGGCCGGAGGCCCCGGCGGTTTGAAAGACGCCGGTCGTTCGAACGATGCCGAGAAGCAGCGGCCGGGTCCAAGGCCCGAAGCGCGTTTCCATCAGCAGATCCGCGGCAACTGTTCCCCGACGGGAGGATGGACGACGCGGGTGCCACCGGTTCGGGTCTGGAGGAGGAGCCGGCCGGGATGGTCGGCCATGATTTCCCCGACCACTTCGGCGGCGGCTGCATGGGGAAGCGTACGGAGGAATGCGCAGCAATCAGCGGCTACACCGGCCGGGACGACGGCCAGGAACACCCCTTCGTTGGCGACGAACAGCGGGTCGAGGCCGAGCAGTTCGCAGGCGGCGGCCACCGGCGGCAGGATGGGAATGGCTGATTCCTGCAGGCGGATGCCGACCTGACGGCTTCCGGCGAGTTCTGACAGGGCGGTGGCGAGTCCGCCCCGGGTCGGGTCGCGCAGGAAGTGCACATCGTTTCCGTAACGGTCCAGGAGTGCCCGGACGGTGGCGGCCAGGGAGGCGCTGTCGCTGAGGATGTCCGATTCGAACGCCAGCCCATCGCGAACACTGAGGATGGCCATGCCATGGCTGGCGACCGGCCCGCTCAGCAGCACGGCATCGCCGGGACGTACCCTTCCGGCGTGGATGGCTGCTCGGGGATGAAGCCGGCCCACCCCGCTGGTGTTGACGAAGAGCTGGTCTCCCTTGCCCCGTTCCACCACCTTGGTATCTCCGGTGACAAGCTGGACACCGGCGCGATGGGCGGCCGTGCGGATACTTTCCAAGACCTTGTAAAAGGTACGGATCGGCAGGCCCTCCTCCAATATGAAGGCAAGGGAAAGGTATTCGGGTATGGCACCGCACATGGCCAGGTCGTTGACTGTGCCATGAACGGCCAGGGAGCCGATGTCCCCGCCCGGAAAGAAGAGGGGGGAGACGACGAAGGAATCCGTCGTGAAGGCAAGTTCGGCGGCGGAGGGCGGCAGGATGGCCCCGTCATGCCGACGGGCGAGCAGCGGGTTGTCCAGCAGGCGGAAGACACCGTTTTCCAGCAACTGTGCTGTCAGGATGCCTCCGCTGCCATGGCCCAGGGTGATGCGCTCCTCTTCGGGGAAGGGAAGGGGGCAGTGCAGGGATTCGTCGGCGTGATCAGGAGGTGGCATCGGCAGGCATGGTTGGAAGGGCGTGATAATAAGCGGCGCAGACCCCTTCGTCGGAAACCATGGGGGCGCCCACTGGATGACGGGGACTGCAGGTGATGCCGAAATGCGGACAATCCACCGGTTTTTTCCTGCCCTGCAGGATGTCGCCGGCGATACAGCCTCTCTCGATCGACGCATCTTCGGCTGGCCCTTGTGCCAACCGGAATCTGCAGGCGGCATCAAAGGCTGCGAAAGTCGGCCGCAGGCGCAGACCGCTGGCCGGCAGTGTCCCGATTCCCCGCCAGGCCCGGTCGGTGATGTCAAAGACCTTCTCCAATATCCGACGCGCCTCCGTGTTGCCTTCCGACCGGACGACTCGGCGGTATTGGTTTTCCAGTCGGTGTTCACCGGCTTCCAGTTGCCGGACGGCCATCAGAATGCCCTGGAGAAGGTCGACCGGCTCGAAACCGGTCACCACGACCGGCACGCGGTGCCGGTCGACCAGCTTCCGGTACGGTTCCGTCCCCATGATGGCACACACATGTCCGGCTGCCAGGAACCCGTCGATGCCGACGCTGTCCCCTGTCAGGACCGCTTCCATTGCCGGCGGTACCAACACCTGGGACACCAGCAGGGAAAAATTGCGCAGCCCCAGCCGCTCGGCTTGCAGGACCGCCAGCGCGTGGGCCGGCGCCGTCGTCTCGAAACCCACCGCAAAAAAGACAAATTCCCGCTCCGGCGCGGCAGCGGCAAGCCGTACGGCATCCAGGGGGGAATAGAGGACCCGGACGTCCGCCCCGGCGGCCCGGATGTCCGACAGGCTCCGGCGGCTGCCGGGCACCCGTAGCATATCCCCGAAGGAACACAAGACCACCCCTTCGGTTTCCGCCAGCCGGATGGCTTCGTCAATCAGTACCGCCGGCGTGACACAGACCGGGCAACCCGGGCCGTGCACCATTTCCACGGCCCCTGCCAACATGGGCAGCACCCCCCCTCGCAACAACCCGTGGGTCTGTCCGCCGCACACCTCCATGAGGGTCCAGCGGCGGCGCGCCGTCGCCCGGATTTCCCGGGCATACCGGTCCACCAATTCCGGCTGTCGGTATTCCGTAAGGTATTTCATAGGAAGAAGCCTGTTGGCATTCGAAGGAGCGACGACAAACCGATCCCGTCTCCCGCGGGCGCAAACCAAATTGTCGGTTCGGCTTTGATTTGCGTCGATGCGCCAAGTCGAGACCGAAACGGTGACGGCATGGCGGATTCATTCGAAGAGGATTTATTTTTCCCCGCAGTGCGAGAAAGCTGGTACGCGAAGTTTCAGCATTAGGCTGTTTAAAGCTATTTTCTTATATTTTTTTGATAGAAAGCGGATTGGGTGTTTCGACGCCTTTTTTTATTTACGGCATTTTGCTCCCCGTTTCGCGGAGAGGGGCACGCGACGCTGGGCACGGGTGTTGATGAGCGGGAGGAGAATCGCTTGCGGGGAAAGCTGGTCTCCTAAGCATTTGTGATCCGACAGTTTGGTTTACGACCTCCCCGGCCGGCAGCCGGACCTGTCAGAACCCTTCCCGCTCACCACCGGCCGGCATGCCGGAGTAATGGATATGCAGCAGGCGCCATTCCCCGCCGACCTTTCGCAGCACCTGTGTCTCCCGTCCCCGTGTCTGCAGCGGGGCGCCGTTGTCCCGGAACACCGCATCGAACACCCATTCGAAAGTCAGCCAGGCAGCATCCCCGCTTTCACTGACCTTCAGGTTGCGCGGTTGCAGATGACGCCGGGCAAACCGGTCGGCAAACATGCGGTAGACACCGACGATGCCCTCCCAACCATACGCCGTGCCACGCGGATGGATGAAGGAAATGTCCGGCGAATCCGCCCACAACCGACGGGCCATGGCCGTATCGGCGGCATCGATGGAGGCGGCGTACCGCTCCACGAAGGCGGACAGGGTGCCGTCCTGGACGGTCGTCGCCTGCGCCGGCAACAACCATGGAACCAAGGTCGACACCACGAACGAAAGCACGCGAGGCTTGTATGTCATCCTGATTGCTTTTTCTGGAAAAGAGGTGTCCGCAGGAAAGCCCTTGCCGGTTCCGACGGGTGCAATTCAAAATGTCGCTTAGGAAGCCTCTTTGCATCCCAATTGCTGAACCATACGGGCAGCTCACCAATCCGTAGCAAACCAGCCCGCGAAGCGGGGGGGCAGTCTGTCCCGGCCACAAAGAATCTGCCCAGCGCCGAAATCCCTCCCCGCGAAGTGGGGAGCAAAATTCTCGTAATTAATAGGGTGCAATTCAACATGTCGCTTAGGCGGCCTCTTTGCGTCCCAATGGCTGAACCATACGGTCAGGTCACCCATCCATAGCAAACCAGCCGGGAAGCGGGATGCCTGGCCAGAAAGAATCTCCCCGGCGCCGCAATCCCTCCCCGCGAAGCGGGGAGTAAAATTCCAGTAATAAAAAAGCGCAGCACTTTCTAACATCTTCCCAATCCAATAATTACAAAAGAAAAAAAATC
>JBEAQU010000069.1:0-7807 GCA_041163745.1 Bacteroidota bacterium
AAACCGAGCAGCAGTTTGTTGGCCTGGAGGCGTACGCCGGTCCGCCGCAGCACCAGGTCCAGCAGGGCCTTCTTGTTCTCCTGGTGTGGTTTCCAGAGGTCGCCTCCTTTCCGTCGGGCCGCCTTCAGCATGCGGTCGTCGACCCAGGTGGGCAGGTGGATGGCATTGGTGATGGCGACGATGTCCGGTTTTTTATCCACATGCGCCCACATGTTCCGGGCGGTTTCCCCATGTAGTTGTGCGACTGCGTTGGCGGCTCGGGAGAGCCGCAGGGCACCAACGGTCATATTGAAGGGTTCTCCGCCCAATTTTTCCAGTTGTTTGGCCGTCAGACAACCGTTCGCCCCCATGTACAGCAGCCGGTCGATGGGGTGGCTTTCATTGCCCTGCACCACGGGGGTATGGGTGGTGAACACGATTTTCTCCCGGACAGACCGCCAGGCCTTTTTGAAAGACAGGCCTTTGGTCTGCTTGCCGTTCTTTGCGGCGGGTGTGCCTTCCATCGTTTCGCGCAGGAGTTCGAAGCCTGCGAAGAGAGCATGGCCTTCATTGAAATGATAGACATCCACTTCGATGCCCAGTGCGCGCAAGGCACGGACTCCACCGATACCGAGAACCATTTCCTGGGCGATACGTTCTTCGCCGAACCATCCGTATAGTTGTCCGGTAATCCAGTTGTCCGCATTCTCCGGGACATCGGTATCCAGGAGGTAGAGAGGGGCGTTTCCGAAGGCTGTTGTTTTCCAGACCTTGCAGCGCACATTGCGGTTGCGGACGGCGACGTCCACCGTCACGCCGGTATCCTCCAGGAAGTCGTATTGGTGATTGTGGTAGGCGTCGTAGGGTTGGCCCTGTTCGTCGATCCGTTGTTCGACATAGCCTTGTTTCCATTTGATACCGATGCCGACGATGGGGAATCCATGGTCGTGCGCACCTTTCAGGTAGTCGCCGGCGAGGATGCCCAGGCCGCCGGCATAGGATTTGAAGTCCGCATGCAAGCCGTATTCCATGCAGAAGTAGGCCGTACGGGGCCTGTTGTTTTCCATTTCAGCCATACAGCAGATTGTTTAGTCGGGTGAAGCGGGGAGACAAAGGAGGCGGTGCGGATGGGCAAGGCCTCCATCCGGCCTTCCCGGGAATGGATGAGATCTTCCGGCACGGCGGCGCGGACATTCAGTAGCGCATGACGTATCGATCCTGCGGAGCCAGCGTTACCAATGCCGGGGAGGCTTCCGCGAAGTGTTTGTCAGCACTGCGTTCGAAGACCTGGAACACATCCAGGGTCAGCTGTCCGCCGGGATTGCGCTGTTGTTTGCGGATGACCAGTTCCAGGACGCGGTTGTCGTCCAGGTCGATGAGCCATGCATCCTGCATCTCGCAAAGACCCTCCGCAGAACAGACCCGGTAGGAAAGGTCCAGCTCCTTTTCGAGGACTTGGCGGTCATTGTTCCAGCGGGCGAGCAGCAGGGTATTGCCTTTCCGGAGGACGTAAGAGTCGTCGTTTTCCAGAAAATAGCACCCGAGCACAGGGCTTCCGCCGGATCCGGCCATGGTGCTGTCCAGCCAGGGATGCAGGTTTTCCGGAATAGGTGTTCCGTTGTAGGGGTATTCCTCCGGCATTCCGTCATCCGGTCTGGCAAAGCAGTGGAGCTTCACCACAATCTGAGAATCGAAAAGGGACGTGAGCTCGGTGGGCGGGGCTTCCGAATCCGCCTGGACAGCGTCCCCATCGCCGGGCGACGACGGATGGCAGGCGGAAAGCAGCAAGGCGGGAAGCAGCAGCAAACGGGTTTTCATTGGCAGATGATGTTGGTGAAAAAAGTTGGTCAGCATGGTTCCAAGCAATCGTTTGGATGACAAAGGTACATTTTTTAGCGGTTTTGAGAACCCGCCGGGAAGTCCGCCTGGTCTTCGCACAGGAATCTGGAGTCCGATGTCGAAGGAGGGCCCGGCACGGAAAAAACACGTGGTTCCTATGACCTATTTTTCGCAAGTTTGCAGGACAAAACCCACCGGGATGTACACCTTGCTCGCCACCTTCCTCATCGGCCTTTTTGTGGCCTTGTTGTTCCTGAACGTATATTTCAGGGTGAAAGTCTTGAAAAGTTACAAGCGGCTTGTGCAGCACCGGGTGGAATTCGGGGCGGCACATGTCTTCAACCGTCGTCGGCTCGAGCAGGAAGTGCTGCCCCGGTATCCGTCCATGCGGCAAGACATCCTGGATTTCAGCAGCCATTTGCAGCGGTCGGTCCGGATGGCAAGCGTGCTGCTCTTGCTCATCACCCTGTTCGGGGCCTTGCTCATGTATTTTCGGGACTGATATAAAAGCCAATCATGGAGAGGGATTCACGCTACGAGCGGTTTTTTGAGACGATGCAGGCGCGTTTTCTCGAGCATGGCGACCCGTTGCGGTCGGCTGGACAGGTTCGGTACATGCGGAACCAGTTTGACTTTTTCGGATTGTCCAGTCCGCAGGTCAGGACATTGGCCCGGGAGCATTTCCGGTCGGTCGGACCCCTGCCGGAAAGCGCTTGGGCCGACTTTCTGTCGTATTGTTACGAACAGCCACAGCGGGAGTGGCAGTACCTGGCCCTTCATTTCGTGGAATGGTCGCTGAAAGGGCAGGCGGAGGGATTCGTCGACCGGCTGGAATGGTTGGTCACACAAAAGAGTTGGTGGGACACCGTGGATTGGCTGGCGAAGCTGGTAGGCGTCCATTTCGGTCGTTTCCCGGCGTTGGTGGCACCGGTGACGCGTCGTTGGATGGATTCCGGTAATTGCTGGTTGCAACGGGTTTGTCTGATATTCCAGCTCCACTACCGGGAGCGGACGGATTTCGACCTGATGGCGCGGTACATACTCGAGTTGCAGGACACACAGGAGTTTTTCCTTCGGAAAGGAGCCGGGTGGGCCTTACGGCAGTATGCGCGGAGCCAACCGGAGGTGGTGCGGGCATTCGTCGCACGAAACCCCGGGCTTTCGGCCCTGACCCGTCGGGAGGCGATGAAACATCTGTCCGGATGATGCATCCATCCACGGAAAATATCAAGATCCAGCGGCTGGTGGTGTTGGTGGGACTGTTGCTGTTCGTCGTGAAAATGGCGGCGTGGTATCTGACCGGTTCTGTTGCCATCCTGAGCGACGCCCTGGAAAGCACGGTGAACGTCGTGGCCGGATTCATCGGGTTGTACAGCCTGCGCTTGTCGGCCAAGCCCCGGGACGAGGCCCACCCGTATGGTCACGGGAAGGTGGAATTCCTGTCCGCCGGACTGGAGGGGGCATTGATCGCGGTGGCCGGCATGGTGATCATATACGAGGCGTTGCACAACTTGCGCGAGCCCCGGCCCATCGGTCGCATCGATACGGGCATTTGGTTGACGGCATCGGCGGGGGCCGCGAATTACCTCATCGGTTGGCTGGCCGTGCGGAAAGGTCGGGCGAACCGGTCCCTGGCCTTGGTGGCGAGTGGCCGGCACCTGCAGGCGGACACCTACACGACCATCGGCATCATCGGCGGGCTGGTTTTGGTTCGATACACCGGCTGGCAATGGGTGGACAGCGTGTTGGCCTTGATGTTGGCCCTGCTCATCATCGTGACAGGGTACAAGATCCTCCGGTCATCCTTGGCCGGCATCATGGACGAAGCGGACCACGCGTTGATCGGCAGGGTGGTCGCCTGCCTGGATGCCCACCGGGAGGATAACTGGATAGACCTGCACAATCTCCGTATCATCAAATATGGCAGCGTCCTGCACCTGGATTTCCACCTCACCGTACCCTGGTACTTGACGGTTCGGGAAGCCCACGAGGAAATCGACCGAATCGGACGATTGGTCCGGGCGGAGTTCGGCGACAGCCTGGAGATGTTCGTCCACACGGACGCCTGCCTTCCGATTTCCTGTGGCATCTGCGCCAAGCAGGATTGTACGCAACGCCTGCACCCATTCCAACGGCAGGTCGGCTGGACGGTGGAGAACGTCGCTTCCGATGAGCGGCACCGGGTGTGAGCGGCGGCGCAGTGTCTCGGAGCCGGGACTTTTCCGTTAGTAGCGTTGCGCATGCTTGCCGGTGTCGGAAGATATTGATACATTTGAGTGCAACGAACAGCTCCCTGGTGAAATCGGCCGGTCGGAAAGGCGTGGGGCGTTCAATTCCTGGCTATGTGCGGCAAGCGTAAATTTTACATCCCGGTTCTGTTGGTCTGCCAGCTGGTGCAAACAATTGCGCAGGGCTTGCCGACGGATCTGCCACCATTGACCGGTTGCCGGCAGTTGGTGCTTGTCGTCAGTCCGAACGATACCAGCGTACATGCACGCCTGGCCTGTTATTCCCTGGAAGGGCAAGGCTGGGCAAGCGCCGGCATCCGGACGCCGGTCGTGTTGGGGAGAACCGGCTTGGCGTGGGGTGCCGGCAAGCATCCTGTAGTTGCCGGGCGGAAAAAGGCGGAAGGGGACGGCAAGTCACCGGCGGGGGTGTTCGCCCTGGGGCCTGTATTCGGACGTGCCGCCGACGGCCAGCGCCGGTTCCGCATGCCATACCTTCCGCTGACGGAACAACTCGAATGTGTGGACGACCCGGCCTCCGGCCATTACAACCGGCTGGTCAGCAGGGGTGCCGTCACACCGGACTGGAACAGCAGCGAACACATGGCGGCGGTGGGGCCGCAGTATGATTGGGGACTTTTCGTGCACCATAACGTCCCTGCCAGCCCTTCCGGCGGTTCGTGCATCTTTCTGCATGTGTGGGGCGGCGCGACGGAACCGACGGCCGGTTGCACCGCCATGCCGGAAGACGACCTGCTGGCGTTGCTGGAATGGCTGGACCCGGACCAATCCCCCCGCCTTGTTCAACTGACGGAAGAAAGCTACGCCCGTTTTCGGGAGGAATGGAGCCTGCCTCCGATTCCCTGACATATCGGCACGCGGTGTGCAGGCACGAAGCCCGTACACCGTGGAACGAAGCCGCCACGACCATCCAACGACCTGATCATGCGACAATCCATGCATTCCTCCCGCCGGGAGTTCCTGAAACAAGGCGCGGCCGCCGCCGCCGGCACTCTTTTGTCAAGTAGTCTGGGGGCTGCGGCCTCCCCCGCTATTATCCGCCGCCGCGTCGCGTTGGTAGGCTGTGGGGTCCGGGGCTTGGGTATGTGGGGCAGGCCGGTGGTGGAAGGTTATGGGGACCTGGTGGAGTTTGTGGGCTTGTGTGACATCAACCCCGGCCGGCTTGCGCTCGCCAAGAGACACCTGGGGGTCGATTGCCCCACCTTCATTGATTTCGACGAGATGATGCGGACGGTCCGTCCGGACCTGCTGATCGTTACGACAGTGGATTCCACACACCACACCTTCATCGTCAAGGGTATGGAAATGGGTGCGGATATCCTGACCGAAAAACCCATGACCACGGATGAGCATACATGCGAATCCATCCTGGAAACGGAAGCGCGGACCGGCAGGAAGGTCACGGTGACGTTCAATTACCGTTACGCGCCCCATCGGCAGAAGATATGGGAGCTGCTTCGGGCCGGTGCCATCGGCCAGGTGGTCTCTGCTGATTTCCATTGGTACCTCGATGTGTACCATGGCGCCGATTATTTCCGTCGATGGCACGCTTACCAAGAAAAAAGCGGATCGCTGCTCGTGCACAAGTCGACCCACCATTTCGACCTGTTGAATTGGTGGCTCGACAGCGAGCCGGAGGAGGTCTTCGCCTATGGCGCCCTGGAACACTACGGCCGGAACAATTCGTTCCGGCATACGCATTGCCGGCCGTGTCCGCACAAGGAACGGTGCCGGTTCCACTGGGATATCACCAAGGATCCCGATCTGGTGGCTTTGTATGTGGACCAGGAGCACCACGACGGATACCTGCGGGACGGCTGTGTATGGCGGGAGGACATCGACATTTACGACAAGATGGCGGCATCGATCCGATATGCGAACCAGGTGCTGGTAAGCTATTCCCTCACGACCTACTCTCCTTACGAAGGATACCGGATTGCCTTCAACGGAACCGGAGGCAGGTTGGAGGCATGGATCAAGGAACGGCAACCCTGGATACCGGAAGACGACGGTTACGACGAGCTGAGGCTCACCACCAATTTCGGAAAGACGGAACTGATCCGTATTCCGCACGGGGACGGTGGGCATGCGGGCGGGGACGAGCGTATGCTGGACCGCATTTTCCGTTTTCCGGACCAACCTGACACCTGGCGGCAATCGGCCGGTTCCCGGGAAGGGGCCATGAGCATCCTGACCGGTGTCGCCGCGCGGAAAAGCATACAGTCCGGCCTTCCGGTCCGTATCGAATCGCTGACCAGTCTCAAGCCGCGCTGATATGGAGACGGTCCGGTTCCGGGCGGCCAGGGCGGCCGATGCGGCCGCCCTGGCCGCCATCTACAATTCGGCGACTGGTATCTTCACCCTGGATTTGGAGCAACGGAATCCCGCGTGGTTCCTGGCGATGATGGAAGGATTGGGGCCGCGGGAGAAAATGGTCGTCATGACCGATGCCGAGCCGGGTGAGGATGTCCTCGGATTCGGAATCCTGCGGCTGTACAGTTGGAAGGCAGGATATCATCATGCGGGGGAAACCTCCGTATTCCTCCGACCGGACGCAAGAGGCCGTGGCAAGGGCCGTCAACTCAAGCAGCATTTGGTGTACCTGGCCCGTGCCATGGATTATCGCCACCTCGTGGCGCGGATAATGGCGGACAACGAGGCCAGCATCCGGTACAACCTTCGATTCGGCTATGAAATGGTCGGCATCCAACGCAAGATAGGATTCGTCAACGGAAGGTGGAAGGATGTGGCCATCCTGCAATTGAATTTGTCCGATGTGGCGGATGTCCGTGACTTACCTGCACAAACTGAAAACAGCAATATGGAAAAGACCTTTATCAAAGAGATGCTGACGCAAAGCCGCCTGTCCACACAGTTGGCGGAGCGGCAGCTGACGGAGGCGGTGTTGGCGAACCGGTTGAACGAAGCATGTGCCTCCGCCGGTTTTCTCTACCGCCATATCGGCGAAACGATGCATCTTTTGGCCACTTTCCTGGGAGAACCTACGATGGTTCGCAATACAACCATGGGGTTTGGGGATGAGGGGCAGGGGAATGACCTGGCGGACAGCCGTGCGCTGGTGGAGTCCGGTTATGCCCTGTTGGAGGCCCATGTGGACAGGGCACCCGCTGAGGAATGGGCGGCGGACGTGGAAACGCCGTTTTTCGGCAAGGTCAGCCGGCTGCGGCTGCTGACCCATATCCTGCTTCACAATGCCTACCACGCCGGTCAGTTGGCACTGACCATCAAGCGGGGCAGCTGATACCGCCGCAGCATGGCACAACTGCCGAAGGCTGGGTGGTTGTGACAGGCTCAAACCAAGCGGTCCAGCCCCAGGAAGCCGATCGGTGCTTCGGTCCGGCCTTCCGTAGCGAGATCGGCCAGGATGGTGCCGACGGCCGGCGCGAACTTGAATCCGTGTCCGCTGAATCCCGCGGCCACCACCACCTGTCCGCCGGTTCCGGGCAGCAGGTCGATGAGGAAGTCCTCATCCGGTGAGTAGGTATACAGGCAGGAGGAAATATGTGACCATTCCGTGCCCATCGTAGGAATAAAACGCAGGATGCAATCCGTGAGCACCTGCTTTTCCTCCGGGAGCATGGGGACGCGTTCTCCGTTCGGAAGCATGACGGGGCCCGGGAAATGATGCGCCACCTTGCAACCTGTTGGAAATGAGGATACCGTTTCGGGCAACGCCGGGAATCCGTAGCAGATACCGGGGAACCGGTCGTCGGCCAGGCACC
>JBEAQU010000070.1:0-15762 GCA_041163745.1 Bacteroidota bacterium
CCCGCGAAGCGGGATGCTCGGCCACAAAAAATCTGCCCAGCGCCGCAATCTCTCCCCGCGAAGCGGGGAGCAAAATACTCGTTATTAACGGACTTGTTGCGGCGGGGTCATCAAAGGGGTAAAAAGGCTCTTTTTTTCCACTTCACTGACCCATCGCAACAAGTATGATAAAGCGAAAAATATACAATCCATAGCCAATCATAGAATGACAAAATAAAAATTCCCGTGATTAGCCGGATTCTACAACATTCGCAGACCAGCACTTCCTGCGAAGCGGGGAACAAGAACCTCCCTTGGACACCCGATCCGCCATGCCATCATCCCTTCGGACGAGACATCGCACGTCAACCCCTCCTAAATGCGGAACCGACAATTTGATTTGCACCCCATGCAGCGGATGTTCGGATTGTTGGGTGGAAAGCCGCGCTGCCATCCCGCTCACCAGTTGGTGAAGGCCTTGTTGAAGATCCGTTCCGCCAGTTCCTTGGAGATGTTCTCCACCAGGGCATCCTGTACGTCCAGCAGGTTGTCGGTAGCGCCGAAGAAATCCTCAAAAGAAAACTGCTGCTTCCAGTCGGCCTTTTCGTTGCGGTTGTTGGTGAAGCTGACCTGCATGACGATCGTCAGTTTGTTGAAGCCGATCTGTTCACCCGCCTTCGGCGCCTCCGCGGTGACACGATAGTCCGTGATGATGCCGGAAAATTCGATGTCCGGATCCACATCGTCATATTGCAACCGGGTCTCCTGTCTGATCTTGTCCTTCATTCGCTCCGTGAAGTCCCGCGGCAAGGTCGGCAAGGCCGACGGCGCCTGGTTGTCGAACAAGGCGACATAATAGGTGTCGACCTCCGGCGGAATGCTGATACCCTTGAAGGAATACCCGTTACCCCGGATGACACAGCCGGTCATCAGCAGCGCCGGGACCAACAGCCATGCCAGGCCGAACCGTTCCAACGAATTCAAAGAAAGCATCATGTCAACCTATTGATTAGAAAACAAGGGTCTATGAATGTATGCCATCCGAAGCATTCGACTTACCGGCCGCCCGGCGGGGCGGCACCGGTGGTCAATCCGGCGGGTTGATCACCTTCCAGACCAGTTCCCGCAGGAGTTCCCCCTCCTGGTTCGCCGACATGTTGAAATCCACCCCTTTGGATTTCAGGTCGTACTGAAGCAGGAGGTGGATGACGTCCGCGGTGCGTTTCGGGGAAAAAACGGCGCTGGCGGCGCGGTACTCGGCGAGGGCGTAAGTTGAACGCAGGCCCATGGCGGACTGCACCTGTTGGTCGGGCAGCTGCCGCAGCGCATGGTACATCAGCAGCCGGGAGAAAAACGAGGCCAGGGATGCGACGACCATGACGAGCGGGTGCTTGCGGGGGTTTGCGGCGAAGTGTCGGGTGATGCGGAATATGCGGTCCCGATGTTGGTAAGCGAGGGCCTTCTGCAGTTCGAAGACATTGTATTCCCGGCTGATACCGATCTGGGATTCCACGAGGGCGGTGCTGACGGTGGCGCCGCGCTCCAGTTGGATGGCGAGTTTGTCGAGTTCATGAACGACGAGCGAAAGGTCGGTGCCGAGGTATTCCGCGAGCAGGTCGGCGACGGCGGCATCCACCTTGAGCTGCAGTTGGGCGGCATGGTCCTGGATCCAGGCGGCGATTTGGTTGTCGTACAGTTTCTTCGCCTCGAAAAGGATGCCGTTGGACTCGATGGCCTTGGCGAGTTTCGTCTTGGTATTGAAGGGCTTGTGCTTGTGACAAAGGACGAGGACGGTGGAGGGGGTCGGTCGTTCGAAATAGGGCTCGAGGTCCTTGAGATCCTTGAGGTCCTGTGCCTCCTTGACGATGACGACCTGTCGTTCCGCCATCATGGGATAGCGGCGGGCTTGGTCGATGATCTGGCCGGCCTGTGTGTCGCGGCCGTACAGCACGGTTTGGTTGAACGCTTTCTCATGGTCTTGCAGGGCATGTTCCTCCACGAAACCGGACAGCAGGTCGATGAAATACGGTTCCGCGCCGTGCAGGAAATACACGGGACGGAACTGCCCTTTCTTCAGGGCGGCCAGGATGGGTTGGTAGCTTTGCTCTTTCAAGGGGGCGGCGGACTTGTTTGCGCAAAATAACGAAACCCCGGCCAAACGCAGTACTGATCCGGCGGTTCCTTCCGGTCGTCCCAGCGCCAAATCGCATCATCCGGCAGCGGGTCGGCCCATGGAAGCCGTGGTGGCCAATGCTGCATGTCACCGTTGTGGCAAATGCGCCGGTCAAGGAAGATAATGCGACCGGAAGAAGGCTTCGTACCCGGCTACCGATCCCTGCCGCACGATCTGTTCGAAATTGGATCTGGAGACCGGGAAAAAGCTCTTTGTCATGCCCAGCTGCATGAAATCCGGCAGGTTGGACTTCAGGCCCTTGTAGAAAGCCATGGCCTTGTCATGGGACGCGAAGCCCGTGACATGAATGACCGGCACCTCCGCCAGTTCCCCTTCGATGCGTAGCTGGGTGATCTTCAGTCGGTCGCCGGGATGGAACTTCCAGATGTATTTGGTGATGCCGCCACGGATCTCCTCCAGGTCGTCCGGGCGGTTGTCCAGCAGAAAGAGGAAACTGTGCTCCTCGGTGAAATCCTTGACATAGGGATCGGGCTGTCCCTGAGCGCCGGCAGGTGACCAGCAGAGCAAGGGAAACAGACAACAGGCGAGCAGGTGACGCATGGTACGCGAGAATAGCCCTCCGGGCAGGGGGTTGCCATGACCGGGCGGGAGCGAAAAAATGCGGGACAGGCCCCTGGCACTGTCCCGCGAGTATAACCAAAAAATGTATTTGACCGGGTGGGGACCATCGGTCCCGATACGTTCAACAGAGAAAAACGGGCCATAAATTTTGAAAAAAAAACGACAAAGCTGGACATTGGGAAAAAAAAATTGTCCGGAGGGCCTAATTTTCCCCCGTCGATGAGGGCGACGGAACGGATTCGAAAGCTATCCGGGCAGGCGGCATCGGCCAAATACGACACAACGTGCAAGCATCCACAGACCGGGAAATAGCCGCCTTGCTAAAGGCGGGGGAGGTGCGTGGCCTGGAGTTGCTGTTTCGCGAGCATTACGGCGAGTTGTGCGGTGTGGTGGACAAAATCGTGCGGGATCCGGCGCAGGCGGAGGATTTGGTGCAGGACTTGTTCCTGACCGTCTGGCAGCGGCGTTCCACTTGGGAGGCGGTCCAATCGTTCAGGGCCTACCTGCGGCGGGCGGCGGTCAACCGCGCGCTGAACCATGTGCGCAGCCGCCGGCGGGACCGTCACACCGCGGCCGAATCGGCCGCTAAGGATGCCGTGGAACCGCAGGTCCTGGCCGAACTGGACCGGCGGGATTTGGGAGTGGAAGTGGACCGGGCGGTCGATCGTTTGCCGGAGCGATGCCGGCTGGTCTTCGTGCTGAGCCGGTTCGAGGAGATGAGTTATGCGGAAATTGCGGACGCGATGGACATCTCCGTGAAGACCGTCGAGCACCAGCTGGGGAAAGCCCTGCGGCTGCTGCGGGAGGCTTTGCAGGATTACCGGGAAGGCCGTTCCAGGTGAAGGATTGGTCGTACAGCCAACAAAACCGACCGCACGGACGCCGGAATCCGTCTGCCGGATAGGGGGCGGCTGGTCGGCGAGGTGTCTCATGTCAGGCAGCAGTAGTGTGCGCGGCATCCAGCCGCGGCCTGTAAGCAGGACGAAGATCAAGAACAAATCGCAGTATGGCAGATAAGAAAAAAATACGCGGACTGGCCGCCTGGAAGGAATTACGGGCGGATCAGCCTGGAGTGGACCCGTCGCCGGAACAGGTATGGGAATGGACGGGCGGATACCGTTCGGCGGGTCCGCAGCCCGATTCGCAGGCGGCGTGGGACCGGTTGCGCGCGCGCATGGATACGGCGGCGGAACCCGCTGTCTCCGGACCGTCGGTCCGACACCGCGGGAGGAGCACCCGGGTCTTGGGCTGGGTGGCGGCGGCATCGGTGATGCTGGCGCTCGGCATCGGTATCTACACCTGGACTCGGCCCGGAGCGGACATGCGGTCCGTCGCCACGGGGGCAGGAGAGACCCGGACATGGCGGCTGGCGGACGGTACCGAAGTGACCCTCAACGAAACGAGCGAGATCGCCTTTCCGGAAGACTTTGCGGATTCGGAACGCAGCCTGTCCTTGGTGGGGGAGGCTTATTTCAACGTGGTGCGACAGCCGGGGAAGCCCTTCACGGTGCGAACCGGCGCAGGCGAAGTCCGGGTCTTGGGAACGGCGTTCAATGTCCGGGCATATCCGGAGGAGGAGCGGTTGGAAGTATATGTCGAGCACGGCAAGGTCGCCGTCAGCATTCCCGGCCGCGACAAAGCGGTCGTCATTCGGCCGGGCGAGCTGTTGGCAGTCGACCGGACAGCGGGCCGCGCGGAAGTCCGGCGGGAAAGCGCACCCAATGCGTTGGCCTGGAAGGACGGCCGTCTGCAGTTCCGGAATGCCACCTTGTCGGAGATTTTGTCCCGGGTAAGCCAGCAGTTCGGTCCGACCTTCCGCCTGGAAGGCGGGCAGGCGCTGCAGGATTGTCCCTTCACCGTCCAACTCACGCGCGAGGCGGTCGGGGAGGGATTGCAGGCCATCTCGATGATGTGTCCCGTCCGGTTCGAGCTTCAATCCGACGGGACCTATCTCGTCACGGGTAATTGTTGCCGGTAGTGGGGCTGGGCGGCAGGACGGGCCGCCGGCGCACCTGGATGTACCTGGTGGCGGCCTGGTGGGCAGGAATGGTCACTGCGGAAGGGCAGGTTTCCCTGGATGTGCCGGTCTGGTTGACAGGTGGTCGGTGGACCTTGTCACAGTGTCTGGACCAATTGTCGCAGCAGCCCGGTGTGAAGCTGTCCTACAGCCGGGCCGGTTTGCCGGGCGGCTTGTCTTTCCAGCCGGATTGGGCCGGAATCCCGCTGCGCCAGGCCTTGGATACCCTGTTGAGACAAACGGACCTGACCTACCGCTTGCTCGGCGACCAGGTCGTCCTGATGAAGCGGGAAACGCCAGCCGAGGAAAAAGCCGTGCTGCACGGTTTTCTGTACGACGAACTGTCCGGCGAGCGCATCGCCGGAGCGGTATTGTACGAAGCCGTTTCCGGGCTGGGCACCTACGCCAACGAATTCGGATACTTCAGCCTCGAAATGGTGCCTTCCCGCTGGCATTTGGTGTTTTCCAGTCTTGGATACCAATCCGATACGGTATTGCTGGAAGGAAAAGCGGACACGTTTCTGGTCCGGGCGCTACGGCCGGCATTCCTGGCGGAAGTCATCGTACATTCGGTGAACCGGACCGGCCTGTTGTCCCAGGAGAAGGGCAGGCTGGACTTCAACCAGCGGCAGATAGGCCGGATGACCGGGCTGGGTGGCGAGCCGGACATCGTCCGGCTCGCCGCCACCCTGCCGGGCATACAGACCGGGACGGACGGTTTCGGCGGCGTATCGGTCCGGGGCGGCAATGTGGACCAGAACCTGTTCCTGCTCGATGGGGTGCCCGTTTACAACGCCCTGCACGGCATCGGCCTCTATTCGGTATTCAACAGCCACGCCATCCGCCGGGCCACCATCCTGAAAGCACATCAACCTGCCCAGTACGGCGGTCGCCTGTCGTCGGTGTGGGACATCCAGACCAAGGAGGGCAACGACCGGTCGCTGAAAGGGCAGGCCTCGGTCGGCATCAGTACGGCCGGCCTCAGTCTCGAGGGTCCCTTGTCCCAAGGCAAAGGTTCCTTCTTCGTGTCCGCTCGGCGGGCTCTCTTCGACCTGTACAGCAAGCCCATCTCCCGGCGTCTGCGGCAGCGGAATGGTGCCGACGGCCTGCTCAGCTATTATTTCCACGACCTCAATCTCAAGGGCAATCTGGCCTTGCGCCCGCGTGACCGGGTTTTCCTGAGTGTCTACCAGGGGGGCGACCGTTTCACCGACCGGTACGACCAGTCGCGCTGGTTCCAGGACACCCTTTCCCAGGTGTTGGACCGGGAACGGGTGCGCTGGGGCAACGGAATCGCCACCCTGCGCTGGAACCGGCTGATTTCGGAAAAGGTGTTCGCCAACACGACCCTTACGTACAGCCGGTATCGTTACGAATCCGAGGACCGGATAGATGTGGACCTCCGTACCCTGGACCGGGGCCGTATCGCACGGGACCTGCTGATTCAGCGATACAAATCCGACATTCGGGACCTCGCCTGCAAGGTCGACCTGGATTATCAGCCCAATCCCCGGCATTCCGTCCGGACCGGCGTCGCTTTGACCCGACACCGGTTCCAGCCTGGCATCGTCAGTTTCGACCAGGCCACCATCGTGGATTCCATATCCACGGACACACTGGGAGAGTGGTACAAGGTGCCGCTTTCATCCATGGCGCTGGATGCCTATCTGCAGGATGATGTCCAGGTGGGGGCGGGTACCGTTCAGTTGGGACTGCGGTGGTCCGGCTTTTTCGTGGGCGGTTCCTACCACGGATCCTGGCAACCGCGGCTGTACGGCCAGTATCCTTTGCCAGGCGAGCTGTCCCTGCAGGCATCCGTCAATCGACTGACACAATTCCTGCATTTGCTGACTCCCAGCAACATCGGTCTGCCGAAGGACCTCTGGGTCAGCGCCACGGACCGAATCCCGCCCCAACATGCCTGGCAGTACAGCCTGGGACTCAGCAGGCGGATGGGACCTTCCCTGGAGCTGTCCCTGGAAGGCTTTTACAAGGACATGCAGAACCTGTTGAATTTCAGAAGCAACGGCTTCGAGGAAATCAATGCCGTGAATTGGCAGAACCATGTGTCCTTGGGGAATGGCAAGGCATACGGCTTGGAGCTGCTCCTGCGCCTCGACGCGGCACGCCTCAACGGCTGGCTCAGCTACACACGGTCCAACGCCTATCGTCAGTTCGGCAAGGATGTCAACAACGGCAACCGTTTTCCCCATCGGCTGGACCGCCGGCACAGCTTTCATCTGCAGGGACTGTACCGGCTGCGCCCGAACTGGGACCTGACCGCCACCTTCACTTTCTCGACCGGCACCCCTTTTTCTTTCCCGGTGGCGCAGTATGCATTGGTGCAACCCCCATCCGGCGGCGCACCCACGGAAATCGTCTCCCGCCCGGCAGTCATCGACGCCTTGAACGCGGAACGGCTCCCCCCTTACCACCGGCTGGACCTCGGTGTCACCTACCGTTTCGAGACCGCATCCTGGCGGCACTCGCTGGTCCTGGGCGTCTACAACGCCTACTTCCGCCAGAATCCCCTGTACTACACGATCCGGGATGCCTTCGACGAGCAGGGCGTCCTCGAGCGGAAAGTCATCCAGGTCAGCGTCCTGCCGATTTTCCCTTCCCTTCGGTATGTGCTCGACATCGAATAAAAAGGACGGTCGGGAAGGCGTCGCCGGCGCCAACGGCCCAGCGGGCTCCCCTTATGTAAATTTAATCTAAATAAATTGGCTGGTTGGAGGGGTGGCGCTATCTTTGTCAGGAATAAGAACATGTACAGCACAGCGAACCATGGAACCCATAAAAGTCGTCATCGCCGATGCCCAATGTTTGGTGAGAGTGGGACTGCGGGAGGTATTGTCCGCCATACCGGATTGTGAGGTGGTCGGGGAAGTCCTGCACGAGGACCAGTTGCTGCAACTGTTGTCGGTGCAGCAGCCGGACGTGTTGATCCTGGACCACGACCAACCGGACCGGTTTTCCGTAGAGACCATTCGGAAGGTGCGGGAGCGGAGTGCCGCCACCCGCATCCTGATCATCTCCGGCGACACGGAGAAGGAGCGTGTGTTCCAGGTGTTGGAAACGGGTGTCAGCAGTTTTCTGACGAAGCATTGCGGGGAGAAGGAAATCGCGGATGCGATGCTGGCCACTTACCGGGGGGAAAAATTCTTTTGTACCAACATCGTGGATTACCTGTTGGAGCGGTCTTTTCCCAGGGCATCGGATACGCAGCGGTCGGGATTGTCCGTACGGGAGATGCAGATTGTACGTCTGGTTGCGGAGGGTTTGGTAGCCAAGGAGATAGGTGACCGCTTGAACCTGAGCACGCATACGGTGTATACCCATCGCAAGAACATCATGAAGAAATTGCAGATCAGTTCCACCTCGGAGCTGGTCCTGTTCGCGGTAGCGGAGGGTTTGGTCTGAGCGAGGGCGCTGCCGGTCAGGACAATTCGAACTGCAGGCGAGCCAGTCCCTGGTACACGCCGTTCTCCAGGCCGAACAAGGTGTCGTGTGTACCTTCCTCGACGATGGTACCGTTTTCCAGCACATAAATACGGTCCACATGGCGGATGGTAGCCAAACGATGTGCGACGATGACGGAAGTCCTTCCTTCCATCAGTTTGTCCAGCGCGTCCTGTACGACCTTTTCCGATTCCGCGTCGAGGGAGGAGGTGGCTTCGTCAAGGAGCAGGATGGCGGGGTCTTTGAGGATGGCCCTGGCGATGGCGATCCGTTGGCGCTGGCCGCCGGACAATTTGACGCCCCGTTCGCCGACGATGGTGTCCAGTCCCTCTGGAAACAGTCGGATGAAATCCCAGGCATTGGCTTTTTGGGCGGCATCAATGAGGGCGGTCTCATCGGCTTGCGGGTTGCCGTACAGCAGATTTTCACGGATGGTGCCCCCGAAGAGCAGCACTTCCTGCGGGACGATCGCGACATGGGACCGGTAGGCCCTGGTGGGGAGGTCGAAGATGCTGCGGCCGTCCAGGAGGATATCCCCCTTGTCCAGGCCGTAGAATTTCTGCAACAGTTGGATGACGGTCGATTTGCCGGCACCGCTCGGGCCCACCAGGGCGACCTTGTGGCCGGCGGGGATGTCCAGCGTCAGCCCTTTGAGCACCGTGACATCCGGTCGGGTCGGGTAGCGGAAGACCACGTTCCGGAAGGCGATGTGTCCTTCCGGACGTCGGACCGGATTCGGGATCTCCGCTTCGTGCAGGTCCGTTTCCGGGGATTGGTCCAGGATTTCCCGGATTCTTTCGGTAGCGCCGATGGCGCCCAGGAGCTCCGTGTAAAAGTTGCCGAGGCCGGCGATGGCGCCGCCGATGACGGCCGTGTACACGACGAAGGAGACCAGTTTGCCGGCGTCGATTTCTCCGTCGCGCAGCAAGACGGCGCCGGTCCATATGATGAAGAACAGGCTGCCGAACAGGATGGTGATGATGAACACCGCGAAGAGCGAGCGGGCTGTGGCATAGCGGAGCGACACGGCCACCGTCTGGTCGATGGCGGCGCGATACCTTTTGGCTTCGAACCATTCGTTGGTGAAGGCCTTCACCACCTGGATGGTGGTCATGGATTCGCTGAGGATGATGTTGGTCTGGGCGAGTTCCTCCTGCCGTTGCTTGGATAATTTCCGGATATACCGTCCGAAGACCATGGCACCGATGACGATCACCGGGAAGGTCGCGAGCATGATCAGGGAAAGGTGGGGTGTCAGCACGCCGAGGATGACGATGCCGGAGACCAGCAGGATGACTTGCCGCAGGAATTCCGCCAAAGTGATGGAGAAAGCGTTGTACAGTTTCTCGACATCGGCGGTCAGTCGGCTGACGAGTTCCCCGGTACGGGTCTGTTCGAAGAAGGTGACCGGCAGGGTGATCAGTTTTTCATACAGCGCGGTGCGGACGGCGGCGATGCCGCGTTCGCTGACCTTGGCGAACAATTGCACGCGGTAGTAGGAAACGAAACCTTGCACGACAAGGACGGCGAGCAGCAGGAAGCCGACCTCCTCCAGGGTGACCGGATAGGCGGAGGTGCCCTGGGCGATGTTGATCAGTTCTCCGGAAAGGAAGGGGAAGATCATGAACACCATGCTGGACAGGAACAACAGACCGATGCCGATGGCCAGGGACCAGCGGTAGGGACGCACGAAGGAAAAAATGCGGATTGCCTCCGATAATCTTTCCCGGGTCAGTTTGCCGGTGCTGTTGGGTGGTGTGGGTTCGGACATGGTCGGTGGTTTGTCGATGGAGGCGTTCGGGGGCCGGTAGGCGGATAGGACCTTCGGTGCGTCAACAATCCTTGCACGGGATTGGTTGAGCCGCCTCAAAAATAGCAGCATCCGATCGTTTAGAAAAATAAACGACGGCAAAGAAAGCCGGACAACTCCGATTGTCCGAAATTTGACCCTCCCGCGACCGGCGGAATCTGCGGTATCGTACGATCCGGTGGTCGGGGCCAACTGCATACTCAAGCGGAATGACAGCACTACCTGGTCCGTTCGAAGACCGGATGCGCGGGCAGCTCGGCCCGGCCTACGAAGCCTTTGCGGACGCGTTGTCGGCGGGGCCGGTCACCAGCGTCCGGCTGCACCCCGAAAAAGGAGGCCGGCTGTTTGCCGACGCCGAACGTCCGTCCTGGTATGACCGTGGGCGGTATCTGCCGGTGAGGCCGGTGTTCACGTTGGATCCGGCCTTCCACGCCGGTGCCTATTACGTGCAGGAGGCTTCCTCCATGTTCGTCGGCGAAGCATTGCGGCAGATCCGGGAGCGGGACCTTGGCGGCCGCCCACTGCGGGTGTTGGATTTATGTGCCGCACCCGGTGGCAAGAGCACCTTGTTGTCGGACGTGCTGTCGGATGACCTGGAGCTGTTGGTGGCGAACGAAGCCATCCAGGGCAGGGTGGCCCCATTGCGCCACAACCTGCACAAATGGGGCATCGGTTCCCTCGTGCTGTCGAACCACGACCCGGCCGATTTTCGTCCCCTGGCCGGATTCTTCGACGTGGTGCTGGTGGATGCCCCTTGTTCCGGGGAAGGGCTGTTCCGCAAGCAGGCGGCCGCCATGGCCGAATGGTCATTGGAGAACCTGGCCCGCTGTGTGTCCAGGCAGCAGCGGATCATGGGGGAGGCACAGGCCCTGCTGCGTCCCGGCGGTTACCTCCTGTATTCCACGTGTACCTACCATCCGGCGGAAAATGACGGCCTGATCGACTGGATATTGTCGAAGGAGCCGGGGCTGGTTCCGGTGGGATTGGAAACCGGTATGGACCGAGGGATCGACACGACACGGTACGGATACCAGTTTTATCCGCATCGGGTGCGGGGGGAGGGATTCTACCTGTCTGTCCTGCGGAGGGACCGGGGCAAGGACGGCACCGTCCGCCGGGAGGAGCGGTCCGGCATCCGGGATGCCAGGCTGTTGGACCGGCGGCGGCGGGAATTGTTGCGGCCATGGTTGCCTGCCCTGGAGCGGCTGCAGGTATGGGAGAAACCGGACGGTCAGTTGTTTGCCTTTCCGGCGGACCGGGAATCGGTGCTGGCGGCGGTGGCGGCCGCCCTACCGCGGCGGGGGCTCGGCCTGCCCCTGGGCGGGTTCAAGGGGCGGGATTTCGTACCTTCCCATGCTTTGGCGATGAGCGGATGGGCCGACCCTGCGTCGCCTTCCCTGGAACTGTCGGAAGCCGATGCGTTGCAGTATCTGCGCAGGGAACCTTTTCCCAAGCCGGAGCAGGGGTGCGCCGGATGGGTATCGGTGCGGCATGAGGGCCGCACATTGGGCTGGGCCAAGGTGCTGCCGGACCGGATCAACAATTATCTGCCGCCGGAATGGCGCATCCGGATGGCGGCGGGGAGCCAGGCGCAGGAGGCGGACACGGAATGACGAGCTTGTCCGGCCGGTTTCCGTTTCAGCTCAGTTTTTCCATGTCACGGACCAGGATTTTTCCCCGGTTGAAATAGATGAGGTCGGATTTCTTGAGCTCGTTGAGCACGAGCGTCACCGTTTGGCGGGAGGTACAGGTGATGTTGGCAATATCCTGATGGGTCAGGGAATGCCGCAGTAGCATTTCGTACCCGACCTTGGTACCATCCTTGGCGATGGCTTCCTTGATGAAATCGATGATCCTGGCGCGGGCATCCTTGAAGATCAGGGATTCCAATTTGTTTTCCGCGCGGATCAGCCGATTGCCGAACAGGGACAGGACCCGGTCGGCAAGGGTGAAGTTCCGTTGCATGAGCAGCTTCATGTCGGCGACGCGCAGCAGATGAAGATGTACTTCCTCCCGCAGGCATTGTGCCAGGTCGGTCCGTACCGGTTCCCCCACGATGCCCAGTTCGCCGAACATGGCCAGGGGATGGAAGATGGATTTGATGACTTCCTTGCCGTCGGAGGAATGTGTGGCCGTCTTGACACTGCCACGGGCCAGGAAAAAAATGGTGTCGGATGGTTCGTCCGGGAGATAGACGAAACTGTATTTGGGTTTGACCTTGTGCTCCACCATGGATTCGAGCGTCGCTTGTTCCGACGGGTCCAGGCAATCGAACAATGGGAACCCCGTGATGGATGGAATCGCTGTATTGTTGTTTCGCATGTTGTTCGGATTTGGGGCCGCAAGGCAGTATCTGCAGGGAAAATGCCACCGCGGCCGGGTACTCGGGAATGGCCTCGTTTGGTATAGTGACACACGGCGACAGGAATCCCCCTATTCGGAACCGGAAAATTTGGAAAAAACCGTTCGGGCGGACGGAGCCGCTGACCGGTAGACCGCTCGAGCCAACGCAACGCGTGCATGCGGCGGTCGGGTGATCCCTTCCCATGGCGTCGCACGTTGCGACAGATGCCGGCGGGCTAAGCAGGCAGCCATTTTCCCATGATGAAGGGCGAAAAATACGCAGCAACCCAACAGACGATAGATTGAAAGAAAAAGGCTATTCGCCTCGATCGGCTGGAAACCTCGTCCCGAGAACACAGGGAAGTGGTGGGAAGGTCTGCGGACGGCGCTGGCAGCGATGTCGCGCACACCCCCGGGGTGTCAGCGGAGCCGACCATTCGGTTGACTCCCGACCGTTGCGAGGAGGAAGGAAAAAAGACTGCGGAAAAGCGGCCGGGCCGTCGGGAGGGGGCGTCTTGGAAGGATGGAAGCGAAGGGCGTTGCCTGTCCGGAAATGACAGGCCACGCCTGGGCGTATGGACGGTGCGGCCATGCGGCAGGCCCGGTCCAGCAGGGGCGCACCCGTCGGTCAGGCGTGTTGGTACATGACCTCGCGGACGGCCCGGATTATCTTGGCCGGATTCGGCAGATATTCTTCCACGAAAGTGGGTGCGTAGGGCAGGGAGGTATCCGCTGCATTGACCCGGGTGACGGGAGCGTCCAGGTAGTCGAAGGCATATTTCTGCATTTCGTAGGCCACTTCCGCGGAGACACCGAACATGGGCCAGGACTCGTCCACGACGACCATCCGGTTGGTTTTGCGGAGCGACTGCACGAGGGTCTCGAAATCCAGCGGCCGGATGGTCCGCAGGTCGATCACCTCCGCGGAAATGCCCATGCCTTCCAGCTCCTCGGCCGCCTTCATGGCCTCCAGCATCATTTTGTTGAAGGACACGATGGTGACATCCGTACCGGTGCGTCTGACCGCCGCCTTGCCGATCGGCACCAGGTATTCACCTTCCGGTACCTCGCCCTTGTGGCCGTAGAGCACTTCCGACTCCATCATGCAGACAGGGTCATTGTCGCGTATGGCGGATTTGAGCAGCCCTTTCGCGTCGGCCGGATCTATGCAGGACACCACCTTCAGGCCCGGCGTGTTGCCCAACCAGCTTTCGAAGGTTTGGGAGTGTTGTTGCGCCAACTGACCGGCGGAGCCGGAAGGCCCCCGGAACACAATCGGGCACATGAAGTCTCCGGCGGACTGTGACAGGGTCTTTGCGGCGTTGTTGACGATCTGGTCGAAAGCCAGGACGGCGAAGTTCCAGGTCATGAACTCGACGACGGGCCGCAGGCCGTTCATGGCGGCCCCTACGCCGATGCCGGCGAATCCCAGTTCCGCAATCGGCGTGTCGATGACACGGCGCGGGCCAAATTCCTCCAACAGGCCTTTGGACACCTTGTAGGCACCGTTATACTCCGCCACTTCCTCGCCCATCAGGAACACGGTCTCGTCCCGATGCATTTCCTCTGCCATGGCTTCCCGAAGCGCTTCCCTCAGTTGAAGTGTTCTTCCCATTTGGATCATTGCTTTGTATCACCCGTATCGGGCTGGGCCGCTGCCGCCGGTCCGGGCGAAGGCGGCAGCTCGGATCGTCCGCCTGCCAACTTCCGGGTGCGTCCTGGATGATGTGATGATTTGGAATCGGGCGCTTCGCTCCTCCGTACGCAAAGACGGTGGCGCTGCCCGGTCGAACTGCGGCAAAATTACCAAGCTTATCACAACTTTGTATGCCTGTCGGCCAAAAGTTCCGTCGCAAAGCACAACCGGCGGAACATGCTGTCGCAGGATGGCGGCAGGCTGGGTTTCCCCGCAGCCGGCGTTGCCCTCGGCCCCGTCGAGCGGGCGGCCAGGCTCCTCTCCGGGCCGGCGACGGCGTCCGGGCGTCGACCCAGCCTGAAATAAATATGCCTAATCCTTTTGAATGCAGAATAATATCACGAACTTTGAGAGCACCACAAACATCGCAACGTTTCGGCGCATGAAGCCTATTTCTTTCCTGGCCTTGGCTGCTTCCCTTCTTTTTCTCCCCGGATGTGAGAAAGAAGTCGACTTCGACTTCGATGACCGTGACAAATTGGTGGTAATCAGTCATTTCACGGAGAACAAAACCCTCGATGTGCTGGTGTACAAGACGGATGCGCTCTCCAACGAGGCGCCGTCCGTTCCGGCTTTCGTGACCGATGCGACGGTGATGGTCTTCGAAAAGGACGAGTTCCTCGAACTGTTGGAACTTGCGCCGGGCAGCGGGGAGGGTTCCGGCCGCGCCTCCATCTACCGTTCCCGACGGCTGACCCCGGAAACCGGCAAGCTGTATACCATCCGGGTCAGCGTGCCAGGATTCGATCCGATCACCGCGGCGAACAGCATCCCGGTGCCGGTACCGATCGCCTCGGTTCTTTTCAACAGCAACCTGACGGAGGCGAACGATGCAGGGAGCGGCTCCGAACCCGCCCTGCTCGATTTCGAAATTTCGGTGGCCGTGCAGGATCCGGCCGAAGTGAAGAATTTCTACCACCTGATTTTCCATCAGGAACTGTTTCCCTACACGGTCAGCAGCGGAGGAGACACCATCGTCGGCATGAAGACTTTCGCCCAGCCCAACATGCTTCAGTTGAAGGATCCCGACCTGCCGGTCATCAAGAACTACGACAACCGTGGCTTCCTCGCGGACGACCGCCATTTCAACGGGGAGAAACTGGAAATCGGCGCAGTCGGCAGTTATCGCTATGACCCCTCCCAATACCTGGCTGGTGATTTCCTGGTCGAGTTGCGTACGGTCTCCGAAGCATATTTTTTCCATTACTCCACCCTGACATTACAAGGCGAACTCGGTAACAACCCGCTGGGCGAAGGGGTGGTGATTTATGACAACATAGAGAACGGGGTCGGTATCTTCGCCGGCTACAGTTCTTCCGTCAATTCCTTCCGTTTGTTCAACTGATACCGGATATCCAGTCCTTTGTCGACGCTGACCATGGAGGAGATCGGCCGGCCGTGAGGATAGGCAACAGAGCTCCAGGTATTTTCCTTTGCGAGGTGAGCGTCCGGCCCACCTGGATATTTCGTAATTTAGTAACCAAGAAACCAAGATATGGCCCTCCAGGACAAGTACATCAATCCCTACACGGATTTCGGATTCAAGAAGCTGTTCGGATCGGAGCCGAACAAGGACCTACTGATTGATTTTCTGAACGAGGTGCTTCCGGTACGACACAGGATCCGGGAGCTGACCTATGCCCGCAATGAGCAGCTGGGCGACAAGGCGTTGGATCGCAAGGCGATCTTCGACCTGTATT
>JBEAQU010000071.1:0-127867 GCA_041163745.1 Bacteroidota bacterium
GTCTGGTTGAACAACCCCATCCGGCCGATGGAGGCCAGCGGCACCTCCGGTATGAAAGCGGCCATGAACGGTGTCCTCAACTTCAGCATCCTGGACGGATGGTGGCCGGAAGCCTGCCAGCACGGCGTCAACGGCTGGCAGTTCGGCGACGCCTTCGAACACCCCGATCCCGCCAAACAGGATGAACACGACCTGAACGCGCTCTATGACGTGCTCACTTCGGAAGTGATCCCCACCTACTACGAACACCGCCGCCAATGGCTGGACATGATGCGTGCCAGCATCCTGAGCACCATGGACCAGTTCTCCGTGCACCGTATGCTTTCGGAATATTACGAACGGCTGTACCACCGGGCGGACTGACCCCCGTGGACCCACCCTGTCTCAGCCGGCCGACACACCGGATGGAATCCTGGGATTCCATCCGGCTCCGGCATTGCTTATATTTGCCGTTGTCTGTCTATCTCATCCTCCACAATAGCGCACGATGAACAACAATAGAATCCTGCTGGCCATTTTCATTCTCCTGGGAACCGCCACCGGATGGTACCTCTACCGCGGCAGCCAAGGCCCGGACACCTCCCTCGGTTGGGACCGCAAGTTCAAGGTGGACAATCCGGACGAAATCGGAAAGATCTTCATCGCCAAACGGACAGGCGAAACCACGACCATCGAACGGGCCGGCACCGGATGGATAGTCAACGGCCAGCACAAAGCCAGCCCGAATGCCGTCGAAAACCTGCTGGAAGCGGTCACACAGGTCGAACTGAAATTCGTCCCCCCCGTCAAAGCCATCGAAAACCTCGGGCGGGAACTCGCCGCCCGCGGCATCAAAGTGGAAGTGTACGACCGCCGGAACCGCCTCCTGAAAGCCTACTACGTAGGCGGCGTCACACCCGATGCCAGAGGCACTGTCATGCTCATGGAAAACGCGGACCAACCCATGGTGGTCGAAATCCCGCAGATGGAAGGCCAAATCCGAACCCGCTACGACCTGACGGGCGACAAATGGCGCGACCGGACCGTCTTCGGCTACCCGAACCCTGACCGAATCCGGCGGATCAGCGTGGAATACCCCCAGCAAAGAAACAAGTCCTTTGTCCTCGACAGGGAAAACAAAGGATTCTCCGTCAGACCCTTCTACGACAATGTGCCAACCCTCGACAGACCGGTCAGCCCTGCCAATGTGGAAGCCTATCTCTTCCAGTTCCGCAGCCTGATGGCCGAAGCCTTCGAAAATGAAATGACGGGAAAGGATTCCATCCGGCAGACCATTCCCTTCGCCCGCATATCCGTCACGGAAATCGACGGGATCCTGCGGACCGCCACCCTTTTTCCCACGTACCGGAACGACGCCTTCACCGGTGAACGACCCACCGATATCGTCGAACGCTATTATGCCGACCTGAACACCGGCGACTGGATGCTGGTCCAGCACCATGTCTTTCAAAAGATCTTCTGGCCATACGAAGCACTCCTAGAGCCGCCCGGTGAGGACATCAAGCATTGACCTTCCATCCTTTTCACCTAATTCCCGCACATGAAATCTTATCTGTCCGCCGTCATCCTGCTGCTGGCAGCCGCCACCATGGCCGCACAGGAAACCGTTCCCACCCTCATTCCGGCCCCGGTCGAATGGGTGGCCGGAAAAGGTACCTTCACCTTGCAGGCTTCCACCACCATCGGATACAACCAGCCGGAAGCCCGTGCCACCGCCCAGCAACTGGCTGCACGCCTGCTGGCGCCAACCGGCTTCTCCCTGCCCGTGTCGGCCACTCGGAGTGCCGACATTCAGTTCCAAATTCTCGAAAGGACGGAAGCCACCCTCGGCTCGGAAGGCTACACCCTGGAGGTCGGCCCCAAGAAGGTCGTCATCTCCGCCAACCGCCCGGCCGGCCTTTTTTACGGCATGCAGTCGTTCCTGCAGCTTTTCCCGACAGCCGTGGAGTCCCCAACCCGAATCCAGACCGTTTGGAGCGTTCCTGCCGTCCGGATAAAGGATTATCCCCGCTTCAGCTGGCGCGGCATGATGCTGGATGTCAGCCGACACTTCTTCCCCAAGGAGGAGGTCATGGCTTTCATCGACCAGATGGCCCGCTACAAATACAACACCTTCCATTGGCACCTGACCGATGACAACGGCTGGCGAATCGAGATCAAATCCTTGCCCAAGCTCACCTCCGTCGGCGCCTGGCGCGTCGACCGCGCAGGCCATTTCGGCGACCGCGCAGCGCCACGCCCCGGCGAACCCACGCCTTACGGTGGATTTTATACCCAGGAAGATATCCGGGAGGTCATCCGCTTCGCCGCCGAACGCCACGTGACCGTCGTTCCGGAAATCGATGTCCCCGGGCACAGCATGGCCGCCCTCGCCGCTTATCCGGAACTGAGCTGCACCGGCGACACCAGCATCCGGGTCAACCCGGGCACCCGCTTCTCGGAATGGTACGGCAACGGAACCTTCCGCATGCTGGTCGACAACACCCTCAACCCTTCCGACGAAAGGGTGTACGCGTTTCTCGACAAAGTCTTCACAGAGGTGGCGGACCTATTCCCGAACCCATATATACACGTCGGTGGTGACGAATGCTACAAAGGCTTCTGGAATGCGGATCCCGGCTGTCAGGCGCTGATGAAGGAAATCAATACCCGCCACGTGGAGGACCTGCAAGGGTATTTCATGGGTCGTCTGGAGGAAATCCTCCGGACCAAAGGCAAGAGACTGCTGGGATGGGACGAAATCCTGGAAGGCGGCATATCCCCGGATGCAACGGTCATGAGCTGGCGGGGTATCAGCGGCGGAATTGAAGCGGCCCAACTGGGGCACGATGTCGTCATGACGCCCACCTCCTTCACCTATATCGATTTCAACCAGGGAGACCAAACGGTCGACCCGCCCATTTATGCCGGCCTGCGCATCACCACCGCTTACAGCTTCGACCCGGTGCCAACCGGTGTCGACCCGAAGTTCATTCTCGGCGGACAAGCCAACCTGTGGACCGAACAGATTCCCTCCCTCCGCCATGCGGAGTACATGACCTGGCCACGCGGTTGGGCCCTCTCGGAAGTGTATTGGTCTCCGAAAGACAAAAAGGAATGGAACGCATTCGTACCCCGTATGGAAGCTCACTTCGACCGGTTCGAACAGGCCGGCATCAACTTCTCCCGGGCCGTGTATGACCCGATCGTCCGTACGCGCTGGTCGGAGACGGAGGGCCTGGTGCTGGAAATGGCCAGCGAGGTTCCCGGCGTGGAAATCCGCTACACCATCGACGACACCATGCCGGACCAGCGCTCCCCCCGCTATTCGGAACCGGTGCCCCTGCCGGATGGCCCCGTCACCCTGCGCGTCCAGGCTCACCGTGACGGAATACCCATCGGACACCTGATCACCCTGGATCAGAAGACCCTCCAACGACGGGCCGGCCGCTGACGTCGGCCCACCCATGGCTGCCGGCCAGGAAAACATGCGCTTACATCATCCCGCCTGGTCCTGGCCGGCATCTCACCCCTGCCAGACCCATTCCGACCGGAAATCGGCTACGCTTTCCCATAGCGGCTTGGTTTTTCTTGGTTTTTTTCTTACATATGTGTCCTTATTCACCAACCGTTTCTTAGCATGAGAACAAGAATCGTCGCCGTTGCCGTCACCGGCACCATCCTGTTCCTGTGGCAGTTCCTCTCCTTTGCAGCCCTCGACCTGCATGGGGGTGAATCCGGCTACACCGACCGTCAGGACAACCTGCTCGAGACCTTGGCTGCTGAATTGAAACCCGGTAATTACCTACTGCCGCAAGCAACACCCGGAGAGGACCAGCAGGCCTTCCTGGAAAAAGCACACGGCCGCCCCTGGGCCCGCATCGAATATCATGCGGCGCTGGACACCGGCATGGCCCTGCCGATGATTCGCAGCTTCGTGGCCGACCTGCTGGCAGCCTGGCTGTTGGTATGGTTGCTGCTGCAACGGCCCGCGGTCACCATAGGCCATGCAGTCATGACCAGCCTGGCCGTCGGCGGTATCTCCTTCCTGACCATACCGTACCTCGACAGCAGCTGGTTCGACAACGACTCCGCTCCTTTCCTCATGGACTGGTTCGCCCAATGGGGCGCCGCCGGCCTGTGGTTGGGCTGGTGGCTGGGGCGCCGCTGAGTTCGGAAACCATCGCTCCGACAGATATGACACATGCATGCAGTCATGAAAATTACTTATCCTCCCTGGACAGAAAGCCTTGACCTGGAGGCCTTGAGAAACCAATTCGGATCGCCGCTCTGGTTGGTCGACCACAACCAACTGACGGAAAACCTCCGGACGCTGACCGTCTTTACCGAAAGTACCGAACAGGTTCTGTACCCCGTCAAGGCAAACCCATCCCCCGCTGTCCTGCACCTGCTGGCAACAGCCGGCGCCGGTGCGGATTGTGCCAGTCCGCAAGAGGTTGACCTCGCCCTGCTGGCCGGTATTCCTTACCGGCATATCGTCTTCAACGCCCCTTTTCAGGAAAAGGACTATTGCCTGCGGCTGCTGGCGGAAGGTGCCACCGTCGTTCTCGACGATCCGGCTGCCATTCGGGCTGTAGCCACCGTCGCCGGCGAACTGCCTGGCAAAACATGGCTGCGCATCAATCCGGTCCTGGATACATCCTACGAACGGTCGGATAAGAATCAGGAACTGATGGCACATGGAGGCGCATCCTCCAAATTCGGCGTGCCGGAGGAAAACATCGCCGGACTGCTGGCAGCTTCACAGATCAGGTTCGACGGACTACACCTTCACGTGGGAACCCAGATGGACAACCTGCAAACCTTTCGAAACGCCTTGGCCAAACTGCATCGATGGGCCGGGCAACTCCGGGCTTGGGGGCATCCAGTCAAAGACCTCGACATCGGCGGCGGACTGGGGATAGCCTTTGCCCCCGGACAATCCTTTCCTTCCCTGTCCGATTGGGCCGACACCTTGCGCCCGCTGCGAGTGGAGGGATACCGCTATTTCACAGAACCCGGGCACGCCCTCGTAGGCAATGCCGTCTCCCTGTTGGTCACCCTGCTCACAAAGAAGGATTCCCGGCAGCGATCTTGGGGCATCGTCGACGCCGGCACAGACCAGCTCGCCAAGGTCACCCTGCTGCATTGGCCGCACACCGTGCTGGACAAGCACCACCGCCCGCTTCCGTTCGATGGTGACGATGCGCTCGCAGGACCACTTTGTTTTGCCGGTGACACCCTGCTTCCCCATACGGACCTGTCCGACATTTCGCCCGGCGACCCCCTGCTCGTCACCAATGCAGGCGCATATACCTTCGCGCTGTCCAACAACTTCAACGGCCGTACCATGCCAGCCTGGGTCGTTTTGCAAGGAAGCCATGCCTCCCTGCACACACATCCCGAACAACCCTACAACCGGATCTTTCTGCAACAGCACCGCTGGGGCTTTGTTCCGCCCCTGACGCCGCACCCCGCGCTCCCGGATATACCGACCCCGCCCCTTCAGAGCGGATACCTCTCCCGGGATATCAGGCATGACCAGTATTCCTTCTCCTACTTCCGACAGGTTGGTGACCGGCACTACCGTTTCAGCGCCGACATCCAGTCCGCCGTCCCCTTTGTTTCCATGCCGCTGGCCATTCGGGTCATGGGTGATGCGGCCATCGTCGCCACCCTTCACACGATGGAACAGCCGTACAAGGATGTGCCAGTCTGGGGCAAAAAATTGGAAATGGAATACAAGGGCCGCATCAACAGCAGGGAACCCCTGGAGGCAGACCTCTTCCTGAGTGCGGTCGCCAAAGACGCGAAAGGACATGCCAGGTTGTGCGCCTACTTCGAAACGACCGACGGAAAACTGACTGGCGCATTGGTCGTCTATCTGTAGGCCTCGCCACATCCACGCCCTGCACAATCGGTCCTGCTTTTGCTTTTCCTTTTATTTACGTATTTTGGCAAAAGACATCCTAAAAAACCTCCTCCATGAAACCATCAACCTGGATGACCGCAATGGTCCTCCTCCTGCTGCCGGCTCATTCGCCACCCCTGACTTCCTGGGGATTCTTCGGACACCGGCTGATCAACCGCCACGCCGTGTTCTCCCTTCCCAAACCACTCTTCTCCTATTTCAAACCACACATCGACTACCTCGCCGAACATGCGGTGGATGCCGACAAAAGACGTTACGCATCCCCGCATGAAGCGCCCCGGCATTACATGGACCTCGACCGGTACGGCGCCCCACCTTTCCCGGACCTCCCCCGAAATTGGTCGGATGCCATGCTGCAATATTCCGAATGGCGGTTCGTCGGTCCCGACCGCGACACCCTGCCGGTTTTTCTCGCCCCCGTCACCCCCGCAGACAGTCTGGTCACCCTGAACCCCCTGCTCCGACACAGCCTGCCCGCCCCCCTGCCCCGCCGCGAACTGCTGACATGGTTCCGGAAAGTCGCGCTGCCCAGGCGTTTCGATCCCCCTTGGATTGTTCCTCAAGACAGCTTGCCCGATTGGTTGGCCCCTCCGGCCGATTGGAAAGCAGACCTGCAGCTCACCGACCTCCTCTCCGAGCATGGCATCCTACCCTTCCACCTGACCCATTCCCTGTCACAACTCACCGATGCCTTCCAGGAAAGGGACTTGCAAAGAATCCTGCGGCTTGCCGCCGACCTGGGTCATTACATCGCCGACGCGCACGTCCCCCTCCACACGACGGAAAATTATAATGGACAACTCACCGGTCAGTACGGAATCCACGCCTTCTGGGAGAGCAGACTGCCGGAGCTGTTCGCAGAAGACAACTACGATTTTTGGATCGGTCCCGCCCATTTCCTGGCAGATCCGAACGCATTCTTCTGGAATATCCTGCTAGACAGCCACCGCCTGGTCGATTCCGTCCTCCAAACGGAAAAGAACCTGCGCCAGACTTTCCCGACCGACCGACAGCTATGCTTCGAATCAAAGGGACGCAGCGTCGTCAAGGTTCCTTGCGAAGACTTTTCCGCCGCCTATCACCAACAGCTAGGCAACATGGTGGAATCCCGCATGCGGAAGGCCATCCACGCCGTCGCCAGCGCATGGTATACCGCCTGGGTCCTGGCCGGACAACCCGACCTGCCGACCGCCGACCCATCAGGATCCGAAGTGACCGACAGCACCTGGGTGCGTACGCAACAAGCCTTCCGACAGGGCACCATTCAGGGACGGGCACATCCCGACTGAGCCGGCGAAGGCCCGTCCGCCCACCCCGCCCCACCCGTCCGATATTTTAATACCCTTTTGCCCGCACTTTGGGATTGTTGCTGTACTTTTACCCTTGCCGCATCAACCGCGGTAACCACCTCACAAATAAGTTCGATGTATGAAAAAATCCTTACTCATCAGCCTGGCCAGCCTCCTGCCGCTCCTCACCGCCTCCGCACAGGACCATACCGTCCTGCTCCAAGGCCTTTCCTTCGTACCCAACAACCTGACCATCCTGGCCGGGGAAACCGTCGCTTTCGTCAACCAGGGCGGTTCCCACAATGTCAACGGCTCCCAGCAAAGCTATCCTGACAACCCGGAAAGCTTCTCCAGCGGTGCCGTCGCACCCGCTCCCTGGACTTACACCCATACTTTCAACGTGCCCGGCGTCTACCAGTATCACTGCGACCCGCATTTCAGCCTCGGCATGACCGGCACCATCATCGTCCAGAGCGCCGGATCGAACCCGGATGTCGTCATCACGGAAATCATGTACAACAATCCCGGAAGCGACAGCTACGAATTCGTGGAACTGTACAACCGAGGTGCCGAATCGGTCCAGTTGGAAAACTGGACCATCTCGGACGCCATTGATTACACCTTTCCTGCCTACCTGCTCGAACCGGCAAGCTACGTCGTCGTCGCCCTGAACAAAGACCTCTTCGACCAGGCCTTCGACACCAATTCGCTGGATTGGGACGAAGCCAACAACAACGTCCTCAACAATACAGGAGAAACCATCATCCTCTCCGATGCGCAAGGCGGCTTCGTGGACTCGGTCGCCTACAGCGACAGCAACCCGTGGCCGACAGAGCCCGACGGACTGGGATCCTCCCTCGTGCTTTGCGATGTCAATGCCGACAACGACCTTCCCACAAACTGGTCCGCCGCCACCACCCCGACCGGCTTTTCCGTCGGCGGCGTGGAAATCCTCGCGAACCCGGAATCCGCATCGCAATGCCCGGCCGGTGCGGTCATCAGCATCCTGAACACCGACCTGTCCCTGCTGGAAAATGCCGGAAACGTCTTCATCCGTATAGCTTTGATAAACGGTAATGCCGACCCCACGGACATCACGGTCTCCCTGGAACCAGGCAGTACCGCAACGCCCGGTGCTGACTTTGATTTGGTACTCCCGCAGACCATCACCTTCGCGGGCGGACTGTCGACAGATACCGTCACCCTATCGCTGCTGATTCAGGACGATACGGAGATCGAATCCACCGAAACCGTCCACCTTTCCCTCAGCAATCCCACCAACGGGGCGATCGTCGCCCCGGCCGGCGGATCCTTCCACCTGTCCATCCTCGACAACGATGCCCCCGTTGCCGCCGCCATGGTCATAACCGGTGTCTATGACACACAGGTCCAGAGCGGCGGCACCTGGACCAAAGGCGCCGAGTTCCAGGCCGTCCAGGACATCCCCGACCTCAGCATCTACGGCGTGGGGTTCGCCAATAACGGCGGCGGCTCCGACGGATTGGAAGTTCCGCTTCCCGCCATGTCCCTCGCTGCCGGCGAATGCATCTGGGTCGCCAACGACAGCTCCCTCTTCTTCGACTTCTTCGGTTTCTACCCCACCGTCACCGCCACCGCCGCCGGCATCAACGGGGATGATGCCATCGAACTCTTCGAAAATAACATTGTCATCGATGTCTTCGGCGAAATCAACCACAGCGGCGGCGCCCTGCCCTGGGCCTATACAGACGGATGGGCCTATCGGCAAAGCGGTACCGGCCCCGATGCTGGCTCCTATCAACCCGACCATTGGAATTTCAGTGGCGTGGATGCCTTCGACCTCGTCGCCAACAATGCCACCGCAGCCAATCCTTTCCCGACCTGCAGCTACTCCGTCGTTCCTCCCGTCACCGCCGTCGCCAACGACGACTTTGTCTCCACACCCTTCGAAACACCCGTCACCATAGCCGTCCTCAACAACGATATCACGCCGATTCCCGTCGTTTCCGTCTCCGTTACCGCCGACCCTGGCCACGGAACCTTGGTTCCGCTCGCACAACAGTTCCTTTATTCACCCGATGCCGGCTTCTGTGGCGAAGACCAATTCACCTATACAGTCTGCGATGCAGTGGATTGTGACGAGGCCACGGTCACCATCTCCGTGGAATGCCCGCTCGCTTATCCGCCCTACTCCATCGGTACGGTCACCTCCGTCAACAACAACGGCGCACCGGATTCCCTCGGCCGTACCTGCCAATTGCAAGGAGTTGTCCACGGCGTGGACTTCCGGGGCGGAACAGGCTTGTCCTTCACCCTGATCGACGGAACCGGCGGCATCAATGTGTACAGTCCGGTCAAGGAATTCGGATATGCCGTACAGGAAGGCGACGAACTCATCGTACAGGGCATCATCGACCAATACGCCTGCCTGACCGAAATCATCCCCGACACCCTGTGGTTGGTCTCCCAAGGCAATGACCTGCAAGATCCCTTCATCACCACTTTCCTGAACGAGACCTTCGAATCCCGACTTGTGGAACTCACCAACCTCGAACTCGTGGATCCCGCTGAATGGACCGGTACCGGCCCCGGCTTCAACGTGCAGGTCACCAACGGCACCTTTACCAACATCATGCGCATTGACAACGATTGCGAACTCTACTCCTTGCCAGCCCCCACCGGCTTGTTCCACGCCCGTGGCATAGGCGGGCATTTCGATACGGCGCCTTGTGACGACGGTTTCCAATTCTTCCCCCGGTATGCGGCGGACATCATTCCCCTGAACAACGCCGCAACGGTCGTCCTTTCCGGATCCCTAACCGTTTATCCGAATCCTGCCAATGACCGGCTATTTTTTTCCACATCCCAACCCCTGACGGCCGTGACCCTTGTCAACTCATTGGGACAGGTGGTCCTGCAACGCCGGCAACCCGGCCGGGAACTGGACATCAGCCAGCTCCAACCCGGCCTTTATTCGGTCTTCGCCGTGGCAGGAGACCAGGCTGCCGTTCGTAAGATTGTCAAACACTAAACACGGCGCCCGCTTCTGTTCAGCACGCCATGACCCTCTTTAGAAGCGGGGCGCGCTCCTGGCAGGGAGTGCGCCCCGCTTCGTTTTGGAAAATAACACACGGGACTGTACGGAGAAAAGGACCGCCGACGAGAACCGGAATGCCGGCCGGCCGCTTGCCGTCCGACCAAACCAAGCCCTTGAGCAGCCACAGCGCAGCCTGGTAGGCCGCTGAAGCTGAGTGGCAGCGAATCGTACCGGTGAAAACGGCAGGAAAACAGCAGCGGCATGTAACCGCAACGCTACCAACCATTTGCAAAAAGAGCCATCCTCAATCCTTGTCATACGCAAGCGTATCCTACCGGATGCAGGTCCCGTCCTTCACCCCGAAATGATTGAGGAAGCACCGGTCACCGATATTCGACACACGCCGGTACGGAAGCGCTTGGCAGCAAGCCATGCTGCCACATCCTCCGCTTTTTCAGACAGATCCGCCAGTGCTCCGCCATATCCGCAACGGACGAAGCGCCATGATCAGGAAGCCCGACAACAAAATGGTATGGAACAGCAAGCGGTGACGCATGTCCGTCCACACCGGCGCCATCAACCGACTACATCCGTACAGCAACAAAGCGCCTCCCACCGTCCGTCCGATGGCCCTCCAGTCGTATGGAACCGGATAGTGCTTCCTTCCCCACCACCAACAGGCCAGGGTCATGGCAGCATAACACGACAAAGTCGCCCAGGCAGACCCCACATACCCCATGCGGGGTATCAGCCAGGCGTTGAGCATCAGGGTAAGCGCAGCCCCCGCCAACGCAATCCAGGCCCCTACATGGGTCTTGTCGGTCAACTTGTACCAAATGGACAAATTGTAATAGAGCCCCAGGGCAAGGTTGGCCATCAGCAGGATGGGAACCACCACCAAACCCTCCCGGAATGCCGGCCCGATGAAATACTGGAACAAATCCAGATACAGGGTCACCACCAGGAAGGCCACCGCCCCCGCCAGACTGAAATATCGCGTAACCAAGGCATACTGATCCCTCGCATCCGCATGCCGGGCCTGTTTGAAAAAAAACGGCTCCGCCGCATACCGGAATGCCTGGGTGAACAAACTCATGAACATCGCCAGCTTGTATGCCGCGGAATATATGCCGACCTGGGCCAGTCGCTCCGACACGGTGCCTGGCAACCACAACTTGAGGAGCTCCCGGTCGATGGTCTCGTTCACGATGCCAGCCAGCGAGACCAACACCAGCGGGGCCGAATATCCCAACATCTTCCGCCATGTTCCGATATCCGGACGCCATGGCAAGCGAACCCATCCCGGCAGCAAAACAAGGAATACCAACAGACTGGCCAGCAGATTGGAAAAGAAAATGTATCCGATGCCCATGGTCGGGTCCCATATGCGGAATACCCACCCGTGACCGTTCGCAGCCAGCCAGGGACAGACGACCAGGAAAAACAGGTTCGCCCCGATGTTGACAGAGATACCTACCAGGCGGACACCAGCGAACGCCAGCGCCCGGCCTTCCAGCCGCCACTTTGCAAATGGAATTTCAACCCAGGCGTCCAGGCACAAAATCGCTCCGAACAACCTCACATAGATTGCCTGATCCGGTGCGTAATGAAGCCAGGATGTGACGGGACTGGCCACCAGCATAACCACGGCACCCAAGACCAGGCCCGTCAGCAGCACCGATGCCTGCGCCGTCCCGAAAACACGGTCCCGGTCGGCCGGCTCCGACCCGAACCTGAAAAAAGCCGTTTCCATCCGACAGACGAAAATGACTGCCAGCAATGCAGCCAAGGCATAGAGTTCGGAGACGATCCCATACTCCACTTCCGTGAAAATACGGGTGTATATCGGAACCAACAGGTAGTTCAACACCCGCCCCAACATACTGCTGACTCCGTAAACAGCTGTTTCTCCGACCAATTTCCTGATTCGGGACATACTTGCTTTTTTCTTTTCGACACCGTGGCGCCAGCATCGGCTCCCGGGCGCTGCTGCTCATGCCCCCGTCCCCGGTTGCAACACATCCACCATACCGAAACAACCTTCCCGTCCGACCAGCCACCGGGCGGCTAACAAAGCCCCCGCTGCAAAACCCTGCCGGTTGAACGCGGTATGCCGGAGCGTGATGCTGTCCGTCGCGGATGTCCAAATGACGCCGTGCGTCCCGGGCACATCCCCTTCGCGATGGGATACGACGGGGAAGTCGGATGTTGAAAGGTCCTCCCTTGGTCCGCCCGCCATCATCGGAACCCAACCCTCGTACCGCCCAACGTGCCGGACAATTCCCTGCGCCAACGTGAGCGCCGTCCCGCTGGGATGGTCCCGTTTCTGCAGGTGATGTGTTTCCTCGATGGCCACGCCATAGCCGGGTTGCCGGTCCATCAAGTTTGCCAGGTGACGGTTAACGGCAAAGAACAGGTTCACGCCGATACTGAAATTGGAGGCGTACAGAAAAGCGCCCCGAAGCCGTCGGCACAAGTCATGTGCCTCCGGAAGCCGTTCCGTCCAACCGGTCGTGCCGCATACGACCGGCACACCGGCTTCCAGACAACAGCTAATATTGTCGAACGCGGCTTCCGGCCGGCTGAACTCGATGGCGACATCCATCTCGCCGAGTGCCGCAACCGACAATTCTTCCGTTCTGCGGATCCGCATTTCGACAGACCAACCCTGCTCCAAGGCGATCCGCTCAATCTGTCGGCCCATTTTTCCATATCCTATGATAACCAGCTTCATCGACATGATTTTATCCGCGCCCTCCGCTACCACTGTCCGACTTACGGAAAAGCGTATGACGGGCGCCAGCAATACAAATCACGGTTTTTTTAGTCAGAACGCGGAAAATAAATTGAATTCGCTATCTTAGAGTTGCCTGCGGAGGAGACAGGCAGGTCATATCAGCCTTTTGTATGCCGAAATGCCCTGCAAACTGGAGTCCCTACCGCTGCCATGTTGTCTCCCGGTCGGGAATGGATGCCCCGCACCCACCCGGTCATGCCGCCCGTTCCGGTCCATCACCACCGCCTAATCGTTCCGTCATGCTACAAAAATGTTACTTCCTCTCCGTTTTCCTGTTGTCTGCCGCCTGGCTGTCCGCACAAACACCTGCCAACGACCAATGCGACCAGGCCGCAGACGTGCAGTTGGGCGAAACGGTCTCCTTCAACACCGTGGAGGCTACCACAGACGGCCCGCTGCACCCAAACTCACCTTGTCCTTCCAGCACCAACGACACCTTGTTCCGTGACATTTGGTACCGTTTCACCGCAACCGAATCCGGATTGGTCGACTGGTCCCTATGCGGCACGGCGGATTACGATACCAAAATCGCCGTGTACAAAGGGGGCGCCACTTGCCCGCTGGCCGATGACGACCTGCTTACCTGCAACGATGACTTCGGAACCTGCATCGGCAACACCTCCCGGATCATCTTTTCTGCGGAGGCCGGTCAGTCCTACCTGCTCCGCCTCGGCGGTTGGGGTGAAACCGATCCGGGAGAAGCCGGGACGGGCACCTTCACGCTGTCCACCTTCACCGCCTCCCTGCCGAATGATTTCTGTGACCTAGCCATCGATATCCCGCTGGTTACGGGTTATTCCTTCACCAATGTCGACGCCACCACCGACGGCCCGCAGCAACCCAACAATTCCGCCTGCTTCGGCTTTGGTGACCCGAACGTACAGGCCGACATCTGGTACCGCTTCACCGCAACCTTGACCGGTACCGTGGAATGGAGCACCTGCGACCAGATCAATTTCGACTCCCGGCTGGCCGTCTATGGTCCCGGGGCGTCCTGCACTCCTTCCGCAGACCAGCTCTATGCCTGTAACGACGACGGTTCCGGTTGCTCGTTCTACACCTCCCGGGTCCTTTTCGATGTGGTGGA
The DNA here is from genome assembly GCA_041163745.1 of Bacteroidota bacterium. Lineage (GTDB taxonomy): Bacteria > Bacteroidota > Bacteroidia > Chitinophagales > Saprospiraceae > UBA6168. The sequence continues at coordinate 14,101 of JBEAQU010000071.1, forward strand.
AGGCGAGACCTACCTGCTTCGCCTCGGCGGCTGGAACGGCGACCAAGGTACCGGCACCTTCGACCTCCTCGAAGTCATACCCCCCACACCCCCTTCCAACGACTTGTGCGCCCAGCCGGATTCCGCCTGGATCGTAACCGCCGAGCAAGCCGATGACTTCGACAATCCCGTCGTCGGCACCACGGTCAACGCCACCTTCGACCAGGATGATTTCATCTTCCCCAACGCCCAGTGCTTCGGTACCAACACGGCCGGCGGCGAATTCGCAGATGTCTGGTATTGGTTCAACACCTATGGAAACGAAACATTGGAATTCCGCTTCCTCAAGGGTAACGACCAACCCACCGCCTCCTTCTACCTGGATATGTTCGACGCTTGCAACGAACCTGTCGATACCAATGTCGTCTTCGGTTCCTGCATCTTCATGAACGATGCCTCTCCCAGCGAAGTCACCACCGTCAGCGGGTTGCCGGATGTTCCGACGGTATACCTTCTTCGGGTCACCACCCGACTTACAACGCAACTCCCGGGCGATTACTTTTTCTTCATCGTGGGGGAGGTCACGGAGCCGCCCGTTTCAACAAGTCCGGTGTTCCCCGGAAGAACCTTCCTCCATCCGAATCCTGCGAATCAAGCGATATGGGTGGACCTCCAACTGGATGCCGCCGCCGAAATCCGGCTGGATGTCGTCAACGCCTTCGGCCAGCGCGTCCGCTCCACGGAACTCGGCCTGATGGCCGGCGGCCCCAACCGCTCCGAACTGGACATCTCCGACCTGCCGGACGGCCTTTACTATTTGTCAGCATCCACCCCAGGACGGCCGGCCGGACCACCCATGCGTTTTGTAAAGCAAAGCCAATGACCCTGATTACCGCTTTCCCCGCTGTACGGGAAATGGTTTCCACAGCCTGCCGGGGGGGAGGAACGCATGCGTTCCTCCCCCCCGCCCCCCACGGCGGGCGCTCGTTCCCTATCCACCCACCAAGCACAACAGTCGAAAAAAAATACTAATTTCGCATGCGTTTCGGCAGGAGGTCCGACAAGACTCCCATATCTTAGGCGGACGACGGGGACTAACCCGATATCCTGTCCGGCCGGACGCTCCAAGCAAAAGCTGTGTAACATGCAACCCACCTTCGCCCGGCTACTGGCCGTGACCCTGGCCGTCACCTTGTTGTTGCTGACAGCCTGTTCGGAACATTCTCCCCTCTCACCCGGCCAACTAAGCACCACCATGCAGGAACATATGCAAACACCCCCGCCTGTCGCGGAAAAGGACCCCACCGTTTTCAAAGACCACGGGACAACCCGAACGGACGAATACTATTGGATGAACCGCCGCGAAGACCCCCGCGTGATTGCCTACCTCGAGGCGGAAAACAAGTATAGCGAGACCCTTATGGCAGGGCTGGTTCCACTCCAGGAGGAACTCTTTACGGAAATAAAGGGACGGATCCAGGAAAAAGACGCATCCGTTCCCCAACTCGACAACGGATACTGGTACAATTACCGTTATGCCGAAGGCCACGAATACCCGGTGCATTGCCGCCGAAAAGACCAACCGGACGCCCCGGAGGAAATTCTGCTCGACATCAATGAACTCGCCAGCGAATACGACTATTATCATGCCGGCGGACTGACCGTAAGCCCGGACAACCGATGGCTCGCCTATGCCGAGGACACCCTCAGCCGGCGCATCTACACCATCCGTTTCCGTGACCTGCAGTCCGGTGAGATTCTCCAGGAACAAATTCCCGGCACTGACGGAAGCATCGTGTGGGCCAACGACAACAAGACCGTTTTCTACGGAACGAAAGATGAGACTCTCCGGGTGTTCCAAATAAAAAAGCACCGCCTGGGAACGGATCCGACCACCGACCCTGTCGTCTATCACGAATCCGATGCCACCTACGACCTGGGTATCGGAAAGACCAAATCCAGGAAATACCTCCTGATCGCCGCCAACCAAACCGTTTCCCAAGAATACAGATACCTTGATGCGGACAACCCCGACGGGGAATGGACGGTTTTCCAACCAAGGGAAAGAAACCTGGAATACAGCGTCGACCATGCAGGCGACACTTGGTATGTTCGCACCAACCTTGATGCCCGTAATTTCAGGCTCATGACCGCCAGCACCGGCAATACCGGCAGCGACCATTGGCAGGAGCTCGTCCCACACCGCGACGCTGTCTTCCTCGACGGCGCGGACTTCTTCCGGGACCGGCTGGTACTCTCGGAACGGATGGACGGACTGCAGCGGCTCCGTATTGTCAATCTCTCCGACGGAACCGACCATTACGTCGATTTCGGCGAAGCAGTCTATGTCGCCTATCCGTCCAACAATCCCGGATATGAAACGGACAAGGTTCGGATCAGCTACCAATCGATGACCACCCCGGCCACCGTGATGGATTACGACATGAAAGCCAAATCCATCCACATCCTCAAGGAACAACATGTTCTCGGTGGGTTTGACAAGTCAAATTACGTGTCGGAAAGGGTCTTTGCCACTGCACGGGACGGCGCACAGGTGCCCATCTCGATCGTATATAGGAAGGGATTCCAGAAAGACGGTTCCCGGCCACTCCTGCTCTATGCCTACGGCTCCTATGGTTACAGCATTGACCCGGGCTTCCAGGCCGCCAGGCTAAGCTTGCTGGACCGCGGCTTTGCCTACGCCATCGCACATATCCGCGGCGGTCAGGAAATGGGCCGCCATTGGTACGATGACGGCAAGCTGTTGAAAAAGAAAAATACTTTCTCTGATTTCATAGACTGCGCGGACCACCTCGTTCGGCAACGTTACACCAGTCAGGAGCGACTTTTCGCCATGGGCGGGAGCGCTGGCGGGCTGCTTATGGGTGCCGTCGTCAACATGCGCCCGGCACTCTTCAGGGGCGTCATAGCCGCCGTTCCGTTCGTGGACGTCGTCACCACCATGCTTGATGAATCCATCCCGCTGACTACCTTCGAATGGGACGAATGGGGCGATCCCCGTCAAAAAGAATATTTCGATTACATGCTGAGCTACTCACCGTACGACAATGTCGAGGCCAAGGCCTATCCCGCCATCCTGGTCACAACCGGTCTGCATGACTCCCAGGTTCAGTACTGGGAACCAGCGAAGTGGGTCGCCCGGCTGCGCGCACTCAAAACGGATGGCAACCCCCTGCTCCTTCATACCAATATGGACGCAGGACATGGCGGACAATCCGGTAGATTCAGGGCATTCAGGGAAACCGCCATGGAATACGCTTTCTTGTTGGACCTCGCCGGTCAACTACCGGTCAAGGACTGACCAATACCTTTCGTTCTGTGGTCCTGCCCAATCAAAGGCCCGTTCCCTGTCCGCACGGGGGATGGGCCTTTCCGGTTTGTTCCCGATCTGTGCCGGCCTTCCAACAGCATCCTTGAACCGGCAGCGACATTTGGCTGGCTTTTGTGGCCAAGGAGACGGATGAAAGAAAAAAAAAGCCGCTGACCGGAGACCGGTAGCGGCATTTCTGGAGCGCCCCCTCAAGGACTTGAACCTTGGACCTACGGATTAACAGTCCGCCGCTCTAACCAGCTGAGCTAAGGAGGCAATCACCCTGGAACAAATTATAGTTGCTGTTCGAAGGCGGACGCAAATGTATGATAGTTTTGATTCAATTTGCAAATGCCGTCCTCTTTTTTTTTATTTTTTATTGTTGCGAACAGGCGGCGGAGAATCCCTCCTTGGGCACATCAAACCATCGCCTGACCTTCGACAGCCCCTTGCTGAAAGGAGGTTAGCCTATACTTCAAATGCAACAGAAACGCAACCCGCCTTCCCGACTCCTTGCAGCCGCCCGCTTCTCCCGCTCCTTGCCGCCCGGCGGTGAACGGTCCGTCATTCGACTTCGCAATATTCCTTGGGAATTCCTATTTTCGCGACCTACGGTGATTCCGACCCTATGACAACGGTTGCGGAACATCGCAGGGCGCTTTCACCGGATCCGGTCCGATGCCGTGCCCGGAACACCTTCAACCTAACATCCTAAATACAACTCCATGCCGCTCCTGACCGTCGGTACCGTAGCCATTGACGACCTCGAAACACCGTTTGGAAAGGCGGATCGAATTGTAGGCGGTGCCTGTACCTACATTTCCCTGGCCGCATCCTATTTCGTACCTTCCATCAACCTGGTTTCCATCATCGGGGATGATTTCCCACAGGACACCCTGGAATTGCTTGCCGGTAAGGGTGTCAACCTGGAGGGGCTGCAGCGCAAGCCAGGAGAACGGTCTTTCTTTTGGGCCGGCCGCTACCACCGGGACCTGAACAGCCGGGATACCTTGGACACCCAGCTGAACGTGCTGGCGGATTTCGACCCCGTACTGCCCGAACATTACAAAAGCAGCCGCTACCTGATGCTCGGTAACCTCACGCCGGCTGTCCAGCTACGCGTACTGGAACAATTGGCGGAAAGACCGGCTTTCATCGCCATGGACACTATGAATTTTTGGATGGACACGGCCTTGGAAGACCTTCGGTCGGTGCTGCGGGAAGTGGATTGCCTCCTGATAAACGATGAGGAAGCCAGGCAGTTGAGTGGGGAACATTCCCTCGTCCGGGCGGCGGAAGTCATCCTTGCCATGGGCCCCGCCTACCTGGTCATCAAGAAAGGAGAACACGGCGCGTTGCTGTTTCACGGCGAGGATATTTTCTTCGCCCCCGCTTTGCCACTGGCATCCGTCTACGACCCCACCGGAGCCGGCGACACCTTTGCCGGCGGCTTCATCGGCTACCTGGCCAGTACGCGGGACCATTCGTTTGAAAACATGAAAAGAGCCGTCATCTACGGTTCTGCCATGGCCTCTTTCTGCGTGGAAAAATTCGGTATCGAACGACTCACCGACCTGTCCGAGCTGGAAATTAAAGGCAGGATCGCCCGTTTTGTTTCGTTGGTGAATTTCGACGCCCGCTTATGAGAACAGAAGGACCGGGCAACCGCTACCGATTGGCCAACTGGCCACAGGCGGCGTCGATATCCTTTCCCCTGCTCCTTCTTACGGTCACCACAATGTCACGGCGGCTGAGATAGGCCGCGAAGCGGTCGATTCGATCCTCCCCGGCGGAATGAAAATCCAGCCCGGGAACAGCATTGTACTCGATGATGTTAACCCGTACCGGAAACCGCCGACAAAGCTTCGCCAAGTGCACCGCATCCTCCTCCCGGTCGTTAAAGTCCCGGAAAGCGATATATTCAAAGCTGATCCTGTTTCTCGTCCGTTGGTAAAAGTAATGAAGCGCATCCATAAGGACGGGAAGGTTGTTCTCCTCATTGATGGGCATGATGGTGTCCCGCTGCGCGTCGGTAGGTGCATGCAAGGACAAAGCGAGATTGAAACGGACGCCCTCGTCTGCCAATCGGACAATCATCTTGGCGATACCCGCCGTGCTGACGGTAATCCTGCTGGGGGACATCGCCAGGCCGTCCGATGCGGTGATCCGTTCTATGCTTTCCAACACCGGCCGGTAAGCCAACAAAGGCTCCCCCATACCCATGTATACAATGTTGGTCAGCCCAAACCCGAAAATCTCCATGCATTGCCGGTTGACCAACACCACTTGGTCCACGATTTCCGCTGCTTCCAGGTTCCGCACCCGCTTCATCTGTCCAGTCGCACAAAACCGACAGCTCAGACTGCAACCGACCTGGCAGGACACACAGACTGTGTACCGTCGATCAGCAGGCGCAGGAATCAGTACAGATTCTATCAAGTGGCCATCATGCAGGCGGAAACGGAACTTCACCGTACCGTCCACGCTCCGCTGCACCTTGTCCTCCCGGATAGGAAGAATGTCGAAGCGCTCCGACAGCAAGGCACGGTCCCGAAGGGAGAGATTGGTCATCTCCGTGAGGGAATGTGCTCCTTTTTTCCATAGCCACTCCCAGACCTGGCGCGCACGGAACGACTGGAAACCCATGCCCGTGAGTGCCTCCGCCAGGGCCGGATAGCGCATCTGACGAATGTCCTGCTTTTTCGGAATCGCTGTCATCTGGATTTCACTGAATCCCGCTGCGGTCCTGTCGGAAACGCAACGGTGTGAGACATGGTGTGTCGTCGCAAGAAGAACTGCACTACCCCCGAATTCAATTGGTGCGCAGCGACCTCGACGCATCGGGTGTGACGCCGATCCATGGAAAGTTGTTTTCCAATTTTGTCAAAAAAAATATGGCAAGCAACCATACCGCACCGCTCAACCGTCTACCCTTGCTGCATTTCTGCCCTGGGGGGGTTCGACAGGAACTGGTCGTATGGCGCTTGCCGTTGCAAAACTAACAAAACACACTTATCCTTGTCTCTTTCAAAGCAAATAATTTGCATGCCGCCATGGCCCTTCCGACAGGAGCAGATCGTCTCGAAAAAATACCTTTTTTACGGCAGCCCCTCCCCTGCCACCGGCAACATCCCGACAGCTTCCGAAGGATCCGGCAGCCGGAAAAAACGCAACCGAACGAATCGCCCACCCTGGATGGGATAAAAAAAATTGAAATTATTGTATCACTTGGCTTATTTTTGTTCTGATAAACGAAACGATACAACGGCCTCCTGCAACGCATCCGCCGCCATAGCGTGTAAGTCTGCTTACAAGGATTGCTGCACGAAAAATAAAACGCTTATGCTGTCCGGCACCCGGTGTCTTCGACTTCCTGCCGCTCGGGATAATCGTTTTTTTTTGACCTGATGCTTCCGCTCATCATCCCGCGCTGTGTGGCCCGTCGTTCGTTTCTGACCGTTGCCGGCGAACATGGTGGAACCGTATTTCCTTCTCCGCTTCCCAGACCGTTGTAAGGAAAAAAGCAACCTCCCCGCCCGCCCGCTTCCTCATCAACCGAAATGTCGGTTGGATCATACATTCTGGCTGGTATTCAGTATCGGAAACGGTACGACAACCCACCGACAGTCATATTGGTCGAGACGGTCCGTCTGCATGCTTTCCTACCCCTGTTCCACGACATTAATTTCGGGTCTCCGAAACCTCCGGTATTCATCCGGAACAACGCTCCGTCAGCGTCCTGCCGGGGACAGGGTATTCTTATATCGCAATCGGTAATCCGGTCGGCATGTCCGACCTGCACCCTTCCGTCCAGTGTCGGAAACAGGCTGTTTATTATTCATATTTTTTTTAATTTTAAAGTTTATCGTATGAATATCTTTGTTGCTAAGTTGGATTTCAGCACAACCAGTGAAGAACTTCAGGCAGTATTCGAGCGTTTCGGGGAAGTCACCTCCGCCAAAGTAATCGATGACAAGCTGACCGGCAAGTCAAAGGGCTACGGTTTCGTCGAAATGCCCAACGAAGAAGAGGCAAATGAGGCGATCAATGCATTGAACGAATCAGAATTGAGCGGCAGGACGATTGTCGTCAAAGAGGCTACGCCGAAAGAAGACCGGCCGAGACGGAGTTTCGGTGGTAACAGCGGCGGCGGTGGAGGATACCGTCCCCGTCCTTACGGGTCCGGTGGCTCCGGTGGAGGAGGATATCGGAGCGGGGGCAACCGATACAGCGGGGGCAACGACCGATACAGCGGGGGCAACGACCGATACGGCGGGGGCAACGACCGATACGGCGGGGGCAACGACCGATACGGCGGGGGCAACGACCGATACGGAAACCGGAGCGGTAACGACCGCTATGGTGAGCGCAACGACCGCTTTAACGATCGGAAGGACCGATACAACGACCGCTACGAAGATCGTAACGAGCGCTACAACGACCGGTACGACGAATATTGACTGTAAAAAAGCCGACTTCCGGCGCAAGCGGTCCTTGTGACGGTTCGGCGTGATTGAACGGAAGCCCATCCCTGGATATGCAGGGATGGGCTTTTTGATGACCACATCCTCCTGCACGCTCCCAACCGGAATATGAAAAGAAAAAAGCCCGGGTTCCTTACCGTCGGAAAGGGTGCCATTACCACATTTCATTTCGCAGGATCCGCCTTCCAGACCTGCTCCGGCAGTTTTGGCAAGGACAATTCGTATGTGTCGAGTGCGTCATAAACTATCTCATGCACCCGGCTCCTGGTGGCCTCTGTGAAGATCTTTGTGTTTTGCGCATTGGGATGCACCCTGTTGGAAAGAAAAATATAAATCAGTTCCTCCTTGGGATCAACCCAGAAACAAGTACCCGTGAAGCCGGTATGACCGAAACTGTTTCGCGCGGCATGCCGTGAATAGCTGGGATATTTTCGTTGCACCGGGGTGTCGAAACCCAAGCCCCGATGGTTTCCGTAGCTTGCGTTGGTGAAACCGGACACCGTTTCCGGTCGAAAATACTGCCGCCCGCCATATGATCCCCGGTTCAGGAGGAGCTGACATAGGACAGCAAGGTCTTCCGCGTTCGAAAACAGCCCTGCGTTGCCACCCACCCCGCCCATCAAGGCGGCAGCCGGGTCATGCGGATAGCCGTGCACCAAGGTTTTCCGCCAACGCTTGTCCTGTTCGGTCGGCAGCACCCGGCTTCTCGGATGAGCTTCCAACGGGCGGAACCGCAAGTGGCGCAATCCGAGCGGACCATATAATTCACGCGCCAGGAAAGCATCCAATCCCAGACCTGATTTCTTCTCAACCAACTGCTGCAGGAGGAAATAATTGACATCACTATACCGGAAGCGCTGCTTGTATACCGGCAACCGGTACACTCTTCGCAGGATGCTGTCTCTAAAATCCTGCCGCATGTACAGCCCGTCCGCGACCTTCACTTGATAAGCCCCACGACGGGTTCGACAAAAATAGCCGTTGCACCCCCTGATCGGTACGTTCCGATAGTTGTACAGTTTGCCGATGGGCATTTGCGCCTGTAATCCGGAATTGTGAAGCAATAGGTCCCGTACCTTGATGTTGCCGACCGGACGCTTGGCAACCTCCGGCAGGAAAATCCCCAATCGGGCCGACAAATCGACTTTCCGGTCGTCTACCAAGCGCATCATCGCCAAAGCGGTCGCCCCCACTTTCGTGATGGATGCGATGTCAAAAAGATCATCCGTTCTGACCAAAGGCCATCGCTTGCTGTCATAGGTATGGTGGCCGAACCCTTCGGAAAAAACCACTTTCCCTTTTCTGGCCACCAACACCTGGCAGGCCGGGAACACACCCCGGTCGATGGCCGCCGATACCACGGCATGTATGCCGACCAATTTCTCCGGTTTTATTCCCGCATCGCGGGGGTCGGTATAACCCAATCGCACGGCTGAAGGATGCAAGCCCGTCCCCTGCCGCATGTTTACTCCCAGGTCCACCGGCAACACGCCGGAAGGACGATCCCCGCCGAAAAGCAACTGTGCACAGTATCGCTCGGTTGTCTTGTTACGTTCGAAAGCCTGAATGATCGCGACGGAGGGGTCCAACAAGGGAAGATGGGCGGCCGAACCAAAATGCACGACCACCACCGCACCTTCACATGCCAGGGAATTGATCCTGGCGGTCAGCTGCGCCACCTCTCCGTCAAATGAAGATTCGTCCATTATCACCACCAACACTTCCTCCGGCCGGATACCACCCGGCAGATACCCGGCTTCCAGTCCCCTCCAACAGGAATCCATCGGTGTGTAGTGCATTTCCTCCGGGTCCGCATATTTCATAAAGGCGGCTGTGAATTCTCCAAAGTCCGTCTTTGAAAATCCCAGTATCCGGAAACGCCGATGAAGCATGTCCTGAAACGGTACCTTGCCCCCACCGTCCCGGACCAAAACCACGGAGCGTGCAAACAGACAGGCGGCGAAATAAGGCCACTCCTCCGCCCGGAAATATGCCTCCAACCCATCCCGCTGGTCCGGACGGAAAAGGCGGAGCCTGCTTCGATCGGCATCCAACCGCATAACCGGAGCGGCATCTTCGGTATGGCCGACCAATCGCACAAATTGCGCGGCGCCGCCGACGGCTGGGCCTTGACCGACAACGGCACGAACCAGCAAAGGCAAACGACCTCCCCATTGCCAGGCTTTCGCCTGCAGAATCCGGAAAACACGTTCGTCCAACGCTTCCATGGTAAGCTCACCACCGGAAAGCATCTCCAAGCACGCCGAAAGAACCGTCGCCGGGTCCGCTGTCAGGAACAAGTCTCCTTGCAACAAAAGCGCCGGCGTGCAATCCGATGCCGACTCCAGATCAAGTACCCGCAACCCGTCAAATCCTACCGATGACTCCATACCGGAAAAAATGGTCCCGATTGTACCGTCCGGCGCAACCTTCGCATCCACTGACAGTGCCACTCCGGCAAGACCTGCGTCCACTCGGTCCTGCCAACCGGCCAGACTTTCTAGGTAACTCGAATCCCGCTCCGATCCCGACTGAATATACCGGACCGCAGCCACAGCCGCAATCCTTTCCCGATGCAAGGCACTTACCAGGCCGGCCGCAGGACCGTCCTGTCCAAATCGCTTCCGACGGACCGGTCCGTATTGTGGCGACAATCCGTCATGAAGAGGGTCTTTCAGTAGCAAGAAGTTAATATCCAAATTCTTACACTGCGAAACCAGCTGCTTTTCCATCGCCAGAAACAATCCGGCCGAATCTATGCAAGCCATAGTCAAAGCCTGTGGCATCCTCGTGACATCCGAAAACAATCCATGCTGGGAGATACGCTCCTCACTTCCAAAAAACAACGGTATCCGGGCTGCGCTCACCAAGCTGTCATGCCATGACAAATACGTCTCCAATGGCAAGTTCCGAAGGAATACCCCGCCGACCGTACCCCGGCGGACGGACAACAACAAACTGTCATTCCAGACCGCGTCCGTTACCTTTGGCCTCCAGACCAGGAGTTGCCCGATTTTTTCCGCCGTGGTCATCGAGGAAAGTACCACCGCTATCTCCTGGCTGTCCACACCAGGAAAAGAAGTGTCCGCGAACCTTGGCAATCCGCGTCCGCTCCGATCCATACAGCTCCCTAAAGCGAGAAAGGACAATACCCAACCAAGGAAAATGCCTGTCCTGGAACGGATGAGGCCGTTCGTACCACAATTCATGACCCTCATGAACCAGCTGATTTGAATACTTGGCGACGGAAAAGGCGCAGAACCATTTCCTTGGCCTCCTTGCTGCACCTGAACACTTTAGGCAATACAATCCGTTCGAACATGATCCAGCTGAGTGAAATGCACTGACGAACGCAGGGTAGAAAACCCGCCCGACTGTATTGGATCACTGCAGGTGTAAGGGTTCGGGCACAACATACCTGGGATAAATATATATGTTTTTTTCACGCCAACAAAAGCTGGACATGATTTTGTAGAATACCCGGCGGACCCGCATGACATACCGATCTGCCCATACTTCTCGGAAGATGGAGGTCGCTCGGACCGCTTCTTGCAAATGGAAAAACGCAGCGGCAGGAAAAACGACCGGTAGCAGGCACCAAGGAATTTCCTAGGGGACCATGGCCAGTTCGTTTCCTCCCTTCGGCAGAAGGAGCCACAAACGTCCGTAGTGATGGAGGGTGGAGGCTTTCTTGCGACCATAATCGCCTTTTCCACAATACAGGTCTATGTGTCCGGCGCCTTTGATAGAACCACCGACATCCTGCGGCAGCAAGATGCGGTATTCATGTCGGAGCAACCGACCGTTCCGATCCGTCAACGGCACCTCCGCCAACAGAACGCTGCCCATCGGAAAATGCCGGGGATCCGCTGCGACCGACACGCCGTCTATCAGGGGAACTTCCGCCGCACCTTTGACAAGGCCTGCATTGATGGTGAAAAAAGTGTAGGAGGGATTGTGAAAGAGTATGCTGTCACGCAGGTCAGGACGCTCTTTCGCGAATCGACGGATACCATCCATGGAGAGGTTGCGCAGGTTCAGGTCTTTGCGGTTCCGGAAGAATTTCTGGATGTTACGGTAAGGATGACCGTTTTGGCCGGCGTATCGAAACAATCGACGTTCCTGCGTGTCGACGAACTCCACCGTCCCGGAGCCTTGCAACTGCATGACATATATATCGAACGGATCGGATGCGTAGGCGATTTCCAACCCTATACCCGACAGGACGCGCCGACCGTCGATCGCTTCCCTGCTTGGCAGCGGACCCTGCCATTCGGAAGGATAGGCATAGATGGGATAACGGTATTGTTCATCCTTAGTGCGGCGGACTTTCAGCGTGGGTGTATAGTAGCCGGTGAAGTAGACGTTACCGAGCCGGTCCTCTCCCCAGACCTGCCACGCCTCCAGCTCATTGTTTAGATTCCTCCCTTCCAAGCTCATCGTATCCAGCAGTATTGTTATCACCTTGCGGAGGTCATCCAGTCCGGCGGAAGGAATATCCGCACTCCGCAAGAGCCTGGCCCCCCTGTTGTCCAGGGCGTCCAGTTGATGCCGAAGCGCGATGGAAAGCTCTTCCGTACGTTTTGGCATGGCACCTGCCGGAAGCATGGAGGGCGTGAAAAGAGAGGGAAGCATTTCAGCATCCTTCCATTTTCCATTGAGCTGCATCTCTCTTTCGTCAGGACCAACGAGTGAGGAATCCGGAATCTGTACGCCTGTGACCTGATAAACGGTGAAATTGTGCAACAGAATGGAGGAAAGGCAAAAAATGCCTAACACGGTAAACGATTTCAGCTTATTCATGGGATGAAGTTTGTCTCATTTGGCTGCAGGAGAATCCGCGCATCAGTTCGGGAGTTGACGTGCGCCATGAAGGGGGGCTTATCTCAATAGCATAGATACCAGCGTTCCCTACATAAGAAACGGTCCGGTGGTTGTTTGAAACCGATTCTCCTCCGAGCAGTTGTGTTTGTTTTATGGATATGTTGGATAGATAACATTCCTACCTTGTGTTTGTTCGATGAAAACAATGTTTTTACACTTGCAATAGGCTCATTATCAGTCGTTAAATAAATACAACTCAAAATACTCTTGCAACAAACGACTCCTCTTCGTTGCTTCATTTCGCCATACCCAGTCTTTTCAGAAGAAAAGATCGCTTGGAAGAAATTGTACGGATTATTGAAATATTAGCTAAAATCATAAGTGGAAAAGGACGATCAGAAACATTATTCATAGTTTAGCCATCATTGATTAAAGGTTCGGTGCGATGTGCGGATGCTGCTCGGAGACAGTTCCGTAAGCAGACCGGCCGAACGAAACCAGTACAACATGGAGAAGATATTGGTGGCCAACAGAGGGGAGATAGCATGCCGGGTATTGCGATCTGCGAAACGCATGGGCATTCGGACCGTGGCGGTTTATTCGGAGGTAGACAGGAATGCACCCCATGTGCTGATGGCGGACGAGGCTGTGCTGATCGGACCTGCCCCGTCTGCCCAATCCTATCTGGACGGGAATCGAATAATCGCCGCCGCATTGGCATTGCAGGTGCACGGTATCCATCCCGGATACGGCTTTCTTAGCGAGAACGCCTCCTTCGCCGAACAGGTTCGGCACGCTGGTATGACGTTCATCGGACCTTCACCTTCTTCCATTCGTACAATGGGTAGCAAAATTGCCGCCAAAAATGCCGTAAAAGCCTTCGACATCCCGATGGTACCCGGTACAGACCATGCGGTGAAAGATACTGCATCGGCTGTCGAAATTTGCGAATCCATTGGTTACCCGGTTCTTATCAAAGCTTCCGCAGGCGGCGGCGGGAAAGGCATGCGCGTGGTAAAAAAAGCGGCCGAGCTGCCGGAACAGATGGAAAGGGCCGTCAGTGAAGCCACCTCCGCTTTCGGGGACGGCGCGGTATTCCTGGAGAAATACATCGAATCCCCCAGGCACATAGAGATCCAGGTGCTGGCTGACAACCACGGCCGGGTGGTCCATCTGTTCGAAAGGGAATGTTCCATCCAACGCCGGCATCAAAAGGTAATCGAAGAAGCACCGAGCATTTTCCTGACGCCGTCGGTTCGGGCAGCGATGGGCGAAGCCGCTATCCAGGTGGCCAAAGCCTGCCAATACACCGGTGCCGGCACAGTGGAATTCCTGGTCGACAGCAACCGAGGCTTTTATTTCCTTGAGATGAACACCCGGTTGCAAGTCGAGCATCCGGTGACGGAACTCATCACAGGCATCGATTTGGTGGAACAACAAATCCGGATCGCACGCAACGAGCCGCTCCCATTTGTTCAGGAGGACCTCCGCATAAACGGTCATGCCATCGAATTGCGGGTGTGTGCGGAGGACCCAAGGGAACAATTCCTTCCCGCCACTGGCTTCCTTACCAAATACAGTCCCCCCGCCGGCGAGGGTATCCGGTTGGACGACGGATACCGTCAAGGTATGGAAGTACCGGTCCATTACGATCCGCTCCTGGGGAAATTATGTGCCCATGGCCCCAGCAGGTCGACCGCCATTCGAAGGATGTTGGAAGCCATCCGCGATTTCCAATTGGAAGGCGTTCCGACAACCCTGCCTTTCGGACGTTTCGTTCTCGAGCATCCGGCCTTTCTATCCGGTGATATCGACACGCATTTTATCGACCGGTTCTTCGATGCCAACCAGCTGTCCGCGTCCACTGCCAAAGCCGGCGAGATCGCCGCCGCCGTGGCATGGCATCACCATGTCCGAGCATTGTCCCTTCTCCAGGAACCCGGATTCCAAAAAGATTCGCCATGGGGCAAGCGATGAACGGAAGCCATGAAACTCCTACGGCACCTGGTCGCAGGGCAATGCAAAAGCATAACGCCCCGCCGACGGACAGCGCCCGCCTCCAATCGGCAGACATCCGAGCCGGTCGATGCCACCTATGCTGGATCTTCCTGCTCCTCGTGCCAATCCTGCCAGCATGCCATTCCTTCGAACCGCCTCCCGGAACAGCGGAGCAACCGGCTTACAGGACGGATTCCACGGTCTCACACTTTGTGAAAAGTTTCGAGGTATTTTTCAGAAAGACGTTCGAGCAGGCCGGCCCACCCGGTGCTGCCGTCGTCCTTGTCGTGGATGACCAGATCCTCCTACTTAAGGGATATGGTGTATCGTCAACCCAATCCTGCCAACCGGTAGGCGTGCATACCGTGTTCCGCATCGGTTCCTTGTCGAAAGGTTTCGCAGGTGTGCTTACAGCCATCCTGGCAGGACAAGGTCTGGTCGGATGGGATGATCCGGTCCGGTGTCACTATCCGGACTTCATGCTCGTCGACCAATCCCAAGCAGAGCGCATCCGAATCCGCCATTTGCTGTCACATAGCATCGGATTGCCCTATCATGCCTTCGACCTGTTGGTGGAGAGCGGACTCGGCATCGAGGACATCGTATGCGACCACCTGCCCAACACCCCCTTGTATTCCCGGGAAGGGGAACAGCATCGGTATCAGAACGCCGCATTTTCCATCATTGAACCCGTCTTGGAGCATGCCGCCGGGCAAAGTTATCCAGACTTGCTCCGGCGATGGATACTGGAACCCGCACAGCTGCTGGACGCATCGCATACAAAGGAAGGACTTTTGTCATCCTCGGACCACGCACTTCCCCACCTGTTGGTCCGCGACGGATATGTCCCGCTGACTGTCAGCGACAAATATTACACCCTTGCATCCGCTGGCGGTATGAACCTGAGCATTTCGGATTTGGGTGCCTGGCTGATGCTCTTGTTGGGAAACCGACGGGATGTCATTCCGGACACCTGCTTGCAACACGTTTTCACACCGGTGGTCGGCACCGCATCGGAAAGAAACGTGCTACCAGGCTGGATTGAAAGAGGCCAGGCGTTCTACGGCTATGGCTGGCGGATCCTGGCACAAGGTTCCGACACCATCGCCTACCATAGCGGATTCGTCAACAATTATCAGGCTGAAATTGCTTTGGACAGGCATAGGAAAATAGGCATAGGCGTACTCTACAACGGGAAAAGTCCGCTGAAAGGCAAGGTTATACAACAGTTCTTCGAGTTGGCGGATCTGGCGTCCATCGGAAGGTAGGACCAGCGCTCGGCCATGCGGTTCAGTCTTCCGGCAAGCCCCCTTTACGAATGACAAATGCCCTCCATGTCCAAAAGACCGCGACCGCTGTGACAATGGCAAAGGAGAAGGAAAGCCCGAACCACTTCGCCATCCATCCGATGACGGCAGGTCCTCCCATGAAGCCAATCATGGCGAAGGTGTTCATGGTGGCCAGTCCGGCCCCTTTCGCCATACCAGGCACCTTCGCAGCAGCGGCATACAATACAGGAGAGCCGGTGGATACTCCGAACCCGACCAAGGCGAATCCCACAAGCACGGTCGCCTGGAAGGGCAGCAGAATGATGATTCCCAAGCCTGCGGATACCAGCATCCCGCCGGCAACCAGCACTTTCCGACTGCCGAAACGATTGATGAACGCATCTCCCAGGAACCGCCCGGCCGCCATGAAAGATGCATAGACAGAAAAGCCCCAGCCCGTCATATATTCCGGAACCGCGACCACCTCCTGCATGTAAACCGATGACCAGTCCGTCATGGACCCTTCCGTCAGATTCACACAGACGCTGATACTGATCAGCGCCCACAAGGCCCTGTTGGGTATCATGAAATGACGCCGCCTATGGCTGGGTCCGTCTTGCAAAGGACTTTCCTCCGGCATGCCGGAAAGCGACCTGTACAGGACGGCCGCCGCACCAGATTCCAACAGGATGACGAGAACCAGGAAGGAGAACGGCGACCATCCCAGCCCGGTCAGCATGGCGCCAAGTGCCGAGCCGAGCATGGCGCCCGCACTCCAGCAACCATGGCAAGCGGACATTATCCGGACCGCTGCATGAAGCTCCAATTGCGAAGCGATCGTGTTCATCGCAACATTCAGACAGGAATAGGAGGCTCCGGCAAGAAACAAGGTCAGGATGGTCGATGTCAAACCGTCCATTCGGAAGACACCTGCGAACAGTATGGCGGAGGAAATCAGGAAGACAAGGCTGGTACGGACTGTCCCCAGGCGGTGCATGATCGGAACCGAAAATGGGTTCATCAAAACGACCCCGGCCGGCATGGTAAGGAGGAACAGACCCAATTCACCATCGTCCATCGCATGACGGGCCTTTACAAATGGTATGAGGGCTGCCCAAGCTCCGAGGATGACCCCGGCAACGGTGAACAACAACGCGGTGGACCTGCTCTGCCGATGGTCTTTGAAAACAGCCAGGTGATGGATCATGGAAGGGTCGGAATCCGTAAGATTGGCCTGAAGAAGTGTGCCGGTCTCCTTTTGACAACGTTGACCTCGTCCGACAGGAACCTGACGATACAGTCAAACACCCGTCTTGAGACATGCGAACCAAATCACAAGCGGAAGGGGTAAGTGCTGGCTGTAGGCAAGGAACCCCACCGCCAGGAAACAGCCCGGCTGTAATCCGGGACAGCTCGGCGGTATACATTCTAGTGCAGGCCGAACAATTCCGGGTCCAGTTGGCCGAAGTCCCGGCGGCGGATTATTGTGACTGCAACGGCACGTTGTCTACGGCGGTACCGCCTCCGATAAGGAAGGTGGCCACTACACATAGGACCAACAAGGCGATAGCCAGTCCCCAGGTAATCTTTTCGATCAAGTCCGCGGATTTGGCCACCCCGAACATCTGGGTAGCTTGAGAGCCACCAAAGGTAGCGTCCACGCCGCCGCCCTTCGGATTCTGGATCAATACCGCCGCGATCAACAGGAAAGCGATGACTGCAATGAGAATGGTCAGAAAAATCATAACGGACAATTTTAGAACCGGCAACCGACATCGGTGGTGTAGGAAAGCGCACACGGCAGTGGCCGCGGAACCTGGTTTCTGTCGGACCGGACTCCCGGTCGGTTGACGCACCTCCGAATCGGCAGCAAATAAAAGACTTTTTCCGGAAAATGCAAAAGAGCCTCGTACCGCATGGGCCGTGTTGGTGAAAACGGATGTGGACGAATCTAATTTTCGCTCTTGGGTCATACTGCCAGGAAGGCAAAAGGTTACAACAGCATGGTGGAATAAATAGGATAGGATGGCGTGGAAATATCAAGCCTCAGCGGAAAGGTAACCGGACGGAACATAACCTTGGAAGGAGAAAGTCCAAGTGCCTGGAAACGTTTCAAAAACGATATCGTCCTCAACGCCGGGATTTCAACGCAGCAATCTTTGATGAGAAAAAGTCGCCCCTTTCCGGATTTTGCTGCATCAGTTTCCGATACATGAGGATGGCTTTGTCGAAATGTTGTTGCCGCTCCAGCAATGCGGCTAACGTTTCGCTCACGATTCCTACATCCTGCTGCACACTTTTTTTAGCCAGCAGGCGTGCCTGCTGATCTTGTGCCTCCGAATCCGCCGCGGCAGCTTCCTGCGGAGGCTTTGCAGATTGCGGAGTGATCGGTTTGTAAAGGACACTCGGCCGACCAGCCTGTAGCAGCAAGGATTTCGCGGGGGCTTCCAAATTGGACTGCCAACTGCGGAACGCTCCTTTCGGAAGCGGGGATGGCATGGATGGCTGCGGCGCAGCCGTTGTAGCAGGGTTGCCGATGAATTCGACAGATGGTGGGAGGCCCTCGCCAAGCAAATCCGGAGTCAGTACATGCCCTGGTTCCGCATCGCGCTGCAATGCCGTTTCGGCAGGAGATGTCGGGTCTTGCGCATCATGCGCATCGGTTGACAACCTGGAAGGAGGCTGGTGAGCTTCCTGCAAGACTTCCTGTTCCGTATGACCGGGTTCCTGGTCCGGAGCGGTACCATCCGACCCGACGGCGGATGCAGCGGATGGGTTGCCGATGATAACCTCGAGAGAGGCTTTGCCACCGTAATCTTTACGACCGGGTGCATCATCCAGCACAAGGCCGTCGCCGCTTGTGGACACGGAGGCGCTTCTGTCGGACGTGTCGCCGGTGTCGTTCCGTTCTTCGGAGTCGGTAAGGGATGAGGAGGCATCTTCCCTGGCCATGGCGGCTTGCTTGCGGAGCGTCTCCGATGTATTCCTGGAAGTCGTCTCCATTGCTCCGAGGTCTTTCAGCTCCAGGAAGTCGTCATTCGTCCCCATGGCAGCCAGATCGGCTTTGACGGTCTCGAAACTTTGCCTCAGCTGCCTGAGTTTCCGGCGGTCAGGAGCCAGGGCGGCAGCCATGGAGAGGTTCGCACCCTCCTCACGATTTTCCTCCAGATGGCTCTTCAACCACAAAAGATACCTAAGATTGGCGGCGAAAGGATATTGCAGCACCAATCCCTTGAGTTCCTGATAAGGTATCTGGTACAACAGGGAGGGATTGTCAATATAGGTATGGAAATTCTCCAGGTTCATATCTCTGCTGAACAGGGGCGCTTGTTTTTACTTACCAAGTGCCTGTGTTACAAAAGTAGCCCCTTCAAAACTATATTTCAATAATATTATATTTTTTTGTAACGATCGCACTGAAAAAGACGGGGGATACTGCGGCCGGGGCCAAGGGACCAGGCAACGGGTGCTCGACGTGGCGCTGGGCGTATGGACAGCGCTCGGGTGACGCCTGGCCGGTGGATAAGGTGGATTCCGCATTGCAGACATTCAAAGGGAAAGGAACCCTACCAACCGGCGAATGGCTATGCCTCTGTGGCTGATCTCGTTTTTCTCGCTGCCTTGCATCTCCGCAAAGGTTCGGTCGGAACCGTCCGGTATGAAGATGGGATCGTATCCGAAACCGCCCTGACCGAAAGGGGTGGTCGTGATACGGCCTTCCACCACGCCTTCGAAGGTGTGGAGTCTTCCTTGCCGCAACAGGGCCACTACTGTGCGAAACCGGGCCCGACGATCCTGGATTCCCTGCAGGCGTTGCAGCACCAGGGCCAGGTTGGCGGACGGATCCTTTCCAGCGCCGGCATATCTTGCGCTGTTCACTCCTGGTTCTCCACCGAGTGCGTCGATTTCCAGTCCGGTATCCTCACTGAAACAATCGACTCCGTAGCGATCGTAAAGATAACGGGCCTTTTGCACGGCATTCCCTTGAATGGTGCCGGCGGTTTCCGGCAGGTCCGTCTCCATACCCAGCTCGTGCAAACTGACCACTTCGTACCTGTCGGCCAGCAATTCCCTGACCTCCCGCACTTTGTTCTTGTTTCCCGTTGCAAAAACCAGCCGATCGACGTTCCTTTCCATTGTCCGTAGAAAATTGGTGAGCGCGGTTGGTGATTCGGTGCATCGAATCACAACCGCACCCAGTGTCATGTCATGCAAACAAAGGCTGCATGCCTGCCCAAAGCGAGCGCTTCAACCCCGCGTCTCGTGTGACAACGGAAAGGGGTGGCGCGAAAAGCAACCGTCGGCCTTCCAGGGAAAGCGGACGGAAAGCTTCGACCTCGGCGTTCATCCCCAATCGCAGCGCCGGAATACCGAAAAGCAGGGCACGGGACCAAACCCCGCCGGCCTGGTATCCCCAAAGCCAGGTGCGGTGCGGTTCAGTCAAAACGAAACGGGCTGCATCCTTCTCCATATCCAATCCGACAGCGGAAAGCACCTTCCGCAGGAAATCGACGAGATCTGCATCGAGCAGCTCCCCCGAGCCCACCAGTACCCCCTTGCCGTTTTCACCGACACAAGGAGGATATGATTCAGAATCTACTGCAAAGACATTGAAATCCAAAAAACTATTTGCCACCAACTCCTTTTTTATTACGAAATTAAAATAAAATATTGATTTTTGTAAAAAAAGTACCAAGTTGTACTCGGAAGCACCGAAACGGTCATTCCAGCAGGAAGGAAGAACACCTTTTAAATCGTCGGAAGACCGCCGCCGGATGCCAAAAATACGGAATCCGGCGCCATTCGAAGGCGGCCGTCGCAACCCCCATCCTGTCGGAAACGTTTCGTTACCGCCGGATGGTGTGATAGACACCATACCATTCGACCGGCGAATCCGTACGCCCGGATGTCGTGTCTTCGTCACGGACCAATCCGATCAGTCCCGATTCGAACAACGTAAATTTCTTCTCACAACATGAAAATCAGCATTACCAAAACGACGGCCAGCCAACTGGCAGCGGTGGATTTTCAAAACCTCCCATTTGGAAAGACTTTCTCCGACCATATGTTCCAGGCGACCTACAAGGACGGGACTTGGCAGGATGCCCGCATCGAGCCGATCCATTCCCTATCCCTCCACCCGGCTACCATGAGCCTGCACTACGGACAAGCCATTTTCGAAGGGATGAAAGCATCCAAAGGGGCGGACGGACGGCCGCTGTTGTTCCGGCCTTCCTTGCATGCTCATCGGATGAACGCCTCCGCCAGGCGGTTGTGTATGCCGGACATACCGGAAGACCTTTTCCTGGATGCGGTACATCAACTCGTCTGGTTGGACCAGGCATGGATTCCGCCGGATGCCGGCAGTGCGTTGTATATCCGTCCCACCATGATCGCCACAGACGCATCCATTGGGGTCAGGCCCTCCTCATCCTACCTCTTTTTCATCATCACCGGTCCTGTGGGTCCCTATTATCCGAAACCGGTGCGGTTGTATGCGGAGACCGATTATGTCAGGGCGGTAAACGGCGGTACCGGCGAGGCGAAAGCGGCCGGCAACTATGCCGGTGCTCTCCTGCCCGCCAAAATGTCCCAGGACCGGGGTTTCGACCAGGTGCTCTGGCTGGACGCCAAGGAATTCCGGTACATCCAGGAAAGCGGCACCATGAACATCTTTTTCGTCCTGGACGGCAAGGTTATCACCCCACCCTTGAACGGCAGTATTCTGCATGGCATCACCAGGCGCTCCGTGATAGAGCTGCTGCGCCGGGAAGGCCATATCGTGGAGGAGTATGCGATAACCATCGACGAAGTGTTGGAAGCCCATCGGAACGGCACCCTGCAGGAAGCGTTCGGCACAGGTACCGCCGCCGTGGTGTCCCAGGTAGAGGCCATCGCCTACCAGGATAAGTTGATCGAGTTGCCGCCGGCTTCCCAGCAGCCCATCGGAAAATTCGCCAAAAAAATCATCGACGAACTAAGGGCCGGCACCATACCGGATCCATACGGTTGGGTCGTCCCGGTATCCGGTCCGGAAGAGAACCGCTAGACTTACCGGATGCTGTCAGCCTTATACAAGCTCGAAATGTCAGGGTGCCATGGTGGAAAAAAATCATACCTTTGACCGATGCGACAAGGCCGCGCGGCCGTTGCCATGCGGCACGGCACGACGGGGTGACTTTTCCGTCCTGTTACGGAAAGCCACCCAAGCTCCTCAACCAACACATCCAACAGCCACGACAAAGTGACAACACCTGAGCCCCCCGCACCGGAAATGCTGGTGGTCGGCCACCTTTGCCATGACCGCATTCCCGGTGGATTCCTCCCCGGGGGAGCGGCAGCTTATGCAGGCACGTTGGCATCCAGGCTTGGATATCATACCGCTCTGCTGACAAGCTGCGGACCGGACTACCGCTTTCACCACCTCTTCGAACGGTTGGACGTACATTCGGTACACTCGGACCGTACCACCGAATTCGAGAACATCTATTCCGGACAGGACCGTATCCAATACCTCCATTCCCGGGCGGCGGAACTTCGGCCGGCCGACCTGCCAGACCATTGGAGAGGGTCCCGTACCGTGCTGCTGGGGCCGATTTGCGATGAAGTAGACCCCGCACTCCTGGAGGCCTTCTCGAACGAAAGTTTCATCTGTGTTTGTCCGCAAGGCTGGATGCGACGCTGGGACGAGCAGCATCGGGTGTTCCCGAAGCAATTCGAACGATGGGATTCCCTGGTCCGTGCGGACCTCGTGTCACTCAGCGAGGGCGATGTGAACGGGGACTGGCAATTGTTGGAACGCTTGGCCGTCAAATTCGACCGGCTGGTCGTCACACAAGGCTCCGCAGGTGCCACCGTGTTCGAACATGGACGGCGGCGGCATTTCCCGGCATGCCCGGCAGTGGAACGTGACCCGACCGGCGCCGGTGACATTTTCGCAGCAGCCATCAGTCTTCACTACAGCCGGAATCGTCACCTGGAAGCAGCCGTACATCACGCCCAGACGGCTGCGGCCATCAGCATCGAAGGGGCGGGACTCTCGGCTGTCCCGGATGCCGATGCGGTGCACCGACGGCTGATGCGGTCCGAGGCGATGACCGGCAAGCCATGATACCATGCGCCATGGAAGTGCCGTACCTATCCGCCCCATCGAACGGTCCTAAATCCAAGGCATGACAGTCGCCGAATGGATACATCACCTGGTATATGTACCTTCCCTTGCGCTGACAGCGGCATTTTGCCTGAACCAGTTGTATCTCCTGCTGGTCGTCCGGAGATTCCGGCATCGTGCGCTGCCGGAACCGACCATTCCCCCCTACCCCGGCACCCTGCCTTTCGTCACCATACAATTGCCATTGTACAACGAACGCTTCGTGGTCGGACGCTTGCTGGACTGCATTGCACGAATGGATTATCCTGCAGACCGGTTCGAAATCCAGGTATTGGATGACAGCACGGACGAGACCTGCCGGATTGCCCGCACAAAGGTGGCCGACATGCAAAAAACAGGCTTGCAAGCCGTCTATCTTCACCGAAGGAGCAGAACGGGGTTCAAGGCAGGAGCGTTGGCGGAAGGCATGCGTTCCGCGAAGGGCGGTCTGATCGCCATTTTCGATGCGGATTTCCTGCCCGAACCGGATTTCCTGCGACGAGCCGTTCCCCTCTTCGCCGATCCTGTGGTGGGAGTCGTCCAAGGACGATGGACCCACCTCAATGAGCAAAGCAATCTGTTGACAAGACTGCAGGCACTTCAGCTGAATGTCCATTTCCGTACCGAGCAACCCGGAAGGCAGGCGGGTGGCTATTTCCTGCAATTCAACGGAACCGCCGGCATATGGCGGAGGGAAGCCATCGATTCGGCGGGTGGGTGGCGGGACGACAGCCTGACGGAGGACCTGGAGCTGAGCATGCGGGCGCAGCTGGCGGGCTGGAAAATCTGTTATTTGCCGACGCTGACCGTACCAGCAGAGCTTCCTGTGAACATCAGCGCGATAAAAACCCAGCAATACCGTTGGATGAAAGGGGGCGCGGAAACTGCCAGGCGTTGGCTTCCGGTCATCGCTACCAGCGGGTTGTCGCCAGGGGTTCGTTGGCAAGCCATCCTGCAACTGACGGGCAGCAGTGTGTTCCTGCCGATCGTCCTGCTAAGCTTGTCCAGCCTCGTGCCGGCCGGAACGGCCGCACAAACCGGGAATTCCATCCTGGGCATGACAGGCCTGCTCGCTTTTTTTTCGGTCCAGTTCCTTTCCAACTGGCCGGAAAGTTCCGTCCGGGGATCAGTTGCCAATAACCGACTGCGGACAACCTTCCGACTCGTCTTGCTCTTCCCTATGTTCCTGGCCCTCAGCCTGGGGTTTTCCCTCCGCAATGCATGGGCTGTGCTGGAAGGCTGGGCCAACCGACGCTCGCCCTTCGTTCGGACACCAAAATTCAATATCCTGCCGGACCAGCAGGATCGCCGGACCGATGTCTATCTTACCCGGACGAACTGGCATTGGTTGGAATACGGGGAACTCGTCTTGTCGGTCGTTTTCCTGATTGCAACGGTATTCGACATCCTGGAAGGTCGTTCGGGATCCGTCACCTTCCATTTGCTGTTGGCGACAGGATATGGTATGATTGTATACCATTCCTTGGACGAACGAATCCGGAACAGCCGAACAGCCGATTGCGGACCATCCCATGGGGTCGGAAAGGCGGGACCCGGTCGAAAATAGAAAAACGAACGAAAAAATAACAAAAGCAGTTACATTTACAAGCCGTAACTTGCGGAGTGGACAACAAGCCGAACTCTTCCTCACGGGAATCTTTCCATGCGAACCATTTTACCCGCGGCCATGGGCGGAAATCGACAAACAAGCGAACTTGATAACAGGAACCATTATCAAATCCACCGGCAGCTGGTATCAGGTAAGGCTCCCTGACAATAGGGAAATGGAATGCCGGATCATAGGGAAGCTCCGACTGAGCGGCCTTCCGACCACCAATCCCGTCGCCGTAGGGGACCAGGTCGGCATCATACCGGAATCAGCGGGAAAGGGACTGATCAAGCAGGTGCTGCCTCGCAAGAACTGTGTCATCCGCCAATCTCCCCGTCGCAAACACGACCTGCACCTGATCGCGGCCAATGTGGACCAGGCCATCGTCATCGTCACCCTGATCGAACCCAATCTGAAACCCGGTTTCATCGACCGCTTCCTGCTGATGACGGAACCCTACGACATCCCGACGGTCATCGTGGTCAACAAAGCGGATCTGTACGACAAAGACATCCGCTGCGTCTTCGAAGACATGGCGGCAATTTATGGACCGATCGGATACCAGGCCATCCTGGTATCTGCCCGGACAGGCGAAGGAATTACCGCATTGAAAAACATGTTGCAAGGAAAACAGACCTTGGTCAGCGGGCAATCCGGTGTCGGCAAATCGACCTTGATCAATGCCATCCAGCCTGGATTGGCCTTGCGGACCGGCGACCTGTCCGACTACTCCGGCAAAGGCCAACATACCACTACCTTCGCGGAGATGTATCCACTGGAAGGCGGGGGAGACATCATCGACACACCAGGCATAAAGATGCTCGCCTTCAACAACCTCGCCTTGTTGGACGTGGCCCATAACTTCCGGGAATTCTTCGCGCTGGCACCTTCCTGCCGCTTCGGCGGTCAATGCCTGCACCGAAACGAACCTCATTGTGCCGTCCGGGCAGCCGTATCCAACGGAACCATCAGCAGTCTGCGCTACCAACATTACCTGGCCATCCTTGATGAAATAGACCGGCAGAACCACTGGGAAATCCACGAGATGTAGAAACCATACCCTTCCATGAAGAAAAACAACTTCGCCAAAGGGCCGGGTCGTCCGGCCAACCGCCGGGGAACACCACCCAGGCCCGGACGCCGACCTGAACAGGAAACAAGCGGACGGCAAACACAACGGCATCGGCCTGGAGACCAGGCTCAGGAGGAAGGGAACCCATTCTGGACTCCCTTCGCAAAAAATACCGGAAGACCCGACGCGCCCCACAACCGCCGACGGCCACAGGAAGGTTCGCCGGATCAACCCGGACGTACCTACCGTAAGCCAGACACGCCACCTGCCTCCGGTGTCCGTCCCGACCGCAGAACCACCCCCAGGCCGAACCGTACGGAACGGCAGTCCGGCCCCGTCGATGCACCGGCGGCGTTACCCATGCGGCTCAACAAATATATCGCCCATTGCGGAATTTGTGCTCGAAGACAAGCCGCTGAGTTTGTCAAGGCAGGGGTTGTCACCGTTGACGAACGGGTGGAATCCAATCCAGGTTATCTCGTACAGGAAAATGAAACTGTCCGGTTCAAAGGAAAGGTTGTCAGACCGGAAGGAAAAAAAGTCTACATCCTCATGAACAAGCCCAAGAACGTGATCACGACCGCTAGTGATGAAAAAGGTCGTAAGACGGTGTTGGACATTGTCGGCACGAAAGTACAGGAAAGGGTTTTTCCCGTCGGACGACTGGACCGCATGACCACCGGGCTGCTCCTGCTGACCAACGACGGTGACCTGGCCAAAAAACTGTCGCATCCCAAACACAAAGTTCGAAAGGTGTATCAGGCAACGCTGGACAAGCCGCTGACCAAAGCGGACCTGGAGAAAATCTCAAAAGGTCTTCTGCTGCTGGAGGACGGGCCTGCCATCGTGGATGCCATCGGATATGTCGACGGAAAGAAAGAGGAGATAGGAATTGAACTCCATTCCGGTAAAAACAGAATCATCCGCCGGATTTTCGAACATCTAGGTTACGGGGTGGTGAAACTGGACAGAACCTACTACGCAGGACTGACTAAGAAGGATATCGGCAGAGGACATTTCCGGCACTTGACGGAGAAGGAGATCATTCTGCTCAGGCATTTCACCTGAGCAGCAAGGCATTCCGGAACCGCAGGAATTTGATGTTCAGCAATAACCCAAATCGCTGTAATCGTCCCAAAACAACTCCTTGGGAGGCTGTACGTCCTTTCCTTTTCCTTCCTCCTTGGCTTTTCCGGACATCAGCAAGGCGGATTCCCGTGGGGGAGCTGCGGGCTGCTTGGTCTCCCGCTCCTTGGATTTTCCCGACAACTTCAGTTTTTTCATGGCGGCAAGATTTTTTTCTCTTGTTCGCATCCTTCCCGGGAAAAGACACCGTCGGCCGGTCGGCGGCTGCCCGTCGGTTGTATAAACAAACCAGGGATTCTCCACCATCCTCTCCTTTCCTTCAAACACGTGTCAATCAAGCCCTGCGTCATGCCTGTGGTTAGAGCTGACTCGTCCATGGGAAACAGTCTCGAAACCGCCGCGTCCAGTACGGCAGTTCGCATGCAAACAATTTATAATGCAAAAGAATTTGACAATCAAAAAGAAGAATAAAACTACTACATATAACAGTTTGTCATGAACAATGTTCGGACATTACGGCTTTTTTTTTAATTTTCTGCTTGCTGAAGCTGCAAGTACATTTTCTTTCCGCTGATTTCTCCCAGCGGTCACCTGTTGCATTGATTGGTGCGGGTTGCGGCCATGGAACGATACCGTCGGGAAGGTGGCATCTCGGAAAGATGCAAATCGGGTCCGATGTCGAAACGGTATCCGTAAATGCCGCAATGTGTTTGTTGTCAAATGTTAGGCATCCAATATCATGCCTTAAAAGCGTCTGTTAGCGAAGAGTTGGCCAGCCGCCGGTCGCGAACGCACGATCCAGTTCCCGAAGCATGCGAAGCAGTTCCCCTTCTCCCAGCCTGGAGGAGGAAGGCCTTTCCTTACCTATGGCGGAAACCAACCATGCCGCAGCAGTTCCCACCGGGACATCCGGGTAGCCTGCCAACCGAGCATGATGAACGAACTTCAGCACTTGCAAGGCGTGGAACGCACGCCAGAAACGTTTTCGAAATGCGGGAAAAGAAGCTGTCTGCGTCAATGCGTCCTCGAGCAAACCCCTGATATTCACAAGCGGCAGATAAGTCCGTATCACCTCCGGGCAGACCAGGAGCAACCGATCGACATTCCGATGATGGTAGAATGATTCATCCAATTCAAGGATAAAACGTCGCAATGCCAGGAAGATTCCCGGGTGATAGGAACGACCTGCGCCTCCCTCCCGGAGAATGCCCATGACTGCCCTGCCTGTTCCGAAGGGCACTCGGTCGGAAATTCTGGGAGAGGGATACACACATGTCCCGTGGATTTCCGTGAAGCCACCCAAGGGGATGAACTTATGAAGGAAATAAAAATCCTCCCCTGCCTTCCTTCTGTTCATCCCACCCTGCGACTGGTAGGACCTGCAGCGTACCGCCATGCTGCTGCCGACGGTATGCCAGGCATGCGGAACACCGCACCAACGCTGGGCATTGACATAATATCGGAGGTGCAGCTCGTAGTCGGTGACCGCATCATAGACCGCCGAAGGAAAATCTGATCCTGACAGCGGATGTTCGAAATGTACCCCACAGGCTTGCGCAGTTGGAAAGCGGGTGAAATGTCGGTACACCACCTTCAAATAGTTTATGTCGACGTGGCAATCCGCATCAAGACAGGCGATGACCCCATCCGGACGTCCGACTCGTTCCAGTCTGTAGCAAGCTTCGTCCATTCCGATTTTTCTTGCCAGTCCGACGCCGGCGGACCGGGCTGGCAATACCCGGAACAAGACATGCAGCCGAAGATTTGGTCTGTTGTGCGACAGGGCCCAATGTTCTGCCTGCGCGGCATGTGCTTCCTGTCTGACGACTACGTCGGACGATGCGTTCTCCGAATGGTTGAACACCACGACCACCTCCGTATCGCAGTCCGGCGCTTGGCAATGCCAAAGGGAATCCAGTGTGTCCTGCAAATCCGGCTCGTCGTGACAAGGAATGACAACCACCAGCCCCAATCCGGGAGCAGGCGGCTGCCGGACGAGCGGAGGGAAGAGGGTGTTGGATACAAGGTAGTTGGTCAAAGCGAAGCGATTGGCAGCAGCCGGCGAAGCATCAGCTGCACCGGCATCGGTGCAAATGTATGCGGTCGGTCGCAACCTGGCAACTGCACCACCCGGACAGCCGAATTTTAATGGCAGCAGGGACACGTGCGCCTGCTGCCGAACCGGGTGCGTACGTACCGCAAGGTCCATGCCGTGCAGTGGGTGCTTTTGCCTGCGGTTGCCTGCACACATACCTGCCGCTGCTCTGCTCAGGAAATGTTTATACACCCGCCTAAGCTGCAAACCGGCAGGATTCCCTTAGTCGGCGATCCGCATCCGACTGCATCCTTGCCTGCTACATGAATAGAGACAGTTTGTTACCTTTGACAAATGGAATCTATGAAAGGAAAGACCGTTTGGATAACCGGCGCTTCCTCCGGGATTGGAGAAGCTTTGGCATACGCCTTTGCCAGCCAGGGAGCAAGACTAATTCTATCCGCCCGGAGGGTGGATGTGCTGGCAGCGGTGGCGACGCGTTGCGGCGCAGATCCGTTGGTGGTTCCGCTTGACCTATCGGAACCTGCGGCCATTCCGGCTTTGGTGGCCGACGTCATACAAAGGGTCGGGCATGTGGACATCCTGGTCAACAACGGGGGCATCTCGCAGCGGTCCCTAATCAGGGAGACCAGTTTCGAAGTGGACCGGAAGTTGGTGGAGGTCAACCTATTGGGTACCATCGCCTTGAGCAAGGCCATACTACCCCATTTTCTCGAACGCAAAGCTGGCCACTATGTGGTCATCACCAGCCTTATGGGTAAGTTCGGAGCTCCGATGCGATCCTCCTACGCTGCGGCGAAGCATGGTTTGCACGGCTTTTTCGAGACCTTGCGGGCTGAATGTTGGCGCGAGAACGTTCGGGTCACCCTGGTTTGTCCGGGATATGTCCGCACGGACATCAGCCGGCACGCGCTGACCGGCGACGGAAGCCAGCAGGGTACGATGGATGAAGCAACGGACCGCGGCATTGCCCCTGATTCGCTTGCAGCGGAAATCGTCCGGGCCGTTCGCCGGAACCGGCGGGAGGTCTACATTGGCGGGAAAGAATTGTTGGGTGTATATCTGCAGCGTTTCTTTCCCGCCTTGCTCGCCCGGATTGTCCGGACGGCGCGGACGACCTGATCCTCGCACAGGCCGGCGGGCTATTCGCAATGGTGGAGCGGTGGCCGGCTTTCGAAGCGATGCAGTCGAACCATGCTGAAGCTGTCCTGGCAAGTGTTCGGATGGACCGTCAATATCAATTGTTCCCTTGTTTTTTCTTCTGTTCGAGTTCTTCCCGCAGTCTTCCCATTTCCGCCTCCAGGGATTTCCGTTGCTGTTCCAGTTCGGCCGTCAGGCGGAGGGATTCCTCCTGGGCTTTTCTTTCCTGTGCGATTTGCCGGGCGGTTTCCTCCTTGACAGCCGTAAGTTGCGCGGTCGCTTGTTCTTTTGCCTGGTATATGGCATCCGAGGCATCCTTTTTGGCGATTGAAATTTCCTGCAAGGAAGCTTTCCTTACGGACTCTGTCTCTTCCCTGTACTGTTGGCGGGCGGCGTCCGCATCTGCCCGGATGGCGGCAAGTTCCTCCGCGGCAGCTTGGCGCGCAGCGGAGACTTCCGTTCTCGCGGTGGCCTCCGCATCCTTGACCTGTGTGGCATATTGTTGCAGCAAGGCATTGGCTTGTTGTTGCGCCTGGGTGATCGTTTTCTGCGCCTCCAACTGCGCCGCTGTTACGGATGCCTCCAGCGTTTCCAATTTTTGCTCGCGTTCGGTCGCTGCCTGAGCGACTGCCTCCTGGGCTTGTTTTTGAGTGGCCGCCACTTCCCGGGCGGCAGTCTCCTTGGTGGATGCGATTTTTTCGGCGGCCTCTTTGCGAGCATCCAGCAGATCCACGGCCAGCTTTTCCCTTTGACGGGCGGCCTCTTCACGGACGGTCCTGACCTCCTGGGCGGATTGTTCCCTGGCGGTGCCGATTTCGCGGGAGGCTGTTTCCCGGGCCAATGCCACATCGGTGGCAAGCCTTTGTTTCTCCGTGGCGGCTTGTTCGCGCAGGGACTTCATTTCCTCCGCTTCCGCCAATTTCATCTGCTGGATCGCTTCTGCGCTTTTGCGCTTGTATTCCGCGATTTCGTTGGCCGCATCCTGGGCGACCTTGACGGCGCGTTCGCGGGCGGCGGCCACCTCCTGTGCGGCTAGAGTTTGTGCGGCGGCGATTTCGGCGGCGGCCTTTTCCCTGGACATCGCCACTTCGGTCGCGCTTACCTCCTTCAGGTTTGTTTCCCGGTCCTTGATAGCCTGAAGTTCCCGGGCGGTTTCCGCCTGGATGTCCTGTATCCGTGTATCCGCTGTCTGTTGGGCGGACTGTACGGCGGCGGCATATTGGTCCCGGGCGGCGGCGGAGCGTTCCCTGGCTTCCTGGACCTTGGCCGCCGCTTCCTGTTGTGCCTTTTCAATTTCCCGGGCTGCATTTTCCCTGGCTTCCGCCGTTTCCTTGGCCACCTTTTCCCGGATGGCAGCTTCGTTGGCCCTGGCTGCCTCGAGATTGGCAGCTATCTCTTCCCGGATCCTGGCCAGCTCACGGGCGGCGGCATCTTTGGCCGCGCTGATTTCGGCAGCCACGCGCTCCAGTTCCGCTTTCGCAGAAGCCCGGGCGTTGGCGACCTGCATTGCCTCCTGTGCCGCGATTTCCTCCAGTTTCCGGGCGGCCGCTTCCTTGGAGGCCTGCACGGCGGCATTCGCTTTCGCCTGTTCTGCGGCGGCGGCGGCACGTATGGATGCCAGCTCGGACTGGGACCGGTCGCGTGCATGGGCGATTTCCGCGGCCTGTAACTCCCTTTCCGCCGCCAGTTGCCTTGCCAATTGTTCCAGTAGCTCGGCAGCCTGTTGGCGCACAGCGGAAACCTCCACCGCCACCCGTTCCTTCTCGCGCGCCAGCTCCTCCTGCAATGTGGCGAGCGCGGTGGCCTGTTGCTCTTTCGACTGCGCCATTTCCTCCGCGGAGCGTCGGCGGGCTTCCGCCAAATCGAATGCCAGTCGCTCCTTTTCCAATACCACCGCCTCCCGGCTGCGGGCCACCTCCTGCGCAGCCTGTTCCTGTGCCTGCAGAATCTGCTCCGCAGCCGTTTGTCGGGAACCAACCACTTCCTCCATCGTCCGCTGTTTTTCCTGAACTGCATTGTTCCTGGCCGATTCGACGGCCCGGGTGGTTTCCCGGCGGATCCGCTCCAGTTCAGCGGAGGAATTCTCCCGGGCCGAGGCTATTTCGTCCGCATACTGGACCCTGGCCAACTCCGTACTTTCCTTGATACGTCTCACCTCAGCAGCAGCCAATTCCCGCGCCGCACTGACCTCCTGTGCCGCCGCCAGCCTGACTTTTTGGATTTCCAGCACTGCATTTTCCCGCGCCTGGAGGACATCCGTCTGCAATCGCTCCAACTCCACGCCGGCTTTCTCCCGGCTTGCGCGAACCGCCTCCGCTATTTCCGCCTGGATGTTTTCAACCTCTGTCTGCGACCGCTTTCGCGCTTCCAGCACCTCCTGGGCGAAGCGAGCCTTTTCCTCCTGAGACTGGGAACGGGCGGCTGACAATTCCTCCTTCAACTGACCCTTGAAACGGTCCAGCCGTTCGTTCTCCGATGCGATCTCCTGGCGGACCCGTGCCTTGGTCTCCCGCAATTCCTCATACAGCGCGGCCAACTCTTCGTCGTTCAATTCGCTGATATCCGTAATCCTGCGGCCTTGCCGCGGCGTCGAAACCGGATTGCCTGCCGGAAGCGTCCTGGAAATGGGGGTCGAGGACGACTCACCGGCAGCAGCGCCTGCATCCGACACGTAATCCGCCGGCAGGTCCTTCTTCAGCCTTTGCCAGAAACAGCCCGCGACGGACTGTAATTCCGTCTGACGGTTCGTGTTGACCGTAAGCTTGAGCATCTGGTTCTTGATGTTGTTCTTGATGTAGACGACGTTCATCAGGGAGCCTGCAAACCATTCCACATCCGTTGGGGTCAATCCCAGGGTGTTCTGGTGCACCGGTGCACCGGATTCCTTCCCCATCTCGCCGGACGACACGAATCGGAAGCTCCTGCGACGGTTGTTGACATCCACGAAGATAAGTTCGTCGTTCTGATTGAACAGCTCGCCTCCCTTGGAGTAGACCTCCGCGACAACTCCCCTGCTGTCCAGCCGCAGGTCGAGGCTGTAAGTGTAGTTTCCTCGAACCACGATGGTCTGCTCAATCGTCCGGAGGATATGCAAACCACCTATGTTCTTGTCCTCCGCTATGTGCTGGTCACATTCCTGGGCCTTGGTCATTCCGCCGACGCACAACAGGCAGACCGTGCAGCTTAAAATGAGATGTAAGTTACCCATGTTGAAAAAATAAACCACAAATTACCTTTATTCCGCTATATGGCAAAATTTATGTATCCAATAAACGGGTTCGTTTGTCAGCAAAGGCAACCTATTGTACCACTGGTCGTATGCGTGCATGAGGTAGTACACAAGAAACCTTGGGAAGCAAGCTGTTCCGGCATTTGGTCGAAACAACTCAGCAGCTTCTGCCAGACCGCTGGAACAGCCGGTGCGAAGGAATGTCTCCAACCTGGACAGTTGTTCGTAAATTTGTCCACTTTGGGATAACATCCGCCTACTGGAACAACCAGCGCAATACCTGTTCAAATATGAAATACTTATCCGGTATTCCCGTCTTTTGCTTTGCAAGGACGCTACGTTGCTTGCGCCCGACTTACAATGTGCTTCCACTTCCAACGAAGGTCCGACGATCGAACCGGACCACTATCCAACCCAAGCGGTCCAATGGTTTCGGCGAGGTAGCCTGCATGAGGCCTCCAGTCCGTTCACCAATGCGATTTCTTTACTACTTTCGAAGCGCGGTTACCGTAATGACCCCGACTTTCAACGTCCGATAAATATCCTTTCATGTCCCTCGTGAAAAACAAGGACAGGCATCCTTGTTTCCCGTCCGCTGCGCTGCCGCTCTCACCGGGCAGATGGATGCAGCGGCTCAGGAAAGCGGTTTCATCAGCGAACGAATGTTCCCGGTTCAAGCCTGGGCTAGGATGTTCCTCATCCTGAACCGCCACAAGATGAACCCATTCTTTGAGAAGGCCCCGGGGGTAAGTGCTGCATGGTTTGGTGTTGGAAAGGAAAGTAAGGGTGCCGGGCGCATCGCTGCGCCCGGTCACCAACTTTTTGCACGCTGCCCGCTTAGGGATGTAAATCGCCGGAATCATCCGGTGGAGGCAAACCCTATCCCCCACCCATCCTTCCGCTTCCTTCCGTTTCCGGCCTGACCGACTTATTCGGCCGTTTGGCCGGATCGTGCATCGCACTTCGTCCGGCATCTGCCTCCCCATGACCGGCGGCAACAGGACAGGCACTGTTATTCGGAATCTACTCTTCCACATCTTAATATCCGACCGACCGGCGGACAGTTGGTTTCAAGGGCTGGGCTCGGTAATTTTGGGGGCCGAGTAGAGCAAAGTCTGCCAGGAAGTACCATCGGACCGGCGGTGAACCGTCGGCGGCCGATGTCCCGGGCAGCACAACACGCTGATTAGATGAATAGAATTCCAGCCAGTTTCCCAACCAGATTTTCATCTCTTTCTCCCCAGGAGCGGACGATCCTGTGCCTGTTGGCGATGACCTACCAATCGATACCGGAGAAAACCTTGCTGGACATGTTGAGCTCGCTGGACCTGCGCAACAGCCGAGGCGAGCCGCTTCGCCTCCGTCACTTGGAAGTTTTTCGAGAATTGTTGGAAGCAGGTGATTGGTTGGTACGTAACAAATCCGGCGACCAATGGCAGGTTCCGGAAAAATACCTGGAGCCGATCATGCGTATGGCGGCACAGGACGAAGCCTTCGAAACCTGGCGTCGGACCATCCTCCGGTATTTCCCTTACAAACCGGCGGGTTCCGGGCCTGCCAGCTACGGAAGCTGTCTGCGGGAATTCCGGTTCGCATTCTATGGCAACCGGCCGGATGCGCTGTCCGGCATCCTGGAGGACATGGGCCGGTACTATCCGGACGCATGGAAGAAAGACCGATTTTTTCTCAAAGTTTTCTCTTCCGGTGACAAAGAATTCCTGAACCGCTTCGATACCAATATTCAGGCTGTGGCGATAAGACAGCTGTTGGCCTACCAGACAGCTGACCTCGCGCCGTCGCAAGCCCTGGAGGAGTTTCTGAGCCGGCACCGTTGGTTCGAAGACGCACCGGACAGGCTGGCTTTGATTTACCCAAGCCTGTTCCTGCCCTTTGTCATGACTGGTCGGTTGGAAACTTTGGCATCCTTGACTGAGCGCCTGGTCGCAACAGAATGGCCGGAGGCGGCAGCCTGGCAAGCGGCTTTGCACTTTTTCCGCGGGGAACATGACCGGACCCTGGCCCTGTATGAGGAGGAAGAGCGGCAACAGGGCGTCCTGAGGCTGACGGCACCATGGCCGGCATTGCCGACGGCGCTGTATATGTTGAGTCTGTGGCACCGAAAGACACCGGACTACCTCCAGAAAATCGCCACTTTGCTGCCATCCTTGTCCGGAGAGACAGCGGACATCCTAAAACCATGGATTTCCGCAGCCTACTACTTTAGCATCAACCTTCCGGCGAAAGGCATGGCACTGCTGCGTCAGGATCCGGACCACCCATTCGGCTGGTTGTTGTGTGGTGCGGTGCGCTATTGGTTCGAGGTGCCGACTGAAACCCGCTATCTTTTGAAATTCAAGGACCTGCAATTCATTGCATCCCGACATGGCTTCGAATGGCTTTCCATGGAGCTGTCCAGTCTGATAGGGTTGTTGGACGAAGCCCCGGGCACGGCCGCGGACTACCGGGAGGAATCCAAGCGACTGCACGCCCGCCTACAAATCAGTGGCATCGTAAATCTAATGCAGCCGGCGGCCGAATGGGAACGAGCGCTGGACGCCCTGCTGACACTTCCTTCCGTCGCATCCCCCCGGCTGAAGCACCAGCCCCAAAAGGAAACCCGTATCGCCTGGATGCTGGATCCGGAGCAAAGGACAGTTCAGCCGGTGGAGCAGACTTTCGGCAGAGGGGGCTGGTCAAAAGGGCGGCCCCTCGCCTTGAAAAGGCTTTATGAGCTGAACGTGGACAACATGTCCGAACGGGACATACAGGCTGCACGTGCCATCCGGCAACTGTCCTCAGGGCTGCACGGCAATCCGGAATATCAAGTGGACTTCGACCGCATTGTCCGGGTTCTGGTGGGGCATCCCTACCTTTTCCGGGCCGACAACCCCATGGTACCGGTCGAACTGGTGGAGCGGGTTCCGGAATTGCTCATCGAACAGGTCGGAGACACCTTCACCATAGGGTTTTCGGAACCCTTCACGACAGCCGGACTTCACTTCGTCAGGGAGACCCCCTCCCGATACCTGTTATTGGATATCAACGAGAAACAGGAGGAAATCAACAGGTTGGTTCGATTCGGCGAATTGGAGATCCCGATGGTGGCAGTGGAAAGGCTGCGTGAAGTCATTCCGGCACTCGAGCGGATGGTTCCTGTAAGAACCCTGCTTGACAACGAAGGGGAACGACCCGCCAATGTCCTGGGAGATCCGAAGGCCTTGATTCAACTGTTACCGGTGGGCACGGGCTACAAACTGGAGTTGTTCGTCCTGCCCGCAGCGGATGTCCGTATCTATTGCAAGCCGGGGAAAGGTCGGCAACGGTTGCTTGTCTCCGAAAACGGACAAAGCCGACGAGTCCTCCGTTCATTCGAAGCGGAGCGGTCGATGCTGCAGATGGTCCTGGAAGCCAGTCCCATCCTTCGACAGGAGCCGGCAGAGAATGAGGAATGGATGTTGGCTTCCTTGTCTGACTGTCTGAAGGTGTTGCTCGACCTGGAGCCGCTGCGTCAATCCGGCCAGCTTGTGCTTGAGTACCCCAAAGGGCAAGCCATCCGGATCGCCGGCACATTGGGTACCGGGCAACTTCGGCTTGGCATCCGGCAAGGCCAGCAATGGTTCGACGTGTCCGGCACGGTGGACATAGACGAAGGGCATGTGATGGACTTCCGCCGCTTGCTTGAGTTGGCCGGTCAGCCGCAACAACAGTTTGTGGAGGTGGGGGACGGGCAATTCCTGGCACTGACCGAATCCTTGCGGTCGCGGCTGACAGAATGGGACACCCTTATGCGGCGGACACCCCAGGCGCTGCAGGTACACCCGCTGGCGGTCCACCTGTTGTCAGACCTGGAAGAAACGGTCGGCGAATTGCAGGTGGACGATGCATGGCGCAGACAACTGACCCGCATACATGCGGCGGAAACCGTCGCTGCGGAACCACCGGCCGGATTCCTTGCATCGCTCAGGCATTACCAACTGGAAGGTTTCCAATGGTTGCACCGGCTGGCCGACTGGGGAGTAGGTGCTTGTTTGGCGGATGACATGGGCTTGGGAAAAACCATTCAAGCCCTGGCTTTGCTGGTTTCCAGGGCCTCAGCCGGCCCGGCCATGGTGGTGGCCCCGGCTTCAGTTGTCCGAAACTGGTACCACGAAGGCCGGAAATTCGCTCCCGGACTTCGGCTGCATATCTTCGGGGAGGAGGACCGGGTCGGGACCGTGCGGGGACTGGTCTCGTCCGACCTGTTGTTGGTCAGTTACGGACTGTTGCAACAGGAAAGCGAGCTGCTCGGCAGCATGCGCTTCTCCACCATCATCCTGGATGAGGCGCAGGCCATCAAGAACCGGGCGACCAAACGTTCGCAGGCAGCCATGCAGCTGCAGGCGGATTTCCGTATGGTCACGACAGGCACCCCCATAGAAAACCACCTGGGAGAATTATGGACCCTGTTCCAATTTTTGAATCCGGGGCTGCTGGGCTCCGTGCAGCAGTTCAACGAGCGATTCGCCGTTCCGATCGAACGGGAACAGGACCAGGAACGGCTGAAGCAACTCCGCCGGTTGATACAGCCTTTCCTACTGCGAAGACGGAAACAGGATGTCCTGCAGGAGCTGCCGGCCAAGACGGAAATCGTTCTCACCGTCGAGCTCTCCGCCGAGGAACGCGCCTTTTACGAGGCCTTGCGGCGCAAAGCCCTCGAGGACATTGCACGGGCGAAAGGAGGAACGGCAGACAAAAGGTTCCTGATCCTGGCGGAATTGATGCGGCTTCGGCAGGCCGCCTGCCATCCCCGATTGATACAACCGGAAGTGAACATCGCATCCAGCAAATTGCAATTATTGTCCGAAACCGTGGAAGAATTGCGCGAAGAGGGCCACAAAGCTCTGATATTCAGTCAATTTGTAAAGCATCTCAAAATTGTAGAGGATTGGGTTCGCTCCCAGGGGATTCCTTATCAGTACCTGGACGGCAGTACGCCGCTGCCACAACGGGACCGCGCCATCACAGCATTCCAGCAGGGTGAAGGGGATGTCTTTCTCATCAGCTTGAAAGCCGGCGGATTCGGGCTTAACCTGACGGCAGCCGACTATGTCATCCACCTGGACCCATGGTGGAATCCCGCCGTGGAAGACCAGGCCAGCGACCGGGCGCACCGCATCGGCCAGCAACGTCCCGTCACCGTATACCGTATGGTTTCGGAAGATACGATCGAAGAAAAGATCGTACAATTACACCTGGAAAAAAGGGAGCTGGCTGACAGCCTGCTGGAAGGTGGCGAGATGGCCGGCAAGTTGAGTGCGGAGGAGTTGCTCGCACTGCTGGGCAGCTGAGGCAATCGAACATCCGCCCCCTCGGCTGCCAACCGGATGACCGCCGACACGACCGTGCCGCCCCCCTTTGGATCTTTGATCGGACAAGCTGGTTCGCACCCGTCATTCCGCTCGGGTGATGATCTTGATTTCGACCCGTTGGTTACGTACCCTGCTCTTCCTGGCAATGTTCCGAGTCACCACCTTCTCCTTTCCAAACACCTTCAGCAGCATCCGCTCCGGCGGAATTCCCCTTGCCGATAGCCAGGCATAAGCGGCATCTGCCCGCAACGTGGCCAGTTTCCGGCAATATTCATCCGAAGGAATGTTGTTGGTATGGCCTTCGATGACAGCAAGATAGCTTTCCTCCTGCCGAAGGAGGTCCAAGACCTGCTGCAGGACCGGTTCGTCATCGGAATCCAGTTCGAAGGAATCGGCATCGAAATAAATCACCGCATCGAACTTCACCAGATAGGTGACGGAATCCTTTGTACGCTGCGGAACCACCGGGACGGCCGGAAGGGAATCCGGTTCGGCAAGCGGCGCCGTCCGGTCGACGGGAGCCGGTTCCGGGGAAGGCGGATCCGATGGCGGAGGAAGCTGCGGAAGAGGCTGGATGGTAACGCTCCGCACTTTGGTCACCTGACAACCGCTGTTCGTCTCAATGGTCAGGGCGATGGATTTTTTTCCGGGAGAATCATACCGGATGGAAAAAGGTCCCTTTCCATCCGACTGCTGCGGATGGGCTCCGGTTCCGAAGGACCATTGCCAGGAACGGATCCCGCCGGCGGCCGCCGAGGCATCCTTGATAAAGAGATCCTGGTCTTGCGGAATGCTGAGCTTATGAAACGTGAAATGGTTACTGGGACCGGCGATGGTGCCGGTTCCGCCGAACGAAAGAGAGAACCCGTTGCCGGTGTTGTGGTAATTATTGACCATGAGGGCATAACTCATGCCAGCCTCCATCCGCAGCGGAGCGAGAAAATTGTTGTCCGTAAATTCGCATCCACCTTCCTCCCCCAAGTCCCGCTCGCCGTCCCGCAGACCGGTTTCCCCGGAGCATCTCAACCAAGAGAGGAAGGGCTCCCCGACGTTTTCACCGGAGGCCATGCAGCGCAACGGTATCTTGTTGGCACAATCATCGAGGCCATCCGGCAGCAGGAACAGCGCGAAGTCCAAGTCATCCGAAGGATTGACCGGCTTGAGCGAGAAAGTAAGGGTTCCCGCTTCCGCACAGGTCCACTTGTACCAGACGGATTGCGTTTCCGTCGGGAGGCACAATCCCTCCGGCAGTTCCTGACGGTCCCTGCCAGCGGTCAGCACACTGGGGACATTGATTGACGATTTGTCGCACAGGATGACAGCCTGCCCGCAATCGGAGGTCGGGGCCGGCGTCGGATTGAAATTTCGTATGCACAGCTGAAAGGTGCCCTGTCGGCCGTTGCGGCCATCCACCCGTACATAGTAGCGTTGTCCGATGACCAATTCATCGATAAAGGTCTCCACGATATGATATCCCCGCACATCCGAGATACAGGCCAGTTCCTGAAGCTCCCCGGAACAGTCGCCTTGGTAAACGGCGAGCTGTGGGTACTGCAAGGTGCCACCGGAACGATTTTCAATCTGACCGGTGACACTGATGTTCAGCGTGGTGGCGACCGCGGTAAACCGGAACCAGACGTCATGGTCGTCCGAAGACGACTGATAGGGGAAACAGGTTGCCGGACTCCTTCCGGAAGCGGTGGCCCCTTCGTTGCTGAAGGCACCCGGTGTGCTGCACCAATCCGATACGTCCGTCAGGTGATAGGCACGGGTGCAATGGTCGTAGCCAGGGTCTGCGGCAGCACCAACCACCACCGGGAAGCCCAGCATCCAAACCCATATGACAATGTGCATGCTAAACAGAGGCATCACTTCGGCAACGATTTATTGTACGGGAGACCAGACGGGTAACAAACGCGATTCTCCGGCCGGCAAGCAGTGGAGCCGGCTGCCGCCAGGCCTGAACACAAGCCCTTTCCCTGCGAAAATATGTATAGTTGGCACAGGGAGTAACTCAATTTGTTTAAATTTAGCCCAAAAAACATGCGTTTCTTTTTAGTGGCCGCATTATGTTACCTGATCCGGCCGGTCGGTGCCCAGGTACCGGAGGACCCTGGTTCCCTTTTTTCCGTCCAAGCGTCGAAACTGGCCCGGGAACTGATCATTGCGGACGGCCATGTGGACCTGCCCACCCGGCTGTTCGTGCGGAATTTCCGGCTGGAACGGTCTTTCACCGGCATTCCCATCGCCTCGAACGAAGGGGATTTCGACTACACCAGGGCCAGAAAAGGAGGGTTGGACGCCCCGTTCATGTCCATTTATGTGCCATCCCGCTATCAGGCCGAGGGGGACGCCCGCGCGTATGCCGATTCGCTGATCGACATGATCGGGGCCATCATTGCGGAACATCCGGACAAATTCGCACCGGCCCCTTCCCCGGCGGCGGTGGAGGAAAACTTTGTTCGTGGACTTGTTTCCCTGCCAATGGGTATGGAGAACGGAGCCCCGATCCGAGAAATACAGGATGTGGCGTATTTCCATGAAAGGGGGATCCGATACATCACCCTCACGCATGCAAAAGACAACCGGCTCTGTGACTCCTCATACGATACCA
Organism: Bacteroidota bacterium; assembly: GCA_041163745.1. GTDB lineage: Bacteria > Bacteroidota > Bacteroidia > Chitinophagales > Saprospiraceae > UBA6168. The sequence continues at coordinate 55,289 of JBEAQU010000071.1, forward strand.
CCCGAACCTGGAACGGGTTGAGTCCCTTCGGCAGGCTGGTCGTCGCGGAGATGAACAAGGTAGGCGTGATGGTGGATGTCTCCCATGTAACGGACGCCGCATTTTACCAGACCCTCGGGATTAGCCAGGCACCTGTCATCGCCTCCCACTCCTCCTGCCGGACATTCACCCCTGGATTCCAACGCAACATGAGTGACGACATGATCCGGGCGCTCGGAAAGAACGGTGGTATCATCATGATCAACTTCGGATCGGATTTCCTGGACCGGCGGCACACCAGCGCGCGCGACGAGATGCGGGCGCGATGGTCATCCTTGCTGACGGAAAACGGCTGGCAGGAAAGCGACAGCGCCGCCCAGGCCTCCCTGGCGGAATTCCGCCGGACTTACCATGACCAGTTGTTTGCGGACGTCGAGGTCGTGGCCGACCACATCGACCATGCGGTCCGTTTGGCCGGAATAGACCATGTGGGACTCGGTTCCGATTTCGACGGGGTCGGAGACTCCCTTCCGATAGGACTGAAGGACGTGGCGGATTATCCGAACCTACTGCGCACCCTGCTCAAAAGGGGCTATACGACCGAAGACCTCCGGAAGATTTGCTGGGGTAATCTGGCCCGCGTATGGCGTCAGGTGGAGAACGTATCCGCGGTATTGTCCGGCTCGCCGGCCGGCAGACACCGATGAGCACCACGCTTCCCTATCGCCGCCCGGCCTGATTCCTGGTCCTGGCTCACCCGACATTGCCAGTGCTCCTTCCCGTTCACAAAACGATCTGTGTATGCTGACAAGACATTTGCCTTTCCATGGTTGCTGCCGTTGGCTTTTTCTGCTGACGTCCTGTTCCGCCGCCGGGCTTCTGAATGCCCAAACAATACCCATGGAAACCGCCCTGTTCGACCTGCCCGATGTGTCTTTCCGGCGGATCGAGACGCCAGACGGCTTCACCGCAGCCTGGGAACTCACCATCAGACAGCCGTTGGACCATGACCACCCCGAAAAGGGTTGTTTCTACCAGAAGGCCTATCTCTCGCACCGGGGATCGGACCGGCCGATGGTCCTTTGTACAGAAGGCTACCAAAGGCCACGAAACAGAATTTACGAACTGACACAACTGCTGGATGCCAACCAACTGGACGTCGAACACCGGTTCTTCGGCGAAAGCATACCAGACACTCCGGATTATGCATACCTGAACCTCCGACAGGCCACGGCGGACCTCCACCACATCCGGGAACTTTTCCGGGCGCTCTACCGCGAACCCTGGGTAAGTACCGGCATCAGCAAAGGAGGACAGACGACCTTGTTCTATCGTTATTATTACCCGGACGATGTGCGGGTGAGCGTCCCTTTCGTCGCCCCCCTGAACCTGTCGCCCCAGGATTCCCGCATCTATGAATTCCTGGATACCGTCGGCACCGCTTCCTGCCGACAGGCTATCCTCGACTTCCAACGAAAATTGCTCCGGGAACGCGGGGAAATACTGCCTCGCCTGCACTGGTATGCGCGCGGCGCCGGATTGAGCTTCGACTATCTCGGGTTCGGCACCGCATTCGAATATGCCGTCCTCGAATATCCATTCTCATTCTGGCAATGGGGGCACGGCTGTGCAGGCATACCCGGGACGGACACCCCTTTGGATTCCTTGACGGATCACTTGGTCAAGGTCTCCGGGATTGATTTCTTCGCCGACGAAAGTATGCGCACATATGCCCCTCATTACCACCAGGCAGGAACGGAAATGGGATATTACGGGTACCGCACGGCACCATTCGTGGGTTTGCTGGAGCATTTGCCGACGGATACCGATGTGTCCGCCGTCTTCATGCCGGACAAGCAGCCGCCTGACTTCGACGGCCGCTTGGTCCGGCAAGTGAAGGATTGGTTGGATGCGGAAGGGAACAACATCATCTACGTCAACGGTGATGCCGACACTTGGTCCGCAACGGCCATCCGGCCATCCGGCAGGACCAACGCCGCTTTTTTCTTCCTTCCCGGAGCGGACCATGCAAACGCCAGAATCAGGCAGTTCACTTCGGCGGACCGCGCGAAGCTCATCGGCCTCTTGGAGGCTTGGCTGGATATCGACATAGCGGAGTGACGGAACGCCTCATATCTTGAGGAAACCGGCGGACAGCACCTGGTCCTGCTGCCACACCCGAATTCGGTAATGACCCTGCGGCAGCACAGCGGTGGAAAGGGCGGAGGAAAGACCCTGCTCAAAAAGGACAATCGGCCAGTGCGCCATCTTTTTTCCGGTCAGGTCGAGGATTTCCACCTCGCTGGGGCCGGACAACATCGGCGCCTGCAGACGAAGGAAGGAACTGGCGGGATTGGGCAGTACCGACAAGCGGGCTTCGCCAACCTGTCCGTCAGCCCGCTCCGCCTGGCCGGTGAGGGTCATCAGGACGACAACATTGGAATAAGCGGATGCCGCATTGTCCGCCAAAGCCCTGACACGGTAGCGCAAGGTCGACCCGGCAGGCAAACCCAAATCATAGTATCCGACCGTATTGGGAGGCAAAGTGGCCAGGATTGCAAAAGTATCCGTTGCGCCAAGGGCCCTTTCCAGGACAAAAGCGGTCTCGTTGTCCGCATTGTCCGACCAGAGCAACTCCGCTTGGTCCGGACCGGTCAAGATACCGGTGAGCAGGGTCGGCGCGTTGACCGAGGTGACCGGACAATCAAATTCGATGCGGTCGCTGACTTCCTGTCTCAAGGAGGATAATACGGGATAAAATTGGTTGCCTGGGCAAGCGGTGGCGCATCCGTCCTGATGGCCGGAAATCCTCGGCAGGACAAACCCTGTGCCGGGATGGAAAGCGCTGCCGAGCGGGTCCAGACCGGCATCGCAGGCCTTCCAGGACAGGAGTTCCGACAGGGTGTTCCGTGCGGCGGCAGTCGGTTGTACAGCTGTGAAATCGCCCAGCATGCATACGCCCATGGTTCCGCCGTTGGCTCCGCAGAAATGCGCTCCCAGGCGATTGTCTCCCCTACCTTCGTAAAGCACCCCGTTGGGATCCACCAGCCAGTTGTAACCGATGTCGTCCCATCCGTTGACGTTGACATGAAAGTCCCATATGGCGCGTACGACCGCCGCCCAATCGGTCGCGCTGTTGGATCCGGCCGAATGATGGACTATGAGGAAACCGGTCTGCGTCGGGACAGGGGTAGGGTCTGGCGGGCAATTTCCGGCAGGGCACCATCCCAGCCGATTCTCATACCCCGGAGCCGGACAAGGACATGCGGAACCGCCGAAAGCGGGATCTTGGGACAGGACCGGAGGTCGCTTATCCCCGGAACCTGTCGGGCCGGGTTTGAAGAAGTGAAGCTGAACGGTTCCAGCCGGGGGAACATGTGTCCCGGTCCATCGCAAATGATAGGAAACGAAGGGGTCCGATTCGGGAAAAAGAAAGCCCAGCCGGCCGATGGCGCCCCAGGTGTCCTTGTCCGCATGCGTATCCGGCCGGAACGGAATCGGATGGGTTTGGCCGCTTGCCCTGCGGAACACCCATTCCAAATGGTTTTCAGCCCCGGTCAGGTCGGTCACGACCGCGTACGAGAGAAAAGGATTGTCCACCGCGAAGGGCAAATCCGCTTCCTCCGTGACGAATTCATCCGAAGTGGCGTGCCCGGCAAAGGATGCCGAACCGAGGATGGCGACAGCTCGGTTCGGCTGCGCCAAACCCACCGTCCGGCTAATCAACAGGACGACGGAGAGGCAGAGGAATTTTGACATCATGACGGAATGCTTGTGTACGGCGACGTAGTCGCCCGACTTCAGGTGTGTCGGCGCGGGAATATCCCGATCAACGGTAAAAAAAAAGTCCAAGGGGCAATATAATAATAATTTGCGGACAGACGACTATCGGAATAAATACCTGCCGCCGCATCCTTTGGAAAAATAAACGGTAGAATCCTTACCGATGCGCCCCGGACGATGCGAAACGAAAGTCTCCTTGTCTGGTACGGACCTGGGTTATTGTCAACAGGAATCCTTAATATTGCCTGGTAAAAAAGTTGTGACCTCGGTATGGCAGGCGCTGACATCCGGGCACCAGGCTACCTGGAATCGAAACCCTGTACACCTCACTTTCTTTGTCAAATCACTAATATGGTAAAGATACTCGCCAACGATGGCATCCACGCCGACGGCAAACTGCTGCTGGAAGAGGCAGGTTACGAAGTGACCACCCAGCAATATGCACAGGAGCAACTATTCGAAGTGCTGCCCGATTATGATGTCATCATCGTCCGCAGTGCCACCAAGGTACGGAAGGAATTGATAGATGCGTGTCCGAACCTCAAGGTCATCGCCCGAGGCGGCGTCGGATTGGACAACATCGATGTGGAATATGCAAAAAGCAAGGGAATCCAGGTATTCAATACCCCCAACGCATCCAGTCGGGCGGTGGCGGAACTCGTCTTCACGCATCTGTTCATGTTGGCCCGGATGATGGGGATGCTGAATAGGGAAATGCCGGCCAAGGGCTCCGAGGATTTCAACCGGCTCAAGAAAATCGCTTCAAAGGGCATCCAGCTGAGAGGCAGGACCCTCGGTATCATCGGCTTCGGCAGGATTGGCCAGGAAACAGCCCGTATCGGCATCGGCTTGGGCATGAACGTACTGGCGGCGGACCTGGTGGTGAACGAAGCGGAGATAGACCTGAACGTATACAAAAGTCAGGATGTGAGCCTTTCGGTCCGGGTAGAGACCACCAGCATGGAGGAGGTGCTTCGGAAATCAGATTTCATCACCCTGCACGTCCCCGGAGGGAAACAAGCGCTCATCGACGCTGCGGCATTTGAAAAGATGAAGGACGGCGTCTACCTGGTGAATACCTCACGGGGTGGATTGATAGCGGAAGACGCCTTGTTGGAGGCTATCGCCAGCGGAAAGGTGGCCGGCGCCGGGCTGGATGTCTTCGTCGGCGAACCTACGCCACGGGCCGATTTGCTCAACCACCCGCAAATCACCGTATCCCCCCATATCGGAGGATCGACCCAGGAGGCACAATCCGCCATCGGCATGGAACTGGCGGAACAGATCATCTCGCATTTCGGTCATTGACGCCGGGTTGCCCCCGAGCTAGGCTAGCCGTTTCGCGTCCGTACGCGGGGAAAAGTCTCCCCACAACCGGTCTTGATGTCCCACCGGTTACGAAGTAATTTCGAGGAAAAATTAAATTTGGGCCTCCGTAGGACAGGGGATTTGGTCATCGACAAACCCGGTTCGACCGACAGCCATAGCACGGCTGGACGGCCGGACCTGAGCTTCGAATGCGGCGTTCGCCGGTCACAAAGCGATGAGCGCGCTTACATATGGCTTAAGCATGGGATTGCTATGGCTGCGTGCCGGCGTGCCTCCACTGCCTTGGTCGTCACTTGACCATTTTCATGAACGACTTGACAAACCATTCGGCATCCGCTTTTAGCAGGGTCTCCACCAATGCGTCCGCTTTGGAAGAAAAGAGTCGGATTTCGCGGACCGTCCTCACGAACTCACCTATTTCATTCGACTTTCCATCCACCAACGCCACTTCATCCAATACTTTGATAACAGGCTCCAACTCTCTTTTCTTTCGGTTGGCGATGATTTTGCACATCACGTTCCAGATATCCTTTTCCGCGACAAAGTACTCTTTGCGGTCACCGACCTTCAATTCCTTGTAAACCAATCCCCAATCCATCAGCGCTCTCAGGTTGAGATTTGCATTTCCGATGGAAATCTTCAGTTCGTCCATGATATCCTTGGAGGCCATGGGTTCAGGTGATATCAACAACAAGGCGTGAATCTGGGCCATGGTTCGGTTGATTCCCCAGTCACTGCCCAGCATACCCCAGGCTTGCAGGAAGCGTTCTTTTGCCTCTTTGTACTCCATTGTAAGCTTTTGTCATACCGACAGGCTGCGGTCCTGCCGCTTCCGAATCCCGATGATTGGTGGCTGCGGAACAGGTCGCACACTCGTCGCTATACCGTAGGTAATTGGCTCTTTTCCTGCTTTCGGATGGGCGGCAATAATAGGAAATACCATTTATACACGCGCCTCAATTCATCCCGTGGGGCTTGTTTTGTTCCGAAAGACGACCTTTACAGAAAAAATACGCACACAACTAGCGAAAGGCAGCAATGTAACACCCCAACCGAAGGTTTGTTTTCCTGTTTTCGCAAAGGGCCGTGCGGGGGCATGTCGACGGGATGTTCCAGGACAACCCGGGAACATGGATTGACAGAATGCGAAACCATCGGCAGGGGGTCGCGAACAGTTGGAAGGAAAGGTCAGGTTGGCTGCTTTCTTTTTTCACGGATGAGCAGCGTGAGGACGCCGGCTACCAACAGGAGCGATCCCGCGAAGGTGATGGCATTGCGTGGGTCCGCCCCCAGGAAGGTGGAATAGATGCCGGCGTAAAGCCCTTCCACCCCGCCGAAGGTCAGGTTTTGAATGATCATCGGGATGACGATCATCATGTTGATGATACCCATGTAAACGCCCCGTTGCCGGTCGGGAATGTCGGCGGAAACGATGACATACGGAACCCCCATCATGCTGGCCCAGGCTACGCCGAATCCGGAGATGTACAGGAGGGCCAGGTACTGGTGTTCCACACCTTGGATGGTAGGCAGCAGGAAAAGAGAGGCGGCTGCCCAGACGAGACAGCAGGCATGGACGAATTTCGCTTTGTACCGACGGGCGAAATAAGCCAGCAGGAAGGCGGAAAGGAAGGTGATGATGTTGTAGAAACCGTTGACAAGTCCGGTGAAGGCTACAGCTTCCTGGTAAGCCGTACTATGCGAATCGGTGGTATCCCAGATACTCTTTGCGAGACAGGGTGCGACGAACTGCCAATAGCAGAACATGGCATACCATTGAAACAGGTACACCGCCGCCAGCTGCCACAAGCTGCGCGGCATGTGCGCGATGGCTTTGGCTATGTCGGCCAGTGGTTTGAAGAGGCCGCCCCGCTCGGCCCGGAGCAACGCCAGTTCGGTCTCCGAGGGCATGATTTCCGGGGTTTTGGCGACGGACCAACCTACCGAGGCGATGGAACACAGCGAGCCCAGAAAAAAAGAACCGAAGACCCAGTATGGTATTCCGGCGGCCGACTCCCCGCCGATGAACCGTTGGAAGCCGAAAAGGGACAGGTTGGCCAGGGTGATGCCCAAACCGGTAAAAAAACTCTGTGTCAGGAATCCAGTGGGCTGCTGATCATCCGGCAGCACATCCGTGACGAACGCCCTGTATGGTTCCATCGCCGTATTGTTGGCGGCATCCAGGACCCAGAGCAGGCCGACGGCCATCCACAGTGTACTGCTGAAAGGATATAGGAAAAGGCACAGGCTGCAAAAAAAAGCGCCCAGTAGGAAGAAAGGTTTCCGCCGCCCCCAGCGCGGATGCCAGGTCTTGTCGCTGATGGCGCCGATGAGCGGTTGGATGACAAGCCCAGTAACAGGTCCGGCCAGATTCAGCAGCGGCAATTGCTCCGGGTCGGCACCCAGAAAGGAATAGATAGGATTGATGGCTGTCTGTTGCAGACCGAAACTATATTGGATTCCGAAGAATCCGATGTTCATGTTGATGATCTGGGAAAAAGACAAGGGCACTTTCCCAACGGCAAATCTGTTCATGATGTGACTTTCGTTTCGTAGAACGCAAATAACGCCAATAAAATGTTACCGGTGCAGCCAATTTGCAGATTCGCATGCCCGCCGTTCAATTAGTGCGGCATATCGGAACGGAATACACCTGTCGAAATCGGTTTGACAACGGAGTTTGGCCTGAAATGACGGTATAATTCCATATGTCGACACCCCTTTTCAAAATTTTTTTACCTTCGAGCTAAATAATTCAAGGTAAAATTCGGCATTTTAGAAATAATTCCCCTTAATTTGCATTATTAACCGTTCATAAGGACCGCAGGTCGAAAAATTGGCCGTGCTGTCTGTCAAACGGGCCGACTAATACAGACTGTCTTTCGTTCTGACCTTGGATGCAAGCTAAATGGTAGTATTTATCTAAATTATAACAGTCGGGTGATTTCTTAAGAGGGCGTGGCAATCTGTTGTCGACGCCCTTTTCTTTTTTTATCTTCTCTCCGGATTCGCAGGGCCGACACACACTAGGCTGGTCGGAATCCGGTCGATGACCATATTTGACTACCTTTGCATCGAATCCGTCAAATGTGTCACGCATGATCGAAGCTACCGGCATCCAAAAGTACTACGGTGCACTGCATGTGCTGAAAGGTGTCGACCTGCTGGTGGAGCGGGGAGAGATTGTCAGTATCATCGGCAAATCGGGTGCCGGCAAAAGCACCTTGCTCCATATCCTGGGGACGCTGGACCGGGCGGACGAAGGCCTCGTCACCATCAACGGTACGGAAGTCTCAGGCCTCAACTCCCGGGCACTGTCCCGGTTTCGCAATGAGCAGGTGGGATTCATTTTCCAGTTCCATCACCTGCTGCCAGAGTTCACGGCCCTGGAGAATGTATGCCTGCCCGCCCTCATCCATGGCGCTCCGGAAAAGAAAGCCCGGAACCGGGCGGCGGAGTTACTGGATTACCTCGGTCTGTCCGACAGGCTGCAACACAAACCCGGACAATTGTCCGGCGGAGAGCAACAGCGAGTGGCCGTCGCCCGGTCTTTGGTCAATCAACCCGCCGTGGTTTTCGCCGACGAACCTTCCGGAAACCTTGATTCCGGATCGTCGGCAGACCTTCACCGGCTGATCTTCCAACTGCGCGCGGATTTCCGGCAGACCTTCCTGATCGTCACCCACAACCAGGACCTCGCAGACATGAGCGACCGCGTGCTGGAAATGAAAGACGGAACCCTGCATACCGAAGTCCCCGCCTCCTGAACAATCATCCGGTCAGCACCATCTCTCATCAGACGAACACCAGATCATGGCATCTGTGTTTGCCACTGGGATGGCACGCTCAACCCATGGGTCAATCGGTTCGCCTCCATTTCATTCCTCCAGACACCAGTCGATAAGCGGCAAGTCACGGTCTGCGAGATATCGGTTTGCTTTCGAAAAATGTCGACATCCGTAGAAAGCCCCTCCTGCCAAAGGGGAAGGGTGCGCCGCTTCCAACACCAAGTGACGGGTGGTGTCAACCAACGTCTTTTTCTGTCTGGCGAAATTACCCCACAACAGGAACACCAAGCCATTCTTTTCCGCCGACAAGGTCCGTATCACCGCATCGGTGAAGCGGTGCCAACCACATTTCGCATGGGAGTTGGACATGCCTTTCTCTACCGTCAAGGCCGCATTCAACAAAAACACCCCTTGGTCCGCCCAAGCCGTCAGGTCGCCGTGTCTCGGTATCGGACATCCTATGTCCTGGTTCAACTCCTTGAAAATGTTCTGAAGGGAAGGAGGGATCCTGACACCTTTCGGAACGGAAAAGGACAGCCCCATCGCCTCCCCTGGCCGGATGTAGGGGTCCTGACCCAGTACCACCACCCGTACGGCAGCGAACGGTGTACGATTGAAGGCATTGAATATGAGTGGCCCCGGTGGATAAACCACCTTGCCTGCCGCTATTTCAGACCGGACAAAACCGGTCAGCTCCCGGAAGTATGATTCTTTGAATTCCGATTCCAACACCTGGTGCCAGCTTTCCTCGATCTTGACTGCCATGTCCGAAATTTGTTATGCCCATGATCTGGACACAGGCGATAAGAACCCCTCATCACAAACCCAACCGCCACTATCATTCATAAATGAAACCCTACTTTTGTCACATTTTGAAAATAAACTACCTTTGTCGCTATAATTGTCGCACTAACTTGTTTTCTATGGCCTGCCGCCGTCCCGCGTCGGGGAACGCAGGCACCCGCAGCTAAGACAATAGGTCCGATACATTGGTCCCGTAGCTCAGCCGGATAGAGCATCTGCCTTCTAAGCAGACGGTCACAGGTTCGAATCCTGTCGGGATCACCCTCCTCCAGGCCGGCGCTCGTAAATCGGCATGAATCCGCAACCTACAAGCTGGTCGCGCCATACCGTCACACCATGCAATTTGCAAAAAGACAACAATAAGGGGTAGAACTTTCTGCCTTTGTCCAACATTTTTTTTACCTTTGCAAAACCAACAACTGCCGAAGTAGGCAATCCCCCGTTGGCATTCGAAATAATACTACCCAACCGAATATCGTCTCAGTCATAACCGCTTTCATCCTAAGGAAAAGCGCATGAAAATCTTTGTGACGACGAGAACTGCTTCCCACTGCTCTGTTCCTTGCAGACTGCTCTTTCAGTAAACACACCAGACACTTAATTCGGCTGTCCCCAGTTTACCGCTGCATTACATGATTCCATGCTGTTGCCGCGGTGGAAACGATTTGAAAATAAATCACCAAACGGAATGACCCGCTTCATTACCTTCCTGTTATTATTGTTCGTCCGACATGCTTTCGCGACCTCTTACACCGTCGTATCCTCAGGCAACTGGTCCAACACAAACACATGGACTCCCTCGGGCGTGCCCGGATCCGGTGACACCGTCCATTTCAATTTCAACCCTTCCAGCCCGCTGACCCTGACCGTCGACGGAAATTACACCATCAATTCCCTCCACTTTAACGGCTACGGAAACATCAGCACACCGGGCAAAATCACCATCATCAACGGGACCGGCAGCATCACCCTAACCGAGAACGGTTCCTGGACCGGCGGGTTCATCAGTGGCAACGTTCAGCTGACCATCCCGACAGGGAAGACCTTCGAGCTCTATGCAGGAAGCGACGACAGCAATCGTAAATACCTTGAAAACAACGCTTTGGTTACAAATGACGGCACCATATACTGGGGGGGGACAGGTATTTTTTTCGAAGACGCCGCCCAGATTGTGAATAATGGCACCTTCGTCGACAATACCATAGCCAACCGTTTGTACCGCAACGACGGAAACACATCGAACATAGGCTTCGTCAACAACGGCACGTTCGATGCCTACAGCACGGAATGTGATCTGCATACTGCCTTCGTGAACAATGGTACCATCAACATCCACACGGGCTGGGCACATAGCCAAAATATGCTTGACAACAACGGAACCATACGCCTTTATTCCTCCGGTATCAGCAACCACCAATTCAAAAATTACGACGGCACGGGCGGAACCATTGAGTTCCATGCCAACACCTCGCTGGAAATCTTCGGAGATGGAATGAATGCAATTGTCGGAACCATCACGGGCAGCGGCGGAACCCTGATTTTTGCAAATAGCAACCCCCTGTATGTCACCGTTGTCGACGAACCCATACCATCCGGCATTCTGTTGGATTTTGCCCAAGGAGGAAGGGTCACCCTGAACTCAGACCAAACCCTGATGTCGGACAGTGGCTTTGCAAAGGAAATGGACGGCACCGGTAGCCTGACCATTCCAGTCGGCGTGACCATGACCTGGACCAGAGGATACATCGGCGGCGATGTGGGACTGATCGTGAATGACGGAGGAATCCTGCTCCTCTCCCCCGGTGACAACAAAGAGATCCGGGACAACGGCCTCCTGACAAACCACGGGACCGTCGAGCAGGCGGACCACATCGGCCTGAGCTCCAGTCAGATCATGATTGAGAATACCGGCACTTTCAATATCGTCGCAGACGTCCATTGCTACTCGAACGCCACGCTTCCGCTCATTGACAATTCCGGTACCTTTCGCAAATCCGCCGGCAGTGCTACCTCGACCATCGGAACCGGTTTTACGAACAACAGCTCCGGTATCCTCTCCGCGGAGTCCGGCACCCTGTCGTTCATCAAGACCGTCAACAACGTCGGAACGCTCATGGGAAACGCTACCTTTGTTTTTCCAAACGGTCAGTCCCTCGGCGGAACCATCGCTCCGGGCACCTCCATCGGGACCTTGTCCATCCAGGCCTCCTCCCTGACGCTTTCCGCTGACCTCCAAATCGAAGTGAACGGCAGCAGCACCGACCAACTGCAGATCAGCGGAACCATGACACTCTCCGGCGCCTCCCTCTCCGTGAGCGAAGCCGGCAGCCCACTGACGCCCGGACTGAATGCGAATGTGGTCCAGGCATCCGGTATTTCAGGCAGCTTCTCCTCCACTTCCTTCCCGAGCGCCGGATACAATCTCAATACCTCCGGCGGTACGGTCACGCTCTCCAATGCGCCGCTGCCCTTGCACCTCACTGCCTTCCACGGACACTGCGAAAATACAGCCAACTTCCTTGATTGGGAAACAACGCAGGAAGTCCAGACCGACCGGTTCGACATAGAGCGGAGCACCGACGGCCACTCATGGGAAACCCTCGGTTCCGTCCAGGCTTCCATGCACACGGACCATACCGTCCGATACAGCTTCCAAGACGCCATGCCGCTTCCTTCGGCATACTACCGCCTCAAGATGCTGGACCTGGACGGCACCTTCAATTACTCGTGGATCGTCGCATTGTCCCGACAAGGATTGGTGCAATCATCGGGGCACATGACACTCTTCCCGAACCCGTGCCGGCAGCTCCTCCTTGCAAGCCTGCCACCGGAAGCGGCGGGCCCAAGCCGGGTCACCGTAACGGGGATGGAGGGCCAGGTGCTCCAATCCTTCATCGTCGACAACCGCTCCGACAGAATCGACCTGGATCTTTCCACCCTACCGGCCGGGACTTTCATCCTGTCCGTACAAACGGAGAAGGAACGATACACCGGCAGGTTCAGAAAACTGTGATGCCGTTGGCTGTCATCGGAACTAAACCGACCATGACCGCCATAAATCAAGACCATCTCCCGAAAATCAACAACACGATGAAACAAACACTGACCTTTTTGTATTGTATGTGCACCTGGCTGGCCACCGGACAGACCACCTACCAACTGATCGGAACCGGCAACTGGGACGACCCCTCCGTCTGGACCCCCAACGGCCTGCCCGGCGCAACCGATACGGTCGTCATCGACGGTGCCTTCAATGGCGCCACGCTGACCGTGACCCTGACAGCCGACGTTTCCGTCGCTCGACTGACCTATACCGGCTTTTGGGAAAAACATACCATCAACGGGTCGGGAAACATCACGCTGGGCACCAACTCGGAATGGCGGGGAGGAACCCTCGCCGGCGATGTCACGCTCACCGTACCTTCCGGCGTCACCCTGAACCTCTCCAAAGACAGCAACGGCAGCAATCTCAAGAACATGACCGGGAACGCCGCCTTGGTGAACAACGGCACGATGGTATGGACCGGCACAAGCATCTGGCTGCAAGAGAACGCCAGCCTGACTAACAACGGCGACTTCAGCTGCACCGTCAGCGAAACGATTTCCATTTACGGGAACGGCAATCTCGGTTCCTGCATCCTTCCCACCTCCAGCTTCACCAATGCAGGCACCTTCAGCTTCAACGGATCCGGCAACCTGCTGTCCTCCACCGCATGGGTGACCAACAGCGGTACCTTCAACATCAGCAGCGGCTACCTGGAGCTCACACAAAACACGACGGAAAACAGCGGCTCGATGAATTTCAACGCATCCGATCCCTACGTCAACCGGCTCTTCAACTACGAAAGTACCGGAGGAACCCTGCACTTCGGAGGGTCCACCACCGTGGAAATCAATACCAAATGCCGTCGTTCCATCCTTGGCAATGTGACCGGAAGCGACGGCACACTGAAAATCGCCCCATCCTCTCTGACCGACACCACCATCCTGGACGTTGCCATTCCCGCAGGCATCTCACTCGACTTCTCCTCCTCCGGCCTCCTCCGGCTGGATGTGTCACAGGATGTGAACAACTCCATGACCCTAGACAAGGATGTCATCGGCACCGGCACCTTGGTAGTCAAGGCCCCCAACACCCTGACCTGGACCGACGGTTATTTCAACCACGGGGTGGATTTGACGGTGGAGGCCAATGCGTTCCTCGAACTGCCCAGCGGCGACAACCGGTCCATCAATAACGGATCCGTCCTGTCCAATTACGGCACCATGACCTTCATTGCCGGAAACTTCGGTCTGGACAACGGCACCTTCAACAACTACGGCTTGCTGACCTTCGCCAACAATAACCTGAATTTAACTATCAGTAACAACGGCTCCTCCGACTTCCACAACTACGGTACCGTGGAAATGACCAGCGCATCAGGTTATTGTGTCATCGTGCCAAGGGTCACCAACCATCAAAGCGGTTTCCTTACCATTTCTTCCCAATTCCTGGAATTCCGCGCTTTCAATATCACGAACGACGGCACCTTGAACGGAAATGGGATTTACCAATTCCCGCAGCCTTCCAATTATCCCGGCACAGCTGACCAAACGATCCATGGCACCATCGCCCCCGGCATAACCGGCATTGGGGAGATCTCGCTTTGGTTGCCCACCAACATCTACCTGACGGGGACCTTGGCGATTCAGACCGACGGAAGCCAGTGCGACAAACTGAAGTCCGATGGCAACACTTTCCATATTCAACCCGGTGCCACCCTGCAGGTATCGGAAATCAGCCCCTTGACCATCAACTCCCACTGCGTCATCTTGCAAACCGAAAAAAACTTCAACGGCACCTTCTCCACAGAGAATCTGCCGGTCGGATACAGCCTCCTGTACAACGACAAAGAAATCTGGCTCGTGAACGGCGTCCTGCCGGTCGAGCTGATTCGTTTCCACGGCAATTCGTCGATCCTTGGCAATTCCCTCCGTTGGACGACCGCCTCCGAAGCGGATGCGGCAGGTTTCGATGTGGAGCGCAGCACGGACGGCCAGGCATGGCGGCCGCTGGGCACCTTGCCGGCGGCCGGAAACAGCTCCACCGAACAGGAATATCATTTCCTCGACAACAACCCGCCCGCAGCCTGCTACTACCGGCTTCGGATGGTGGACCTCGACGGTTCCTACCGTTTCTCCGATGTGGTTTTCCTGCGTCAGGAACCAAGTACGGACACCGAATTGACCGTTTTCCCCAATCCGGTCGGTAAGGATGGGCAGGTATCCGTCCAAACGGATATGCCCGCTGGTAAACTGGTGGTCCGCGATTATTCCGGCCGCATCCTGCTGGAGGAGCAGTTCGAAGGTTCGGCGCCGTCCGCCCCGGTCACCATCCCGCTCGACCTTCGGCATCTGCCCAGCGGTGTATACCTGCTCCAACATGTCGATGGCGCGGCGGTGCGGAGCGCCAGGGTGGTGAAATAGCCACATGACCCCGATTAGACGGATGGTCGTGACAACGGTTATATCCAAAGGACGGATCATCGAAGAATCGTTCGTACTTGCAACGTATGGCACGAAACAGTCGTCTTTCGCTGAGGGGAGTTTTATCCCTTCGGTCGGATTTTACCTGGCAAGGCAAGCCGGCTCCCCATCTGAACGGTTGCATATCACTCGCGCTCGACAGATCGTGTTTCCGTCTGTCGATATATATTGAGTTTGTGCCACCCTGGTGCATTTTCAAAATTCCGTGATTCCGGCTATTTTTACCTTTGAATGTTCAAAATCATACTTGTGTAAATCCAACAATTACCTAACGATGAGAGGTATTATCCATGTATTCAACGGCGCCTTGCTGTTCGTTGTCGGAAATCTTCCGGACGCGGCGGCGCAACAGGCTGGTCCGTCGACGGAACGGATCATGATATTCACAGACAAAGCGGGAGACACCCTGCTTGAAAAGAAAATCGTCCGGACAGTAATCGTGACGGACAGTTCCCAAACAGACCGGCCCGGTGCCGAGGGTGCCACCAGGACCATCACCATCACCATCGACGGAAAGGATGGCATGGATGAACAGATACGGGTGGTGGCGGAAGGAGAAGGCGCAGAGAATGCGGAGGGCTTGTGGGGGATCCCGCTGCCCGAGGAGGACGGACGAACCAGGGTCCTGCGGCTGGAAGCGGACGAGCTGATCTTCCGTCCGGACCCGGCATCACCGGATCGTAGGTCTGCTCCATTGCATTGGATGGAACGTATACCTGCCGATGAGGACCCCAGGTGGTCGGAGGAGGAGGAGTTGATAGAGGAAATGGATGGCCAAGGGGTGGTCCGCAAGCGGATTACCAGAAAACGGAACCCAGCAGAAGAAGAGGAGTTAACGGAGGAAATGGACGGGGATGGGGTGGTCATCAAGCGGACGGTCCGCAAGCGGAAATCAGCAAAGGAATAAGGCTTCCTCTACCGACCCTTACTGCAGAGAATCCTATCCGACCGGAATGTTTTGCGACGGAAGGTGCTTCACCGGGAATACCCTTGTGTCTGAACTCTTTCAGCTTGTACGGTGCACCGATCGTTGAGGGCACCCTTGTGCACCGACCCGTCCCCATAGTCTGTATGGCTTTGTCGTGCTTGGCCAGGCTGAATTTGACGGGCAGCAGAAAGGTTGCTTGAGACGGACGTGATTCGAAACAGAGACTATATGTCGATACGGCTTGAACGGTCGCAATAGGTTGGGACCCGATCGTCCCGGATACACTGAGAACGAGCTTGACAAGGTTTGGGCTGTACGGTCGCCTACTTTGTTAGACGTTCATTAACAATTCACTTACTACGGGAAAGGAAAGCTGAGTTCCGGACCATTGCTAGATTAACCACTTGCCTTCGGATGCATCACATGGACCGTCAAGTGGAAATCCGTCCCCTTGTGGACGTCGGTCCGGCTCCAACGGAGCATCATCCTCAGCGTAATGGCTGCCCCCTGTAAATAAATGTTCGATGGAAGCATATCCGCCGGGAGTCAGTTCATGTTCGCCCGCCGCTGTCAATCTGGGGAACAAAGTCCCCGCGCCTTCGATGGATACTTTGCTCGACCGGTCTCCCCGTCCGGACTCACACTCGAATCGGAATATCGGGATATTTGCTGTCACTCGGTGTTCCTATCCCGCTCCCCGTCGGTATGACGGAAACAGACCTCCTGCCAGAAGCCTGCCTGGCAGACAAAAAGGCCGATTGCGCATAGGACGTACGCCGTGGCATGTATTTCGAACCATTCCGGGCCGCCTGTTCGCTCCGCCACTTAACGAGCGGTGTGAATGATATCGTGGTGTTGGTACAACAGCTGCTGTATTTCCAATCGCTTGTTGTCATCCCGCAGGGGGCTTACAAGGTAGCGAACCCCGTTTCATGAAGCTGCCTATGAATCCGATTAAAACCCAGGGCATATTGCCGGTCGAATGCGATCTTTTTGGCCAGCGTATGAGTGGCAGCCTTTCGCCTGCGCGCTGCCTCGGACAAACCCGGTGTTTCCTCAATCGGATATTGACGCCCGATTCCGCCTTCGCTGCCGATTAGCGGTATATCACCGGCAAGCCGGCTACAATGTCACAGCAAACTTCGGTCCGCCGTTACAGACAAGGGCCGTCGACCCACAGTTCATTTTCTACCGGAAGCAAGCCTGTAGGAAAGCAAGGATGCAGGCGCCGGAAACCAGGCCTTTCGTTCGTATTTGAAAATATCCGATGGGATATAAGACCTGGGTGCAAATCCACACCCGGTAGGTGGATGGAAACGATTTTAAGGTTGCAAACAAGCCATTCGCTCGGGCACGGGCACTTGCCGCTCTGTCAAATCCGTCTGATCGGCTGGATGTCATTACAGGAACACGGCAGGTGTGACCTGTACCGGGCGAGCGGGCGTAACTGGATCAGGTAATCCGGTCAGTAGGCTGCCGGGCTGCACGGCCGAAAAAGGGACAGCTCCAACACCATGTATCCGGACTGTTTCCGCCCCCCGGAATGGCCTTCGTCCTGTATTGATCCGTCTTCCGCTTTTGGGAATACGCTTTCCATATGACCGCGTTGGGGTTCGTCGCCACAAATTAGTCTGTCTTTTCCCCTCGTCAATGCGGCGGAAGGAATCAAACCAGCTACTCCTGATTACCCACCACACTTCTCGCACCTGACCGGGCGGACACCGGCCGCAACCTGTCAGCCTCGGTACGTACGCAAGGACACGTTGATATGCTTGTCGGTTGATGCCATGCCGAAGAAGGTGACCGTCACCTGGATCGATTTTCCTTCTCCGACCTTATGCGGCGCTGTTGCCAATGGCCATCAGCGGCAGTCGGACGGGGACTATTCTCGGCGGAATAGTAGGTCCCTTCCGGAGGGCCGGCTTCCAGCATCACCCGCACCCGGCCCACGTATGCTGGCATCCGAAAGGTATGGCTTACCTTTCCGCCATTAAGAAAGAAGGGCCCAGAACGAAGAATAACAGACTGGAAGCGCTTGGCATTCCTGCGTTCCGACGGTATCACGCGTTCTCCGGCCTCACCGACCCGTAGGATTCGGGAGGTTCGTTCATGGGAGGATTCCGACACATGATCGATCATATCCTGAGTCCGGATTGCCAAGGCATCCCTTGCATGGAGGGCCCCGTGAGGGCTGGGGGTCTGGAAATCGGTGAGCCCCAACATCCCTTTCTCCATCAGGACAAGCATATTGGCCATGGGCTTGGAGGACTTTCCTGCACCGTCAATGGGAACGCCAAGCAGGAACGACCCTTGGCAGGCAGCATAGACGGGGTTCCTGGCGGGGTATGGATTTGAAAAATTGACACCACCACCATCGCTTTTTCACCTAATATTGTCAATCCTCCTGGTTTTCATCGGTGGCAAGGCGACTTTACATCCCACGCGCAACCAGTGTCAGTGGCACTTCGCTTCCGGGGTCCACCCTGTTATGACCCCGTCCCACCGGCACCCGGATGCCGGTCCAGCGTAGAAACGAACAAAAGCAAAGTGGCAATGAATGGTGCCGATGTCAGCTCCTCGAACGCATGCCCTTGCCCGTAGCCGCAGCGCCAATTTTCCGGTACTAGCCGTCCCAGCTGGCATCAACGGGTTGGTAAAGGTCGCAAAGCACGATTTGTCGGTAGGTCCTTAGAAAAGGGCCATGAGATCCGTATCGGCAAGCTGCTGGACAGCGTCCTCGCATACGAATCCGCCATGAACCCGGCGGACTGTGCCGACCGGTACCGGGGTGGCTTCGACCACCACCGGCAAGTCAGACCCCGGGGTGCCATGCGAACAATCCGCCTGTTGCCACCAAGTGGACGGCTCCTCTGCGGCTGCAAGTTACCGCTCTCCAATATCCACCGAAACGATCATCCGGTTTGGATTTACCCTCACCTTCTTCCGCATCTTCCACACCCGCAATGCTCGGTTTCGGACCCTGTGCGCCCGGTTTCCGGTAGGCCGAAAGGTCCCGTCCCGACGGGCACCCGGCTAATGTTCCCTGCCAAGGCTGAAAACAAACGCGTGACATGGCGTTGGCATCAAGCATCCTCCCATCAAATAACCGGCGGGTACAGATTCGGAAATTTCCTTCCGGATCGTTCAGGTGGTAATGGTAAGAAAGTTTGTATCCCGGCCTCCATACCCCGCTGTTTCCGTAAACGAAACCTTTGATATATTGGCCATGATATCACGCCACCATTTAACTTGCTTATTTTATTATCATTACAATCTTCTAAATTGAAAATCACGATTTGTCGTCCTTCCCGGCAACCAACAGGAAAGTTTGTTCGTCGAATGCCAGTCCAACCGTTCCGTTCCGGTCCTTTTCCAATTCAGAGATCTGCTGAAGACGAGATTAGCGGAACTGAAGCGATACGCCGGACATCAGTTCGACTGAGCAAATGTCCTTCGCCACTCCAATCGGATACCGTTTTCGGATACTTTGACCGGGAAGTCGATACAAGCATCAGGACAATTGCCTGCACAAACCTATCCATAAGATGATAATCCGGGAAGCGTGGTAGTTCCCTATCATTTTCTCATCGATATTCTTCCAAGCACCCCGTGACGCCAGGTGGTGCTTAAGCAAGCATGTGTTTTCGCTCACACCGGATGTTTCCGATCGCTTTGACATCCAAAGCCGCAGGCCGGCCAGAGCGGGTCAACCAGGCTATCAACCAACGGATGTGCCGGCTGGAAACCCAAGAAAAAAAAGAATAAATGGAAGCAAGATCGGAATGAAAAATCGCAAAAAGACCATGGGGAAATGATGCAAGGCAATGGGGCCCCAGTCATCCGATAACCGATACTGGGAATTCTCCTTTCGCAGGTTCGCCTCCCCCATCCCATTCAAGGCATGGCCGACGACTTCTTGCAATTGATTGGTCTGCGGGAACTGATGAATGATTCGGCGATATATCCCGAGACCTTCCACTTCGACTGCATGAAGAATTACCGCATCGAACGCCAGGTATTGGCCCGTGCCGGCGGATGGAAAAGTAAAGCCTTTGTCCACCTAGCGGAAAGCGGGCTGCGCAACCGGTGGACTGACCTGCCCGGTACTGGTAGCAGGGAGAGAAGCCCCGTTGACATCTCGATGGCGGACTGCACTTCCAGTCTTGAATTCCAATCCGGCGGTGTCAGCGGAAAATCAGGCGTCGGTTGCCGCCGATGGAATACGTCAGAGGGTCGCCGGACAGCATGTCAGCCGGGGCGTCTTGCGGTTCGTACAGCTTGTCACCGAGGGACCTACCGAAACTTGGAGTGCTTGGTCGGGCGCCAAGGCATCGCAGCAATCGATCACACCCCCTGTCCTTTCCGAATGCGAACCGACAGATTGGACAGAAAAATCCCCTCTTGCCGGACTCCGATGATCCCGGTCCTTTCCCTACGTCCACCAAAGCCCGATGCTTCCAGAACGATCTCAACCTGACCTGGAGAGGCAGTCCGCCGAATGTTGCCGACAGGAAAGCTGAACTGCTTGGCCTGGTAGGCGGCGGCCCAAGGGACAGCTAGGCGGCGAACATCCCATCCGCCTCATCAAAGCCATTCGGCAAGCCCCCGGTATTTCCAGCAAGGATATCGGCAGCACGGTCAGACGCTGTTTGCTGATTTCTTGGCAGCCGATGAACGCGGTTCCATTGAGGTGAAACGTCGTGCCTTGTTCACTGACCAGCAAATCTGATTCAAACTTTTGCCGCGCAAGCGGTATTTGCGTTGTCAGGGCCCCGTAGCAACCGTTGCCACAAACAGCCGCCGGACACCGTACCGGTGACTGTCTGGTCCGAAGCGGATAGTTTGTCAGAGCTCCAGCTGGCCAGCCCATCCGCGGGCGGGGAACCGACTTGTCCGGCCGGCAAAACCGGCGTAAGGAAAGCAACCCTGACGAGATACGTCCCGGAATGCACGGCACCCGTCGTGCTGCAGACATTGGGAGCCGATGCAGCCGAAGAATCACAGGCTTTGAAAGGCAACGGAATTGGTTCTACACCGGCAATCGTCACCAGAACAGGACAGTTGCGGCCAGTGAATGGGAAAAACTGATCATTCGGTTCGTGTTCGACGATTAGTCCTTACCTCGTCCTGGCTCCGGCACTACCTCTTGCAATACCTAATCTCGACAAAGAAACGGGCATCCCTTGCCTCCAGGAGCCGGGCCAGGGAAGGGGAAAGCACGACTATCACATCATCTCCGTAGGCCTGTTGGGGAATTCCACCCAACACTCTGGCGTAGACCATCTTGTTTTTCATCGGATTGAAAATCTCCAGCACGGCATCCTTCGGTGCGTCGCGATGCAACGCATAGTAATCGTTGGAACCTTTCCGTTCCCGCTGCCAATAGGCAGCCCCTTGCTGACGGACGAGGGGCATCCGGGCTTGTTGTTCAATGAAAGTGTTGCGCAGGGCCGTCAGCCGGTCGTTCCATCCGACGGGATCGGAGGTCTGCAAGGAATCGGGGATACCTTCCGCCGGAATCCATCCGACTTGCAGATGTTGGCCACGCTGCAACTGATATGTTTCCAAGTGATTGATGTTCAAAAGCTCCGAAAGAGGTATCCGAAAGAATCTGTTTGCGATGGCATAAAAAGTGTCGCCGGGCCGGACGACATAATAGACCGGAAGGAACCCGTCCCGGACGGCGCTGTCCAAGGGAGGTCGGACCAGGGCCGCGTCGGACAGGGGTATCCGGACCTCCTGTCCGATCCGGAACGCGCCGGCGGTATCGAGTTCCGGATTCCAGGAATAGACCTGCGCTGGTTTCAATCCGAAAAACCGGGCCAGGGCATAGATGGTCTGTCCAGCCTCCATTCGGTGTTGGATGAACATATCACCGGCTCCGGACACATGCAGGAACAGCGAGTCCGTACTGCCGGCGGCGTTCTGTCGACTCTCCGCGCGGATGCCGCTACAGCTTAGCAAAATCAGCAGGGGTAACAATATGATCATAGTACGGAACTGGCTGCGCCGGCGTACGCAACGGATATGGGCTCGTTACGGTTGAACGCACCTGTTCCCGCTCCTCTCCGGAGGAGCGGCCATGCGCAACCGCCGCGTTCGGGCTGACATTCGAAATCGGTCATGCTGCCGGACTTCCAAGGATTAAATATAAAGGAATTATTGCCAATCGCCTAATTTTGACTGCTGAGCGGACTCATATTCCCGAAGCAGGTCGCCCGGTCGGTAACGGCCGCCACCGAGAGCGGCGACGGTCAATTTTCCTCAGCGGCGACCTACATTTTCAACGTACATGAAAAGTGACACCGGCATACTGGGCATCATTCCTGCCCGATACGCATCGAGCAGGTTCCCTGGCAAACCCTTGGCCCGCCTGCAGGGTCGTACGATGATCCAGCATGTGTATGAACGGGCTCGGCAGGCCGGCCTCCTGGACGAGGTGGTCGTTGCGACGGATGACGAAAGGATTGCCTTTGAGGTACGTTCGTTCGGAGGGCAGGTGCAGATGACAGATTCCTCTTTACCCACCGGAACCGACCGATGCGCGGCGGTCGCCAAGGTAGCGGCCTACGCGGGATACGGGATTGTGGTCAACATCCAGGGTGATGAACCGTTGATACAACCTGCCATGATCGACAGGGTCGTGCAGGTATTGGCAGCGCCGCAAGGTTTCGACATCGGCACCCTGGTACGGGAGTGTTCAGACCGGGAATCCTATGTTTCTCCTCATGCCGTCAAGGCGGTGACGGATATCAATGGCCGAGCCTTGTATTTCAGCCGGTCTCCCATACCGTCGGCTGCTTTGTCCGATGAAACGCCCGTCCCGGATTTCCTGCTACATGTCGGTCTGTATGCATTCAGGCGGGCAGTGCTTCTCAAGTTATCCGGCCTGGCGACCGGCCGATGGGAAGGGATAGAACGTTTGGAACAGCTTCGGTGGCTGGAGCACGGCCTCTCCATCGGCACGGCGGTCACCGATGGCATCACCTGGGGTGTGGACACGCCGGAGGATCTGAAACGGGTGGCCCGTATGCTGGCCGAGGAAAGCTGAAATTAGCAGACGGTGCCGCTTCCCGAGCGGGACCATGGGATACAAACGGGAACAACGTTATGGTCATACTTATTGCACCCGATTCCTTCAAGGAGGCGTTGGACGCTATGGCGGTCTGCGAGGCGATACGGACCGGACTGCGAGCGGAGCTTCGCGAGGCGGAATGCCACTGCTTCCCCATGGCGGACGGGGGAGAAGGAACTGCGGCGCTTTTGGCGGCAGCCTTGCATGGGGAGCCGATCCGGGAGGAGGTGAGGGACCCGCTACACCGGCCGACGGAAGCGGTCTGGTTCCGCACACCGGATGGAACGGCCATCCTGGAGGTGGCGTCGGCCAGTGGCATACAACTGGTCCGCCCATCGGAACGAAACCCGATGGAAGCGTCCAGTTACGGCACCGGACAGTTGTTGGCGGCGGCCGTCGGCAGCGGATGTCGGCGGATCCTGTTGGGTCTGGGCGGAAGCGCCACCAACGATGCCGGCATGGGGATGGCGGCAGCATTGGGTTGGACGTTCCGATCCGTAAAGGGACAAACGTTGCCTCCCTGCGGAAAAAATCTGGGCCGCGTACATACCATGCGACCACCGTCGGATGGTCCCGGCCGCCGCTTGTCAGCCGGGGAAATCGAAGTCATCGCCTGCTGTGATGTGCGCAATCCGATGTACGGACCGGACGGTGCCGCCAGGGTGTTCGCAGCGCAGAAAGGAGCGGACGCCGACATGGTGGAGATGTTGGACCGCGGCCTGGCGCATTTCGCCGCCGTCATGTCGCAAAGTTGCGGACATGATTTCTCCGCCGTACCGGGCAGTGGGGCCGCAGGAGGTTTGGGTGCCGGTGCCATGGCGTTCCTGGGGGCACGGTTGTCGGCGGGGGCGGAAATGCTGATGGCGGCCAACGGACTGGGGGCGGCGATGGCTTCCGCGGACCTGGTCATTACCGGGGAAGGCTCGCTGGACCACCAGACGGCCGGTGGCAAGGTCGCCTCCGCGGTCCTCCGTGCGGCGACCTACCACCACATCCCGGTGGTCGGCCTGTTCGGGTCGGTCCGGCTGCCGCCGGCAGCCGTCCGGGAAATGGGATGGCTGGCGGCCTTGTCCGTCTCCCCCGGTCCGCAGGACCTGCAGACAGCGCTCGGCGCCACCGCCGTACAATTGGAGCGGACGGCCGCCCAAGTGGCCCGGCTGTTGGGCTGGGCCCCAAGCCAAAGCGCCTAGCCCCCGACCCGCGTGGTCGCCCACGGAACGATCGCCGATTTCCACACCTTGGAAATATTCCTTATTTTAGTTCTTCCTTGCATACTAAAAACAAACACCATGACCTTACGGACAATGTCGGCAGCCATACTCCTGGCCGTGCTGGCCATATCCTGCCAATCTGCCGACCCTTCCGATGCCTCCGCACCGGCTCCGGTCCTCGTCTCTCCGGAGGAAGATTATCCGGACCTCCTCCGTGCCGCACAGTTGCAGCGGGTATTCCCGGACGGCAAGACCTTTGTGGACTGCCGCCCTACCTCTCCGCCGAAGCAAATCCGGGAATTGTACCAATCCCGGCAGGGCCTGCCGGGATTCGACCTGGCTGCATTCGTCCGGGAACATTTCGAAGCCCCCGTTCCCTATGCGTCCGGGTTCGTAAGCGACACCAGCCTGTCGGCGGCGGAGCACGTCCGCTCCTTATGGCCGGTCCTGACACGGCAACCGGAAGCGGCGGCGCAGGTCGGCACACTCATCCCGCTGCCTCATCCGTATGTCGTACCGGGCGGCCGGTTCGGGGAGATATATTATTGGGACAGCTACTTCACGATGTTGGGGCTCCAAGTGTCCGGCCAGGAAGAGATGATGGCGAACATGGTGGCCAACTTCGCCTGGCTGACCGATCGGTTCGGCTTCATTCCCAACGGGAACCGGACCTATTTTCTCGGAAGGTCCCAGCCGCCTTTTTTCTCGCTGATGGTAGGGCTGCTGGCGGAGAGCCGGGGTGACAGCGTATGGACCACCTATTTGCCCCACCTGGAGCAGGAACATGCCTTCTGGATGGAGGGGGCAGCGGAGCTCTCCGCAGACCAGCCGGAACATCGCCGGGTGGTCCGTTTGCCGGACGGAGCCATACTGAACCGGTATTGGGACGACCGGCCCGGCCCGCGGCCGGAATCCTACAGAGAGGATGTGGAAACAGCCGGGCGCAGCGGAAGGCCGGCAGCGGAAGTGTACACGCATCTGCGGGCAGGTGCCGAATCCGGCTGGGATTACAGCAGCCGATGGTTTGCGGACGGCCGTTCGCTGGAGACCATTCACACCACGGACATTCTACCGATCGACCTCAACGCCCTGTTATACCACCTGGAATGGACCATCGCCCAGGCCTGGTCGGCTGCAGGCGACCAGGAATCGGCTGAAAAGTGGATCGACCGGGCCCGCAGCCGGGCGGAAGCCATCCAAACTTATCTTTGGGATGAAAGCGACGGCTTCTTCGTGGATTACGACTTTCGAAAGGCGGCACCGACCGGTGTGCTTTCCCTGGCAGGGGTTTATCCCCTGTTCTTCCGACTGGCAACACCGGAGGAAGCGGCCCGGGTGGCGGCGACGGTGGAAACGGCCTTCCTCCGCGAAGCAGGTGTCGTCCCCACCCTGGCGGAGACCGGACAGCAATGGGACGCGCCCAATGGATGGGCACCCTTGCAATGGATGACCATCCGTGGTTTGCAGGACTATGGCCATACCGCACTCTCCGATACCATCCGCAACCGCTGGACCCGGCAGGTGGAGAAAATATACCGGACCACCGGCAAAATGGTCGAGAAATATGATGTTCAAAACCCCAACCGCAGCGCCGGTGGCGGTGAGTATGCCCTGCAGGACGGTTTCGGCTGGACCAACGGCGTCTATCTACGGCTCATCACGGAAGCGCGAAAGGCCGAAAACAAGTAAATCTGCTTCAACGGCCATACCACCAGCCGACGCCAAGGATAGTGCTGCCAATTATTTGGGCATTAGGATTATTTTTCGTTTATTTCGGCCCCGATGGCCAGGTTACCGATTCATCGATGCTGCCCCAACCGTGGGAGGCGTACAAAGTCGGACCTGACAGAGCGGGTATTTCATTACTTCACTAAATACAATCATTATGATGAAAAAGTACTTTTCATGCCTGGGTACCCTCGTGCTGGGCCTTGCCTTATCGGGCATGGTTCACGCCCAAACGACGGTAACCATCACCGAGCCCAGCTCGATCGCAGGAGAATACGAAGGCATCCATGCCGCCTTCGGACCCTACCTCGGTGGTCAGAGCGCTTCCGTCGTCCTGATTGACGACGGCACCGGTGCCACAACGGGTTGTGTGCCGGCAGCCAATGACCTGAGCGGCGCCATCGCGCTCATCGACCGGGGCGTCTGCGGTTTCACCACCAAAGTGGCTACGGCGGAGGCAGCCGGTGCCATAGCGGTCATCGTCTGCAACAACGATGTCGCCAATCCGGATGCCGCCATTACCATGGGCAACGCCGCAACGGATCCCCTGGCATGCGCCGTTTCGATTCCCGCCGCCATGATCAGCTACAACACCTGCCAGACCATCAAGGCAGAACTGGCCAACGGGGCGGTATCCGCCACCATGCCGGACGAAGACCCGACGGAAGAAGGACAAAGCATCACCAATCCGATCGCGCTCGCCGGTGCCGGCACCTACACCGCCACGGACCTGACGGGGAACTACGCACTGCTCGCTGATGCAACCTCCGCCAAATTCTACACCATCCAGGCACCCTCCACCGGTGTCATGAACGTCAACTCCTGCCTCGGCGGCGTCGACACCCGTGTGGCCGTCCTGCAGGGATGCCGCAACGCACTGGCGCTCATCGACCTCAACGACGATGCCTGCGAACTTGAACCGGGCGGCGATGCCTATGCATCCTTCTTGGATGTCATTGTGTCGGAAGGAGAAACCTACGTCATCTACTGGGACAACATTTGGGACTCCGTTGGCTTTGACTTCACTGTCTCCTTCGGTGACCTGCCAGCTGTCGATGTGACCTTCAACGTGGATATGCAGGACGAGACCATCGCACCGGACGGTGTCAAGATTTCCGTCAACGGTACGGAATACGACATGGTGGACGACGCGGACGGTACCTGGTCCTACACCGGTACCTACACCGCTGCCGACGTCCTTGAGTACCGCTTCGCCAATGGCGCCGGCAACCTCGAGGACAATGCCGACCTGTCCGGATGCCGGACGGTAGCTGTCGGCCTGAATCCGGTGACCACCAACCTGGTATGCTACAACTCCTGCTCTGCCTGCCCGCCGGACGTGGCCTGCCCCAACTGGATCCAGGACGACTTCGAAAGCTATTCGTTGGGTGACATCAGCCCGCAATCCGACGACTGGGCCACCTGGTCGGGTGCCGCCGGGGAGAACTCCGTCGTCAGCACCGACCAAGCCAACAGCGGCTCGCAATCCCTCCATGTTACCGCCGCCGGCGGGGACGACCAGCTCCTGCTGTTGGGCGACCGCACAGCCGGCCACTTCGTCCTGTCCTGGAAAATGTACATCCCGACTGGCAGCGGTGCCTACTACAACCTGCAGAAAGACCAGGATACCCCTGGTGTCGGAGACGCTTTCGCCAACGAAGTCGTCTTCCAGCCCGGCGGCACCGCCAGTTACTTCGTCGGCGGCGGCAGCGTGGACTTCAGCTATCCGCATGACACCTGGTTCACCGTGTACCACGACGTGGACCTCGACAACAATACAAACCGCCTCCTGGTGAACGGCCAGCTCGTCACCACCCATCCTGCCAACTGGCAGGCAGGCTCCCAAGCCGGTATCGCCCAGCTCGGCTCCGTGGATTTCTTCGGTTGGAGCAACGTATCCGCGGATTTCTTCGTCGATGACGTTCTGCTCAAGGAAATCGAAGCTTGTCCGGCCAATGCCATCATCTGCGACGGCTTCGACGCCTACGACCTCGGCGCACCCGGTCTCCAGGCTCCCTGGTGGGATACCTGGACCTTCAACCCGGGTGGTCCGGATGACGGCGCCGTCGTGAACGAAGCGCAGTTCTCCTGCGAACAGTCCTTGAAAATCAGCAATGCGGACGGTGATGACGTCCTCCTGCTCCTGGGCGACCGCACCGCCGGCAACTACCTGCTGAGCTGGAAAATGTACGTCCCCGCCGGCTTCGGGGCATACTACAACACCCAGAAGTTCCAGGACAATCCCGGCGCCTCCAACGGTTTCGGTATGCAGATCGACTTCCTGGCAGACGGAACGGGCACCCTCGACGCCGGTGGCGCCGATGCGGCCTCCTTCACCTATCCACACGACGTATGGTTCGATGTGGTGCATCACATCGACGTGGACAATGATGTCATGTCGCTGAGCATCGACGGTGTCGACGTATACACTTGGCAGGTCAGCGACCGGGCGACGGTCACGACCATGGGTATCAAGCAGATCGGAGCGATTGACCTCTACGGCAACACCGGCAACCTGTACTACGTGGACGATGTCCTCTTCCAGGAACTGCCCGCCGCTCCGGGCAACGCCTGCTTCGGCGCCATCGACCTGAACGATTACCTGGGTGCGGGCCTGGGTACGACCACCGCCACCCCGCTCTACGACAACAGCAACAACTCTACCACCGCCTTCGACCCTGCCACCGGTTGGGAATGCTTCGGCGAACCGGACGGAGCCGGTGCCACTCCGGAACTGAACAACACCATGTGGTTCACATTCGTCGGGGACGGCGAAACGTATTACATCGAAACCGGAGCCTGCGGTGCCGCCAACTACATCGAGGACGGTGACACCCAGATGGCCGTCTATTCCGGCAACTGCGGCGGCCTCACACCGGTCGCCTGCAACGAGGACAGCCCGAACGCCGTCGCCGGCAACTACATCGCCGGCCTCGAACTGGCCACCACCGCCGGTACGACCTACTACCTGATGATCGACGGGTTCAACCTCTTCGACGGTGTACAAATCTCCGCCGGAGAGTTCTGCCTGAACTTCACCCAGCTGACCGGAAGCGTTCCTTCGGTCTCCGTCACCTTCCAGGTGGACCTCACGGATTACCTCGCCGCCGGCGGCACGCTTGAAACCGTCAAGATCGCCGGTAACTTCTCCGACAACGGCGCCAGCGTACCGAACTGGACCCCGCCGGCATCCCCGGTTTTCACCGACCTGGGAGATGATGTCTGGAGCGCCACCATCGAATTCCCCTTGTCCTCCGCCGGTCAGAGCCTGGAATACAAGTTCCTGAACACAGCGGATTCCTGGGGTGACTGCGGCGTGCAACAGGAGTGCATGGGTGAGGAAGATGCCGACTGCAAGAACCCGGCTAACGACAACCGCCTGCTGGTCATCCCGCAGGAAGACCTCACGCTGTGCTACATGTGGGAAGGCTGCGCCGATTGCAACACGACGGATGTTCGGGAGGCTTTCATCGAACTGCCGATGACCATTGCGCCCAATCCGTTCAGCAACCGGACGGTTGTCACCTTCCATACGGAAATCGCGAATGCGGAAGTCCGCCTGACCAACGCCATGGGCCAGTTGGTGGATACTTACCGTGTAAACGGTCCTCAACTCGTCATCGACCGCGACGGTCTGAATTCCGGTATGTACTTCCTCCACGTGGTTACCACGGAAGGGGTATCCGCCGCACACAAACTGATCGTCGAATAAGCCGATTCTCCATTCCCGGATGAATCCTGCCGGAGCATCCGGTATCAACAGCCCGTTCCGACCTTGGAACGGGCTGTTTCTTTTCCTTTCGTAACACAAGCAACATCACCAACATCCATGGCGCTCCATCCTTTTCTCCAGGTGCACCCCCGCGACAATGCGCTGGTCGCCCTGACCGACCTTTCCGCCGGTCGTTCCCTTCCCTTTGACAACAAGGTCATCGTGCTGCGGGACGACATTCCCGTCAAACATAAATTCACGGTGTCCGGATTGTCACCCGGCGACCCCCTCATCATGTACGGGGTGGTCGTTGGTCGGGTGACCGTTCCGATTCCGGCGGGTGGCCGCATCACGCGGGAGAATGTCGTGCATGCCGCATCCGAATACCAGGTCGGACAAGCGAATCCGGTCCTGGACAACTGGTCCGGCCCCGATGTTTCCCGATACCTGGACCGTAGCTTCCCGGGTTACAAACGCAAACATGGCAGGGCAGGTACCCGGAACCATTGGTTGGTGGTGCCCATGGTCTTCTGTGAGAACCGGAACATCCAAGTCATGCGTTCCGCCCTGCTGGAACCGCTCGGATACATCAGCGAACGGAGTTTCGCGGTGGATGTAAACACCCTCGTGGCCGCCTTCCGCGCGGGAGCCGGACCGGAGGATATCCGTCAGCTTTCAATGGACACCAGTGACAACCCTGGCTTGGGCCAGCGCGTCTTTCCCAATGTGGACGGCATCAAATTCCTGACCCACGACGGCGGATGCGGCGGCACCCAGGAGGATTCGGACATGCTCTGCCGCTTGTTGGCCGGATACATCGCCCACCCGAACGTTGCCGGTGCCACGGTGCTGAGCCTGGGCTGTCAACATGCGCAGTTGGGACGGCTGGAGCGAATGTTGTACGACATCGCCCCTTGGTTCGACAAGCCGCTCTTTCTGTTGGAACAACAGAAAAGCAGGTCGGAACGTAAGTTCATCGCACATGCCATCCGGGAGACCTTCGCCGGGCTGGCACAGGCAAATCAGCTCGAAAGGGAACCGATTTCCTTGCAGGAACTCTGCCTGGGATTGGAATGCGGCGGGTCGGACGGCTTCTCCGGCATCACGGCCAATCCGGCCTTGGGACAGGCGTCGGACATACTCGTCGCATCGGGTGGTACGACCATCCTGTCGGAATTTCCCGAATTGCACGGTGTGGAACAAGAGCTGGTGAATCGATGTGCCCGGCAGGAAAGCGCCCTCAAATTCCAGCAATTGATGCAGGACTACGCCCGTCGGGCGGCGGCCGTGGGTTCCGGATTCGACATGAATCCCTCACCGGGCAATATCCGGGACGGCCTGATAACCGATGCCATGAAATCAGCCGGCGCCGCCAGAAAAGGTGGTACCGCCCCGGTATCCGATGTGCTGGATTATGCACAACCGGCGCTCCGCAACGGCTTGAATCTGCTTTGCACCCCGGGGAACGATGTGGAAAGCACCACCGGCCTGGCCGGTTCGGGAGCCAATCTGATCGTGTTCACGACCGGATTGGGCACCCCTACCGGCAACCCGGTCGCACCGACCATCAAGATGTCTTCCAACACCCGGCTGGCGAAACAGATGCCGGACCTGATCGACATCGATGCCGGGACCATCGTCTCCGGCGACGAAACAATCGAATCCGTCGGGACCGCCCTGCTGGAACTGATGATAGCCGTTGCGGGCGGCCAGGTACTGACCCGGTCGGAACGGCTCGGGCAGGATGACTTCATCCCTTGGAAACGAGGTGTTTCGCTCTGAGCGGCCCCTTATCCGTCCTCCAAACGATAGACGACCGTCCGTACCCTTGCCGATAGCTTGCCGTCGGGTTCCTGCTGCCGCAGGACCAGGCGGTCGGCCGCCGGCAATTCGAACAATTGCCGGAGATTCCGGACAGGTACCAACGGAATGTCCTGCTGCCGGCAGGATTCCAGCAAATCCTCCGCCGTCCGGTGGGAAAAACCTGTTTGCAACAGCTCCCGTAGGATTGTCCGGTTGGCCAGCCGACGGGCATTCGTCCGGAATCGCTCGTCGCCCGGCAAATCCGAAAGGCCCAGCACCTCACATAAGGCGGTGAAATGCCGCTGGGTTCCGCTGGCCAACAAGAGCGGATGGCCGTCCACCGAGATGAATATTTCTCCGTAAGGAGCGATGTTCGGGTGGAGGGTACCCATAGGGCGTGGCAACATGCCCAGGTTGAGCCAGTTGGAAGCCTGATTTGCCAAGGCGGCAACCCCTGCGTCAAAAAGGCTGACATGGACCACCCCGCCGATTCCGGTCCGTTCCCTTCGGTACAAGGCTGCCAGAATCCCTTCCCTGAGCTGGTGGGCCGCCAGCAGGTCCATCAGGGCGACCGGCAGTTTCGCAGGCGGCCCCTCCGGAGTGCCGTTCATCGAGATCCATCCGGTTTCCGCCTGGATGGCCGCATCGAAGCCTGGCCGTTGGTCATCCGGTCCATAGGCGGTCAGCTGTGCATACACCAGGCGGGGAAAGGCCTTCCGTAATGTGGCCGCGTCCAAACCAAAACGACGCGCCGTCAATTCCTTCACATTGCAGATCACAATGTCAGCCGACGGAATCAGCGCCAGGAACCGCTTGCGGTCTGCTTCCGACTCCAGGTCCAGGAAAAGCACCTCTTTTCCCCAGTTGACGGCATGGTAATAAGCGGACGCGGGATCACTTTCCGGCTCCTGTGTCATTTTCCAATGCCGGGTGACATCGCCGCCGGTCCGGCTGTTCTCCACCTTGACAACCTTCGCACCCTGCTCGGCGAAGAACATCCCTACCGCTGGCCCTGCCAGGACACTTGCCCATTCTATCACGACCAGGTCTTTGAATATTTCATTTGTCATCAGGATCAGCGTTAATTTGACTTGTTGCGACGATCGCAACAAGTCTATTGAATGACCGATAAAGGAACGGCTGCACACCGCCCGTGGCCGTGCCTGCCCTGCCATTGAACCCGCCGAAAGGGGAAAGGGTTGGGACAGGTTTTGTTTTTTACAAAAAATAACCGATTTTCAGCCCGACGGTTGAAATCGGCCGGCCCCGGCCGTTCTCGTCGCAGCTGGAAGCATGCTGCATCACCCACACCATGCAAGACCATTAAAACACAAAGCAATGAAAAAGTATCAAGACAGTTCCCGGAGGTCTTTCGTCAGGAAGATGGCGACCGGTGCATTGGGATCCGCCCTCCTGCCCACCGTCGGGTCGGCGGCCAATCAGCTACACGAACTGCCGTGGGAGCGCCCCGAAGGCCGTTTTTCCGCCAACGACACCATCCGGATCGCCTGTGTCGGCATGGGCATCATGGGGTTTGAAAACTGCCGCACCGCCCTGAAGGTGCCGGGGGTAGAGCTGGTGGCGGTATGCGACCTCTACGACGGGCACCTGGCACGTGCCAGGGAGGTCTTCGGCAACCAGCTGTTCACCACACGACGGTACGAAGACCTGCTCGTCCGTCCTGACATAGATGCCGTGTTCGTCTGTACCAGCGACCATTGGCATGACCATATATCGATTGCCGCCCTTCAGGCGGGCAAGGCCGTTTACTGTGAAAAACCGATGGTGCAACACCTGGAGGAGGGCAAGGCCGTCATCGCTGCGCAGGAATCCACCGGACAGATCCTGCAGGTCGGCAGCCAACGGGTCAGCTCCATCGTGAGCCTCAAAGCCAGGGAACTGTTCCGGCAAGGCGCCATCGGAAAACTGATCGCCGCCGAATCCTGGATGGACCGGCAATCCGCCAACGGTGCCTGGCAGTATTCCATCCCGACAGATGCTTCGGAGAAGACCGTCGACTGGGAACGCTTCCTGGGGGACGCCCCCAAACGGGCATACGACCCGGTCCGGTTCTTCCGCTGGCGGAACTACCAGGATTACGGAACCGGCGTCGGCGGGGATCTTTTTGTCCATCTGTTCTCCGGACTGCATTACGTCATCGACTCCGCCGGACCGGAAACCATCTTCGCCACAGGCGGCCTTCGGTACTGGGAGGACGGGCGGGATGTGCCGGACGTCCAGATCGCCCTCATGGATTATCCCGAAACCGCCGCCCATCCGGCCTTCAACCTGCAAATGCGCGTCAACCTCATCAGTGGAGACGGCGGCGGATTCATGAACCGGTTGGTCGGCACGGAGGGTATCATGGAAATCGGGTGGTCGAACCTCGTCGTTCGACGGAGTGAGGTGGACAATTATCCGGGCTTCGGCGGCTGGGATACCTTTGACACGTTCACCACCGAACAACAGGCGTCCTACAAGGCATGGTACGAAAAACAATACCCGGCCAGACCACCCCGGCTCCATTCTCCGGATGTCCAGGAATACACCGTGCCCCGCGGATATGATGAACGACTGGACCACCATCGGAATTTCTTCGACAGCATCCGAACCGGAAAGAAACCCGTGGAGGATGCCATCTTTGGTTTCCGTGCCGCCGCACCTTCCCTGGCAGCCAATGTCAGCTATTTCGAAAAGCGACTTGTCCATTGGGATCCCCTCCGGATGGTCATGAAATGAGCCAGGAAGCTGAAACCGGCGGAACCGTCGCCGCGCCACGACGATCCATTGCACCGAAATGTCCAATCCATGCATCACCGCAGGAAATTCCCATTCCAACGAAACCGGTCCCTGACGGTCGGCCTGCTGTTCACTTGGTTCGGGCTGGCTGCCCAGGCCGTCCTCGTCGACCTGGACACCCTGCCGGCTTTCGGGTCGGCCGCCTGCCAGGAACGAAATGACTGGCTGATACACCCCTCCGATTGCCAGACGGCCGTATTCCGGGAAGGCACCCGGGATATCATCCTAAGCAACGGACTGTTGCTGCGGCGATGGCACGTGTATCCAGGCTTCGCCACCACCCATGTGACGCTGACCGCGAACCGGGAGAACTTCGTGCGGGGTGTCAAGCCGGAAGCCCGGCTTGTCCTGGACGGCGACACGGTGAACATCGGAGGACTGGACGGGCAACCGGAATATGCCTACCTGCTGCCGGAATGGCTGGATGCCATGACCGCACCCCCGGATGCCTTCCGTCTGGATGCCTACGATGTCGAAGCCGTGCGGCCACGCTTGGTCTGGAACCAGACCAGATGGTCCGCCACAACCCAGTATCCGACAAGCGGCAAACGCATCAATTTTCACTTCTCCCATCCGGCGGAAAAATGGAGCGGAATCCGTGTGAGCGTACACTACGAAATGTACGACGGGATTCCGCTGCTCAGCAAGTGGATTTCCGTACAAACGGAGGGCCGCCCCCCCCTGCGGATTGACCACTTCACCAGTGAAATGCTCGCTGTCCGGGAAGAGGAAAGCTCTGTGGACCACGGGGAGGGGCTGATGACCCCGAACATACTGGTGCAGAGCGACTATGCCTTTCATGACATGAGCAGCCGGTTCTCCAACAAGACTGTCCACTGGATGCCGGACCCGCAGTACAGCTCACAGGTCAACTACCTGCGACAGACACCCTGTCTGCTGCAGGTTTTCCCGCCCATCGGACCAGGAATCATCCTTTCCCCCGGGGATACCTTCCAAACATTCCGGGTTTGGGAGCTCTTCCACGACAGCCATGACCGTGAGAGAAAAGGCTTGGCGGAACGGCGTATGTACCGAACGCTCACCCCTTGGGCCACTGAGAACCCCATATTCATGCACCTTACCTCCACCGACCCCGCCGTCATTCGGTCGGCCATAGACCAGTGTGCCGAAACGGGCTTCGAGATGGTCATTCTCAGCTTCGGCAGCGGATTCGACATGGAAGACACCAGGCCGGAACATATCGCCCGCTACAAGGCACTGGCAGACTATGCCCATTCGAAAGGAATACAGCTGGGCGGTTATTCCCTCTTCTCCAGTCGGCATATCGACGACCAGAACGATTGTATCAACCCTCGGACAGGACAGCCGGGCGGTGCGATTTTCGGCAACGCCCCTTGCCTCGGGAGCACCTGGGGTATCCGGTACCTCGACCAGTTGCGGACTTTCCTTGCCAAGACCGGCTTCGACCTGCTGGAACATGACGGCCCCTATCCGGGAGACCTATGTGCCAGCACCAAACATCCTGGCCACGAGGGGCTTGCGGATTCCCAGTGGCAACAATGGTCTCTCACGGACGATTTTTACCGATGGCTGCGGGAGAAAGGCATTTATCTCAACGCGCCGGATTGGTATTTCCTGAACGGCAGCAACAAAACCGGCATAGGGTATCGGGAAGTGAACTGGTCGCTACCACGCGAAAGGCAGATCATCCTGGGCAGACAAAACATCTATGACGGCACCTGGACGAAACTACCATCCATGGGATGGACCTTCACCCCCTTGGTTGAGTACCATGGAGGCGGAGCAGCAGCCACACTGGAGCCTCTGTCGGAACACCTGGATGCCTACCTCGCCCATCTTTGGCAAAACTTCGGCGCGGGTGTGCAAAGCTGCTACCGCGGTCCGCGGCTCTATGACGGCCCGGTGGTGAAGGAGGCAGTCATACGCGTCGTTCAGTGGTACAAAAAATACCGGGATATCCTGAATGCCGACCTCCTGCACCTGCGCAGACCGGACGGCCAGGATTGGGACGGCTTCCTGCACGTGGATTCCCGGCTTCCGGTCAAGGGAATGGCCATGCTATTCAACCCGACCGCCACAGCCATCACGCGAAACATCCGCTTGCCATTGTATTACACCGGGCTCCGGAAACAGGCGACCCTCTCGCTGGGCTTCAGCGACCGGACAGACCAAATGTTCGCCGAAAGCAGGATCGCACAGCTGGACGAACAGCATGGCACCGACCTGGAAATACAGTTGCCAGCACGTGGCTGGGTGGTCGTCCGGATTGAATGACCTGCAGGGGTAAGAAGCAGTTTCACTTCCCGGGCGGCATCGTGGGTCTTACCTCCACCTTGCTGGGGAGCGTGCGCGGATGCATGCGCAGGAGGTCGACGGTCATTTGTCCGATATCCTCCGATTGGATCTTCCAATGGTCGGCATCCGTCGGCACATGGTCGTTGAATTCCGTCGCCACGGATCCCGGCATGATGGTCGTCACCTTGACACCATGCTTCCGCAGGTCCATCATCATGGCCTGTGTGAATCCCACCAATCCGAATTTGGATGCGTTGTAGGCCGTCCCCCCGGCAAAGAAATTTGTCCCGGCCAGGCTGGCGATGGTAATGTAATATCCTTTGGCCGCTATGACGGCCGGCAGCGTAGCCTTGACGGTGTGGAAAACACCGGTCAGATTGACATCGATGGTTTCCTGCCAATCCGCTTCCGACAGATCCTCGATGCCTGCGAAATGGCCCACCCCGGCATTGGCCACCACAACATCCAGTTTGCCTGTCTTGGCCAGTAAGTCCGCCACGGCCCGGTGCAAGGCCGCCGCATCACGGACATCCGCCGCCCAGCCGTAGACTTTGTCCTCCCCGTAGGAGGCGGACAACGCGGAAACAGCCTGGTCCACCTTGTCCTGGCTCCGACCGGTGATACCCACCTTCATGCCGGCTTCCAGCATCGCTTGCGCGATTCCGAAGCCGATTCCTTTGGTTCCGCCTGTAACGAAGGCGACCTTGCCTTTCAATGTCGATTGGTTTGTCATATAAAGCTTTTTTTTCCGGTATGCCCGCAGCAGGGAGGGTGACATGGCCCGAACGGATGATCATCTCGCATCCAGTCCGATGCCCAGTTCCAGAGGGCTGCCGCACTACCCAAGTGCAACATCAAC
The DNA here is from genome assembly GCA_041163745.1 of Bacteroidota bacterium. Lineage (GTDB taxonomy): Bacteria > Bacteroidota > Bacteroidia > Chitinophagales > Saprospiraceae > UBA6168. The sequence continues at coordinate 92,890 of JBEAQU010000071.1, forward strand.
AGAATCTTTTGCCATACAGGCCGTTCTTTCCACGGCTGCGCCAGGTCGAACGGATCGAACGCCAGCCCGATTCCCAGGGAGGAAGCGGCCTGAAGGAAATCCCCGGCGAAGGATGCCTGGCAATTCCCAGCAATATAAAGCCCAGATAGCGGAATTTGTTGAAGGGCGTGCGCATGAATGATTGATTTTCATAAGGCTTCGGCACCGTTGCAAGTCCGATGTGACATACATGGAAGGCTGTTATCCTTTCTTATCGGGAACCAACACGAAAGCTTCTTTGCAGTAGCGCCCGACGTCATCGAATTTCAACCAAAGATAGCCATCGCTGCCCCACTCCGGACCCCATGGCCCCATGATTTCGAAAGCGTCCAGGTCCAGGTTGTAACTGACGACCAGGAACGGGAGAAGAGGCGAATCGGTGGAACCTGCCGGAACCGAGGGTGCCCAGAACCGGGTATCGGAGACAGTTTTCACCGATTCCGGCAGCGCCATATGTACAATGACCGGATTGCCACGCATCAGGGCTTTCTGGATTTCGAACACCTTCTGCAGGGAGCGGGCCTCCGGCGGAAACAACTGCAGATAGTTGGCTATCCGGAATCTTACCGGCGGTTCGACGCCGGCCGGAATTCGGGAGGCACCAAACGGCAGGAAGTCCGCCGGAACCGTACCATCTGTCACCAGAAAGCGGAGAATCTGCCGGATATCCTGTGTGCCAGGCTGTTCCAATTGAAGGCTGACGAAGTCAGGACTCAGGTTGACCTTGTAATTCTTCCGGAAATTGGTGTAGAATTCCATGGCGGCCGAGATGACATAACTCTGCAGGACCGCACGACTATCCGCCTCCCTCGGCGGCATCAGGTAGGGTTTGACACTTTGTTGGTTGATCATCTCCCGTGCGTCGCTCCCCAAACCCGGCATGGTCACCATCATATCGGCCACCAGTTCTGGCGCACTGATACCAATGGCAGCTCCCTTGATGCGGAAATCCGCCAGCGTATCCCGTTGGGCGGACAAGCTGACCACGAATAAAAACAACAGCATGCAGACGGAAAAAATATGCTTGGTCATGTTTCGGCAGGTGATTGGTTGAACAAATGCGGACAGTCACACGCATATGGACGCCGGCATTTGTAGGAACGTCCCCACGCCAGCCTTTCGTCTGGAACCGACGGCTTTTTTCAGCGCGGGCGGGCCGGGCGCGCTGTTGCCTGCACATAAACGGCCGAACAGGCGGACCGGATGCAGCGCAAGCTGCCTCACTGACAGATCATCGGCACCAACTGCTCCACCATGCCGATGGAGACCCGGGCCTGGACCAAGCGGAAATCCGCACAGGCCTTCTCCAGTTCGTTCATGTTCATGTAGGCCTGCCCTCGGAGATAGCGGAAATCCGTATTGTCCGGAAATAGCTCGATGGCCCGGTTTAGTTTTTCCACTCCTTCCGCCTGTTTTCCTTCGTTGAACAAGCTGGAGCCTTCCATGGACAAACTGAGCGCTTCGTGGAAATCGGCGGCTTTGTCCGCACATCGGTGCGTGTCGGAAAGAAAAGTGAGCGGCAAATCCACCAGGGCGGGCACTGAGCGTCCGTTGCGGACGGCTGGCGTCCATTTGCCCCAGGTGGCGGTGGCTGTCCGGATGGCCTCCCATTCGAAATCGGCACCCAAGCCCCAATGATCCGTCAGGTCGACTACCCGCACATATCCGTCCGGCCGTGTGAGGATACTGAGATTCATCACCCCGGCAAAGCAACTGTCGCGGTATTTGTCCGGCACCTGTTGGCGGGCCTGTAGAAAATTCTGCATGGCGGACGCTCCCCCTTTGAACCGGACGGAATCGTCCAGCGCGACGTAAACAGTGTCCACCCCGTCCAGCAGGACGAAATCCGGCGGGGTCTCCAGTTTGAACTTGATGGGGACCACGACCTGGGTACGGACCGGCATCCCGTCCTTCCTACCCGGTTTCCAAGCCATGCCGGCCAGACGCAGCGCTTCGTTCATCCCGTTCGCCACCCGCAGCACTTCCTCTCCGCAACCACCCCCGATGTCCTTGAGAATCTCCGGCCGGGATACCGTACCGTCCTTTTCCACGACAAGGGACAACACCACCGTGCCGGCTATATCCTTTTCCCTGGCTTCCCAAGGGTATTCCATGTTCTGGTTGAAAAAAAGCAGGAGGGAAGCCTGTGCACATTGGTTTTTCACGGCATCCGTCGTATCCATGCGTTCGCAACCCGGAAATCGCGGCGGATCCGGCACCATCTTGTAAATGGTGGTGTCTTGTGCTCCTGCCTTCATTGTGAAAAATGTTGTCGACAGGACGGCTATCAAGCGGATTGTTCTCTTGTTCATCTTTGTTTCGGTTGCACCGGCTGCATTGTCGCATGGCATGCTGTTCCTGCCACCCACCGCCGATAAGAATCATTGTTTCGGAATTTTCCTTCCATGACGGGCATTATTGCCCAACGGCTTCACCCTCGGTTTTGTTCACACCACGTTCCAGGAATTGTCAGGGCCATTGTAAGCAAAGCCGTTTGGCATCCTAATCCTCCTCCTTCCCGATCTTCCGTTTGGCCCGGCGTACCGCTGCGGCTTACGTCCGAGGCAAATCCTTGGCCAGCTTCCGTATCACCCAGGCATACGCTTTCTCGTCAGCCAGGTTCTCCCATTCGTGCGGATCCTTGTTCAGGTCGTACAATTCCTGCGAACCGTCGGCATAGCGTATGTAATGCCAGTTTCGCCACCGCAGGGAATGGTTTCCCCGGTTATGGGTGGTCAGCACCGGTTTGTTCCAAAAGATAGCCGGGTTTTTCAACAAAGAAGACAGGTCGTTCCCTTCCAGCTCCTTCTTCGGCGTCAATCCGCACAAATCGACCAAAGTCGGGTAGATGTCAAGCAGACTGACCGGATCCTCGACCTTGTGGCCTTTCGAAGCATCCCGTGTGTCATGAATGACAAACACCGTCTTGATCACATCCTCCCATAGGACGAACTTACGCCAGTGCTGTTTTTCTCCGAGTGCGAACCCGTGGTCGGACCACAGGACGACGATGGTGTTCCGGTTGTAACGGCTCCGTTCGAGAGCATCCAACACCCTCCCCACACAAACATCTGCGAAAGTGATGCTGGCTTGGTATGCTTGGACGGCCCTGTGCCATTGTTGGCTTTCCAAGACTTTTTGGTGTTCCGTGCTACGTACAAAGGCGCTGCCCGCGGGCGGAATGTCCGCCAGGTCATCCTCCTTCACCAAAGGGAGCCTTACCTCTTGCAATGGATACAAGTCGAAATACTTGGCAGGAACATGCCATTTCAAGTGCGGCTTGGAAATGCCGCAAGCCAGGAAAAAAGGTTTGTCATGATCTTTCCTCAACTGGCCGATCACCCAGTCCGTGACTTTCCAATCACCCATGGCCGTATCCGCTTCCCCAAGCGGTCCCCAATCCCATCCGCCGAACTTTTCTCCGTAGCCCAGGCTGTCCATCAGCCTGCTATCCAAGGTTCGAACGGGAAGGACCGGATCCATTGGTTTCGTTACGCTGTGCGACGGCCAGTACACATCCCACGAGACCGGATCGGGAAAACCTGCATGAAATATCTTGCCGCTTCCCATGACCTTGTACCCATGCTGCCGGAAATATTGGGGAATGGTCCATGCATCCGCCAGCAACGGGCTTTCCCGCATAGCTTGCACATTGGAATAAACACCCGATGTGGAAGGGCGGATTCCGGTCAGCACCGCCACTCTGGACGGATTGCAGCTGGGAGCGACGCAATAGGCATTGGAAAACAGGGTGCCCTGTGAGGCCAAGCGATTGATATGTGGGGTGAAGGTGCCGGGGTGTCCCCCCAGGACATCCACCCAATCGTTGAGGTCGTCGACCGCGATGAACAGTACGTTGGGTTGGGGCGCAACGTTATCCTCCCTAACGCTGCAACCCGTCAGGAGCAGGAGGAACGTCAGGAGTTTCGCAGCGGACAATTCGTTTGTTACCATGGCTGTGAACGAGCGGGATGGCGCCCCGGCCAGGGCGCTAACCCGCATGAAGGATTGACTTATGGCAGGCGGACCACCCACCCGGCGGCAAAAACCCGTTCATTTCCTTTTAAGGAAAGAAAACGGAAGCAGGCCAGGCACTGTCGTCCGGTATTCCCGGTAGGCGTCGCCGAAATGACCGATGAGCTTATGCTCTTCCAGGCGGCTACCCACGACAAGGTAGACGGTTGTCAGGACTGCGGTAATCAAATGGACATCCGTCGGAAACCACAGGAAACCGCCGACCGTCAGCAACAACAGACCGAAATACAAAGGATGGCGGACAAGCCCGTTCCATCCTTTGGTTTCCAACTTAGAAAATTCCGTCGCCCCGGGTTGCGAAACCTGCCGCCATCCGAGGAAATGGCCCAGGTCGTACCTTTCCAAAGCGGCCATGGAAACGTAGCAGCCTGAAAAGACGGACATCCCGCCCATCCAACGCCACCATCCGGGATCGAACAACAGCTGTTGGTCAAGCAGACGATAGTGCCAGACAACCAGGCACAACCACAGCACACTCTGCAGATTGTAGAACAGGCGGTAATACCGTGTCGACAAGGGAAACCTCGCGGCTGCCTTTTTCTTGACACCTTCCGCCGCCAGTACGGAATGGGTGGAATAGAAGGCTGCCAAAACCGAAAAGTACCAAAAGAGGTCCATTACGAAATACAAATCCCTATCGCCGGTAGTCCGCCCGCGGACCGCACCCGCCAGGAATCCCCCCCGGGAGTCCGGCATTCGGATAATTTTGTCAAGATGCGAATTTACACGAATTTTAAGCTTCGAACAAATCCTAGAGACAAACCTTACCCGTCCGTCACCATCATGAAAAAGCAAGTCCTCCTGGCACTCCTCTTGCAAAGCCTGGTTTCGTCGCGTATGAACGGCCAGGCCGAATCCCCCAAGACCATTTCATTCGGATGGCCGGTCATCAACGAGCGGCTGACCGAGGGTGTCCGGTACCAACCGTACCAATGCCTGGTGTCGATGCCGGTCCGGACCTGGGGGAGGTCAGCGACCCGGACATGGAGCATCTTTCTGGAGCCGCAGTTTGTGCTGGCGGAGTTCAAACCCAGGGGAAAGACGAACGTTGAATTCGGTGTGAACACCGGCATCGCATGGCAGCAGCGGGTGGCGGAACGGGTCGATGTACGGGCAGCCGTCGGGACGGGCCCGCATTTCATCACGGTCGAAACCCGGCAGCAAGCACGGGGATTCATCTTCTCCGACAACTTCTCGCTGGGCGTCATCGGTCGACCGCGCGTGGCGGGTCGGTTGTCCGGGCATCTGACGGCCCGGTTCCGGCACATCTCCAACGCCAACCTGTTCTCGCCCAACAAGGGCATAGACACCTGGTTCTTGTTGGCGGGGGTGGTGCTGAGACCATGAACTGCCTTGTACCGACGGCGGAGGACAGGCGTCAGAGCACCTGTTTTTTCCAATGTCCTTTCCGGAACAGGTAAATCATGGCGAGGGACATGACGGTCTCGGAAATGGCTACTGCCCAGCAAACGCCCGGAACTCCGCCTTCCCAGCGAATGGCCAGCCAATAACCCAGCGGAATCTCCAGCAGCCAGAAACAAATGAAGTTGACAAGGGTGGGCGTACGGGTATCTCCGGCACCATTGAAGGATTGGCTCAGAATCAAACCGTAGGCATAAACAGTATAACTGACGGAAAAGATCCGCAGGGTTTGCACGCCTGTGCCGACCACCGAAGGGATCTCGCTGAAGAGTGGCAGGACGAAAGGAGCGGAAAAAGCCAGCACAAGGGAAACAAAGGCCAGAAAACCCATGGTCAAGTGGGCGGTCCGCCAGGCGGAAGCGGCCGCCCTGGCCGGTTGTCCGGCACCCAGGTTTTGTCCGACCAGGGTGGAGGCGGCATTGCCCAGCCCCCAGACCGGCATGAAGGTGAAAATGATGACCCGGATGGCAATGGTATAGCCGGCGACGGCCTCACTGCCGAATTCCGCCACGATCCGTACCAGGAAAACCCAGCTGGCGGATGAAATGATGTATTGTCCCGTACCGCCTGCAGACACCTGCATCAGCCGTATTACGGTTCGCCGCACCAATACCAGATGCCGCCGTTCCAGGAGCAAACCGGTACCTTTGAGAAGTAAATAAACCTGCAACAGGACACCGCTGCCACGGCCGATCACCGTAGCCAGCGCAGCCCCCTCCACACCCATGGCCGGGACTGGCCCCCAACCGAAGATCAGTACCGGATCCAGCACCAGATTGACCGAGTTGGCGAAAAGCAACACCCACATGGCGTAAATGGGTTGACCAGCCCCCCGGAACACCGCATTGAAAACGAAGAGAAACAGGATGATACCGTTGGTGGCGAACATGATCGCGGTGTATCCGGAACAAGCGGCAACCAGGGAATCTGTCCCACCCATCCAATACAAAATTTCCTCCACCAAAAGAAATCCAGGTATGCCGAGCAGAACGGATACCATGGCTGTCAGAAACATGGCCTGTACCGCCGCGAGAGCCACCCCCTCCCGGTTACCCTCTCCGGTCCTGCGGGCGACCAAGGCCGCAGTCGCCGTACTCAGACCGGCGGCCAGGGCATATACCATCGTCATGACCGTCTCCGTCAGCCCGACCGTGGCGACCGCCTCGACACTCAGCCGGGACACCCAATAGGCGTCCACCAACACAAACACGCCCTCCATGATCATTTCCAATACCATCGGAATGCTAAGCAACACGATGGCTCTGTTCAGGCTGCCGGTTGTGAAGGACTTGTTCTCACTGCTGATGGCCTCGCGGAGGGCTTGTAGGATGACTGTCATCGGCCCGGTGTAGATTTGAACACCGATGCATCGGCAGGCAAGGCGCTGGCGGCACCGAAAAGAAACGTCGGCGAAAGAGTAGGTAGTTTTTTCATTACCAAGTTGACTGCAGGGGCTGTTTCACGTAACGACCGGAACTGGCGGAGGAAGCGACACCGGAAATGAAGCGACGGCTTCCCACGTTCAGAAAAGAATTGCAAATAATTCAAACAACCCAAGGTCCATTTGGTTGCAAGCCTTTGCCCTGCCCTACTCCCCGGGTGGAAGTGGAACATCCCGAACGGAAATTCCGTATCATCCGACATCATCCCTACCTCAGCCGTCGGATGTATATGCCATGGGATTCAAATTCTATCCACAACTGGATGCAACGGACTGTGGGGCGGCCTGCCTGCAGATGGTGGCTGCCCACCACGGTATGCGTCACAACCTGGAAAGCCTGCGGGAAAAGACATTCCTGGACCGGGACGGCGTTTCCGTGCGAGGAATTGTGCATGCCGCATCTGAAATCGGCTTGCGGGCGTTGCCGGTCCGATTACCCTTCCAAAGCCGGGACGGAACCGAAGTCCTCGGCCTGACGGATGCCCCTTTGCCATGTATCCTGAGCTGGGACCAACGGCATTACGTCGTATTGTACCGCCTGACACGAAAGAAGGCATACCTTGCGGATCCTGCCTTGGGCAAACTGACCCTGCCTGTCACCGGCCTGCAGGCGCATTGGCTGACGCCGGAAGGAGATGGTATCGCCATCCTTTTCGAACCGGATGCCGTCCCGCGACAGGAACCGGTGGCACCGGACCGCGTCCGTTTCGGATACGGTCTGTGGTGGTCTTACGTAAGACCTTATCGCCGGTTGGGTATCCAGTTGCTGCTGGGCTTGTTCGGAATCAGCCTGTTCCAACTGGCTGTTCCGCTCCTGACCCGTGCCATCATCGACCGGGGCGTGGGCAACGGCGACATATCCTTCGTATGGATGATGTTATGGTGCCAACTTGCCTTGTTCCTCGGCATCAGTGCCATCCGGTTTCTGCAAGGATGGATCCTGCTGCACATCGGAACCCGGGTGAACATCACCATGTTGTCGGATTTTCTAATCCGGCTGATGCGGGAGTCACTGGCCTTCTTCGACCGGAAGCAGGAAGGCGACCTCTTGCAACGGATTGCGGACCACCGCCGGATGGAGGAGTTTTTTTCCGTCAGCGTGCTGCAAACCTTCTTTTCCGGAATCAGTGTGCTGTTGCTGGGCGGTTTGCTGGCCTATTTCGACCCGGGACTCTTTCTGCTGTTCGCCGTATCCACCGCCGCATACCTTGGCTGGATCCTGTTGTTCCGCCGACAGCGGGCGGCGGCTGACCAGCATAGGTTCCAAACACGGGCTGAAAGTCAGCAACTTCTACTGGAAATCCTCCAGGGAATAGCGGAAATCAAACTGCAAAACAGCGAGTTGCGCCGTCGGATGCGGTGGATGTCCCAGCAGGCCCACGTCTTCCAAGCCCAGGTGGAGGCCTTGCGCATTGCCCAATGGCAGGAGATGGGCGCCAGTTTCCTCCTCCAGGCAAAAGACCTGCTACTGACAGCCACCGCGGCCACGGCCGTCATTCATGGGGAACTGACGCTGGGTTCCCTGCTGGCCATTTCCTTCCTGTTGGGTCAGGTGAATCTTGCCTTCCAGCAATTGACCGGCTTCAGCCGTGCGGCACAGGATGCCGACCTCAGTTTCCGCCGACTGTCGGAAATACATGGTGATGAAGCCCCAACAGCATCACCTGCCATCGGCCGCCCGATCCTGCGGACGCTGGCGCCCATCCGGGTAGACCATGTTTCTTTCCGGTATCATCCGGATGCGGAGGATGTGCTGCACGATATAACCTTCACCCTGGAACCGGGTACCGTCACCGCCCTCGTAGGCAGCAGCGGAAGCGGCAAATCCACCATCCTGAAGCTACTGCTCCAGTTCTACACACCGACCGCGGGTGATATTTTCCTGGGCGACATCCCCTTCCACGAAATTCCAGGGACGGATTGGCGCAAACTTTGCGGCGCTGTGATGCAGGACGGCTTTCTGTTCTCCGACTCCATCACCGCCAACATTGCGGAAAGCGAACCGGACTGGCAACAGCCGGACCAAGCAGCGGTGTCTGCGGCCGCCGACAGGGCCCTGGCCGCTGATTTCATCAAGCGCCTGCCGTTGGGATACCATACCAGATTGGCTCCCCGCGGAGCAAACCTCAGCCAGGGACAACGCCAACGGCTCCTGATCGCCCGCGCACTGTACAAGAACCCGTCCTTGCTGTTGTTCGACGAGGCGACCAATGCCCTCGATTCGGACACCGAACAACAAATCAACCACGGGCTGAGGCAATACTTCCGGGGACGGACGGCCTTGGTGGTGGCGCATCGGCTCAATACCGTCCGGGATGCTGACCAGATCATCGTCCTTGAACAGGGTCGTATCGTGGAAAAGGGAACCCACGAAGAATTGATCGCCTGCAAAGGCAGCTATTTCCGGCTGGTGAAGAACCAGCTTGTCCTGGAAGGGTGAGCCGCAACGGCCACCTCCTCCTGCCCATCATCAGCCTTATGAACCGACTGACATCGGATATACACCCGTCCAACGAGCTTTCGTTAAGACAAATCATTGGTCAACCGGAGGGCTGGTGGCTCCACTGGGGCACCGCAATCATCCTGGTCGCCCTGCTGGGCATGGTGTTGCTGGGCAGCCTGGTCAGCTACCCGCTCATCGTGGAAGCGGAAGCCATGGTCACCACCGCCCACCCTGCTGTAGCCGTCCTGGCTCCCCGGGAAGGCACCGTCCGGTCGGTACTGAAAAACCACGGGGATACGGTTCGCGCGGGTGAACGGCTGCTGCTGCTGGACGATCCGGCAGACCCTGATGCCGTACTTTTCCTGCGATCCCAACTGGATGCCTTCCCCTGGTCCGACCAGGAGGCCCGGCATCGCTTCGGGTTGACCGGACTGCATCTTTCCGGCAGCCTGGCGCCGGTCGTGGCGGCGTTCGAAAGCGCACATACCCACTTGCTGAGCCTGGAACAACAGTCCGTGGATGCCGAACGCCTGCGCAACCTGCAGCAACGCGAAGTCATCCTTCGCAATACCGCCACGGCCATCCGGGACCAGCTCGATGTCGCGTCCGAACAAACAAAGCTCTTTCGGGAAATGGCGGAACGGGACAGTCTCCTATACGGAAAGGGGGCCGGCAGCAGGACGGAATACGAACAGAGCCGCCAATGGTATCTCGACGCCTTGCGTTCGGCGGCCAACCTGCGCAGCCAGGCGGAAGCGAATCACCTGGCATTGGCCGAACTGGCGGCGGAACGCCTCGAATCTGCCCATTCCGCTTCCGAACGCCTTCGGTCGGCCATGCTGGATCTACGGGAAAAACATCGGTGCCTGTTGGGTGCTTTGGACGAATGGCTGGACAGGAACACCTTGACTGCACCGGTGGACGGACGCCTGGAATGGGATCTTCCGCTCTACGCCAAACTGCCGGTGGCTGACAAGACCACCCTTTTCCGGGTTGTCCCGGCCAACGCGGCCCCATCCTTCCATGCTTTCGCCCACCTGCCCCATGACCGCATCGGCAAAGTCGTTCCGGGACTGCCGGCCCGACTCCGGTTGGACGGATATCCGTTCGAGGAATACGGAGAATGTATCGGAACGGTGGAGATGGTGTCGGAAACGCCCGGTGACGCCGGTTATCTGATCCGGATATCCCTCCCCAACAGACGGCCAGGCACCGAAGGCGGTTTCACACTGTCACCTGGATTGAAGGGTAAGGTGCGCATTCTAACCGACCGTTCGAGCTTGCTCGCACAATTGACCAGGACCGGAAAGGCGGTGGTGGCTTCGTATCATTGGGCGGAATGAGCCTGCAGCCCTGCGCTATGGACCGCCGCCGCCAGTTCATGTACCAGGTCTGGATTTTTTTCCAGCATATTCCCGACGACGACGATATCCGCTCCCGCCCGCGCTTTCCCTGCCGCCACCTGTGGTGTACGGATACCGCCGCCCACCAACAAAGGAACAGAGACGGTACGGCTGACCGCGCCGATCATCCGGTCCGACACCGGATTCCGCGCACCACTTCCCGCATCCATGTAAATCAAGCGCAAACCCAACAACTCACCAGCCATGGCCGTACAGACGGCAATGTCGTCCTTGTCCGCAGGGATCGGCTGGGTATTGCTTATGTACTGGACGGAAGTAGACACGCCGCCTTCCACCAACATGTAGCCTGTCGGCATCACCTCCAGCGCACTTTTCCTGATTTGCGGCGCCGCGACGACATGATTCCCAATCAACAGGTCGGCATTTCTGCCGGAAATGAGGGACAGGAACAACAAGGCGTCCGCGCGCCTGCTGATCTGCGTCGTATTGCCCGGAAAAAGTATGGTGGGAATCCTGCTCCGCTCCCGGATGACCTGCAGGCATTCCTCCAGCATGCTGTCGACAAGCAGACTGCCGCCGACCAGGAAGTAATCCACCGCCGCATCCACCGCACGGTCCAACAAGGAGTCCAGGTGGCTGAGATGGGTTTTGTCCGGGTCTATCAGTACCGCCAACTTCTTCTCTCCACGCTGCTTAGCCGCTTGGATGGCTTCCAACAAACTGGCCATGTCTTCGACTTTTTTGGTTTGTCTGGAAATTTCAATATCGTTGAATGGGCTTGGCTGTCATTGACGGAGTCGTGCGAATATACTTCGATATGCCCAAATCCGCTGTAAGAATGGCTTCGGATCTACAAATTTGCATACCCTTACCCATCCTTGCGGATGGTAGCGGTCCATTCCCCAGGCGGCAGCCACCAGGATATATTCCGCTGCCACCACCCGGAGATCCTCCCGATATGGAACGTACCAATAATTGACATACGTCATCACAACCAAGGCAGACCAGACAAGGCCATATTTCCAGCGGGTGAAGACGGAAAAAGCCACCACCAAGGACAGATACCAGGGATGCACCGTCGTCGCACTCAACAGGTATATGCTGTAGGCATACAACCAGTATCGGAACAGGTCAGGGCCAGAAATCAAACCCTTAGAGCGACGACGAATGGCATTCCGCACCGCCATGGCGGTCAGCAACAAGGCGGCGGCTGTTCCCAAAACCGGTCCGATGACCGCAATGCGGTTGTAACCGTGCAGCTGATAACCTACCCATCGGAATAGGTAGTAAACACTGCCATTGAACTCCAACTGACGGAAATACAATCCCAGACTGTTGAAGAATCCGGCAAAGGACCCCGACGCCCCGACGCCGGAAAACATTGGCCAAAAACAGACCGCCGTGCAGATGCCGACCGAAGTATAAAATAGCTTCCGGCCCGAAGACGGAAGATATGACCAGCAAAAGGGAAGCAAGAGCAATGGCAACAATTTCGCCGCCACCGCCAAGGCGAAGGCAGCGCCAGCCGTGAACAGCCACCAGGACCGATGAAACCCGCTGGTCCGCATGGCCGTGTCCAAAAGCCAGACGGATAACAAGACAAAAAAAATCATCGCGACTTCAAAATGCAGATTACCCATCCCTTCCAGCAGGATCATCGGATGCAATGCATACAGCAGCAAGCGGGATCCGGACAATCCGAACCGCTGCAACAGGGATGCGAGGAGCAGCAGGTTACCTACCTCGAACATGAAAAGCCAGCTCTTCATCAGCAGCATGGCAACCCGCAGATTCCCCTGGGAAAAATGACTGCCGAACCAGAACTGCGCCTGCGCCAGGGGAGGATAGCAGCTGTAGGTGTCCTTCGAACCAAATGCGGCGAACAAAGTCGCGTCCAATCCCGGCACGGATTGTCCCGGCTGCAGGTAATGGCTCGGCAAAGCCGCGTACGGGCTGATGCCGGCATCTACCAACCGACCGTCCCAAACAAACCGGTATGCATCGTTACTCAGCGAGGGTATGGAGAAAAGCAGCACCAAGCGCATCAATACGGCCATCCAAAACCAGTACAAGTCGATGCTACGTCCCTGGTTCCATGCTCCCCCCCTGCAATTGACGTATGCGTACCCCAGAAACAGCCAGATGAAACAGATTGCCATTGCCGGGAAGTCGTGCTGCCCTACATGATATCCGAGCACATAGACAAGCGCAAGCATGCCAAAGCCCGGAACATATGCGGTGAACAATCCTGGTTTCCGTGAAGGTTTGCCTGACACCCGATTGTGTTTTTTTTGCCTCAGCCGGTCGAGACGCTGTTATGCACGCAGCACCTTTCCGGCAAAAACGGCCTGCCATCCTGATACGGACCCGCTGACGAACGATTCCGACCCAATCCTCGTTCAGCTTCCTTCGGACGACGAATCCCGTGCAGACGCTGTCCACAAGCGTTCCAACAGCTCGTACCGGCGGTGGATCATATAGGCATTCCGAATGCTGATCTGGAAACCGGCCCGCCCGTCAAGAAATCCTGCTTTAAGAAAATAAGTGCGCAGGAAACGGACGAGGGGCGACAAATACCGGAGCCACCAACGACTTTTTTTTCCTTTCGCATACATTTCCCGGGCCGCCAAACCGGCATATTTCTCCATCCTCGCCAGGTGGTCCGCCTTGTCCCGGTAGGAATAGTGCCACAATCTACCCGGAAGCCGCACAACGTTCGTTCCCACCCGGACAACCAGCCGCTCATGGACAAAGTCTCCTTCCCACCTGGCATCGTCCCGATGAAACAAACGTATCTTCCAATCCGGATACCAACCGCTGTGCCGGATCCAACGATCGCCGAGCCGGGTGATTCTGTCCAAAGCGTATACCTTGCCCCGCTCCGGCCGCAGTCCGGACAGTTCGGCCGCCAATTCTGCTGACAACACCTCGTCCGCATCGACGGACAATATCCATCCGTGACCTGCCAGGCTGTTCCCCAAATTCTTCGTACCGGCAAACCCCAACCAATCCGTGGAGACCACCCTGGCCCCCAGCTGTCTGCAAATTGCCACCGTACCGTCATCGCTATCCGTGTCCAGCACCAACACTTCCTCACACACCGGCAGGAGCGCGCGAACGGTCCGCTCTATTTTGTCCGCTACGTTATGCGTGATGATCACAGCTGCAATCGCCTGCCTGTTTCCGCTGGTCTGGTCCATATCGGCCGTATTTTTGGTTCCTCCGTCATTGTTTTGAAAGGAAAGGTATCTTGAAATGCAGGCAATTTGTAATTTCATGCCGCAAAAAATAGTAACCCGACCGGATGCCATGCAGGACACGATCTGGGTCCGCAAGCGCTTTCACATTGGCAAACGGCTCACAAACATAACATTATGGCAAAGATAGCAATGTTAGGCACCGGCTTCATCGCCGACTTCTACATTTCAGCCCTGCATGGGCAACGAAGCAGGGACCGGGTCGTCATGGCCTACTCCACCACCAGCGAAAGGGCAGAACCATTCGCACGGAAACATGGCATCCCCCATTGGACCAACGACCTGGAGGAAGCGGTGAATCATCCCGAAGTGGATATGGTCTGCATCGGCCTTCGAAACAACCAACACCTGGAGGCGGCCGTCGCCGCCGCCAAAGCCGGTAAAGCGGTCATGTGTACCAAACCCCTGGCCCGCAATGGAGCGGAAGCGTGGGAAATGGTGCAGGCAGTCGAAAAGGCAGGGGTTTTCGGCGGCTACCTCGAAGACCTGGTGTACACACCCAAGACACTCAAAGCAGTTGAAAGTGTCCGGAACGGCGCCATCGGAAGGATACTATGGGCAAAATCCAGGGAGACGCACCCCGGCCCCCACAGCCCCTGGTTCTGGGACATGGAAAAAGCCGGCGGCGGCGCACTGGTCGACCTGGGTTGCCACTGCATCGAAATCGCCCGTAGTTTCATCGGCAAACAGGTGCGGCCGGTAGAGGTGATGTGCTGGGCCGACACCCAGGTCAAGCCGATTGACGCGGAAGACCATGCCATCGGACTGGTGAAGTACGCCAACGGCGCCATCGGACAGTTCGAGGTGTCCTGGGCTTTTCGCGGCGGCATGGACCTGCGGGACGAAGTGATGGGCACCGACGGTACCATCTGGCTGAATCATTTCCTACGCACCGGGTTCGATATGTTCACCGCTCCCGGAAAATCCGGTTATGTCGCGGAGAAAGCGGAATCTTCCAGCGGTTGGATCTTTCCGGTCGGGGATGAAACCAATGACCTGGGTTACAACCATATGTTCACGGATATGCTCAACTGCATGGAAACAGGCCAACAGCCCGTGGAATCCTTTTATGATGGCTATGTGGTGAACGAAATCATGGATGCCGCCTACCGGTCCGCCAAATCCAAACAATGGGAACCGGTCACCCTCAAGGAATGGAGAGGGCTTCCTGACGAAGCGGTACGGGTACAGAAGGAAATAGAATACGATGCACAGCATTGGCTGCTGAAGGAGGAAATATTGCCGGATGGCACCCGCAAGCTGCTGCTGAAGGAAAAATCCACCGGCAAACTGCTCCAGGTGGAGTCCTGACCCTACTGCCCCATCCAGCTTCCACCGTATGCGGCCCTACCCTACTCCGGATGACCATCCGATGAGCCCATAAACCGGTGAAGTCAGGCACCTAACGAAAGGAGGGCTCCCCAGTGTTCAGCCGGGGAGCCCTCTTCTTTGACTATCTGACGCAAACAGTTGTTTGCCGTTCAATACAAATGTGTGTCTCGTAACCTGCCGTACCGGAACGGAATCCGACGGTTGGACCCGAAACGGACAATCCTTTACAAACCGGTCTCCATTTTTGTCTCCGCACGTGCCATGCGTTTCCTGGCGTTTTCCATGTTGAATGCGATGGTCACCTCATGCGTGCCGCCGTGATATTGCTGCACATTCTGGAAAGACACATCGTAACTGTAGTATAAACGGATGACATCCATGTTCGTACCCAACAGCAAACCGAACGCTCCTCCAAGCCCTGCCCGATAAGTCGCTCCCGCAATCAGTTTGTCTCCGACAAAAGAACCCAGCAGATTGAAGTCGATGGTGAAAGGCCTGTCCTTGATACGGGCTGCCATGATGGACGGATGCAACTTGAAGTTGAATGCCGACACATCAATCTCCTGGCCTATGTTGAGGATGAAATAGCGGAAAAGGTTTCCTTCCGGCGTGCCGGACTGAATCGCACCGATCCGGGAAAGCACCATGTTCGAAAAAGTCAGGCTGAAACTGGTCTTCTCCGCTACGGTTCCATGCAGTCCGAAAGAGGCGTCGAACAGTTTGTTGCCTTCTATGGCATCCTCGACCTTCTGGTCTCCAGGTTGATAGAGGTAATTCTCCCGGACAGATTTGGCAAGCTGGTAATTCAGAAATTCCGTTGAAAAACCGGCCGCCAATTTCAATTGCTTTATGTCATAACGAAAAGCATAATTCATCTGAAACCGCTGGGTGTTCAGGTTGCCGGCAGTTTCCGACAACAACTGAAGCCCCACCCCCAGCGTCTTTCCCACCGGCCCGTGGTAACCGATGGCATAATCCTTGGGCGCATCCGGAAAACCGGACCACTGGGTCCGCATGTTCATCTGAATATGATGCGAGCCGGTGAATCCGACATAGGCGGGTGATATCAAGGCAGGATTCACCGTGTAATGTCCGAATACCGTGGAGTATGGATTCCCCTGGGAAAGAAGGGAACCACATGAGACAAACATCACGAAAGCTATATAAAGAGATTTCATTGTTTGATATTTAATCGGTTGATGGATGGATTGGAACCGCAAACACCGGCCGGTCGTTCTTCCGGTCGTTCACGAGGACGTCATTTCCGGAGGATTGTGACATTTCCTTTGCGTAATTCCCGCATGTTCCTGACCGGATCGAAATAATCGAAAACATAGTAGTACACACCATCCGGCACATCGTTCCCGGAACGGTCGGTCCCCCTCCATAGGTCGCCTTCGTTGTAGTTGTCCGCTTCGAACACCAGCTGACCCCATCTGCTGTAAATCTCCAGCCTGTTGTCCGTAAAGCGGGAAAGGCAGCCGATCAGGAATTCCTCGTTGAAACCGTCTCCATCCGGCGTAATGACGGTGAGGACTTCGCCGCACTGCGTTTCGTCCCCGACGGTGATCACCTGCAGGGCTTCGCAGCCGATGGCATCCGTCACCTTCACGAAATATCTACCTGGCAGCAACCCGGTCAGTACGCTGTCAGTGGAAATGTATCCGGACCACTCGAACTCAAACGGCCAGGTTCCGCCTTCCACGGTAGCGATGGCAACGCCGCTCGGTCCGCCGTTGTCAGGCTCGGATAGACCGGCGATGCGCAAGGGTTCCGGCGTCGGGACGAAAGCCTGGGCGACAGCCGTGCACTGGTTGGCATCCGTCACGGTGACTTGGTAGGTTCCGCCCGGCAGCATGATGGCGGTACCTTGACCCTGGCTCTGCGGATCACTCCAGATATAACTGTAGTTCGGAACGCCGCCAATCGCGATAACCGTCGCAATACCGCTGTTATCCATACAATTGGCAAGGCTGCTTTCCGTTTCGAGCGAAATGGGGGGCGGTGCGGAGATGAGCAGGTTGTTGACAAAGAAACAACCTTGCGCGTCCGTCGTCGTCACCTGATAGGTGCCTGCGGGCAATCCGCCCACCGTCGGCGTCGTCGCACCAGTACTCCAGTTGAATACATATGGTTCCATCCCGTTGGAGGCGGTCACGGCGGCAGCGCCACTCGAACCGTTTGCGCATCGTACCGGGAAGCCGTTGAAATTGGACGTGGCCATCGCCTGCACCTGCAGGTTGGAGACCGGTGTGATTTCGAAAACCTCGGTAATGACGGTGCCGAGCGCATCGGTCACCTGCAAGGTATAGGTTCCGACAGGTTGGTCGGCCAATACCTCCGACTGGGATACCACCTGCCCCGCGGCATTGCGCCAAACATATGTGAAAGGGGTGTTGTCGCTACCCGTCACTTCCGCTTCGAGGCTGCCGCTCTGGTCAGGGCATTCCGGAGAGGAAGCATCCACTATGGCCGCATCGAACAAACCGACCGTCACATCGAAGACTTGGTAACAACCGGATCCGTCATTCATGGTCAACTGATATGTGTTGGGCGCAAGTCCTGTCTGGTCCTGCGCAAATGAACCGTTGCTCCAAACGTATCCATAAGGCAAGCTACCCCCCCCGGGGGTAATGTTGATGGCACCCGTCGAAGAGGCGGTGGCAGGAATGATAATGAGCGGGTCGAGCGTCATCTGTACAGCTTGTACCACCGCCATGCCGGATACCTGTTGGAAATCCGGTCCGATGGCACCGTCCTCCACCGATACGGAATAATTTCCGGGAGCCAGGTTTTGGAAAGTGACCGAATTGGCCGTAACCCCGGCTTGTGTGGTGGTCTGTCCGCCGGGGCCGGTGATGGCAACCACATAGGGTGCTATGCCACCCACCAGCTGAACCGTCAGGGATCCATTGGTGATGTTGTCACAGGAGGAGGACGTCACATAAGCCGGCATCATGGGAACCAGGACGAAGTCCGGTGTGTAGGCAGCCGTCCCGGTACAGCCCTGACCGTCCGTAATGGTAACCGTATAGGTCGTTTCGTCACATAGGTCGGTGGCGTTCGGACCAGTTTGGCCGTTGTCCCACTGATAAGTGAAAGGTTGGCCAAGCCCGCCGGCCGCCTGATTGATGGTCACCGAACCGTTGCAAATGATGGAGGAAGTGGGATCGGACACCAGCGCATTTGTAACAGCCGGGCTGGAAGAGGCTTGGAGTATGTTGACCGTCAGGCTCTGTGAAACGTTGTTGGCTGTACTGGTCACCGTAACGCTGTATTGGCCCGGACATAATCCCGTGATGTTTTGTGTGGTGGCGCCGTTGCTCCAGTTGTAGGTCAGCGGCGGTATGCCGCCGACAACCTGAAGGTTGACAGCTCCGTCACAGACCCCGACACAGGCGTCCTTCTTGCTGCCGAGCGAGATGCTGAGCGGTTCGCTAACCAACACACAGGAAGATTTCGTGCAGGCGTTGAAATCCGTGACCGTCAGGCAATACGTACCTGCACAAAGGCCGCTTACCGTTGCGCCGGTAGCCGGTAACACCCCGTTTGGTCCGGACCACTGGTAGGTGTAAGCGCTTCCGCCCGACAATGGCACACCGCCGGACACATTGCTCACCACCTGACCGTTGCAACTGCCGGAGGAGGCATCCGTCGGAGTCAGATTGATGTTTATGTCCGTCGGAGAAGAGACCGTCACCTGGGTACTACGCACACAATTCAAACCGTCACGGACAAACACGGTGTAGGTTCCGGCAAAAAGGTTCGGAAATGTCGTCGTGCCTTGGAAAGGACCGTTGTTAAGCGAGTACTGATATGGGGATTGCCCACCGACTGTATTTGACACGATGACGGAACCGGAATTCGTTCCGAAACAGGAAACCGGTATCGCCGTGGCTTGGATGGACAGCGCGGAACTGGATCCTGTCACGGTTATCGGATTGGAAACCAGGGTACACCCATTGCAGTCGGTGATCGTCACCGTATAGCTGCCGGGCGGAATGTTGAACAAATCCTGGGTAACGGCGCCATTGCTCCACTGGTATGCGTACCCGCTGCATCCGGTCGCACTCATGGTACCACCGGTGACCGTAATATTGATCGCTCCGTTGTTGTCACCGAAGCAGGCCACATTGGCAACCTGTTGGTTGATGGAGATAGGGGCGGCCGGTTGGGTGATGGTATAAGTCTGCGACAAGGTTTCCTGGCCGTTGCAGCTGCTGATCGACACTGTGTAGGTACCGGCAGTGACGCCTGACAAATCTTCGGTTGTACCGACCACGGCGCCCGAAGCGTTTTGCCACTCATAAGTCTTGGTGTTTCCACCCCCTGAGACGGTGATGTCGACAGCACCGCCGGACTGTCCGAAACAAGACACGTTGGAGACATCTGCACTCGTGATGGAAAGCGGACCGGCGCAATCGTTTCCGACGGTCACAGAGCCATTGTCGAAAACAGGGGTCACCTGGTTACCATCGCAATTGGTCACTTCCACCACGGTGGGAGTACCATCGATGGTAATGGGACTGACCTGGTCGTTGGACCCCACCACATTGAAACAAATCTCGAATATTATGCTGCTGTCTGGCAGCGTGACCCCCAAGGTCGTCTGGTCGAACCAGGAAAAAACGAGCGTCCCCATTCCGACGGTGCTCGTCCCAAAATTGGAATTCGAAAGATCCGGAAGGCCGAAGGCCTGCACACCGGAGTAAGTGAGGATGTTCTGGTTGAAGTGCATGGAAAATTGCGAGCTGACCATGCAATCGAAATTCAACACCCCTATGCCGACGCATACCTGGCTGCCGTTGGGTGCGATGACGTCCGGTGCGAAGAATGTGAGCTCAGTGGTCCCGCCGCCACCGCCGCCACCGCCGCCACCGCCACCACCAGCATTGACAATGGCGGATTCGAACTCCGGGTCCATTGTGTTCCCGTTGGAATCCACCACCTCGATGACCGTGGGATTCCCCGAAAAGGAAACGGTCGCCTCGCTGGTTGACAAGACCTTGAAGGAGAGTGTGTACAATTGGGTGCCATCCGGCAGCGAGACGCCAGTCACATTCTGGTCGAACCAGGAGACCGAAAGCGTGCTGTTCGTGCTGTTGAAGTTAGCTTGGGTGAAACCGCTTAGTTGGGTGGTCAGGTTTCCGACCGGAGGCATATATTCCAGTACGGCGGAAGGCCAGTTCATGGAATACTGGAAACTGATCACATCATTGAAGCCGGATACATTGACGGCCAACGTTATGATGTCTCCGGTATTGGCGGTCGACGTGGAAGGAGAGACGGAGAAGGTAGGCTGGGCGGATGCAGCTACTGCATACATAATGGCCAGGCCCGCCAGGAGGCTGTAGTTAATCGGTTTTTTCATATGTTCGGATTTGGGACGAAAATAAACGAGGATCGGGCGGCTCTTAATTTTTTTCCGCCGAACTCATCGTATCTTTCATTGCACACTCAATTTTCTGGTGGCGGTCAGTTGATCGGAAATGATGGTAAAGAAATACGAGCCCGCTGCACCGAAATCAGATCTTTGCAATGTGAAATCGGTTGCACCAGGAGCCAAGCGAACGGCGGTTTCCCGAATAACTTTCCCGAACATGTCCTGAATCAGCAGGACGCCATCCATCGAATCCCCGGCAAGTATCGTAATTATCGATTGATCTTTGAAAGGATTGGGGCTGTTTTGAAAGAGAAAAAAAGATTGGGGTTGAATTGTTGTGTTGTTTGAGTTAGGACCCTGTACCGTAACCGTACCATTTACTATTTCGTAATCCGCTTCCCCTTCCGAATCCAGGATTTCGATGACGATGGGATCGTTCGTAATCATGACGGGGGAAGTGGAATTGATTGCACCGATGACATGGAAAGAAATGGAAAAAAGTGCGGTCATGTCATCCAATGTCACGCCGGACAAATCCGGCTGGAACCAGGAAAAACGCAGTTTGCCGTCTAGGGTTTCAGTCAATCCGAAATTTCCGTCCGCCGACAAGTCGGGAAGTCCGAAATTGTCGATACCAGCGAATTCCAGCACCTGCGGATCCCAATTGACGGAGAACTGGGTGGCGGTGATATCCTGGAAGTTTTCAACCAACAAATCCAGCTGGACATTGCCACCTGGATCGGCACTCAAGTCGGGCATTACGAAGGTGACAGCCTGACCGTAGGAGCGGATGCTTACGAGAAGCGGGAGGAGTAATAAGATATTAAATATTTTCATATCTAACTTATAGCAAGTAGCTTGCCAAATTCATTCGACCCGGATTACCGGGGATGTCAGGGATACGGGATCCCTGACATCCGGTAATCGCGGAAGGCATTATTCTACGATGATCATCTTCTTCGTAGCAGTTTCGGAAGCTGTCTTCAAGGTGTAGTAGAGGACACCCTGGGCAGGCAGATCGTTGCTGTTGATTCGGACTTCATTGTAGCCTTTGGCGAAATCACGCTCCATGATGGTCAGCACCTTTCCGGAGACATCGGCGATGGAGATCATCGCGTTGCCGGCCTCGGGGAGGTTGAAACCGATCACCGTCTCCCCCTTGAAGGGGTTCGGCGTGTTCTGGTAGAGTGCGAAAGCGTTGGCGGCATTGCTGTTGAAGCTCAGCTCGACATCGAGCAGATCGCCGTTTGCACGGTAAGCTTCTGCGGTGGTGAAGCGAGAATTCACGCTCAGCAGTTTGCTGAGCTGGCCGTTTTCCTTGGCACGGAAGACGAGGCTGAACTGTTCGCTTGCTGCCGCGTCGCCGTTCCAGCTGGCGGTGATGGCACCCTTGTCAACCAAGGTGAATCCGAAATTCTCGACATTAGCCAAACCCGGAAGAAGTTCTACCAATTCAAGTGCGTTCATGTCGAAGTTCATCGTGAACTGATACCCCGCGATATCGAGGTCAGCTGCGTTGAACGTGACAGTCACTTGCTCACCCTTCTGTACCAACCGGTCTTCCGCGGTCATCGTGAAGGCACCGGTGGCGTTCCTTTCGTCGTTGGAAGCGAAGTTCGTGGACGCGCTGCCGTTCACATCACCAATCTTGATGGCTACGAAATCGGCGTTCAGCACGCTGGCGTTGACATCGTTCATGTTCACAACTTCCGGGAACTGGGTAGCGAACGGATTGGATTGGTTCGGGAACATGAAGTCCTTGTTGACGAACCGCCAGGAAGTGTTGTTGGTGAAATCCGGGATGATCTGGAGGATCAGCTTACGGATTTCGACCAGGTCGAAGGTGGTGATGCTATTCGACTTGTTGGCATCAGCAGCGATGATCTTGTAGGGGGAATCCAGTTGCTGGGTACCCAGGATGTGCTTGCTGATGAGGACCAGGTCGAAGGTGGTCACCCCGTTGAGCGGGTTGTCATCCTTCTGCGGTGCGACCGTGATGTCGCTGCCGGCCGGGATGGAGGCGAAGTTGAAGGTACCGTTGGCGCCCGTCAGGACGGAGCCGCTGCTCTGACCACTCATTGTGACCGTGACGTTGCTGACGGAGGAATTGCTCTCATCAGCGATGGAGCCACCGACCGCTACGAGCGGGTTGCCACCGCAAGCGTTCATGTTGTCCTGTACCTCGATGAAAGTCTCGCAGTAGTCCTGGTTGCCGGCGGCATCCGTTACCCAAAGCTGGATGGTATTGACACCCAGTTCGTCGCAAGTGAAAGTTGCGGACGTGTTTGCGGTGTTGGCGGACAGCGACAGCTGGAGCTGGCCTTGTGCGGTACAGTTGTCGAAGCTGCCGGCGTTGAAGTCGGCTGCGTTGACGGAGATCATACCCGTCTGCATGATTTCGATGACGAGACCGTTCTTGCAGTACGGCGTAGGCTTCTTGCAATCCTTCACCGTGATGGTGCTGCTGCAATCCTTCTGGTTGTTGCAGTTGTCTTTGGCGTTGTAGAGCACTTCGTACGTGCCCGGAGCAACGTTCAGGTACGGGCCGAAACCGTTGAGCCACACACCGCCGATCTTGACGCGGGCGGTCAGGGTGACGTTCGGGCTGCACTCGCTGACTTCCGGAGAAGGCAGGAGAACCGTACCACCGCAGGTGTTGTCTTCGATGCAGACGTCCGGAATGGAACAGCCGTTCGTGAAGACGGGATCAACCGTGTCGTTGACCTTGATGACCTGGTTGTAGGTGATGTAACCATCCCAAGGATCGCTGTCGGTGTCCGTATCGGGATTGGTGGACTGCGTAGCCTGGGCGGCGCCCGGCTTGGAAGTCACCGTCCAGCTGTCACGGAAGGTGCGCGTATCCTTGTCGCCATCGCCGTCAAGGTCGAGGTTCATGGCGCTTTCGGTGGATTCCACCACTTCCTGGTCGATTTCGCTACCTACGACACACCAGTTGATGACCGTCCAGGTACGCTGGATCTTGTAGCAAGCATCCGGTACGACGTTGAATACGACATCGTTGTAGGAAACACCTACCAGTTCGCAGGTCTCGCCGAAGATTTCCGGCTCACCGAATTCCGGTACGGAGGAACCGCAATTGACCGTCAGGTCGGCCGGGAATTCGATAACCCAATCGGATACATGGTCGATGAAGATGGTCTGGTTGCAATTCTGCGTGCTCGCGTTGTTGCTCGGGTCCTTAGCGGACCAGCTACGGGAAATCGTACCTTCGAGACACTGGTCGATGTTGATGTTGGCATTGCCCGTCACAATCGCTTCGCAGTTGTCGTAGAAGGAGGCGGAGCCGAAGCCGGCTGCCGTCAGGGCTGCGTTGATGTCAGCACCGCTCAGACCCTGGAAGGAAGTTTCCAGGTTGTCAGCGTAGAAATCGCAAGTGATGCGCTGGTTGGCCGGGCAGCTTACCAATACCGGAGACAGTTTGTCGCTGACATGCACTTCCACCATACATTCGTTGGTGGCACCGTGACAGTCAACCACACGGAAAACGACCGACGTGATGGTATTGACGTCGTTGCAGCAGAACTTGACGGAAGGACCGAAAGTGAGGTCGTTGTGACCGTCGTCGCAAGGATCGGTCATGCGGCGTACTTCGAAGTGGTCCAGGCAGCAGTTGTCATAGGAACCGTCGTCGAACGTAGCGGCATAAACCGTGGCGTAACCGTCGGAAGACAGGTTCACATCCGTGACTTCATCACAGATAGCGACCGGAGCGGTACCATCGACCACCGTGATTTGTACTGCCTGGGATGTCTGGTTGTTGCAAGCATCCGTGGCGACGTATGTGATGGTGTGGGTGCCGATCGGAAGACCCGGAGCCGGTATGAAACCACCGGCGGAGCCGTTGCCACCGCTCATATAGACCGCTTCACCGACCGGCGTGAAGATTTTCACCGTCGTGCTGTTGCAGTTGTCGCTTACGGTTGCCGGCTGCAGGAATCCCTGGGAGCTGCACACTTGCGGATGCTGGGCGTTGTACGTTACGTTCACCGTGTAAGGTGCGATGGAAACCACCGGCGGGGTCGTGTCCATCACCTTGATGACCTGTACATTGTCTTCGCCACCGACACCTGTGGTGACAACCGTACCGGTACACCAGTCGAGGACCGTCCAGGTACGGATGATCTTGAAGGTCGTTCCGCAGGACGGAACCACTTCGTCGTGGCTGGATTGCTGATAGTTGCAGAAGGTGTAGGCGATGTTCGCGACGATGCCGGAACCGTTTGTCGTGGGATCCACCACGGACGGGTTGGCATTGTACTGGTCGCAAGTCCAAATCAGGTCGTTCGGGAAATCGACTTCCGCCGGACGCTCCACATAAATGGTCTTGGTACAGGCTGCGGAGGTGTTTCCATAATCGTCATAGGCGATGTAGGAACGCTCGATGGTCAGGTAACCGTTCGAGCACAGGTCGTTCGTGTTGATCGTCTCGTTGGTCAACTGAACGGTCGGCGTGGCGTCGCAGTTGTCCACTGCGGTGGCTGCACCGATGGCATTGACGTTGGCGATACAGCTGACAGTGACATCCGAACAGGTGATGACTGGCGGAAGCTTATCTTCCATCGTCATGTTACCCCAGCAGGAGTTACCTGTGCTCAGGTTCATCACCTTGACAGACAGCAGCGCGCCAAAGTGCTGGTAGGAGTTTGTCAACGTCACCTGGTTGATACCGGTGGCGATGATCGACAATCCCTTCTTGACAGTGATTTCGTAGTCCACACCTGCAAGCGGATTGCCTTCGAGAATCATGTCAGCATCGATGATGGCCTGACAAGCATTGGGCGTCGGGTCCACCGACACCTGTACCTGGTTGTTGCACACCATTGGTTGCGCAACCGCACTGACGACGCCCCCGACAAGCAGGAACAAGGTCAGGAATGCCCCATGGAACGCTGGCATTTTTGTAAAATTCGTTCTGATCATGGATAATAATTTGTTATAAATAAAAAGGATACAACGAACCGCCAACAGGATGAAACCATCCTCCCCGCGATTATATCTTAGTCAAGGGTGTAAGTTTTGCTACCAGTCACGCAATGAACTCTGATTACTACCAAGTTTGTGCCAGCACAGCACAAACGGTCTACTTTTGGAAAAAAACTACAAAATGGGAAATTGCTGTCGGGAGATAGGAGTCCGGTGGCTGAGGACCGGGTACGACGAGCAGTTGGGACAGGAATCCGTTTTTGTAGTTCATGGGAATTTACTTGTTGCAAATTTAGTGTTTTGTTCTGTACTGTGAAAGTAAAGCGCCAAATAAAAATATTTGGGCAGGACGGGTTCCGTAGGACCAACTGCCATGATGTTCACAGAAGATGGTAGTCATATGCCATTTTGATCAGGCTGACCGAATTGCTGACACCGGTCTTGCGCATGATATTCTTCCGATGCACGCTAGCCGTTTGTTCGCTGATGAACAAAGTTGCGGCGATTTCCTTGTTCGACATGGCCTTTCCGATGAGTTTGAGAACCTCCAGCTCCCGTTTTGTCACTGCATACTGCCTGACGAAACGGTCTTCGTAAGAAAGGTTCATGCTACCGGTGATGGTCGTATTCCGGTCGGTCGGCTGATAGGTCGTGGCCGACAGGCCGCTGCCCAGATAGGTGTTTCCAAGCCAGATGGTTTCCATCGCCTCCTCGAGTTCGTCCGGACCTGCTTGTTTGAGCATATATCCGTCGGTCCCCGTCCGGAAAGCCCGCTGTACCAATTTGGGTTCCGCAACCATCCCGAGCAGGAGTATACGGCCGGAAAAGCCAGTTTCCCGCAGCCTTGCGATGACAGCGATTCCGTCGGCATCCGCCAGGTGCAGGTCCAGCAGCAACAACTGCACCTGCAACCCGCCTTCCATACGAACAAACAGCTCCGACGCCGTCCGAGCCTCCCCATGCACCTGACCGGGAAATTTTTCCATGCGGGCAATGACGGACTTGAGCCCTTCCAGGTAGATGGGTTGGCTGTCCGCGATGAATATATGTCTTGTCATGCAAGTCGTTTTGTCGGCAGCATCCTGGGAATTCCGGACCACACTCGCGCAGCGGATCCTTCGTCCGGGCCATGACAGGCACGCTTCCCAGCTGCATCGTCCGCCGGAACCTTCCCAGCGGAATACCGCTGGCCGTGTAGGGTTTCCGCGGCGCGTTTCCCCGCTGGTCAACAGCGGTCGTTCACCTTTTACCCGGACAACGGACTATGGGAACTCAACGCATATCAATCATTCCAAAAACTATTCCGTAAGGAAAGGGCGGCCCACGGGGCTCCGCCACGGGACAACTGGAAATCGCCGGGCACAACGGAGTACATTCCCCATCCGCTGCATGTTCAGCAAATTTTCCACAGTTGGTACGAAGTATGTGAAATGCGAGAAGAGATGACTGGCATGTGCATGGAACCTATTCCACATTGCAGGCGGAACGGGCCGTATCCTGCGACACGACCACCTCGTCGATCAAAGCGTCGGACAAACCCGTTGCTGCTCAGAAAAAAAGACTGGAGGCAGGAACAAAGATCAAATCAGGTGGGGAGCCTGTACAATTTGGTCCCGTGTGAAGGACCGTACGGCATAATTGAAACCAGATTGGATACTGCAACCGCCGATCCTCCCTTGTTTGTCAAGGGCAATGAAGCCGACTTGCAAACCTGACACATCCTGCTCCCTGGCGATGATCCTGCGAATCGCCTCCTCGCAGGCCTCCTGGGGAGATTGGCCCTGCCGCATCAGCTCGACAATCAGGAAGCTGCCCAGGGAACGGAGCACCACTTCGCCCAGCCCGGTGGCGGTGGCGGCTCCCACCATGTTGTCCACATATAGACCCGCCCCGATGATGGGGGAATCCCCTACCCTCCCCCGCATTTTGTATGCCAGCCCGCTGGTCGTGCAACATCCGGACAGGTTCCCTTCCTTGTCCAAAGCAATCATTCCGATGGTATCGTGCAGCTCCGCATTGATCTTCGGTGCATACCGGGCGTCTTCCTTCCATTTCTCCCAATCCTGCCTCGATTGCTCCGTCAGCAAATCCACCGGTTCGAACCCTTCCGACAGCGCGAACATCCTGGCTCCTTCGCCCACCAGCATGACATGCGGTGTTTTTTCCATCACCGCCCTGGCAACGGAAACCGGATGGAGGATATCCTCCAATGCACTGACGGACCCCGCACGGCCCTTTTCATCCATGATGCAGGCGTCAAGGGTCACCCTCCCTTCCCGGTCGGGTAGTCCGCCGATACCGACCGATTGGTTGGACGCATCCTCCTCCACCAGACGGACACCTTGTTCCACAGCGTCCAGCGCCCGCCCGCCGGTACCGAGCACCTGCCAGGCCGACGCGTTCGCCTCCCTACCGAAATCCCAGGTAGAGAGAACCAAGGGCCTTTCCCCCGCAACAGCCCCAACGGTTCCGGACTGCTGCTGATTACGGCATGCGGAGAACAGCGATGCGCCTCCGATTCCCGCCAACGATCCGACGGTCATTCCTCTTCGAATGAAGGCTCTTCTTTTCAACATATGCGCGGCTTGAGTGGTCGGGTAAGGGAAGTCGACGGATAGGTGCCGCCAGGTAATCTGCACCGAACAATATAATCCGGAATTCCCTGCTTATCTTTGGGCAAAGATATCACGGCGGCCTTACAAACCAAACTTTATTCGTCGATAAGCACCCCGGGGAACGGCACAGGAACGGATGCCGGCTCCGGCGACCGTGCATACGCCGGCTGTCACCTATGAATTCGCCCATGCTTGCCTACTTGTCCGTGCGATGCCTGACCGGCTTCCTCCGTTTCGTACCCTTGCGGGTCTTGCACGCGACGGTGTCTCCCCTGTTGAGATTCCTGTTGCAGCTGGTCTTCCGTTACCGCCTTCGAACCGTCCGCAACAACCTTCGACTGGCCTTCCCTACGGAAGATGCCTATTGCGAACAACAGACCGGGAAATATTACCATCACCTGGCAGACCTCCTTGTGGAAACAATCAAAGGGCTCAGCATGTCGCAGGAAGAACTTTCGGCCAGGTTTCGCTACCTGAACGCGGACATATTCGACCCCTACTATGAACAAGGAAGGGACATCTTGCTGCTCGGGGCACACTTGTCGAATTGGGAATGGGGCGTGGCCACCTTTCCAACAGCCGTCCGGCACCAGGTGACTGGTATTTACAAACCTTTGCGAAACCAACGACTGAACGTATTCCTCCTTGCCCGCCGCTGCCGTTGGGGGCTTCGGTTGCTGCCTTTGGCACAAGCCGGACGCGCCATGGCGGGCGGAAGGGACCGGCCTGGTATATTGGTACTGATTGCCGACCAGCGTCCGGCCCGGGCCGACCATGCCGTTCAAGTGGAATTTTTCGGACGGAAGACTCCTTTTCACCGCGGACCGGAAAAGCTGGCCCGACGTTTCGACCTCCCCGTTTTCACTTTCACCGTTGAACGCAACGCTCGCGGTATGTATGAAGTCCGCTTCCGGCTGCTGGCCGAAAATTCAAGGGAACTGCCGGACGGCGGGCTCGTTCGAAAATATGCCACCCGGCTGGAGGCTGACATCCGGCGGCAACCGGAAGCTTGGCTGTGGTCCCATCGGCGCTGGAAAAGATCCCCTTCCGACGGGAATCCGCCGGAAGGCCCTCAATGAGCAACGGCCAACACCAACCCCGTCCCCCCGATCAACCGCTCAGGGTTTGCCGAGCAACCGGAACATGTTTTTCTTGTAAGCCTCCACCCCTGGCTGATCGAAAGGATTCACCCCCAGCAGATAGCCGCTTACGGCACAGGACAATTCGAAGAAATAGAATAGATATCCGACGTGATGGGGCGTCGCTTCCGGCAATGTGATCTTCAGATTGGGCACACCTCCTGCGACGTGGGCTTGCATTGTTCCTTCCGCCGCCTTCTTGTTGATATGGTCGAAGGTCTTGCCCGCCAGATAATTCAGTCCGTCCAGGTTACCCTCCTCGAAGTCGACGACCACATCCAGTATCGGCGTCCTGATTTCCAGCAGGGTCTCGAAGAGATGACGACGGCCGTCCTGAATATACTGGCCGAGGGAATGCAGGTCTGTGGTAAGGTCGGCACTGGCGGGGAAGATACCTTTGCCATCCTTTCCTTCGCTCTCCCCGAACAGTTGTTTCCACCATTCCGCCATGAAATGGAGGGATGGTTCGTAGTTCACCAACAGCTCCACCAATTTGCCTTTTCGGTACAGAATGTTGCGTAGGGCAGCATACTGGTAGCAGGGGTTTTCACCGAAAGGAAGCTGAAAATCCTGTCGGGCGGCCGCGGCACCTGACAGCAGCGCCTGCACATCGACGCCGGCCACGGCGATGGGTAGCAAACCGACCGCCGTCAGGACGGAGAAACGACCCCCGACGTCATCCGGCACAACAAAAGTCTCGTATCCCTCCTGTTCGGCAAGTTGCTTCAGCGCTCCTTTCTCGCGGTCGGTTGTTGCATATATGCGTTCCCTGGCACCTGATTTCCCATACCGTTCCTCCAAGAGACGGCGGAACACCCGGAATGCCAGCGCGGGTTCCGTGGTGGTTCCCGATTTGGAGATGACATTGACGGAAAAATCCCGGTCCCCGATGACCTCCACCAACTGGCGAAGGTAGGAACCGGAAATATTGGTACCGGCGAAGTAGATGGCCGGGGTCCGGCGTCGGTCCGCGGGGAGTTCGTTGTGGAAAGGGTGACCCAAGGCTTCGATGGCGGCCTTTGCGCCCAGGTAAGATCCCCCGATGCCGATGACGACCAATACGGAGGACTGTCGTCGGATCCGTTCGGCGGCGGCGGACAGCCGAAGGCGTTCTTCCCTGTCGAATTCCACCGGCAGGTCAAGCCAGCCGAGGAAGGTGTTGCCCGGACCTTTGCGGTCGTAAAGCAGTCGGGCTGCGGCTTCCGTCGCATCGGAAAGGTATCCTAGCTCCGCTTCCGATACAAATTCGAGGGCCGCCTGATAATCCAATGTCAGTTTTTCCATATTTCGTTTATCTTGGTGATAGCGATTTGTTCTTTCCTGTCCGGCGGCATTCATTGGGATCATGCCGGATGAGAACCGCCACTGGGCAGCGTAGGAAGCGCAAATTTCGTCAATTTATGGCAAAACATAACGAGCTTGGGAAAAGAGGGGAAGAAATTGCCACGGCCTGGCTGCGGGAGAAAGGACTGGATATACTGGCGGTGAACTGGCGGCACCGGCGGTACGAACTGGATATCGTGGCCAAAGACCGGGACACGATGGTCTTCGTGGAGGTCAAGACCAGAAGCACGACATATTTCGGTCCCCCCGAAATTTTTGTGGACCAAAGGAAGACGAACCGTATCCTGCAGGCGGCGAAAGCATATCTGGAGAGAACCGGGCATGAATGGGCTGTCCGGTTCGATGTCATGGCCATCCTGTTTCTGACGGAAGACCGGTATACCGTCCGCCATCTGGAGGATGCTTTTTTCCCAGGATTGGACCCTTGACCCGCGGAGATGACGACCACGCACATGCTGGTCAGAACAAACCGGATATCTGTCCCTCCTCATCGATATCGATCTGGGTGGCGGATGGTATTTCAGGCAAGCCTGGCATCCGAAGGATTTCACCAGTGACCGGGATGACGAATTCCGCGCCGGCGGCGATTTCGATTTCCCGGACTGTCAATCGGAATCCGGTGGGTCGTCCGATTTTCAGAGGGTCGTCGGAGAGGGATTTCTGCGTCTTGGCTATGCAGACGCCCACATTGTCCAGGCCGAGGCGTTTGATCCTGCGCAGGTGGAGACGGGCGGCAGGTGCATAATCGACACCATCGGCCCCATAGATGCGGGTGGCGATGGTTTCGATCTTTTTTTCCGTTGTCCAGGCCCAATCATACAGCGGCGAGAACGTGGCCTGCCGCGATGCGGTGGTCTCGACCACGGCACGGGCCAGGTCCAATGCGCCCGCACCGCCCTGGCCCCAAACATCCGCCACGACGGCCTGGAAGCCAAGTGATTCGCAATGTTCGACGATGCAGGCGATTTCCGCAGGACTGTCCTGGCGAAACCGGTTGATCGCTACCACGGCAGGCACCCCGAACAGCCGGGTGTTCTCGAGGTGTTTCTCCAGATTGGGCAATCCGCGCCGCACCGCCTCCGGCTGCGCTTCCCCGAGGGATGCCAGCGGTGCTCCCCCATGGTATTTCAATGCGCGGACAGTCGCCACGAGCACGATGGCATCCGGATGCAAACCCGCCTG
Source organism: Bacteroidota bacterium (assembly GCA_041163745.1). Lineage (GTDB taxonomy): Bacteria > Bacteroidota > Bacteroidia > Chitinophagales > Saprospiraceae > UBA6168. The sequence goes on from JBEAQU010000071.1 coordinate 124,830, forward strand.
CCTGCATTTGATGTCCATGAACTTTTCCGCCCCCAGGTCGGATCCGAACCCGGCCTCCGTCACCACCCAATCCGCCAGCGACATGCCGGTCTTCGTTGCGATGACGGAGTTGGTACCTTGGGCGATGTTGGCGAAAGGTCCCCCATGGATGATCGCGGGGTATCCCTCCAGTGTCTGTACGAGATTGGGTTGGATGGCGTCCTTGAGCAAGGCTGCCATGGCCCCCTGGGCATGAAGGTCTCGGGCATACACCGGTTCGCGGTCGTGGTTGAAGCCGACGAGGATATTGCCGAGTCGCCGCTTGAGGTCGGTCCTGTTTTCCGCCAGACAAAGGACGGCCATGACTTCGGAGGCGACCGCGATATCAAAGCCGCTTTCCCGCGGCACACCGTTGCCGGTTCCTCCCAGCCCGATGATGACATGACGTAACGCCCGGTCGTTCATGTCCATCACCCGTTTGAAAAGAATTTGCCGGGGATCCAGTCCCAGGCTGCCTTTTCGGTGGAACAAATTGTTGTCGATAAGCGCAGCAAGCAGGTTGTGGGCCTTCTCCACCGCCGGGAGGTCCCCGGTGAAATGCAGGTTGATGTCTTCCATCGGCAGCACCTGGGCGTACCCGCCACCGGTGGCGCCGCCCTTCATTCCGAAGACAGGTCCCAAGGAAGGTTCCCGCAGCACCACACAGGTCTTACAACCGATCCGATTGAGACCTTGGGACAGGCCGATGCTCATGGTGGTCTTCCCTTCCCCTGCCGGAGTGGGTGAGATGGCCGTCACCAAAACCAGCCGTGCTTTTCGGACGGCTTCCTCGTCCATGAGGTGCAAAGGCAGTTTCGCCTTGTATCGCCCGTACGGCTGCCAGTCGTCCGAACAAATACCCAGGTCGGATGCTATGTCTTGTATGGGTTTCATCTTCACCTTGCGGGCGATATCCAAATCTGTCATGACCAATTTGTTTTGTTGCTTGCCTTCCGGCGCGACGATGGCCGCCGGGCGAGGGGGCCGCGACAGCACGAACTCCCCGCTGAAAAGGCCTGAAGGTAACGATTATCCTTGAGCAGGCTAGCTGCGACAAAGACACGGTCGCCGGTCTGCCGCGTCATGCATACCGCAGTCTCTTTTTTGTCCGGTAGCAGTCGGTTGTGTCGAATCCCGTGTGTTCAGGTGCAAACTGACCATTCCGTTGTCCCTGGACCTGGCAGCCAGGTTGCCGGCATGAGACCGATGTCCTTTCGCCTACCGGAGCGGTGTCGATGCCGTCCTGGAAGGAGTGTCCCTTTTTCGAATCGCGCCGGAGCCCATTTGCGCAGGTGTCGGACGTGCGCGTTTGGAACGACCAATCAGGTGACCAGCTCACTCCTTGTCAGGCGCTCCGGGTTGTTCCACCCAAGACAAGAGAGGTTCCTGCATGGTCCTCCTTCGGAGGGCAGCCGGGGCCATCCCACCTCGGACTGGCGTTGGAAACACCGGACATCATCACTGCCTTTTACGGCTATACGGAACCGCGGTTTCGTTTGTTCGACTGGCTGCCACCGAATGATTCCGTCCGGCGATACGACGTCCTCCGCAAGCAAGACTGCCGCTGTTCCTGCCCGACGGGTGCCGATCGCATCGCATCGGACTGGCCGCAACATCCCGGTTCCGTATAGGCCGGGCTACCCTACCTGAATCCACGGTCACTCCTTCGCTACCGACGGAACCCTTGGAACATCGTCTCACCCGGACGGCAGCGACAGCTGCCGCGACGCCGGGTTCCGGATTCCTCCCGTGCGCCTTGATTCCAGGCAAAGAATTTCATCCCGTTAGAGCCGCTTGCAGGCAGCGGCAGGATGGATTATCATGGATAAGGCCAACCTGTTGCGGATCCAACCTGGCTGCCTCTGTCCCGATGCTGGAAAGGGGCCTGCTTGCTGTGGCATCCGATGATAGAGCCAACCTTGTCGCGATGAAGGCACGCCTCGTCACCTTGGGGCGAACCAAACCTATGGGAAGGCTCGTCCCGATTCCCTTGCTTGTATCAAACCGGCCGGTGGCATGCGGAGGACCAGTCCCCATGCTCCTGCCTTCTGCACATCAGGGAAAGGACGGTTCCGGGCCATGGGAGCGGGTCCGACACGTATGTCCCGACCTGTCGGAAGGCAACCAAATCATCGGGAACGGTAGGGAGAACGTCCGCACCGCGGAATTCCACCGGCTTAACGGTTCCGAATTTCCTGCAGGCGGGCACCGGCGGATGGCATAGGATGTTCCAAGAAAACATGCGGTTTGCCTTGCGGAAGGAACCCAGACGCCATGCGCAGAAACCTGTTTGACCCACTTCGCCAAATAAGCTCCTGCGACCCGGACAGGTCAGGGTTGCGCGGCTCGCAGCAAATCCGCACCTGACAGTCGGAACATAGTCCAATCGTCCAGCGGCACCGCGCCCATTTCCCGATAGAAATCGATGGCAGGCTTGTTCCAGTCCAACACGGACCACTCCAGGCGACCGAAATGCCGTTCCACCACAAGACGGGCCAGCGCTTTCAACAACGCTTTTCCGTATCCCTTGCGACGAAAGGATGGTTTCACGAACAGGTCCTCCAGGTAAATTCCAGGCTTACCCAGGAAGGTGGAGAAATTCCTAAAGAAAAGTGCGAAAGCAGCAGGTTCGCTGCCTTCGTATCCGATCAGCACCTCCGCGGCTTTTTCCTCGCCGAACAAGTGCAGGTGGAGATCCGCTTCCGTGGCTACGACCAGATGAGACAACTTTTCATAGGCCGCCAGTTCGCGGATGAAAGACAGCACCAAGGGAAGGTCCGCTTCGGTGGCTGGTTTGATGACAAACATATCTATCAGTATTTGTTGGTTTTATCCGTTCCCGATTGCGTGGGCGTGCTGTCCGGTACCGAGCGTAACCGGCTAAAAAGCTGTGCGAACCGCTCGCTACTCTCCTGATAGGCTGCAGCGGATGCCCTGTCAGGCCAAAAGACGGACGTGCGGGACACATCCTCCGCGGCGTTGCTCCAGGATTCCGTTCCGAGGCCCAGTCCTTGCATGGC
>JBEAQU010000072.1:0-5611 GCA_041163745.1 Bacteroidota bacterium
TTCTCTAAAATTCGCGTACCAGCATCCCCGCGAAGCGGGGAACAAGAACCTCCCTGGCACACCCAATCCGCCATGCCATCATATCCCTTCGGCCGCGACATCGCAGGTCACCCCCCTCCTCGATGCGAAACCGACAATTTGATTTGCACCCTTCGAAACCTGCTGAAAAATGCTGCTTGATGCGACATTTTGAATTGCACCCTGTGTATTTCGAACCCGGAGCCAGAAGCAACTGGCACCGCCACCCGGCCGGACAGGTGTTGATCATCACCGACGGGGTCGGATACCACCAGCTCGAAGGACAGTCGGTACAGGTGATGCGGAAAGGAGATGTGGTGACCTGTCCGCCGAACGTACGGCATTGGCACGGGGCGAGCCAGGATTCCGGATTGTACCAGCTGTACATCATTCCCAATACGGAAAAAGGCATTGTGGAGTGAATGGAGCCGGTCACCGAAGCCCTATATGGCGGGATGCGTTGAATCCGGCCCCCTTGCCATACCTTTTGGGCGGTGTCGGACCCGCCGGCAGAAAAGTCTTTTGTCCGGTTCGCCATCGAATAGGTCGCATCCTGGCCCACATTCTTACAGCGATGGGATGAACGCCCGCTTTTCTTCTGGAAGGCGATTCACTTCGGGAACAACCAATGGGTAGCCCAAACACACGCAACTTATGGAGGCGTGCCACGGAATCCCATCGTCCATCTTGCTCCAATCCTTCCCCGCAAAGCTGGAAAGTTGGTGTTGATTCGGGAACAGACCGTATCGGGTCGAAAGTTCGGTCCGGCGATAATGGCCACGGCGCCAACCGGACCGGCTCTGGCCGGGCGTTCCCCGATGCGTCCCCGGCGTGTCGGCTTGTCCTCGCCATGGGCGGGTCCCGGCGGAAAGCCGTATCTTTGCTCCATGAACACATCACAGACTAAACTCCGCCACTTACTGCCGGTGCTCCTGCTGGGGCTCGCTTCCTGCGAAGGCGGCACCACCTTCACCAACACCATCGACAACCAGACCGCGGAAACATTGACCGTCAAGCTTTTCACAACCTATGGCGTCCGCGACCCGGTGACGGTGCCCGCCGGAGAGTCGACCGAGATTTTCTGGGATGACCAGGTAGGTTTCTTTGTGGACGATTCCCACACCTGTACCGAGTTCATCGATTCGGTACAGGTGACGGTCACCAACGGCCGGACCCTGGCCAAGGACCTCCTGGATTCCGACCAGTGGGAAAAATCCACCCGGAGCGGCCGCAACAGCCGGGTGGACTGTACCTTTGTCCTGACAGAGGCGGATTTGGAATGAGCGGTCAGCCGGCCTGTCCGCCGGTCAGCTGCTCCCAAGGGCCGGTGATCGCGAGGGTTTCTCCGCTTTCCTGGATGTTGACGAACAATGTTTTTCCGGAAGGAGAGAAGACCAGTCCGGCGAATTCGGAGGTGGAGCCCCTGTTGCAGGCGAAATCGTAGATGGCTCCGTTGCGGTCGATACCCCGGATATAGTTGCGTTCGCCGTTGTCTTCGCATAGGATCACATCGCCCCAGGGGGCGATTGTCAGGTTGTCGCAGGCATGCAGGACGGAGCGGTCCGGCGATTCGGCGAAGAGCTCCAATACGCCGGGTGCCACCTTTTCCTGCGGGGTGCCTTCCGCGCCCGAGGGCCGGTATCGGAACACCTGCCCTGTTTTTCCCGGGCCGCCGTTGGTGCAGGCGAAGAACAGTTCTCCTTGTCCGAACCACATGCCTTCTCCCCTTGCGAACCGGGCGGCACCCTTTTCGAAACCTTGGTGGCGCAGGTCGTCGGCCGGTGATTCGACGTCCCGGATGTCCACCCATTCCACAGCCAGGGGGGTGTGCAGGCTGACCTCGGTCTGTATCCAGTTGCGGGTGTCCAGTTGTGGCCGGCCGGTGACGGCGAGGGCCTGCAGTCGTCCGCCCGCGTGCAATTGCCCCTTTTGGACGGGTAGGTATCGGTAGATCAGCCCGTCACCCCGGTCTTCCGTCAGATATACGATGCTGGTGGCGGGATCCACGCAGACCGCCTCGTGGTTGAAGCGCCCCATGGCTTTGATGGGCTGGGGGTCTGCCAGGCCCGGCTGTTCGGACGCCGGCACCTCGAACACATAGCCGTGGTCCTTTTCCGCCGTCGCACCGGACAAGGTGGTGTCCTCCTCGCAAGTCAGCCAGCTGTTCCATGGCGTCACGCCGCCGGCGCAGTTCCGGTAAGTGCCGGCCAGGCTGAGGAAGCTGCGTTCCACGCGGCCGGTCGCCTCGTCGTAGACCAGGGTGGTGGTGCCGCCCTGGCCAGGCCCTCCGCCCCTTCCGGCATCGTACAGACGGGCAGGGTCGAGGTGTGCCAGCCGTTCGTTGTCGGGGCCGAAGGGGCCTAGCGATGCCGGTTGCGGGCTGTTCTCGTGGTTGCGGATGAGGATGACCCGGCCGTTACTTCCGGGAAAGGTTCCCATGCCGTCCGCCCGCCCGGGCACCAGGAATCCGTCCTCCATACCCTCGCCCATCCGGGAGATGATGCGGTATTCGAAGCCTTCCGGCAAGTCCAGGTAGCCCAGCGGGTCCGTCAGCAGGGCCGGCCGGCGAAGCTTGGTGTTTCGGCCGACCGGTGCCTGGGTGCAGCGGGACAAGGCCAGGAATCCAATGCTCACCAGCGCGGATTGCCGGAGGAAAGTCCGGCGGCCATGGTTGCGGTTGTTGTTCACCCTATTTTTTTTCCAAAAATAAGGAAAAGTCAGGTGCCGTTCCGCTGCTGCCGCATCATGGTTCGGTCGGCGGCCGTTAATTTTGTGTAAAGTGTGAAGCCGGCAGGCGGCCACCTCCGGGTGTCGGAAATTCGGGCCGCCCGCCCGCCGGCGAGCGGTTTGCCGCCGGGTTTGTGTACATTCGCAGCCAACGCCGCCGCCCGGCAGACCTGGATCACCCAATTGATACGCTATGCACAGACTCCTGTACCTTCTTCTCATTCCCTGGCTGCTGGCCGCTTGCGACCGATCGCCAAAATCCTCCGTTCCCGACCCGACCCGCCTCGCCTGGGAGGAAGTGCTTTCGACGGCGGCCGGCAGCACCGTCCATCTGATGATGTGGCAGGGCGACCCGCTCATCAACGCCTATATGCAGGGGTACGTCGCCCCGTCGCTACGGGAACAATACGGCATTACCCTCGACATCGTATCCGGACAGGGAAACGACATCGTCCAGACCCTGGCAGCCGAACGGGAGGCCGGAACACCCGCCAGCGAACTCGACCTGCTGTGGATCAACGGCGAGACCTTCTACCAACTCCGCCAGCTGGACGCCCTGTTCGGGCCCTGGACCGAACACCTGCCCAACGCCCGCTATATCGACTTCGACAACCCATTTATCCATAAAGACTTCCAGCAGCCGGTGGACGGCTACGAATGCCCTTGGGGGAATGTACAGATGACGCTGATCTACAACAGTGATTTTGTGAAGGACCCACCCCGGACCCGGGCGGCCCTCGCAGATTTTGTCCGGGCTCATCCCGGCCGTTTCACCTTCGACATGCAGTTCACCGGCCTGACTTTCCTCAAGTCCTTGCTCATCGATATCGCCGGCGGCGGCGATGTCCTGGCCGGCGAGTTCGACGAAACCAAATACCAGGCGTACAGCCAGCGATTGTGGGATTATCTTCGGGAACTGCGCCCCTATCTTTGGAAGGAAGGCCGGACCTTCCCGGAGTCCCGCTCCCCCTTGCACCAGCTCTTCGCCAACGGCGAGACCTGGTTCACCCTCACCAACAACGACAACGAAGTCGACAGCAAGGTGGGGCAGGGCCTGTTTCCTCCTTCGGCCAGGGCCTATGTGCCCGATTTCGGCAGCATCCAAAACACCCATTACCTGGGCATCCCGAAACACTCCCCCAACAAGACCGGTGCGGCGGTGGTCGCCGACTTCCTCCTGTCTCCGGCTGCTCAATGGGAGAAACAACGGCAGTCGGTCTGGGGCGACGGCACGGTCCTCGACCTCGACAAGCTTCCGGGCGACTGGAAACTTCGTTTCGAAGCGCTTGCCGACCGCCAGTACGGCCCGCGCCGGACCGAACTGCAGCCCTATGCGCTGCAGGAATTGGCTCCGACATACATGATCCGGCTGGCGCAGGATTTCCGGAAACAAATCGTAGAACGTTAGCCCATGCAGGATGCGCTCCTTGTTTTCATCAGAAATCCCGTCCATGGCCAAGTCAAGACGCGGTTGGCCGCCACCTTGGGCCCGGATGAGGCCCTGCGGATCTACCAGGCCCTGCTGGCGCACCTTCGGGGGGTGACCGCCGCGTTACCCATGGACAAGTACTTGTTTTACAGTGATTTCATAGCGGACGACGACGAGTGGCCAGCCGATTTGTTTCAAAAACGGCTGCAGCAGGGTGCGGATTTGGGCGAACGTATGGCCTCCGCTTTTGCAGCGCGCTTGCCGCACTACCGTCGGGTGGTGTTGGTGGGCAGTGATGTCCCTGGCATCAGTCCGGACATCCTGGGGCAGGCATTCGCCGCCCTGGCCGAACATGACTTCACCCTCGGCGGCACGGAGGACGGCGGCTACTATCTGGTGGGGATGCGGGCGCCAGCTCCTTCCGTCTTCACCGGGATCGCCTGGAGTACGCCGGCCGTATTTTCCCAGACCCTCGACGCCATCCGGCGGCTGGGCAAAACCTGTCACCTCCTGCCGGAGCTGGCCGACATCGATACGGAGGCGGACTGGCGGCGCCATGGGTGGGAGCTGACCGGCTGACCGACCGGGGCAGCCCGCAAGGCAGCGGGTATATTTCGACATGTCGGCGATGCGGACAGCCTGTCTGTCGGCATAAACACCAGCAGCGAGCATAAGGGCGTAAAAAAAATGGTCGGTTCCGCCTGTATCCGAGGGGCGGGTGCAATTCAACATGTCGCTTAGGCAGCCTCTTAGCATCCCAGTTGCTGAACCATACGGTCAGATCACCCATTCGTAGCAAACCAGCCGTGAAGCGGGAGGCCTGGCCATAAAGAATCTGTCCGGCGCCGCAATCCCTCCCCGCGAAGCGGGGAACAAATCCTCGTAATAAAAAGGCGGGAAATTTACAACGCACTTCCAATCAATAAATTACAAAAGAAAAAATCCCTGTAATTAGCCTAATCCTAAAAATTCGCGTACCAGCATCCCCGCGAAGCGGGGAGCAAAAAATCCGCTTCCAACGAAGCCGTCATTCCGTCATCCCTTCGGCCCCGACATCGCACACCCCTCCTGCATGCGGAACCGTCAATTTGATTTGCGCCCGGTGTCCGTTGTGTAACGGGATCTGTAGGAAGCCGGCGGCAAAACTGTTGCCATACTGACAGTAACATGATGCATGGCCTGCAACGAGGGGAGCGGGCAATGGACTGCGAAGTCCGAAGATCGAACGTAATCCGTTGGTAGTGAATCATGTTGGTTGCAGAGTAGGTTGTATGAGCTTACCTTAGGACGTCAGGATGTTGCGGCAGGGGCGACAACAAGCGAACCGACATGGCAAGGCTATCCGTGCAGCAGTCAGCCGAGGCCATGGTAGGTAGGAAGCCTCTATAACGTGGATGTAGCGAAGAGCCGCATCCTTGGCGGCGAGGCTTTTCTTCT
>JBEAQU010000073.1:0-3906 GCA_041163745.1 Bacteroidota bacterium
GTGGGCTTCGTGCCGCAGTTCTGCCACGACGTCATCATTCCGGCAGGGCACACCGTCTTGGTTCCGGCCGGCGTCATCGGCCTGGGTCGCACCTTGTTCGTGGATACGGGCAGCAACCTGATCATGGAGCCAAGCGCGTTGATGCAGATAGAGGCGTATTGAGTTTGCCTGAGTCTGACAAGCCCGGCTCCTGATTCCTGAACCCATTCGAATAAAAAAAGAGCAGGGATTTTATCAAAAAATTCCAGGCAAGCCGCCATTGAGACAGGGCGCGGGGTTACGACCTCGCGCCCTGTGTGTTATTGGAGGGAAGGACGGTCGGGGCGCCGCCCGCTTGAAGTCGCCTATCAAAAACACAAGGCGCAACACAGCGGCACTTGTAAGACCGAGCTGGTTCTGGAGGCACACAAAAGGTGGCAGACCCTGGCCGATGCTGAGCTGGGTATCGGAGCCAAACGTAAAAGTGTGGAAGCCGCCGACAAAATCACGGACGAACTGTTCAAGCGGATCGGCCGCCGGAAAATGGAGAATGCATGGTGAAAAAAGTTGACGTGATGCCGCATGACGACCGGCGCACCCGGGTTGAACCGAACCATCCCGCGCGCCGTGTCTCCGACCACCTCGGATCAGCCGGACACGACAGGCTGCCCGGCGTCCCGCCGTTCCTTGTACTGCGCCACCAAACCGTGGGCGAACCCCTGCTTGTCGGCCTTCATCAGGGTCAGCGCCTCGGATTCCAGCATGCCGGCATGAAGCCCGCGCAAATTTTCATCGCTCCAGACGGCCAGCTCAACCAGGATGGGAGCCAGGGACAAAGCCTGGTCAGTCAAATGATAATATACCGTTTTCCGGTTGGTGGGCAGTTTTGACTTGGTGATCAGGCCCAAGGATTCCAACAATTTCAGCTTGGTGGCCAGGATGTTGGTCGCAATCGCCTCGTCGCTGTCGGTAAAGTCCTTGAAGGTCTCCTTCCCCTCGATCAACATCTGTTTCACGATGACCAAGACCCACTTGTCCCCCAGGATGTCAAGCGCGGAAGTGACCGGGCAAGCGCAGCGGAATGGCTGTTTCATAGGCGGCTGTTCGTTCGGATGAAGGGCTGACGGATTTTTTTCTAAATAACTTGCAAAACAAAAGTAAATCTATAATTTTGCTTTTGAAACAAAAGTAATAATCATTTATCAAACGACCTACGCGACGGGAAAAGAACGAACCGCATCGGTGGGGTCGGGTAGGCTTGTTTCCTGCGGCGCATATCGAAGCCGGTCGATAATCGAGCTCCGTTCTATTGTTGACAAGGGATCATGTATGAAAAAAGAACCCTTCAAACCGATTGCGCCGGTCATTCCGGCCGGCTGTCGAAGCCTGGTGCACGGACCGGAGAAGCATTGCAAGAAATTGTTGCGGCCGATATGGCCGCTGTACCGGTTCCTCCGGCAGACGGAGGGACGTTCGGATCGGGGGCAGACCGAAGGTTGCCCGGACAGCGGCCGCGCATGGAAGCGCGATCATCCCGTTTGCGCCCGGTTCAGACACTACTTTTCACCACATATACCGACCAAGACAATGAAAGCAAGCAAGATCGTCGATCAAGGGGGCCTGGTGCTGGCAGTGCTTCTTCTGTTGCTGCACCCGGAGGCGAAGGCCCAGTTCCTGGCCGTCAGCGGCAAGCAGATCGTCAACACCTCGAATGGGCAGGAAGTGATGCTCAACGCCATGAATTTCGGGAACTGGATGGTCATGGAAGGCTACATGATGAATTCCACCAACCAGGCGACGGCCCAGCACAAATGGAAACAGAAACTGACCGCCTTGGTCGGCTCCGACCGAACCGCCGCATTTTATGAGGCCTGGCTGGCCAACCATGTCACGCAGGATGATATCCTCCAGCTAAAGGCATGGGGATTCAATGCCGTTCGGTTGCCCATTCATTATGAGTATTTTGTGAACATCGGCACACCCGATGTCTGGAACAACCAGGGTTTTGTCATCCTGGACAGCGTCATTTCCTGGTGCGCCGCCGCCGAAGTGTATGCCATCATCGACCTGCATGCCGCCCCGGGCGGGCAGAGCAGCAACGACATCAGTGATTATGACGACACCATGCCTTCCTTGTGGGAGAGTGCCGCCAACCGGACGAAAACCGTCCGCCTCTGGCGAAAACTCTCCGAACGGTATAAAACGGAGGCCTGGGTCGCGGGGTATGACTTGCTGAACGAGCCGGCCTGGGATCTGCCCGGCGGCACCGCCCTGCGAAATCTTTATGACAGGATAACCGATACGGTCCGGTCGAACGCCGACCCGCACATCCTGTTCATCGAAGGAAACTGGTACTCCAACGACTACACCGGCCTCACGCCCGCCTGGGACGACAACATGGTGTATGTCTTTCACAAATATTGGTCGGATGCCTCGACGGAGGACATAAAATGGATCACCGATTTCAGAGAGGCGCAGAACCGACCCATATGGTGTGGCGAACATGGAGAGAACAGCAACGACCATTTCACCAGGATCGTGGAGACGCTGGTGGAGAACGGCATCGGTTTTTCCTGGTGGCCCATGAAGAAATTCGAAAGCATCAACGATTTTGCGGATGCCAAGTTTCCGGACGGTTATCCGCAGATACTGGATTACCTGGGCGGTTCCAATCCTACGCTCGACCCCGACACCGCCTTCCACATCCTGATGCAGCTGGCTGAAAATGTGAAGCTGGCCAACTGCACGGTGCAGTCGGAAGTGCTGCGGGCCATCTTCATCCAGCCTGGCAACCGAGTGACGGAACCATTTTCCGACAATCCCATTCCGGGCACCCTGTACACCCCCAACTATGACATCGGCATGAACGGCCATGCCTATTCGGACCGGGCCTGGGAGAACGTGCGGCTGACAACCGGCACGTACACCGCCTGGAACAACGGATGGGTGCACCGCAACAACGGCGTGGACCTGGAGGCCACTGCCGACCCCCTGTCGAACGGTTATACGGTGGGCTGGTTCGACAAGGGGGAATGGTTGAAATATACGGTCGATGTGGCGAGCGCCGGCACCTATGCCATCGAGTTCAGGGTCTCCAACGGGAACCCCACGAGCGGAACCGTACAGATACAGAACGAAGACGGAACGGCGCTGCTGGCCACCGCGACGGTTCCGCCCACCGGTGGATGGGGCAGCTGGACGACGGTCAGCGTACAGGGTGGTTTCCGGACGGCGGGTTTGCAGCAGATCAGAATGGTGAACACATCCGGGGAATTCAACGTCAATTCCATCCGATTCGAGTTTCTCCACACCACGCTGCCCCCGGAAATCCCGGTCCCGGCAGCACAGAAAGTGATCAGCCTGAAAGGGAACAACGGCCGGTACGTGACCATATCCGGAGCTGGCAACCTCCTGACCTGTACTGCATCGCTGCAGCAGGCCACCGAGGAGTTCGTCGTGGTGGACGCCGGAAACGGCCTCGTGGCGTTGAAAGGGAGCAATGGGAAATACGTGCGTGTGAACAACACAAACAATCTCCTGTATGGCAACGCATCCGTCATAGGGCTCCAGGAAAAGTTCGTCATGAAGGATTTGTCCGGTGCGCTGTCCCTGAAGGGATATAACAATCTCTATGTTTCGTCGGAAAACGGAGCGGCCACAGGAATGCCAGCCAACCGACCGGTGGCACAAGCCTGGGAATACTTCAACTGGACCTACATCCGGGACGAATATCCGGAGCCGACAGGTATCCGGGAGGTACCGGAGGAGGATCGGTTCACCGTTTTTCCCAATCCGGCGGGTGATGTCGTCCATGTCTCTTCGTCCGACCCGAACAGCCATGCTTCCGTCATCCTGTACGACCTGGCCGGGCGGGCGGTCATCCGGGCCGTCCTGCAAGGTTCGCAGGAACGCATCGACCTGGGAAAC
>JBEAQU010000074.1:0-4518 GCA_041163745.1 Bacteroidota bacterium
TGCAACGGAACAGGGCCTCTGGAAAGGCTTGATTGCGTTGGCTGTCCAACATCCTAAAGTGTTTGTACGGGAGCTGAACCCCGGCAATGCGATGACCCTCCTACGCGCAGTCCGTCGGGAACCAACCTCCCAGATTCTGCGGAACGCAAGAAACCGCTTGTTCGGCAGACCTGTCCAAATGATACCCGCTGCTTCAGCACAAGGTATGCTCATCGGGAGGGAAGGAAAAGCCGAAGCGGACCTTTCTCTTGTCGAATCCAGGAAAGTCCGTTTTTATATCGACCAGATTCAGGAATTCGAGTATCACCTTTCCCTCCGCGGATGGTTGTTTTCAGAAACCAATCTTATCCGTGCTTTATTCCTGATACAGGGTGCTGACGACAACCGCCCGTCCCCGGTATTGTATCAGTTGGAACGAACGGATGTTTTCCATCATTTCAATCACCGGAATGCCATCAGCAGCGGTTTTTCCGACCAATTGGAAAAACTTTCCACCGGAGAGGTGGACTTGTTCCTCGAAATCGTGTTCGATGACGGTGCTAGAACCCGGATCGGCATAGGTACGGCTACATTTTCCGCACCTGGCCTGACGCAGTTGGATGCTCACCTGCTCAGCAACAAATCCGTTTTCGTCTCCCGGTTGGCGCAACAGCAACAGGAAGCGCACAAGACCGTGGGCATCTATACCAACAGCAAGGGAAATTATTTTTTCCATGAAATCAAGCGGCTGCTGGTGGCGGGGATGGAAAGCATAGGGTACCAGGCATTGGACCTTACCGAACTGGATGGTTTTGCGAAAGCGGCGACATTCCATATCGTCATCGCCCCGCATGAGTTCTTTCAATTGGGCGCCGGTGTGAAATTGGCCAGGAAAACTCCCAAAGGGCTGATTTTGCTCAATACAGAGCAGCCCAGTTCCGAGTGGTTCAAGGTGTGTACCGAGTATTTCCGGCAGGCGGTGGAAATTTGGGACATGAATTACTATTCCTGGCAGCGGATGCAGGCTTCCCTGCCGACCGCCCGGTATGTTCCATTGTCCTATTTGCCGGATTTTCCTTTGTTCGGGGAAATACCTCGGTTACCGGAAAATTACTGCACCTGTTTCTTGGAAAGGCATATTCTGGAAAACAGTTATCTCCATGCACCATTTGAAGAAAGACCCATCGACATTCTCTTCGTCGGGCATGCCAGTCCCCGAAGACAACAATTTTTTGCCCGTAATGCGGAATTCTTTGCCCGCTATAATTGCTATTTCCATTTGACGGATCTGTCGCTCGGGCCGGTTCTGGAGAACCCGACCAGTATGAATACGGCAACAGCCATCGGATTGGCACAACGGTCCAAAATCGTGCTCAACATACACCACGGCTCTCAAACTTATTTCGAATGGCATCGGATGGTCATTCACGGAATGTGGCAGCGGGCCCTTGTCATCTCCGACTTATGCAGTGAATCTCCTCCGTTTGAACCGGACAGAGATTTCATGCAGGACTCCCTGGACGGGTTGCCGGACTTGTTGGCTTTTTTTCTATCACATCCGGACGGGCCAGGGGAAGCCAACCGCATCATCCGAAGTGCCCATCACAAACTGACCACCCAATGCGACTTGCGAAACATCCTTCAGAAAGTGATGATGTCCTGGCAGGAATATCCGGAGAAAATCCGGTCTTTCCGTCAGAAATCTGTGCAGGAGTAACCATCCTGATGACCGGAAAACATTGGTAGCCATATGAAAAAGAAGTGCTTGCTGAACGAACAAGGTGCGGCCCCGGCGGAGGTAGCCGTCATCATCACCCTGTATAATTATGCTGATTTAGTACAGGAAACCCTCGCGTCCTTGTCGTCACAGACACTACCGGTTTTCGACTTGGTGGTCGTTGACGACTGCTCCACGGACGATTCCGCGGAAGTCGTACGTTCTTGGTTGGCGACAAATCGGCAACGGTTCAACACAGTTCGATTGGTGCAACACACCACCAACCAAGGCCTGGGCAAAACCCGTAACACGGCTTTTTACGAAACAGGCGAAACGCCCTTCGTCTTTGTTCTGGATGCGGACAACATCCTCTATCCGAACGCTTTATCTGAACTTCTGAAAGCCATCCGGTTGTCTGGAGCTGATTTTGCCTATAGTTACCTGGAGCATTTTGGTGATTCGCAGCGACTGGGAGGTCTCCATCCTTGGTTGCCGGAACAATTGGTATACGGTAATACCATCGATGCCATGGTCATGATGCGGAAATCGACTTGGGAAAAGGTGGGGGGCTATTCGGAAGACATGCCGTACAACGGATGGGAGGATTACGACCTGTGGTTCAAGATTGCGGAAGCTGGTGGCTGGGGAATCCGGGTGCCGCAGATTCTATGTCGGTACAGGGTGCACGTTGGATCTATGCTGAACCAGGAAACGAACCGGAAAGTGGAGGAATTGACTGCGTATTTAAGGCGGAAGCACCCTACCTTTTCATTTCCCGGATAGTCCTTGTTGGTCCGGGGATGTACAGCACCCGCTGCGAAGGAAACAATTAGTCAAAATATAGACAGGGACTAACAAAAAAACCTTGGGATTTATAAGTCCCAAGGTTTTTTTTCTTCTGATAAAAGGCTGTCAGACTATCAACGTACCAGCACCATTTGCTTGCTGTCCAACGTATTGCCATTGACAATCAAGCTGTAGGCATAAGTACCAGGCGCAAGTTCGCCGGCATTGAGAATCACCTCACCCTTTTGGATGTCAGCGGCGAGCGTAATCTGCTTGATCAGGCGGCCGTTGGAATCAGTCACCCGAAGGAAGGCGGTCTTGGAATCCGTCGGGAGGGTGTAAGTGATTTTGGTGGACTGGGTGAAAGGATTCGGTTGGTTTTGAACCAGATATTCCGTAACATCGTTCAGATTTACCGTCTGTATGCCGGCGTTGGATCCTGTTCCGGTGGAGGTCAGGTTGGCAATCGTCCGTTCCATTCGTTCCAACCGGGCAGCAAGGTCTTCGATTTGAGCGTCTTTCTCGTCGATGAGTTGCTGCTGTTCTTTAATGGCGTTCACCAACATGTAGGTGACGGCCGTACCATCGTAGGAGAGGTACTCCTTGGAGGAAACGATTCTTTCTTGCGGTACGACTTGGTCTTCGTTGTTGATGAATTCGATTTCGTCACGGACGAAAGTAGAGATGGTGTAGGGAGCCACCTCCTGCATTTCCTGGGCAATGACACCGACATATTCCTTGCCGTTGTCCGGTATGCCGCCCATTCCGTTGTATTTGAAGGTGACCGGATTGATAGCCAGGACCTTGGCAAGACCATCCGTGTACGGCTTGACATCCTTCTTGAGACGTTTGTCGGAAGCGGTCGTCCAGGAGCCACCGCCCGGTTTGGATGCATCACCGTTCACTTCCAGCTGGTGGGCGGGCGTATTGGTATTGATACCTACGAAACCGAAGTTTGCATTGTTGGCACCGGTGATGGAAACCTTGTTTGTGCTGTTGACGGAGAAACGAAGCGCCTGGTTGGCGGCGGTAGCAACGTTGAGCGTGCCGGCACCGCGGTGGTTGAGAGCACCTCCACCGATGGCATCTGCGCCGAACGTGGTGGTCGGGTTGTTGAATGTGCTGCCAGAGACAGTGTAGAACTTGATACCGGCGTTTCCATTTTGTTGGCGCTGGAAGCCTGTCAGCACGGATGCTTCCGCATTACCGGCATCGGCACCCAACTGGATGAAAGTGCCACGGATACGCGCGATGCCGGCCACTTCGAGCTTCTGCCCGGGGGTGGAGGTACCGATTCCGACATTACCGTTCGAGATGACTTTGAGCTGTCCGATGGCGGGTGTGACGAACAGCAGACTCAAGGCCGAGAAGGAAAGCATCTTTAAAATCTTCATAAGTTGTGGAGTTTGATTTAAGAAAGTAATTTGAATGGGAATATAGACAGTTGCCGGTCACCATCGGACTTTAACAAAACTACCTACACCCTTGTTATTGCAAATATCCAACTTTAGTCCATTATATCATACAGTTGCCAATATTTTTTTCCGGTTACATGCATATCTCTTCCTTTGTTGAAAACACTTGAACCATACCATGTGGTATTTCTAGTATTAACGAATAGGCCTCCTATTGTTGTTTGTGTCGGATTGGTGGCACAGAAAACGCTTTCACTGTATCACTAGCCTGTGTGTTTGCGGAGTTCCCACCCCTGTGACCTGAAGGAAATACACACCGGCTGGCAGGTGACGTATGTCCATGGTATGGTGACCAGCCGCTTGCAGCCAAACGAACCGCTGCAATTCCTGTCCCAAACGGTTGAGCAACCTGCCTTGCCACGGCGTGGGCGAGGGAGGGAGGAATCGTATGATAAATAGCCCGTCACCTGGATTTGGAAAGATTTCAACGCCGGATACAGGTGATTCGGCAGCGGTGTTCCCGACGGTCACGGAACCATCCAGCGGTGCGTCACCGCGGGTGATGAGATAGGAGGCCACGATCAGGTGCGGGTTGTAACCGTCGTTGCAGTTGTCGCAGGT
>JBEAQU010000075.1:0-58042 GCA_041163745.1 Bacteroidota bacterium
GCCCAACGTATCGTTCGGACAAAGGCGCATCCCGGTGGACAACAGCTCCGGCAAGTTGGTTCCCTCCGCTGTCATGTCCGCCATGCCGATGCCGGGAAACCAAGCCCCTCCTCCCACGGCACGACCGCTCTGCAGCGACCCGGCCCGTGCCCAAGCGACCTTTCCCACCGGCCTTACGGACAGGCTTCTCCCTCCACCGTATGCGCTCCGGCACTTCGGACCGCTTGGCCGGCCTGCCGGAGATCCACCCGCATCAGGTCGCCTGTCCGGTACCAAACCCAGGCCACCACCAGCAGGGCCATTCCGCCACCGAAGACGACTGACAGGCTGGCACCCAGCAGACTGGCCGCCAACCCGGACTCGAAAGCCCCCAATTCGTTGGAGGCGCTGATGAATATCCCGTTGACCGCTCCGACCCGACCCCGCATCCCGTCCGGTGTGAGCATCAGCAGGATGGTCTGGCGGATCACCACACTGACCGCATCGAAAGCCCCCGTCAGGAACAAAGCGGCGACCGACAGCCAAAAGTCCCGGGACAACGCGAAGACCACCGTCGCCACCCCGAACCCCGCCACGTTCAGCAACAGCGTCCGCCAGGCGTTGCGGGACAAGGAAAGGAAGGACAGGACGAACAGGGTCAGCAAAGCGCCGACGGACGGGGCGGCCCGCAATATGCCGAGCCCTTGCGGCCCCACCCGGAGAACATCCTCCGCAAAAACCGGCAGAATCGCAATCACTCCGCCGAACAGGACGGAGAACAAATCCAGGGAAATCGCATGGAGCAACATCCTCGTCCGCAGCACGAACCGAACACCTTCCCGGATCTTGTCCAAGGCCCGGCCCTCCTGCGCCGGCGCCCGGCCCGGCTCCCGAATCTGCGACAAGCAGAACAGGGCGATGCCCATCAGGACCAGGACCACCAACAAGGTATCGGAGAAACCTACCGCCGAATAGATGAATCCGCTGATTCCCGGTCCGACGACCGTCCCGACCTGCCAAGCCGTGCTGCTCCAGGTGGCGGCGTTCTCATACACCGAACGCGGAACGAGAAAAGCCTTCAAAGCGGATGCGGTCGGAGCGTAGAAGGCGTAAAAGGAACCCGACAGCAAGGCCATTCCGTACACCAGACCCTGGAAGGCCGTGTCATGTGTCCCGTCGGCCAGGCGGCGGGATCCCAGGTACAGCGTGGCGGAACAAAGCAGGATGCCACCGAGGCTGAACTGCAGGAGCCGCTTCTTCGGGAACAGGTCCGCCAGGTGCCCGCCGACCAATGAAAAGATGATGTAAGGGGCGGCATGTGCCAGACCAAGCAGGCCGATGGCCAGCGGGTCGCCGGTCATCCGGTAGAGTTCGTAGCCGACCATCACCTCCTGTGCCAGCCAAGCCACCGTGAAGAGGAAGCTGGTCAGCAGGTAGAAGCGGAAATCACGGTGCCGGAACGCCAGGAAGGGTTGCTTTCGCATGTTGGGACGACTGCCTGATTTGGTCGCCAAAGATACGCATCCGGCGCCAGTTATGCGCACCGCCGACATTTTTCCCGGAACGGGCTCCGCTGCCAAGGTTTTAAAAACTGATGCCGCAGGAACACCCATCTCCCGTCTTTTTTGCGGAAGTTTGCAGCCGGAGACCGGATTTGTCCGCAGACGTGATCCGGTGACGGCACCTGATCAAAACCACAACTTCCATGCAACTGCACGAACACCAAAGGAAGAAAAACACCGCGGCCGGAAGCGGCGTCCGTATCTGGCTGCCGCTCCTGGTGGCGGCCATTTGGACGGGCTCCGGCTGTGACCGGGAGACGGAACCGGTTCCGGGATATATCCGGCTTGAACCGTTCGAGCTGCGGGGTACCGACCCCGCCCTGCACGGGAGCATGTCCGGTAAGATCACGCATGCCAATGTCTTTCTGCTGGACCAGGAGACCCAGGCCTCCCATTCGCTCGGGGTGGTGAACCTGCCGGGGGAAGTCCCCTGCCTGGCCACAGGTGAACAGACGATTGTCGTGGATCCCATGGTGAAGGCCAACGGCAGTTCGCTGTACCTGCAGATCTATCCCTTTTACCAGCGGTTCCGTACAGACCTGGCCGTGACACCAGGCGAGCTGGCGATGGTGCGACCCGTCACCGGATACATCCCGGAGGCGGTCTTCGAGTTCATCGAGGATTTCGAAGGCAGCAGCCACCTGTTCCAGGTAGACCGGGACGGCAATGACAGCACACGGATCGAACTGACGACCGAAGACGTCTTCGAAGGGCAACAATCCGGCCGGGTGGTACTGGACCGGGACAACAGCGTGTTCGTCGCCGCGACCAACTTCGTCTACACCCTGCCTTTCGACCAGGTCGGCAAGGTCTTTCTGGAGGTCAACTACAAGACCGATGTTCCGATGGAGTTCGGCGTTCTGAACCTCGACGGCCAGGGAAACGAATTCCCCAATTTCGAATTTGTCGTCCTGCCGCGCGCAGACTGGAACAAGATCTATTTCGACATGACGGACCTTATCGCCACGGCGAACTTCGACCGGTTCGTCTTTGCCGTCCGGGCAGGGATACCGGCCGACGAGAACGGCATGCCCACCCTGGACGAGGCCCGCATCCACCTGGACAACATCAAACTCATCCACTTCTAAACCTTTTCCGGCATTGCCATCCCGTAACACAGACACCCGCCTGTACCGCCTGACGGATTATCTCGCGGCGACCCTTGCCTGGTCGCTGTTCTTCGGTTTCCGCAAAGCCATGGAAAGCGGGGCTTGGGGCTGGGTCTTCTTTTCGGATCCGAACTACCTGAAGGGCGTACTGATAGTTCCGACGGGCTGGTTCTTGTTCTATGCCTTGTTCGATGATTACCGCGATATCTACCGATTGTCGAGGATGGCGACCCTGGTCCGGACCTTTTTCCTGACCTTCCTGGGCGTTGTATTCCTGTTCTTCACCCTCATCCTGGATGACCTTGTCGTCGGATACACCACCTATTACCGGTCCTTTGCCATCCTATTCGGGGTTCATTTCGGGCTGACCACCACGGGCCGCATGCTGCTGCTCACCCGTTCGCACCACCGCTTGCAGCGGGGGGTCGTTTCCTTTCCGACCCTGCTGGTGGGGCAAGGGGAGCGGGCACGGGCAATTTTCTCCGACATTCACGGACGGGACAAAAAGCTCGGGTATGCCTTTCTGGGATACATCGCTGTCCCCGGTGCGGCCGACACCGGCCCTGGCACGGAGACCGGCATTCCCCTGCCTTGTCTGGGTTCGCTGTGGGACCTGCCGGACATCATCCGGGCGTGGTCGGTGGAGGAGGTGATCGTCGCGTTGGAACCGGCGCAACACGGTGCGTTATCCGGCATTCTGGACACGCTCTTTGATTTCGGGGAGCGACTGTCCGTGCGGATCATCCCGGAAATGTACGACCTGCTGCTGGGGCATGTCCGGATGTCGGACGTCTACGGTGCCGTCCTGATTCAGATCCGGCAGGAGCTGATGCCGAAATGGGAGCGCTTGCTGAAGCGGCTGATGGACATCGGGGTTTCGGCGGCGGTCCTGGTGCTGCTGTCGCCCTTGTACCTGTTCATTGCGCTCCGGGTGCGATGGTCCTCCCCAGGTCCGGTCTTCTACCGGCAGGAGCGGATCGGCTGGGGTGGCCGGCCCTTCCAGCTGGTCAAATTCCGGTCGATGCGGGTGGATGCCGAGCAGGACGGACCACAGTTGTCCACGGAGGCGGACCCGCGTTGCACGGCGTGGGGGGCGGTGATGCGCAAATGGCGGCTGGATGAACTGCCGAATTTCTGGAATGTGCTGCGCGGCGACATGTCCCTTGTCGGACCGAGGCCCGAGCGGCGGTATTTCATCGATAAAATCATGGAAACTGCGCCCCAATACCGGCACCTCCTCAAGGTCCGACCCGGCATCACTTCCTGGGGGCAGGTGAAATACGGTTACGCCTCCAATGTGGAGGAGATGGTCAAACGGCTGCGGTTCGACCTCCTGTACATTGAGAACATGTCGCTGGCCCTCGACTTCAAAATCATTTTCTATACGGTGTTGGTTCTCCTGCAGGGAAAGGGCAAATGACCCCGGTACCGGGCGGACCGGCGGGCGGACGACGGTCCGATGCGACGGGCGACCACAACGAAATGACCTAAGACATGACTGCAACAGCCTCCGAACAAAAGTCTCCCCGCAGCCTTACCATCCTGGCGAGGGCCGTTTCCGTCGGATTCCATCCTTTGTTGGTGCTGACCTACATGCTGTTGATGCAGCTGGTCGTGAACCCCTACCAATTCGGTGTCTCCAGCATGGCGGCGCAATGGAAGTTCGTCCTCCTGGTTTTCCTTTCCACCTTCGGGATGCCGGCATTGGCCGTCGTGCTGATGCGAGCCTTGGGGATGGTGGCCTCGATGGAATTGTCCACGCGACACGAACGCATCGGTCCCTATCTCATCGCGGGCGTGTTCTACCTTTGGATGTACATCAACTTCCGGCAGAACGGTACCATTCCCCAAGCGTTCACAACCGCCACCCTGGGTGCCACGATAGCCTTGTTCGTGCTCTTTTTTCTGAATAATTTCACCAAGGTGAGCGCCCATGCCGCGGCAATGGGTGGCTGGACCGCGATGGCCGTCATCAACGCCCGGCATTTCCGGTTCGAGACCTTCCTGGTGGATGTCGGCGCCTGGGGGGCATTGGAAGTCAGCACCAACGGGGTGGTGCTTTTGTTGGTGCTGCTGACCGGCCTGGTATGTACGGCAAGGCTGTACTTGTCCGCGCACACCGACCGACAGGTCTACATCGGATTGGCGACCGGTTTCCTCAGCCAGTTCCTGGCACTGGCATTTTCCTGAGGCACATCAGCCCTGTCCGTCCGGCGCGTGGCCTTCCCGCAACTGCTTCAGGCTCCATGCCATGGCCGGCGCTGCGAAGAGCACCTTGGTCTGCCGCCAGACCTCCAGAAACAATTCGGAGGAACGGTACCGTTCCAACGCCGCCGCATCTTCCCACCGGCTGATGGTGAACAACACCGCCGGGTCTTCCAGGTCGTGGTGCAGGGAAAGAAAGGTACAGCCCGGCGATGCGAGGATCAGCGCCCGGTACCGGTCGAAAAGTCGAAGGAATGCGGGGACCTCCTCCTTACGGAACGTCATTCTCACCACCCTGGTCAGCATGGGAAGGCATGCAAGCGGTTCATCGTTCATTGGATGGACACCTTACCGGCAAGGCCGTTCAAAGGGATGAGCTGGCCGGTGGCGTCCGATATCTCCCGGACGGTGGGGACATCCCCGAAGGAAATGCTCGCCTGATCACCGGGACCGCCTTTCAGCTGAAAGCATATTTCGTACAAGGCGCTGCCGTCCGGACGACTGATGCCCTGGATGTTCGCATCAAACCAGGAGTGCGTCAGTTTCCCGTCGCGGACGAGCTGGGTGCCGAAGTTGTTGCTGTTCAGACCGGGCAGGGCGAATCCCTGCAGGCGTTGGAAATCGAGCAGGGCGGGATCCCACTGCAGGGTGTATTGCATGGAGACGATTCCGTTGAATCCGCGGACTGCCACAGGCAGGCAAACCTCCTTTCCTGCGGCGGCGGACCGACCGCCGACCAGGAGGTCAAGGGCGGTGCTGCCGCTGGGCGGCCCGGAAGCGGGCGGCAGGCTGGTGACGGATGGTGCCGCGGCGGCTGGTTCCATTGCTTGCGAAACAGCTGACTCCCGGACCTTGTCATCCTGACAACCGATGGCCCACAACAGGACAACCAGGAGCAGACTTGCGGAGGATGGTATACTTCTCATAAGTGGATTTTTTTCATCGGTAGTCTCAAATGTTTACCGGACCTGTACCCGGCCATTGCGGCAGACCAACGGCAGAATATGGCCGGCGGCATCCGCAATCTCCACGACGGTGGGGCTTCCGTCCACCGTCAGATCCGAGTAGGAGCCTGCGGCACCCGTGGCCCGGAAGCAGAGGTCGAAGCAATGGACCCTGCCGGTTCGGCTGAGCCCCCTCAACTGCGGGTCGTACCAGGAGAATGTCAGCGTACCCTGCCGGACGGAATGCGTACCGAAATTGCTACGGCCCAAGGAGGGGAGCGACAAGGAGGTCACCTGCCGGAATTCCAGCACGGCGGGATCCCAATGCAGGGAAAACTGCATGGAAAGGATTTGGTCGATGGTATCTGCAAAGACCGGGACACATACCTGGCTGTCCGGCTGCACCTCCAGAGCAGGTGTTTCGAGTCGAAAGGTGTCCGATGCGGCAGCCGTCGGCGAAACGGAACCGGGGAACAGGATTCCGGAGCCGGCGGACAGGTACCAGGACAGGAACAGACAGACGGGTATCAAAACCTTCATGGAAATCGATTTATACCACAAGGCGGCGTTGGAATTCCCTGGCGGGCCGGATCAAGCCAGTTTGCAAACCCGGGTGGCAGGCCCTATCGTGCCGGAGGGATCCAGGTCTAGCAGGTTGATACCAGGCGTCTTGCCCGGTGTGATGCTGCCGAGATCCTCCTCGAAACCGAGTGCGCAGGCACCGTTCAACGTCGCCCAACGGAGCATTGTTTCAAAGTCGATATGGCTTTGGTAGCGGGCGATGGTCCGCATCTCCTCCAGAATGGAAAGCGACCAGTTGGAGGTCAGGCTGTCCGTACCTATGCAAAGTTGCGCACCCTCCGCCAGGAACCTTCGGTAGGAAGGAAGCCGGTTCTCAATGTAGAGGTTCGCATTGGGACAGACAGCCCAGAAGCAGCCCTTCGTCGCCCAGGACATGGCTGCGCGGATATCCTCCGGCCGGCTGAAGGAATTATGGACCAGCAGAAGGCGCTGGGCCGGATCCATATGGTCGAGGGCATAATGGACGGAAGGACGGCCGGTGGGTTTGAAGTCGTCGACGGGAATGTCGAAAGACCGGTAGAACGATTGGAAATCGCCAGAACCATCCATAAAGAATTGGTCCTCATGGATGGTTTCCTGGTTGTGGATGCTGACGGTGAGCGGCGGACCGTCAGCGGCAAATTCCCGGTTGGCGGCGTTGATCCGGGCGAAGAGGGACGCCGAGACCGTGTAGGGCGCATGCGGGACGCAACTTTTGCGATGTCCTTCCGATGGGCCGGGCTGTTGCAGGAACACCTCCCAATATCCGTCGAAAGTCTTCTCCGTCCAGTCCTGGCGGAGAAAGTCGAACATTTCGACAAAAGTGTAGTATCGGAGCCGGCTGTTGCGTTTGACTTCCATTGTATCCGACTTGTTGGATATGTCGCCCACGGCGACGATACCTGCCTCGTACATGGCTTGGTCCGCCTGTCGAATGGCGTCGGCGATGGCATCCGGGGACACGTCCCGATGTCGGACCACCGTTTGCAGGAAGGGCAGCAGGCCGGTGCCTGTCGGTGCGACACCCAGCAGATGGGAGAGTTCCAGGTGACAATGGGCGTTGACAAAACCGGGGACGAGCACGCCGCGGTGTGTTTCCAGGGAGGCCGGGTCATGACTGTCCCTTGCTTCGAGTGCCAGCACCTTACCCTGGTCATCCAGGATGACGACGGCTTCGTCGAGCGGAGGTGCGTCCACGGGAAAGATCTTGTCGGCTGTCAATTTGCGCATAATGCAAGTCGATTGGTTGGTGTCTTCCGGTCCGGAGCTTGCCTGTCGGTTGCTGGATGTGGACGGAAGGACCGGGATGCGGGTAGTCTTTCGACAACCAAAAGTAAGACGAATCGTTCACGCAGACCGGGAAGTTTCCGACCTGGTGATGCGGGCGGGTTGTCCGGGACCGGGGTCAGCCCGGCGGCCGGTCCCGTTCGATGGCGGCCATCACCGCCCAGGCAAGGTCGAGCGCGGCCCAGCCGTCCGCCAGCGTGACCGGCGGGTCGGCCCCGAGGCGGATTGCCACGCAAAGGGCGCGTAATTCCTCGGCGATGGCGTTGCGGGGGGTCGTGGCCGGCATGTCGACGGAAATGACCTTGGTGCCGGCGGGCGTATCCAGTTCGAAGGCCAAGGGCGGCAGCGGTTGGCCGTCGGCCGGGGCCATGCGCATGACCTGGGCTGTTTTTTCGAGGAAATCCAGGCCGACATACGCATCCTTCTGGAAGAGGCGGATCTTGCGCATCTGCTTCATGGACATCCGACTGGCGGTCAGATTCGCCACGCATCCGTTTGCAAAGCGGATCCGTGCGTTGGCGATGTCGGGTGTTTCGCTGACCACCGCCACGCCGGCGGCGCTGATGTCGAGTACCGGGGAGCGGACAAGATGCAGGATGATATCCAGGTCGTGGATCATGAGGTCCAACACGACCGGGACATCCGTTCCGCGGGGCTGGAAATGCGCAAGGCGGTGTGCCTCGATGAACATCGGTTGGAGCGAGAGATGGCCGACCGCCTGCAAGGCCGGATTGAAGCGTTCGACATGGCCGACCATGGCGGTCAGGCCTGTCCGGCGGGCCAGGGCGACCAGTTCCTTCGCTTCGGCGGGACTGGCGGCCAGGGGTTTTTCCACAAAAACGTGCTTGCCGGCCAGCAAGGCTTCCTTGGCCAGGGTGAAATGCGAGGCGGTGGGGGTGACGATATCGACCACATCGACGGCGGCCAGCAATTCCCCCAGGCTGGCGAAAGCCCGTATTCCCATGGTGGCCGCCACCCCACGCGCCGTTTCGGCATCCGTGTCGTGGAAGCCGCACAAATGGAAGCATTCCGGCAGCTCCCGCAGGCATTTCAGGTGGATCTTGCCCAGGTGGCCGGCACCGATGACACCGATTCGAAGGAGGTTCATGCAGCTGACGTTTGAGGCGGAGGGACCTGTATCCGGCCGGACCGCCGCTGCAAAATAAAGCACTTTGCCTACAATCCGGAAGACAAAGGCAGGACGAACCGACCAGCGGCACAGCGCGCGGACCAGGTTGATACCCGGACAGCTCGAACGCTGCCCTTCGAAACTTCCGGATTCCACAATTCGCTCCCTCGGAAGCACGCCAGCAAATCAACTTTCACATTCCCCCCAACACCACCCATCAATCGATCCCTTGTCCCCTGCCATCGACCGCTGCGCGGGGAACAGGCGTGGCGGACCCCAAAAATGACCTGGTACGGGCAGGAGAATGTTTTTTTTGCCTCGTGTTAGTAATTTTGTGGTGACAGCCGGTTGACGCCGCCGGCAACTTTTCATGTAACCGCCGAACCGAACGATGATAAGAAAGCTCAGCATCCGGAACTACGCCATCATTTCGGCATTGGAAATCGACTTCCCGGCAGGACTCACCATCATAACGGGGGAGACGGGAGCCGGAAAGTCCATCCTGCTGGGTGCCCTGGGGCTGATCATGGGAGAACGGGCCGACTCCAGGTCCCTGTTCAACGAAGCGGAGAAATGCGTCATCGAAGGCTGGTTCGACCTGTCCGGATACGACCTGCGCGAATTCTTCGAAGCACATGACATCGACTACGACGAAAGCTGTGTCATCCGCCGCGAATTGACCCCGGCCGGAAAATCACGTGCCTTCGTCAATGACACACCGGTCAACCTCGAGGTGTTGCGCCGGCTGACCGGAGCTTTGGTCGACCTGCACCAGCAGTTCGACACCCTGGACATCCACCAGGTATCCTTTCAATTGCGTATGGTCGACGCCCTGGCCGGCAATCACGGGCTGCTGGCACAGTACCAGGCGGGATTCCGACATTACACCAAGGCCCGCAACCGGTTGCAGGACTTGCGGGCCGCCGGCGAGAAAGCTTCCCAGGAGCGTGAATTCCTGCAGTTCCAACTCCGTGAATTCCAGGCGGCGAACCTTGAAGCGGATGAACAGGAGCGGTTGGAATCCTTGCTGGACCAGCTCACCCATGCGGAAGCCCTGAAACGGACCCTGACGGCCGCGTCCCATTTCATCACGGATGGGGAGCTGCCGCTCAGCAGCCAGCTCAATGACCTGCAGCGGCAGCTGGCCGACGTGCGCCGGTACCATCCGCTCCTGCCGGAATTGCATCGCCGGCTGGAAGCCCTCGCGTTGGAACTGGACGACCTGGCGGGTGAATTCGACAAACTGGCGGAAGAGACCGAGTACGACCCGGAACGCATCAAGACGGTTCAGGAACGCCTGGATACCCTCTACCGCCTTCAGCACAAGCACCGGGTCAGCACCGTGGGGGAACTGCTGGACATCCAGCGAAAACTGGTGCAGCAGCTAGACGGGCTGGACCACCAGGGAGTGGAGATGGCGGAACTGGAAAAGGAAGTGGCCGAACGGACGGAACAACTGCTGGTGTTGGCCCGGGAACTCTCCGGCAGACGTCGGGAAACGGCACCGGTCTTCGCCGGCAAGGTACGGGAAATGCTGGCACAACTGTCCATGCCGCACACCCGCTTTGAAATTGCGGTGGATACTCATGATATCCTGCGCGCCACCGGACTGGACGACATCGGTTTCCGGTTCGCCGCCAATCCCGGCAGCCGCCTGCAAGCCATCCGGGATGTCGCCAGCGGCGGAGAACTGAGCCGCCTGACCCTGGTGACCAAATCCCTCGTCGCCAGTGCCATACCGCTGCCCACCCTTATCTTCGACGAAATCGACCAGGGTGTCTCCGGTGATGTAGCTCTCCAGATGGGCAATATCCTGCGCAGGCTGTCTAACCAACATCAGGTCGTGGTGATCACCCACTCCCCGCAGGTGGCATCCAAGGCTGATGCCCATTATTTCATCTTCAAAAGCGTGCAGGACGGCACGACCACCACCAGTGTCCGCCTGCTCGATCCGGCGGAGCAGATAAAGGCCATCGCCGTCATGCTCAGCCAGAATCCGCCCAGCGAGGCTGCCCTGGCCAATGCAAGGGATTTGATGGAAAGACAGGTATAAATAAAAATCCCGGCAGCGTCTCTTGGAACAGAGACGCTGCCGGGAAGGGCGTTTCGCTATGTTGCGTCAATGGCCTGCGGGCGTTCAGAGATCGGATGCCAGCGCCTTCTGATTCTTGTAGATGGCCTTCAGCTTCTCGCTCCTGCGTACAACGGACGGTTTGTTGAATTCCTTGCGGCTACGGAGTTGCTTGATTACTTGTGTCTGCTGATACTTGCGCTTGTAACGCTTCAGGGCCTGGTCGATGGATTCCCCGCTTTTGACGTCGATGATAAGCATATGGATGAAATGATTTTTTATTGCAGCTGAGGGGGATTGAGTCGAACTGTTCCCCGACAGCGGGCGCAAAATTAGGGAAGTCGAGGCAAAAAAGGAATAACTTTCCGTTAAAAGTTCCAAAAAATATAACCAACCGAGGCTAGTTCATAGCCCGGGCATCCGGCGTGCTCCTCGCCGGTGCGGCCCTCCCCCACCCTGCGGAACCGGTTTCCGTCCCATTTTCCGTGCTTTGTGTCGAAACGAAGCCACAAGGCAGTCAATTTTATGCTAATTTCGTGGAAATTTTATATCTTTTTCTTTTTATTAATTGATTATCAGTCTTTTAATTTCGATTAAAAAGTACTGTATAAGAACTGCACAGCAACATGACAAACATCAAGGCATCAACTGGAAAGCTTGGTATCCTGCTGCCCGGCATGGGGGCGGTCGCTTCGACCTTCATGGCGGGCGTAATTGCGGTGAACAAAGGATTGGCCCATCCGATCGGTTCCGTATCGCAGATGGGAAGGATCCGGCTGGGCAAGCGGACGGAGAACCGGAACCCGCTGATCCGGGATTTCGTCCCGATCACGCCCTTGTCGGACATCGTGTTCGGCGGCTGGGACATATTCGAGGACAACATGTACGAGTCGGCGCTGCACGCCAAGGTGTTGGATCCGACGTTGGTGGAACAGCTACGGCCGGAGCTGGAGGCCATCCGACCGATGAAGGCGGTGTTCGACCGTCGGTACGTCAAGAAACTGGACGGACCCAACGTCAAGACCGAAAGCAACAAGATGGCATTGGCGGAAGCGGTCATGGACGACATCCGTCGGTTCCAGGCGGCACAAGGCTGTGACCGCATGGTCATGGTTTGGTGTGGCTCCACGGAGATATACATCGAGGCCGGCGAGGTCCATTCCACGCTGGAAAAACTGGAGGAGGGGCTGCGGCAGGACGACCCGGGCATACCGCCCAGCATGATCTATGCCTACGCCGCCCTTAAACTGGGCATACCGTATGCCAACGGAGCGCCGAACCTCTCCTGCGACGTGCCCGCCATGGTGGAACTGTCCCGGCTGACACAGACACCCATCGCCGGCAAGGATTTCAAAACGGGTCAGACCCTGATGAAAACCATCATCGCCCCGGGACTCAAGGCCCGTTCCCTGGGGGTCCGCGGCTGGTTCTCCACCAACATCCTGGGCAACCGGGACGGAGAAGTGCTGGACGACCCCGACAGTTTCCGTACGAAGGAGGTGTCCAAGCTGGGGGTGCTGGAGGAAATCCTGCAACCCGAACTGA
This sequence comes from Bacteroidota bacterium, assembly GCA_041163745.1. Lineage (GTDB taxonomy): Bacteria > Bacteroidota > Bacteroidia > Chitinophagales > Saprospiraceae > UBA6168. The sequence continues at coordinate 12,393 of JBEAQU010000075.1, forward strand.
ACCCCGACCTGTACGGGGACATTTACCACAAGGTGCGTATCAACTACTATCCGCCGCACGGGGACAACAAGGAAGGGTGGGACAACATCGACATATTCGGTTGGCTGGGTTATGGGATGCAGATCAAGATCGACTTCCTGTGCCGGGATTCCATCCTGGCGGCTCCGATTGTCCTGGACCTGGCTTTGTTTCTTGACCTGGCGAAGCGGGCCGGACTCCACGGCATCCAGGAATGGCTGTCCTTCTACCTGAAATCCCCGCAGGCCGCGGAAGGTTTGCATCCGCAGCATGACATCTTCCTGCAGCACCAGAAGTTGCTGAACACCCTGCGTCACCTGATGGGGGAAACCCTGATCACGCACCTGGGCATGGACTACTATTATTAGACCACGTCCGGCGAGCGGACAACCCGCATTCCGCCGGTCGGCATCGACTGACAAATGTACATGCGTCCCACCATGATAATGGCCCGGTTCGTCGCCACCGCCGCCGGCAGCGGCTACTCCCCCGTCGCCCCGGGAACGGCGGGCTCTTTGCTGGCGGCATTTGCATGGTGGGGTTGGACCGGCATGGCAGGGCGCTTCGGTTGGGACCCCGGCACCGGCATGGTGCTTTCCCTCAGCTGGATCGCATTGGTCCTCGCCGCCGGCGTCTGGGCATCCGAACAGATGATTCCTGAATGGGGAAAGGATCCTTCCAGGGTGGTGGTCGACGAGGTCGTCGGCACCTGGATAGCCCTTTTGCTGCTCCCGCGGGAGTGGCCGGCCTTCGCCTTGGGCCTCTGCCTGTTCCGGCTGTTCGACATTTGGAAGCCCTTGGGCATCCGGCGGATGGAACGTTGGCCCGGCGCCTGGGGAATCATGCTGGACGATGTGCTGGCGGGAATCTATGCGGCGGTCCTCGGACATGCCATCCTTCATTCATACGGCTGATGGAAACACATCCTTTCATTCCCCTGCAGACGCTTCCGGTCGACCCGGCACAATCCATGGAACGGGCAGAGGGATACTACGAGCTGATGGACCGACGGCGTTCCGTCCGTCATTTTTCAGACCGTCCGGTCGCGCGGGCACTGGTCGAGCGACTGTTGCTGACGGCATCCACGGCTCCGTCCGGGGCGCACAAGCAGCCCTGGACCTTCTGCGCCGTATCCGACCCTTCGGTAAAGGCGGCCATCCGCCGTGGTGCGGAACGGGAGGAATATGAAGGTTACCATGGCCGGATGGGAGCAGCTTGGCTGAATGATCTGGCTCCGTTCGGAACGACATGGGAGAAACCATTTCTGGAGACCGCTCCCTGGCTGGTGGTGGTGTTCAAGCGCCTGTGGGAGACGCAAGACGATACACGCCGAAAATGCTACTATGTCAACGAATCGGTGGGAATCGCCACGGGTATACTCATCAGCGCCATCCACCAGGCCGGCTTGGTGACCCTGACCCACACGCCCAGTCCGATGCAATTCCTGCAGGAGATTCTCGGCAGACCGGACAACGAGCGGCCCTTTCTCCTGTTACCCGTCGGATACCCGGCGGAGGGGGCGCAGGTTCCCAGGCTGCAGCGGAAACCGCTCGACCAGGTGGCTGTTTTTTACGAATCCCCGGAAGGGCGAAGGGATGACAGGGACCGCTGACGAACGGACAGGAACCGGATGGAAGGCTTCCTGGTGGCGCTCTCATGCGGCGGCCCTGGCCGCCACCGCCATGGACTTCGGGCTGACGGTCGGGCTGACGGAGTGGACAAAGATATGGTATGTCCTGGCGAACGGTATCGGCGCTGCCGCCGGTGGAACGACCAGTTTCCTGATCTGCCGGCATTGGGTCTTCCGCCGGACGGACGGAGCCTGGCAAGGCCAAGCCTGGCGATACGCCCTGGCCAGCCTGCTGAGCATGATGCTCAACACACTGGGCGTCTGGTCCCTGACGGAAGGGTTTGCCATGCCGTACGTTCTTTCCAAGGCGGTGGTGGCCACCGGCATGGGGGTTTCCGTCAATTACCTGGTTTTTCGGAATTTCGTCTTCCGATAAGATCGAAAACAGCATCCCGCGAGTACGACGGCCACGGAACTACCGCTTCCGACAGCATCCGGGTACGCATCTTCAGGCAGCAGGCCCGAGGCTCCGACGTGCTGCTGCGGCCCGTGTCGAAACAGTGTCCAAGGGGAACCCATGGAAAAAACACGATTCATCACCAATCCGCGTTCCGGCATGAACCGGAAGCGGGACATCCATCGGCTGATCCGGCAGCATTTCCCTTCCACCGGCGTGGAGTGGGAAGTGGTGCGCACCGAGTATGCGGGACATGCCGTCCGGTTGGCGAAGGAAGCGGTCGAGCAAGGATACCGGATGGTCGTCGCATGCGGTGGTGACGGTTCCGTCAATGAGATCGCCAGTCAGCTCATCGGCACTTCGACCATCCTGGGCGTACTGCCCTGCGGGTCCGGCAACGGTTTCGCCGCCTATCTGGGTTTGGGACGCGACATCCGTCGTGCCCTCCGCATCCTGACGGAAGGGGAGGTGGTCCGCTTGGATACGGTCCGCATGAACGGAAGGCCTTTCGTCAACCTGGCCGGTATCGGTTTCGATGCGCAGGTTGCCCGGCGCCTGCACCGGAGCCGGCTGCGGGGTTTCTGGGGTTACCTGCTCAGCAGCTTGCGGGAAGCCTGGCGGCTGAACCCCCTCTCTCTTCAAATCGACATGGACGGCGAGATCGTCCGTCAGGATTGCCTGCTGGTGGAGGTCGCCAACGCCCCCGTCTACGGCTACGGCTTCTCCATCGTCCCCCAGGCGGATGCCCGCGACGGCCGGCTGGACATCCTTGTGGCCCGCCAAGCCTCCGTCTGGCGTTACCTTTGGGAGGCCCGGCGGTTCATCGACGACAGCTTCCATCAAAGTCCGCTCGTCACTTGTTTCCAGGCGGAACAGGTCTGTGTCACACCCAACCGTCCCACCGCCATCCACCTGGACGGGGAAGGCTACAAACTGAACCGGAGCGCCCGATTCCAGCTAATTTCAGACAGCCTGTCGGTCATGGCGGCGCCGGGAAAACTCTCCACAGCCGGCCCCGGGAGCTGATACCAACGGGCTTTTTTTTCGGATTACCACCATCCTATTGCCCGTTTCATTTGTTTTTCTGTTTAGTTTTGGCGGCCCGCTTTATCGCCGCACAGCATCCCGTATGTCGCATACGGTATCCGAACGAGTCGGGAACCTTCGGCCGGGCAGCCGGATACGGTTGCCGCAGCACGCACATGTTATGAAAAGAGAGTCAACCATTACCTATCTGCCCGGCTTCGGGCGCTCCCTGCCCACCACCCTCCTGGCCTGCCTGTTTTTCTTTTCCTTACCGGCCTGCCAGAAGGAAAAGGCAAAGGGTGGTGCAGCCCCCGCCGCCACCCAGCAGGTGGACGGCCACGTGGCACAGGCAAGATACATTGCGGAAACCCTCGAAGTGCCCGGCACCCTGCTCGCCTTCGAGGAAACCGAAATCCGGCCGGAAATTTCCGGCCGGCTGGTGCAATTGAATCTCACGGAAGGAAGCCAGGTCCGCAAAGGTGACCTGTTGGCCAAATTGTTCGATGCGGACCTGCAGGCACGGCTGAAGAAACTCGAGGTACAACTGGGCATCGCGGAAAAGACGCTGGAGCGCCAGCAGGAACTCCTGAAAGTGCAAGGCATCAGCCAGCAGGAAGTCGACCTCAGCGAGCTGCAGGTGAACAACATCAAGGCCGATATGGAGCTGGTCCGCGTCGATATCTCGCGGACGGAAATCAGGGCGCCGTACAGCGGGCAACTCGGCCTTCGGAACATCAGCACCGGTGCATACGTCTCCCCGACCACCCTGATCACCACCCTCCGACAGACCACCCTACTCAAACTGGATTTCACCGTCCCGGAAAAATACGGCGTCCTCTTCCGAAAGGGATCCGTCGTACAGTTCACGGTCGCCGGTAACAGCCAACCGTTCAACGCCGTGGTAATGGCGACGGAAGCCGCAGTGGATGCCAGCACAAGGACCTTGAAAGTCAGGGCCAGCGTCAGCGGCAACCACCCCGCATTGCTGCCCGGCACCTTTGCGAACTTGCAGCTGACCATCGGCGGCGGCGAAGATATCGCCATCCCCACCCGTGCCGTGATTCCCCAGGCTCGGAACAAACAGGTTGTCGTCTATCGCGACGGCACTCCGGAGTACCGGGTCGTGGAGACCGGTATCCGGGACGAACAATACGTCCAGATCCTCAGCGGGCTGGAGAAAGGGGACACCGTACTGACCACCGGATTGCTGGCCATCCGGCCGGGAACCCGGCTCACCATCGGCCAATTGGAACCATGAGCGGCGACGCCTACCGATGGACCATCCGGCAGACGGAGCAGCAGGACACGGAGCAGCTGGAAGCATTGCAGCGCAAGGTCTTCCCCAACCTGGCACCGGAATCGATCATCACGGCCAGGCATTATCTGCACCACCTGGAAATTTTCCCGGAAGGCCAGTTCGTAGCCATCGTGGCAGGACGAGTGGTGGGAATGACCACCACCATGCGATATGCCTTCGACCCGACACCACATACGTTCCAGGAAGTGTCCGGCCAGCTTTGGCTGACCAACCACCGGCCCGACGGAGACTGGCTGTACGGACTCGACCTCGGCGTGGATCCGGATTTTCGGCGGCAGGGCATCGCGCGCGGCCTTTACCGGGCAAGGCAGGAAACCGCCCGGCGGCTGGGTCTGAGCGGGCAACTGACCGTCGGCATGCTGAACGGCTACCATGCCTACCGGCAGGCATTGTCCCTGGAGGATTACTATGCGGCGGTCCGGGCAGGAACAATCCGGGACCCCACGGTCAGTGTCCAACGCCGCCTCGGCTTCGAAATCCACGGGCTGATGCCAGGGTACCTCTCAGATCCGACCTGCGGAGACAGTGGTGTCCTCATGACTTTGGACATCCGCCACACCCTCTGACGGGCCCTCCCGGATTCGTTCGGTAGCAAGCAGGAAGGTGCGAATACAGACCGGTTCAGCACCGGATCGGTCCGCAGCATAGCATAAGAAACACCATCACAAAACAAGTCCATCATGAAACGACCTATCCTCCTGTTCGGCCTCATGCTGACCACCTTTCAGCTGACCGTCGCTCAAACCCGCACCCCCGTCAGGACCGCCCCGCTCACCGCCACGCTGCCGGAAAGTGCCGGCATGTCGACGGAAAGACTGGCCCGCATCACGGACATGTTGGAAAATTCCGTCCGCGAAGGGGAGATACCTGGCGCCGTCGCGCTGGTCGCCCGGAACGGAAAGATCGTCTATTGGAATGCCTTCGGCATGGCGGACAACCCTGACGCCCGCGCACTGCAACGTGACGACATCTTCCGAATCGCCTCCCAGACGAAAGCGGTGACGGCCACGGCCGTCATGATGTTGTGGGAGCAGGGAAAATTCCAGTTGGACGACCCGGTCTCGAAGTACATCCCGGCCTTTCGGGCAACGGGTGTCCTGAAGGACTTCCGTTACGCCGACACCAGCTGGACGGTCACCCCGGTGGAGCGGGACATCACCATCCGGCACCTGCTGAACCATACATCCGGACTGGGATACGGTGTCATCGACGCGGACGAGCGGTTCCGGATGATGTATCACAAGGCCGGCGTCACCGACTTGTTCACGTCGGAGGACATCACCATCGAGGAAAGTGTCCGGAAGCTCGCCACCTTGCCCCTGCATCACCAACCGGGAACGCGGTATACGTATTCCGAGGGGCTGGACGTGTTGGGATACCTGGTGGAGGTCGTGTCCGGGGTAACGTTCGACGTCTTCCTCAAGCAACACCTCTTCGACCCGCTCGGCATGACAGACACCTATTTCTACCTGCCGGCCGACAAGGCCGGCCGGCTCGTGTCCGTTCAGCGGCCGGCGGCCGGCGGCTGGGAGCGGTATCCGACGACCTTCTACGACACGGATTATCCCGTCAAGGGCGCACGCCGGTTCTTTTCCGGCGGGGCGGGCTTGTGCAGCACAGCGAAGGACTACGCCACTTTCCTGCAGCTGTACCTCAACGGTGGCACCCTCAACGGCGTCCGCCTCCTTAGCCGTACCACGGTGGACCTGATCCTGGCGAACCAGACCGGGGACCTCTTCTCCTGGGGCGGCGGGGACAAATACTTCAGCCTGGCGTTCGGGGTGGTCACCGAAGCAGGACAGGCGCGCGGCGGGCTGGGGAGCGAAGGCACCTTCGACTGGGGCGGCTACTTCAACACCCAGTATTTTGCGGACCCGAAGGAAGGGCTGATCGGCATCCTGATGAAACAGACGCAACAGCTGCCTGCGGACCAGACCGGCTGGAAATTCCGGCAACTGGTATTCCAGAGCATAGACGATTGAACTGGCGGCAGGTATGGCGGCGGCCAGTGGCCCGGCCGATGCCAACCGAGAAAGCATCCGGGCGTCAGGAGGCCGGAGAACCCGGAAAGCAAAGCAGCGAAACTGCCGCACACCTCGGCGGATGACCGGTCGGCCATCGGCCGTTAAAAAGAAAAGAAAATGACGATATCCGAACTTTCCCTCCGTCGCCCGGTATTGGCGATTGTCCTGAACATCCTGATCTTGTTGTTCGGCATCATCGGATTCCAGTTCCTCGGCATCCGGGACTATCCTGCCATCGATCCACCCATCGTCACGGTGAACACCAATTACGCCGGTGCCAACGCCGATATCATCGAATCCCAGATCACGGAGCCTTTGGAGAAAGCAGTCAACGGCATTGCCGGCGTCCGTAACATCACCTCCACCAGCAGCCAGGGACGGAGCAGCATTTCCGTGGAATTCGAACTGACGGAGAATCTCGAGGCAGCGGCCAGTGATGTCCGGGACAAGGTGGCGCAGGCCGCACGCAACCTGCCGCCCGACCTGGACGGCCCGCCGGTCGTGCAGAAAGCCGATGCCTCCGCCCGTCCGATCGTCTCCATGACCGTGCAAAGCTATTCCCGCAACCAGCTGGAACTGACCGAACTGGCGACCAACCTGCTCGTGGAGCGGCTGGAGACCATCCCCGGCGTCAGCGGCATCCAGATATGGGGGGAAAAGCGTTATGCCATGCGCTTATGGCTGGATCCGGCCAAGATGAGCGCCTATGGCCTCACCCCCATCGACGTGCGCAACGCCCTGAACCGGGAAAGCGTGGAACTGCCCACCGGCAAGATATCCGGCAGCACGACCGAGCTGACGGTCCGGACCTTCGGTCGGCTCAACACAGAAGCGGAGTTCGAGAACCTGACCATTCGCAGCGGAGGCGGGGCGGAGATCAAGTTCAAGGACATCGGTACGGTCATGCTGGGCCCGGAGAACGAGGAGACCGTCCTCAAGGAAAGGATGATACCGATGATCGCCTGTGCCATCATCCCACAGCCGGGATCCAACTATGTGGCGATCTATGACGAGTTCTTCCGTCGGTACGACCAATTGAAGAAGGAAGTGCCGGCGGACATCCAGCTGAACATCGCCTACGACAGCGTCAGTTTCATCAAGAATTCCATTGTCGAGGTGGAGGAAACGCTGCTGGTCGCCATCATCCTGGTGATCATGATCATCTACCTGTTCTTCCGGGAGTGGATCATTGCGTTGCGGCCGCTGATAGACATCCCGGTATCGCTGACCGGTGCCTTCTTCATCATGTACCTCAGCGGTTTCACCATCAATGTGCTGACCATGCTGGGCATTGTCCTGGCGACCGGTTTGGTGGTGGACGACGGCATCGTGGTGACGGAGAACATCTACAAGAAATTGGAGGCCGGGGTTCCCAAATGGCGGGCTGCGCTGGACGGATCCCGGGAGATCTATTTCGCGGTCATCGCCACCAGCCTCACCATCGCGGTCATCTTCCTGCCCATCGTGTTCCTGCCTGGCTTTGTGGGCCGTTTGTTCCAGGAGTTCGGCATCGTGGTGGCGGGAGCGGTGCTGATATCCTCCTTCGTATCCCTGACCCTGACGCCGGTGCTGACCGTCAAGATGGCCGGAGCCACCCATAAGCACAGCTGGTTCTACCGGGTGACGGAGCCGTTCTTCCACGGCATGGAGACGGGGTATTACCGCCTGCTGAAAGGATTCATGCGGGTCCGGTGGTTGGCATTCCCCATCATTCTGGGCTGTTTCGCCATCATTTTCCTGATGGGTGCCGAACTGAAATCGGAATTGGCCCCTTTGGAGGACCGCAGCCAGTTCCGTATGCAGGTCACGGCGCCGGAAGGCACCAGTTTCGATGCCATGGACGCCTACATCAACAAGTTGTCCAAGCTGATGATGGACAGCATTCCGGAGGCGCAGGTGGTGTTGTCCGTCACCTCACCCGGATTCACGGGAAGCGGCTCCGTGAACACCGGATTCGTGCGGGTGATGCTGCCGCCGCCGACGGAACGGGACCGCACGCAGTCAGAGGTGGTGCAGATGGTGAACCGGAACGTCCTGCGGCTGAGCGAGGGCAAGGCCTTCGCGATCGAGGAACCCACCATCTCCGCGAGTCGTTTCGGCGGACTGCCGGTGCAGTTCGTCATTCAGAACAACAATTTCGAGAAGATCCGGGAGGTACTGCCCACCTTTCTGGAGAAGGTCGCGCAGAATCCGGTGTTCCAAGGATTTGACAGCGACCTGAAGTTCAACAAGCCGGAACTGCGCATCGAGATAAACCGGACAAAGGCCAACGAACTGGGGGTCGGGGTGGCGGATATTTCCGAGACCTTGCAGCTGGCCTTGTCGAACCGCCGGTTGGGTTACTTCATCAAGGATGGAAAACAATATCAGGTCATCGGACAGGTGGACCGGCCGAACCGGGACGACCCCACCGACCTGAAGAACATATACATCCGGAACAATCGCGGGGAGAGCATCTCGCTGGACAACCTGGTGAGCATCCGGGAGGAAACGGCACCGCCGGTGATTTACCACTTCAACCGATACAAGAGTGCGACGGTCAGCGCCGGATTGTCGGCCGGGCACACCATTGCGGACGGCATTGCGGAGATGGAGAAGATCGCGGCGGAATTGCTGGACGAGACCTGGAGCACCCAGTTGGCCGGCAGCAGCCGGGATTACGCAGAGAGCAGTGGCAACACCAGCTTCGCCTTCATCTTCGCCCTGGTCCTGATCTTCCTGCTGTTGGCGGCGCAGTTCGAAAGTTTCATCGACCCGCTGATCATCATGGTGACCGTGCCGTTGGCCATTGCCGGGGCCGTCCTGTCCTTGTCCCTGTTCGGTCATACCCTGAACATCTTTTCCCAGATCGGGATGATCATGCTGATCGGGCTGGTGACGAAGAACGGCATCCTGATTGTGGAGTTCGCCAACCAGCAAAGACGGCAGGGCGTTCCGAAGATGCAGGCCATCGTGGATGCCGCCAGTGCCCGGATGCGGCCGATCGTGATGACCAGCCTGGCCATGTCGCTCGGCGCCCTGCCCATCGCCCTCAGTCTCGGCGCCGCAGCCACGAGCCGAATCCCGTTGGGAATCGTGATCGTCGGGGGCATCCTCTTCTCGCTCGTCCTGACCTTGTTCGTCATCCCGGCCATGTACTACTTCATGTCCAGCCGGAAGGACGGCAAGACCTTCGAGGAGCGTGTGGCCGAGAGCGCCCCGGCGGAAGCCGTCGAGTCTGTATGAACAGACCTCGATCGGCCGAGCGACCAACATACCGGAGTAAAAAGCCGATGACGGAGCCCGGAAAGGCCTAGTTGTCCCAATGATGGCATATCATGCAAAAAAGAATCATCACCTGCTGCTTGTTGTTATTGTCGATGGTTGCCGTCCTGCCGGCGCAGTCGCTGCTGCGCCCGGAGGAGGCCGTCTCCGCCGCCTTGTCCAACAACTACGGCATCCTGTTGGCCCGCAACGACTCCGGCGCCGCCGCCATCGAGCTGCGGTATGTGAACGCTGCCTTCCTGCCTCGCCTGAACGCCGTCGTCGGCACGAACTGGAACAACAACGACCAACGGCAGACCTTCACGGACGGCAACGTGCGCGAGCGGGACGGCGTACGTTCCAACATACTCACCGGAGCTTTGCAGCTGAACTGGACCCTGTTCGACGGGATGCGGATGTTCATCGTCAAGGAGCGGACGGAAGAAGCCGCCCGCCTGGGCGAGTGGACCGTCAAGGAACAGGTCGTCAATACGGTGGCGGAAGTCCTCGTCACCTATTACGACATCGTCAGACAGCAGCAGCAGCTCAAGGCCATCACCGAGCAGATGGCCGTCAACGAGGAGCGGGTCAAGGTCGCCGACCGGAAGTTGCAAGCCGGCCTGGGCAGCAAACCGGAGCTGTTGCAGGCCCGCGTCGACCTGAACGCCCAACAGGCCATCCGCCTGCGACAGCTCACCCTGATCGCACAACGGAAAGCACAGCTGAACCAACTGGCCGGCATGCAACTGCCGGAAACATTCGAAGTGGTGGAGGACATCCCCTTCGACACCGGACTGGAGCTGGAACAACTGCTGGCGGAGTCCGGCGGCAACAACCCGTCCCTTCTCCTGTCCCAACGCCAAATCGGCATCGCACAGCTCAGGCTGCGCGAGGAGAAAGCCATGCGCTACCCCACCCTGTCCTTCCAGTCCGCCTACAATTTCAACCGGACGGACAACCAGACCGTTGTCAACCCCTTCCAACCCCTGACAAGCCGGCTCAACGGCATGAACCTGGGTCTCACCGCCAACATCCCCATCCTCAACAACCGGCAGGTGGAACGAAACATCGAACAAGCCACCCGGGACATCCAATTCCGGCAGCTGACCTATACCGACCAATCCACCCGGCTCGTCACCAACCTGCGCAACACCTACGCGGACTACACCTACCAGATGGAAGCCCTGGTCCTGGAGGAGCAGAACATCGAGCTGGCCCGGGAGAACGTCACCATCGCCCTGGAACGGTTCCGGCAGGGCGTCTCCACCTATCTCGAACTCCGGGAAGCCCAAAAAAGCCTCGAAGAGGCATACAACCGGCTGATCGCCGCCCGCTACAATGCCAAACTGGCGGAGACGGAACTCCTCCGCCTCACAGGCGCCTGGGTACGTTGACGCAGGGCATGTTTTCATAAATTCAGCCCGGCGGATTGCGTTCTTAGAACAATACCCGTCCTGGTAACCTTTGCATATTACTATCTTTGCAGCCGTTTTGTCCCCGTCGGAAGCCCGCACCGGCGCCTTCCGGGAACAGGGCCGGCCTGTCGGAAGCCCCGTGTCCAGTAACCGGACATGATTCCGCGTCTGAACCGGCAGGGCCCGGCCGTAAACGGCGAACCAACCGAACAACATAATTATGTTAGGCATACTGAAAGGATTGTTCAAGACTAAACACGAAAGGGACTTCGACAAATACGCCCCTTTGGTGGACAGCATCAACGAGGAATGGGAGAAACTGAAATCCCTTTCCCTCGACGAATTACGTGGCAAGACCCTCACGTTCCGGCAACATGTGGCAGAACAGCTGGCGGACATCGACGAGGAGATGACCTCCCTCCGGGAAGAGGCCCTGCAAACGGAGGACATTCACGAGAAGGAACGGTTGTTCCAGTCGCTGGACGAGCTGCGGCAGTCCCGCAACAAGGCGCTTGAGGAAGTGCTCCGGGAACTGTTGCCCGAAGCCTTCGCCGTCGTCAAGGAAACGGCCCGCCGGTTCAAAGAGAACGGGACGCTGGTCGTGACCGCCACCGACCATGACCGCCACCTGGCCGCCCACCCGGACAAGGGATATGTCAGCATCGAGCAGGACAATGCCGTCTGGAAGAACAAATGGACGGCCGCAGGGGCGGAGATCACCTGGAACATGGTCCATTACGACGTGCAGCTGATCGGCGGGTCCGTCCTCCACGAAGGAAAGATCGCCGAGATGGCGACCGGGGAAGGGAAAACACTGGTGGCCACCTTGCCGGCCTACCTCAACGGATTGTCCGGACAGGGGGTTCATGTGGTGACGGTCAACGACTACCTGGCCCGCCGCGACAGCGAATGGATCGGCCCCATCTTCGAGTTCCTTTTCCTGACCATTGACTGCATCGACAAGCACCGCCCTCATTCCGAATCCCGCCGCAAAGCCTACCGATGTGACATCACGTACGGCACCAACAACGAATTCGGTTTCGACTACCTGCGTGACAACATGGTGCGTTCACTGGACGAGATGGTGCAGCACAAGCATCATTTCGCCATGGTGGACGAGGTGGATTCCGTCCTTATCGACGACGCCCGTACGCCCCTGATCATTTCCGGACCCGTCGGGGAAGACGACCAGGTGCAGGAATACAAGGAGCTCCGGCCGGAGGTGGAGAAGCTGTTGTCCGCCCAACAAAGGCTAGCCACGCAATTCCTGAACGAGGCACGGAAAAAATTCGCCGACGGAGACACAGGCTATGACGAAGGGGATGCGGGCATGGCCCTGCTTCGCGCACACCGCGCCCTGCCCAAGAACAGACCGCTGATCAAATTCCTGAGCGAGGAGGGGGCCAAGGTGCTGCTCCAGAAAGCGGAAAACTTCTACATGCAGGAGAACTCCAAGAACATGCACCTGGTGGACGAAGCGCTTTATTTCACCATCGATGAGAAGAACCGCTCCGTGGAGCTCACCGACAACGGAGCGGAATTCCTGGCGAAAGGAAAGGACGACCCCGGTTTCTTCATCATGCCCGACATCGCCGCCCGGATGGTCGAGATAGACAACGACGCCACGACGAGCAAGGAAGAGAAGGAGGAAGCCAAACTGAAGCTGTCACAGGAGTTCACCGTGAAGTCGCGCCGCCTGCATGCCATGAACCAGCTGCTGAAGGCCTATACCCTGTTCGAGAAAGACCAGGAATACATCGTGATGAACGGGGAAGTGAAGATTGTGGACGAGCAGACAGGCCGTATGATGGAAGGACGCCGCTATTCGGACGGCCTTCACCAGGCCCTGGAAGCCAAGGAGAACGTTCGGGTGGGCGAGGCAACCCAGACTTATGCCACGATCACGCTCCAGAATTACTTCCGGATGTACCACAAACTGGCCGGCATGACCGGTACGGCGGAGACGGAAGCCAAGGAGCTGTGGGACATCTACAAACTGGATGTGTCCGTCATCCCCACCAACCTGCCCATCAGCAGGGTGGATGCGGAGGACGAGGTCTACAAGACCGCCCGGGAGAAATACAACGGCGTCGTCGACCGGGTGTCCACCCTCAGCCGAGCCGGGCGGCCTGTGCTGATCGGTACGACCTCCGTCGACATCTCCGAAAAACTGAGCCGGTTCCTGGACATGCGGGGGGTCAAACACGAAGTCCTCAACGCCAAACAACACCAACGGGAAGCCTCCATTGTGGCGAAGGCGGGCCAACAGGACGAGAAAGGGCACGGAAACGTCACCATCGCCACCAACATGGCAGGTCGTGGCACCGACATCAAACTGGCTCCCTCCACCTTGTTCGACGTGGTGGATGTCCGCAAGGACAGCCAGGCCGCCGGCGGCTATCGCTACACCATCCGGCAGCGGGGAACCGGCATCGAGACCGTCCTGGACGAATCGCACGAATTCTGGCCCGCTTTCCAGCTGAAACCGGATGCCAAGGTGGTCGGCGGGCTTGCCATCATCGGTACCGAACGACATGACAGCCGGCGGGTGGACCGCCAGCTGCGCGGCCGCTCCGGCCGCCAGGGGGATGCCGGCTCCTCCCAGTTCTACGTTTCCCTGGAAGACAACCTGATGCGGCTTTTCCAAAGCGAACGCATCGCCAGTCTGATGGACCGCATGGGCCTGCAGGAAGGGGAGGTCATCCAGCATTCCATGGTCTCCAAATCCATCGAAAGGGCGCAGAAAAAGGTGGAGGAGAACAACTTCGGCATCCGGAAACGTCTGCTCGAGTATGACGACGTGATGAACATCCAACGGGAGGCCATCTATCGCAAACGCTACAACGCCCTCAGCGGGGAACGCCTGCAGGTCGACCTCGACAACATGTTCCGCTCCATCACCGCAAACATCCTGGCCGCCCATAAGGCCAACAACGATCACGACGGATTCCGTCGTGATGCCATGCGCGAACTGGGCATGGATGCCGGTATCCCGGCGGAGGACTTCCGGCAGAAGGGGGCCGAGGCGCTCACGGAACAATTCCAGGACAATTTCTCCGCTTTCTACCAGCGCAAGGAACAACACCTGATCCAGGCTTTGCTCCCTACCATCCAGCGGGTGCATGAAAACGAAGGCCATCGTTACAAACGCATCTCCATCCCGTTCTCGGACGGACGCAACCGGATGCTGCCCATCGGTGCGGACTTGTCGGAGGCCGTCCGCACCAAAGGAAAATCCATCCTCCGGGACATCGAGAAGGCGGTCACCCTCGCCATCATCGATGAAAAATGGAAGGAACACCTCCGCATGATGGACGAGCTCAAGGAATCGGTGCAGTCCGCCTCCTTCGAACAGAAGGACCCGCTCATCATCTACAAGATGGAAGCCTACAACCTGTTCGAAGACCTGGTGTACCGTATCAACGAGGAGGTGACGTCCTATCTCGCGCAAGGCACCCTGATGGTCGCCCCCAACAATCCGGTCCAGCAGGCGCGGGAACCTCAACGGGCCGACCTGAGCAGGATGCGGATGAGCCGCCCCGGCGCCGCCCCGCCCCCCGGCCAGGAAGCGGCCGCCGCACGCGCAGCCGCGGAAGCGGCCTCCCAACCCGTGAAACAGGAAACCATCAAACGGCAAGGCCCCAAAATAGGCCGCAACGACCCCTGTCCCTGTGGCAGCGGACGCAAATACAAACATTGTCACGGTAACAACTGAACACTTGGCGGCTACCGGCCGCAGGCATCATCCACCACCTAAGAAAGCGACTGTCATGCGCATCACATACGTCTTCTGCTGCCTCATCATCGTCCTTTCCTTACCAGCGGCGGCCCAGTCCGTCCGATGGTCCGAGGACGGCAATGCCTACTTCACCCGTGACAACGGACATCTTCTGAAAACCTACCTCCCGGACATGCGGCAGGATACGCTCGCCACGCCCGCGGACCTCACCCCGCTCGGCAGCGGAAGCCCCCTCGAACCGGAGGACTTCCAGCTGAGCCCGGACAACCGGCAGCTATTGGTCTACACCAACAGCCAACGCGTTTGGCGGCAAAACACCCGGGGGGATTACTGGGTGCTCGACCTCGGCAGCAAACGGCTCCGACAACTGGGAAAAGGCAGACCCGCCGCCTCCCTGATGTTCGCCAAATTCTCTCCCGACGGAAGCCGGGTCGCCTATGTATCCGAACGCAACATCTACGTGGAGAACCTGTCCGACGGCGCCCCGACCAAACTCACCGACGACCTGGGTACCCCAAAACTGATCAACGGCACCTTCGACTGGGTCTATGAGGAGGAATTCTTCTGCCGGGACGGTTTCCGCTGGGCACCCGACGGACAATCCATCGCCTATTGGCAAATCGATGCGAACCAGATCCGGGATTTCTACATGATTGACAATACGGATTCCCTGTACAGCCGGATCATACCCGTCGAATACCCCAAGGTCGGCTTCCCGCCCTCCCCCGCCCGGGTGGGCGTCGTCGATACCCGCACGGCCCGCACCACCTGGATGGATGTCCCCGGAGACCCACAGGAACACTACATCATCCGCATGGAATATACCCCCGATGGCGACCAACTCATCCTCCAGCAACTCAACCGGCGGCAGAACCACAGCAAGCTGATGTACGCCAACCCCGGCAACGGTACCGTCCGGACCATTTACGAAGAGACGGACGAGGCCTGGGTCAGCACGATCAACGAATGGGGCCGGGACGCCACCGGCTGGGATTGGGTCAGGTCGCAGAAGGCCTTTGTCTGGATGAGCGAAAAAGACGGCTGGCGCCACCTTTGGCTGGTGGGCACGAACGGCCGGAAGGAAACCCTGCTGACGGACGGCCGGTACGATGTGATCACCTTCGACGCCATCGACGAAAAAGCCGGATACATATACTTCTCCGCCTCCCCTTCGAACGCCACCCAACAATATCTTTGGCGGGTCCCGCTGAACGGCAAGGGTAAATTCGAGCGGCTCACACCCGAAAACCTGACGGGAATCCACCAATATGAGGTGTCCCCCAACGGCAAATGGGCCCGCTGGCGCTTTTCAAACCATTTCACCCGACCGAAGACCACCTGGATCTCCCTGCCGGACCACCGGCCCTTGCCCGGACAACCCGATATTGCGGCTTCCTATGACCCTTCCGCCGGCGCAGATTCCCCTGTCTCCTTCTTCCAAGTCACCACCGAGGAAGGTGTCGTCATGGACGGATGGATGGTTCGGCCGTTGTCTTTCGACAGTACCCGCAAATACCCGGCGGTCTTCTATGTGTACGGGGAACCGGCAGGCGCCACCGTCAAGGACCGCTGGGGCGGGGCCAACAACTTTCTCTACGACGGGGATATGGCTGCGGACGGCTATTTCCATATCAGCCTGGACAACCGCGGCACACCGGCCCCGAAAGGACGACAGTGGCGGAAGGCCATCTACCGAAACATCGGCCAGCTGAATATCCGGGACCAGGCGCTCGGTGCGAAGAAACTCATCGAACAGGAAGCGATCGACCCTGACCGCGTCGCCGTCTGGGGTTGGAGCGGTGGCGGTTCCTCCACCCTCAACCTCCTATTCCAATATCCGGAGATCTACAAGACCGGCATCTCCATCGCGCCGGTCACCAGCTCCCTCCTCTACGACAACATCTACACGGAACGGTACATGGGCTTGCCGCAGGACAACATGGCGGATTATGTGGCGGGGGCGGCCATTACCCACGCATCGAAACTGAAAGGGAATCTGCTGCTGATACATGGGACCGCAGATGACAACGTTCACTTCCAAAACGCCGAAATGTTGGTCAACGAACTGGTGACCCACAACAAGCAGTTCCAATACATGGCCTACCCAGGCCGTTCGCACGGCCTGAGCGAAGGAAAAGGTACCCGTACCCATCTCTCCACCATGTGCACCCGGTTTCTGCGGACCCACTGTCCGCCTGGTCCAAAGTAAGGGGTGGGCGCGTACCAGACAGTCCGTCCCCTGATTCGCTACGGCAGGCTACCATTTCCTGGCGGCCAAGCCTGTTCGCAGCTGAACCTGACCACCGCTTACCCAAGTCATCCTTCCGGAGAAGGAGAGGCGTTTTGTTCGCCACGTCGTGCTGGGAGGGGACCGAAGCAAAGTGGACGGACGCCATGGAGGGTAGGAATCATGTTGCGTTTGCCGCTGGGCAATTTGTTGCCGCTTGTTGGGCCTCATGTTGGTTGTCGCCCATGACAAGGTTCGGCGACAATTTTTTTCGAACGAATCCGATGGAAAAAATGCTGGCAGGCAAGAAGCTCGTCATCATCGGCGGCACCACGGGCATCGGCCTGCGGGCGGCCTTGGATTTCTGTGCATGGGGTGCGCAGCTGGTCATCATCGGCCATGATCCGGAGACATCGGGGCAGGCAGCGGGCGACTTGCCGGCGGAGGTACTTGTCCTGACGGCGGACGCCCGTGAAACGGCGGCTGCCGAGCACGCGATACAAGCCTGCCGGACCCGCTTCGGTGGGTTCGACGGACTCCTGCATGTCGCGGGTGGCAGCGGCCGGCGGTTCGGTGACGGTCCTTTGCATCAGATGACCCAGGATGCCTGGGAACAGACCCTCACGCTGAACCTGACCACCGTCATGTGGTCCAACCGGGCAGCCATCCGGCAATTTCTTTCCGATGGCGGCGGCGGCGCCATTGTCAACATCAGTTCCGCCCTTGCTTACGCACCGGCGCCGCAGCATTTCCAAACGCATGCCTATGCTGCGGCGAAAGCCGCCATCATCGGATTGTCCACGTCTCTGGCCGCCGCCTACGCCTCCGGGAACATCCGGGTCAACACCGTGGCACCCGGACTGGTGGACACGCCGATGGCGCGGCGGGCCTTGTCGGACGAGCATATCATGGCTTATGTCCGGCAACGGCAGCCCCTCGACCGGGGTCGGGCGGTCCTGCCGCAGGACATCAGCGGCATCGCCGGCCTCCTGTTGTCCGATGCGGGCGCTTTCATCACCGGACAAACCATCGGGGTGGACGGAGGATGGGGGGTGGCCGGTTGACACCACCTGGCAGCGGAGCAGGTCCGTGCCCCGCATGCTTATTCGTTGGCATCCGCCAGGATGCGGGGCCGGACCGTCACCACTTCCGGGTCCTCGAAGAAAGTTTCCAAGAAAGCGAGCATATCCTGCCGGCTGGCCAAGGGCAGCCATCTGAACTTCCGGACCATCCTTTCCAGCACATGGCGCTTGCCGGCGATGGCGAAGGCGGTGTCGTGCAGGTGGTCGACATCCTCCGGATACCCCAGGAAAGCGCGGTCTGTACGGGCGTTGAAGCCGAAGTCGGAATCCGGTGCGAAATAGGGCGGATTCACCAGGCCGGTGAAGTCGAAGTCGTACGGAACGGTAAGCAACTTACCGTCCTTGACCATCAATTTGAGGTTCTTGCAGGTTGACAGGCTCCAGTCCGTATTGCCGATCATGTATTGGAACACCGCGACTGTTTTCAGGTAATCCCGGTTCATCCGGTCGGCGGGCGGATTGAATAGCGTTTCCTCCGGGATTTTTTCCGCCCCTATACGGTGGCGCAATTGGGCGGCATCCTCCACGACGAAAGCCCACTGCGTGTCCATTTCCCCGCTGTCGGAATCGATGTAATTGACCTGCAGCAGTTGCACCCGGAAGCTGAAGGGCGACACCTCGTTGAAAAGCCGGTAGGTCAGGTATTCCCGGAGGAGCGCATCCGCGGCTGCATCCAGGTTGCCGGAGCAAAGCGGCACGAACTTGAGGTCGTCAAAATCCGCCAAGCCTGCCTGCCGGAGCTCCGACTTGCGGAAATTGAGCTTCATCGGTGGCAGGTTGTCGCAATGAATGCGACGGAAGGCACCCCGAAGATTCACCTTTACGTGCCAAACCCGCTTGTTACCCGCCGCATCGCGAAACACGACCCGGCCTTCCTGTGGCAGTTCGGCGCGCCGGTTGTTTCGGAAATAATCGAGTCGGGTTTCGAGCGTCAGTTCCAATATATCCTGGTGGGACATCAGGTCGAAGACGCTGGGAGGATCCGGTAGGTTTCCGACCTCGGCGGAGACCCGTCCGGCAAAGAGAAAGGAAAGGCAAATTGTCAACAATACGGGAACACTCGGTCGATTCATAAAAAGATTTGTTTGGGTTCCACGCATTACCATCGTTCTCAATCAGAACAAAAATAGGGGTTCAAGGTTGACCAATACAAGCCGCCCTCCGGGACCTACCGGTGGCGCGGTGGCGCGGCCTTGCGTACGTTTATGTTCTTTTTAAAATATTATTTTGTTTTTTAATTAAATTATACATTTTATTTTTTATTTTATCAAAATATATTTTTTTGTTCTGATTATTTTGACAATGAGACTTCGTGTATTTTTTACAAAATCATAAGATTTAACACCGGGTTAACGCTGGGGGCGGGGGATGCGGAGGCTGTCAGGATAGGAATCCCAGCTTGGCGTGGTAGGTGGCACCTTCGCCGTTTCGGAACACCCGGAAGGGTTGTCCGGCGGAGCGGGCGGCATCGACAAAGACTTGCGGGTTGGCCGTATTGAACCGGAACATATCATAATGGCAGGGAACGACGGTT
This sequence comes from Bacteroidota bacterium, assembly GCA_041163745.1. Taxonomy (GTDB): domain Bacteria; phylum Bacteroidota; class Bacteroidia; order Chitinophagales; family Saprospiraceae; genus UBA6168. The sequence goes on from JBEAQU010000075.1 coordinate 32,046, forward strand.
TTTGCGCCGATGGCATCGGCGAGTCGGACTGCCTCCTCCGGAGAGAGGTTGCCGGCGACCCTTCGTTCCGGATGGCGGCCGTTGATAGGCAGGAAGGCTATATCCACGTCGAACGGGCGGAGCAGGTCCTCCATACCCTCGAACCATACCGTATCCCCACTGTGGTAGACGGAGAACGGTCCGAAGCGTAGGACGAAGCCCAAGTACAGGTTTCGGCCGAAGGCATCGCGGTCGAGCAGTTCATGCGCGGCGGGAACCGCCGTCACGGAAAGACCCCATGCCGGCCATACCAGGGTTTGGCCGGCCTCCATCCCGGTCGGTAAGTCCGTCGCACAGCCCAGCCGACGCACCGCCTCGGCACGGATGGCTTCGGGAATCAACAGGGTCAAGGCGGGGTTGCACGCCAACAGCGGACGGAGGGTATCCCCGTCGAGATGGTCGGTATGAAGATGGGAGGCGGTCACCAGGTCGATGAAATCAAGGAGATGCGGGTCGACCACCCGTTCCGAACAGCGGACGTGGGGTTTGTCTGTCCGGGCATATTTCGAAGTCAGGGAATCGGATAGGTAAGGATCCAATAGGAAGTGCCGCCCCATCCAGGACAGCAGGAAACCGCTTTGACCCAACCACCAACACCGGAGGGCTGCCTCTTCGGAGGGGAATGCCAGGACATCGCCGACGAGGGACCGGTCTTTCAAAACCGCCGGGGTAAGGGTTTTCATGCGGTTGCGGTTAATCTTTCCCGCACCCGCCGCGCACCATCCACCATGTTCCGCAACTTGAGACGGGCGGCCCAGCGGGCCGTCTGGCTGAGTCCGCAATCCGGTGCCAGGGAAAGCTTTTCCGCCGGCACGAACCGCAGGCACCGGTTGATGCGCTCCTCGATGTCCGCGACGGTCTCTATATAGTAGCTTTTCACATCCACGATGCCAACGGCCACTTCGAAGCGTTCTGCGAAGGGGGCGAGCAGTTCCAGTTCCGCAAATTCCCGATTGGCCATTTCGAGGTGCACCTCATCGACGGCGAGGTCGAGGAAGTCCGGCAGCAAAGGGGCGATGCTCCGTTTCCCGACCGGGTGCCCTTTGTAATTGCCGAAGCAGAGATGGGTGGAGAGCCGGCACAAGCCCCGGACGGGAGCGACTGTCCGGTTGAAGATATCCACGAAGCGGCGGGTATCCTCCCGGTGGGCATAACAGCTCATGGAGGGTTCGTCGAGGGTGATTTCCCGGCAACCGGCGGCCACCAAGGCTTCCAGTTCCTGCCGGACAATCGGGAGCAGGGCTTCCGTCAGCGCATACCGGTCGGGATAATCCGCATTGGGCTTCAAGCGTCCGCTGAGGGTATAAGGACCCGGCAGGCTGGCCTTGAGGATCGGACCGGGCGGCGCCAACCGAACCAGGCGCTGGTACTCGGCCACAGCGCCCAGCCCGCGGGGAGCGGTCAGCCGGCCGTTGACGGTATATTTGCCGCGCTGGTCATGGGCCGGCGGCCCCCAACGCCGGGGCACCTCCGCGGTGGAGTCGATTCCTTCGAGGAACCCGTAGAAAGACAGATTGAAATCCAATCGGGTCTGTTCCCCGTCGGTGATGACGTCCAGGCCCGCCGACACCTGGTCATGGACGGCGGCGAGCACGGCGTCCGAGACGATTTCCTCCAGGTCGTCCCGGCCGAAGGCCGCCAGATTTTCGGCGGCGTACAGCAGCCAGGACGGAAACGGATAGGAGCCGATGACGGTTGTTCTCAGCATGGTTCAGGCTGGTCTTGATGAGGCGGTGAAAAATCATACAATGCCGACATGCGCCGGGCGTGTTCGTCGTAAGCGGCCTCGAACAGTGCGGTGGCGCGTTCGGCACCGGCGACGGCACCGGCGGTCAGCACAAGGGGAGGCTGACCGGCTTCCGTTAGGAGGCGGGCGAGTTCCGCCTTGATGGTATTGACGAGCAGAATCCCGCCGAGACTGGAACCGGGTGCCACGGGGGTGTCGAGCCCCGGTACGCGGACCATGGCGTCCCCCACAGGGGCACCTGTATCAAGGATGACATCGGCGTAGTCCGTCAGCTTGCTTCCATCGGCCAGTTTGCTTTCGCTCGCCGCCAAGTGGGCCTGGCTGACAATCGCAACGACCCGTACCTGCCGGCGGCGGAAGCCGGCAGCCATTTCGACGGGCACGACATTGCAGCCGCTGGAGGAGACCACCAAGGCGGTGTCGCGGGCATCGATGCTGAAATTTCGCAGGATACGGTCGGCCAGGCCGGAAACATTTTCCAGGAACATGGCCTGCCGTTGTCCGTTGGCGCCGACGACCAGGTTGTGAAAGGTCAATGACAACTCCACGATGGGATTGAACCCGGGAAAACTTCCGTACCGGGGCCACATTTCCTCCACCATGATCCGGCTGTGTCCACTTCCGAAGACATGGACGACACGGCCGGCCAGGATGCTGTCCGCGAATAGCCGGGCCGCTTCGGCGATACGGGGCAGTTGGGTGCTCACCACCGACAGGATCCGGCTGCTTTCCACGAGATATTGCTGCATCACCTGTTCAGTCATCATCCAGTCTTTTGTTTTTGCATAGCGAAAGCCGCCACCCCGATGGCGCCGGCATATTCCTCGAAAGCCGCCTGGACGACCGGTGTGCGCTTGGCACCCGGCCGCCATTCGTACACCGCCATGAATTCCGCCAAAGGACCGAACAGGTCGGGGCCTGCTTTGGATATCCCGCCGCCTAGGACGATGATTTCCGGTGACAGGAGATTGGAGACGGAAGCCAGGCTGACAGCCAGTTTCTGGACGGAGGACAACCACAGCCAGGTCGCGAAGGCCTGTCCTTCCCGATAAGCCGCCACCAGGTCGCTGGTCGCGGTGTACCGGCCCCGTGAACGCCACCGCAGCGACTCGTCGCCGATGGCGTCCTCTATGCTGCCCGGCATGCCGGCGATATCCGGCCGCGCATCCTGGGCATCGACGGTGGTATGCCCGATATGGCCGGCCACCTGATGGAATCCCTGATACAATTCCCCGTTGATCAGGATGCCACCGCCCACACCGGTGCCCAAGGTCAGCAGGACGGCATGGCGGGCGCTGCGGGCCGCCCCGAAACGAGCCTCCGCCATCATGGCGGCATGGGCGTCGTTGACGACCCAGGTCCGTACCCCCAGGAAGGAGGTCCAGTCGAAGCCTTCGAGGCCGAACAGTCGGCCCGGCATGCAGGAGATGGCGGCGTTGGATTCGTTGGCAATACCGGGGGCGGACAGCCCGACGGCCGGCCGCCGGTCCGCATACAAGTCATACAACTCGCGGCAGGTGTCACGGACCGCATGCTTCCACCTCCATTCATCCTCCGCATCCTGGTGCTGTCCGGTGGTGCGGGTGGACTGGTGCAGGCGGTTTCCGTCGGCGTCCAGTACGACCGCCTTGATGTTGGTCCCGCCGAGGTCCAGTCCGATCGCCAGTTTTTTTTCCATAGACTCAAGATACGGACCCGTGGCTCCCCGGATCTGTAGCGCCGGGTGACGGGGCCGGTCGGTTCGTCCGCAAATTACATCGACAGGGCGAAATTTCCGCGTTTCCGTTTTAAAATCAACGAAGACTTGTCTTCGCCGCGCCGCATCGGTGCTGCCCCGGCATGCACCGAATTGCCAACCAAGCGGCAACAGCGCGCCGCCGGGGAGTCCCGAATCTCCTATCCATACCAATCAAACCAACGCCGGAGGACAAAAAACTTGTCATTCCCCGCATCATCCGAAACAGTTGCGGCTCGGTTCCTCCCCGCGGAGCGGGAAAAAGCCCGCCGATCCGTCGTAGCAGCGGATGATTTCAGGAAATTTGCGACCGGAGCGCCGCGATGGCCTGTTATTTGATTTTTGTTCCGCCAGAAACCTACGACACCAGGCAGGTCGACGTCGATATCCGGAAAAATAGTTATACTTGTCATGGGATTCCGCCTGCCTCCGGGAGAAATGCCAGTCCTTGCCCGGGCAGCCCCTCGGTCGTCCCCATCGCATTCGAAACACTGACTTATTCCTACTTATTTCATGACCAACGAAAAAATCGAACAGGCCATTCTGGAACTGGAGGACCTGGACAAACAAGGGGAAAGTTATTCCGACACCAGCGGCCGTTTCGGCTGGCGAAACCCCATCCGGGAGGACACGGGCGGCCTGTTGCGCAGCCTGGTCATCGCCAGCGGCGCGCGGCGCGTGCTGGAAATCGGGACGGGCCACGGCCTATCGACCCTGTATCTTGTGACCGGCCTTCCGGAAGGAGTGGGCGCCACCGTGGAGACGGTCGAGTTCGACCCGGCGGTCGCCAGCTCCACCCAAGCGCGGATGGATGCCACCGGATCACCCGTCCGGGTACACCAGGGAGACGCCTTGGCCGTGATCGGCCGCCTGGAAGGCACCTTCGACCTGGTCTTCCTGGATGCCCAGAAGAACCAATACCTGGATTACCTCCAGGCGCTGATACGGCAAGGCAGCATCGGACCCGGGACGGTCGTCCTTGCCGACAACGTCATCGACCGAAAGGAAGAGTGCCTCCCGTTCCTCAGCTGGTTCGAGCGGCAATCCGTCCCTCATCACATCATACCCACCAGCTGCGGACTCCTGGTGGCCCGCTTGTAAGACCATATGGAGGCTCGTTCCGACCACGGCAGACTACGCGTTTTCGAGCCGATGTCGACGCTCAACGACCACGGCTTCCTGCATATGCGTTGGCGGGACAAGCCCTACCCGCCGTTCATCAGCCGATCGGGCATCACAACCTTGCTGGAAAACTGGGACACGGACGAGCACGACATCTTCATCTGCACACACCAAAAGGTCGGCACCCACCTGACCAAGCAGTTCATCGTGGAACTCCTTCGGTCGGCCATCGATTACCCGCCGGACAACCCCTTGTCGACCGGCGACATCGGCCACCATACCGTCGCCTGGCCGGAAGTGCTGGTTTCCCAGTACGGCTACGGTCATTTCCAGGAGCACCTGGCCCGCACGGCCGGGATGCCGAGGGTCTGGTACATCCATTGCTTCTCCGGCGACCTGCCGGTGCGTTCCATTCATCCCGGGACGAAGTTCGTCCTGGTCTTTCGGGATCCGCGGGGCGCGGCGGTTTCGCAGTATTTCTTCTACCGTTCGCATCCGCTGCTACAGGTATCCGACTCCCTGACGATGGAGGATTTCGTCCCGCTGTTCGTCAAGGGCGGACTCTATTTCGGAGATTACCACCTGCATACGTTGGACTGGCTTGCGGCGGAAGGACACGCCCTCCCGGCCGGCAGTCTGTTGGTCCTCCGGTACGAGGACCTGGTGGAACAAAAGCTGGCGGTCACCGCCCGACTGGCGGCACATTTATTGCCGGGTGTGTCCCTGCCGGAGGAGCGTGCGCTCCGTATCGCCGCCAGCACGGCGTTCGACACCATGAAACAACGCATCACCGATACCCCTGGGAGTTTCCATTTCAATCCGTCCACCTTTTTTCGGGCCGGCCGGCCGGACGATTGGCGGGACCGGCTTTCCATGGACCAGGTCCAGGCCATCGATGAAAAATCGGTCCGTGTCTGGGGAGAAGGCCGGCTGGATTGTCCGGATCTGTCGCGGGCCAAGACCCTCGCCGGATATGGAAGGATCTGAATCGAGCCCACCGGGAGGATGTTACGGATGCCGGCCGGGGGACACGGATGCCGGCACCAGGTACAAATCAAAACCAGCATTATGCAAGCAATGCTTATCCAGGACGTACGCCATATGCTGAACCGGGATCTGTTGGCGATGGCGGAGGAGTTGACGGCGATACCGGACGAACACCTGTGGCGGCCGCTACCCGGCGTCATCAACCCGGTCGGCACCCTTTCCCTGCACATCTGCGGCAACCTCCGTCATTTCATCGGGGCCCTGCTGGGAGGCGACGGCTATGTGCGCGACCGGGAGGAGGAGTTTCATGCCCGGAACCTGCCGAAGGAGGAATTGCTGCGCCGGATCGAAGAAACCCGGTCGGCCGTTTCCGCGGCCCTGGAAACGCTCCCCCAGCACCGGCTCCAAGACCCGATGCCCGCCCCGCCGCCGCAGCACGAGGGACGCAGCATCGCTTTTTTCCTGGTCCAGCTATGCTGCCATACTTCCCGACATCAAGGTCAGTTGAACTACCTGCGGCGGATATTGGCCGGATAAGGTTCCGGCGGTTGATTCCCACGGGCGCCTGGGGCAGTCCGCGCGCCTACCAGGTGCGGCAGTCCGGTGTGAACCGGACCTCCGACGGAAAACAAGACACCGTCCGCCAGCTTCACAAGCGGCGGATTCTCCGCGAACCGATGGACCGAGACATCCCCGCTGCGGAAGCTGGGTCGGACCTTCGGAAATCGTTTACCATCAACGGATAAAAGGCAAGCCTCCACTCCGTCCAGCATCGTATGATCCATCTGACCTTCACTTTGTCGGCCTTGCTGACGGCTTTTCTGATCGTGCTGATACCAGCGGTCGGCCAACAAAACCGATGGAAATTGCTGCTGGGCGCAAGCCTGGCGTTCTATCTCGTGCTTGCCGGCACGGGAACGGCAGTCGTCCTGGCCATGAGTGTCCTCGTATACTGGCTGGGGAGAAACCGGCTGACCGACCGCCGGCACCTGTGGTGGGGCATACTGGTCTGTCTGACCCCGCTGCTGCTCAAGAAATCCTTGTTCGATGCCGTCACTATGCAGGCGGTCTTTCAAAAGGAGCCGGGCACAGACAAGCCCGCCTGGGAAAGTATGCTCAACCTGATCGGGCTTTCCTATTTCACATTCAACGGCATCAGCTACCTGGTGGATGTCCGGCGCGGATACATCGAACCCCAGCGGAACTATTTCCGGCTGCTGCTTTACCTGTTGTACTTCCCCACCGTCTTTTCCGGCCCCTTGCACCGGGCCAAGTACTTTTTCCAGCAATTGGAAAACATCACCGTCTCGGCGGAATCCTACCGGCATGGCCTACGGTTGATCCTGTGGGGGTTCTTCAAGAACTTCATCGTAGCATACAAACTGCACTTTCTTGTCACCGTCCTGTTGGCTTCCGGTGCGAACGGTTGGTACAGCCTGCTGACCGGCTTTCTTTTTTTTCTGTATCTGTACTGCAGTTTCAGCTCCTTCGTGAGCATTTTTCAAGGGGTATCCCGGATATTCAACATAACGCTCAAGGACAACTTCCGGAACCGGGTGTACCTGTCCGCTTCCCGGCAGGAATTCTGGCAGGGCTGGCATATCACCCTCAACGAATGGTTCCGTGATTATTTCTTCTTCCCCCTCGCCGTCTATGACAAGAAAAAGCAGCACACCTACGGCATCCTGTTCCTGACCTTCCTGATGATCGCGATGTGGCACGGCTTCACAACCGAATTTCTTGTATGGGGAACCCTGAGTGCCTCCTGGATTGTCCTGGAGAAACGCTTTGACAATACTGCGTTCGGCAAACGGATGGTGCGAAAAAAGGTATTGGGAACAGCTTACCATTTGCTAATCAGTTCGGTATTGTCCTTGATTTTCATCTCCCCTGACATCTGGGATACCCTGGACCTGATGTTCACCGCCACCGACTTGGTCATTCCGAAAAAATACAATGATTACTTCGTCAAGGAAAGCCTGTACCTCCTGGTCGTATTCCCTTTGATGGACCATTATGAAAAATCCGCCGGCAAGTTGCGATTCGACCAATTCCTGCAAGGAAAATCTATCCGCTACCGGGTCATCACTTATGTCGTCCTGTTGGGTTTCATCCTGATCTTGGGAACCGAAGGCATCGTGAACAATTATTACAATTTATTCTGAAACCGATATGCGACCACTTACGACAACGCTCCTTTTCTTCCTCTTGCTGGGGGCCGCCCTGTGGTGGCAGGACAAACAGGTGACCGCCCATTGGAAGGCTTATTATTTTACTGCCGACCCGCCGGCGGAAAGCCTTTATTTCGTTGGGAGCAGCCGTATCCGGCAAGGCATCTCCCCGGAGGTGATAGCGGCTTGCCAGCCTGCCGGAACGAAGGTCTACAACATGGGCGCGGCGCGTACCAACCTATACCACACTTCTTTGTTGGCTGCGTACATCATGGACCAGCCGGGCCGGAAAACCCTGTACCTGGAATTTTCAAAACCCTCCCGAAAAATACTGCTGGAGCCGTTGATTGCCATGCGCGACCTGGGCGTACGGAATACCAGTAGCTTTCTGGATGTCCTGCGGTCAACTGCCGGCTACCAGCAGCGGCTCCAGGTCGTGGAAGCATATCTCCAATATCTTGTTTCGCAGTGCAACATACGTAGCATCCTGAAAATCTCCCTCTTCCCGGATTCCGAACAGCCTCCCTATTACCACAAGACCAACCATGCGAACAAATACGATCGGCTGGACAGCTATCTCCGGGAGGAGGACCTTCTTCCCCTGGCGATGCCGCAACAGGATATGCTGCTGACCTCCCTCGTCACCGCGTTGGTGGAAAAGGCGGAACGCACCGATACCAAGCTCTTTTTCCTACTTCCCCTCACGGTTCTTTCGGACAGGGAAAGGGAATGGAATTCAAAGCACTTCCGTTCCTTACCCGACAGTTTGCGATTCGACTACACCCCGGAGCAAATCAGGTCCATCCGGAAAACGGAATACCTGCTGGACCAAAACCATTTCAATATCTATGGGGCCAAGGTATGGAGCTCCTTTTTCTGCGATACCGGTTCACGCTGACCGGTCCCGCGAAGGCCGTAGACAAGCATACCCAGGGCCGGCACCACCCTTGCTTCCAGCCAGTCGAGCCCATCCTGATGCAGGCGATGAACGTTGCACGATACAATAACATCTTAAAATAATTGACATGGATATCCAACAGTGGTTAATCAACAAGATTGCGGAAGAAACCGCTACACCACCTGCGGAGGTGGACATCGACCGTCCCTTCCCGGAGATGGAGCTGGATTCCCTCGCCACGATATCGATGGCATTCGATTTGGAGAAGGAATTTCAGTTGGAGGAACTGAGCCCCACTGTATTCACCGAGTTCGATACCATCCGACGGCTTTCGGAGTGGCTGGGAACGAAGCTTTGAAAGGGAAGGCGCGAACGGGAACTTGCCTCAGCCCAGCTTCCTGCGAAAGAACGCGATGGTACGCTCCCAAGCGAGGCTGGCGGCCGCCGCGTCGTAGCGCGGGGTGCTGTCGTTATGAAACCCATGGTTGACACCGGGGTACAGGTGGGCGGAGTACTCCTTGTTGTGATCCTGCAGTGCGGCGGCATAAGCGGGCCATCCTTCGTTCACGCGCTTGTCGAAGGCGGCGAAATGCAGCAGCAAGGGAGCCTGTATCCGCGGCACTTCCTCCAGGGGGGGCTGTGTGCCGTAAAATGGTACGGCCGCTCCCAAGTCCGCCAGGCGGACGGCCATCATGTTCGCCACCCATCCTCCGAAACAGAAGCCCACCACCCCTACCCTGCCGGTACACCCGGGATGGGTGCGGAGGTAGTCGAACCCCGCGACGAAGTCCCGGAGCATCTCCTCCCGGTCTCTTTTCGCCTGGAGCTCCCGGCCGGCGTCATCTGTGCCGGGATATCCACCGAGGGGACTGAGCGCATCCGGTGCCAGGACCAGGAATCCTTCCAGGGCGGCCCGACGGGCGACGTCCTCGATGTAAGGGTTCAAGCCTCTGTTTTCATGCACCACGACGATACCGGGCAGGGGTTCCTGCTCCGCCCGGGGTTTCGCCAGCAATCCTTTGATGGTACCGCCTCCCGTCGGAGAATCGTATGCGACATATTCCGTATCGAGCCGCGGATCCGTCGGCGGCACTTGTTGCGCCGCCGCATAATCAGGCAACAAGGAGGCGAGCAGGGCCGGTACCGTCACGCCACCCACCGCATACCGTTTCAAGCGATCCATGAACTGTCGCCGGTCAAGCCGGTTGTGGGCATAATCGTCGTACAGGTCGAACACTTCCTGCCGGATATCGGTCTTGTCCAGTTTTTTCATAAGCCGTGGATGGTGGTGAAAAAGGAGCGGGACACCGGCCGGCGGCCGGCCGAACGGGTCATGCTGACGAAGATAAGGAATGTAGCGCGCATCGCCAACAGCTGGGCGGACGGCTGCGCTCAGTCCGGCAGGACGAGCAGGGGAAGGGCGGTGGAAACCGGCAGGCCGCCGGCATCGCTGAAGGTCACGACATAATGTCCGGCCGGCAGGCCGGACAGGTCCATTTCGGTGCCCGGCACCACTTGCGCCGAACGGGACACCCGACCGTAGGTATCGATTATGCGCACGGTGACTGCCCTGGCGGGGGTGTCCGGACCGAACACCCGGATGTGGCGGCAAGCCGGATTCGGCAGAAACCACCACCCGTTGCCGGGACTTGCCCTTTTCCAGACCGTTGTCGGCGGCCCTTCCGCACAGCCGGTGAGTTGCGCCGCCTCATACCGGGCGCGGGCAGGGATGGTACCGGATCCGAGGCTGTTCGGAGGACCGATGCCGCCGGGTGCCAGCCCCCACTCGGCCAGGAAGCTGTCGGGGCCGGTCAGGAAGAGGGAAGCCGTTTCCAAGCTGCCTGTATTGGCCGGCAGTACCGTCCCTTTCACATTGTTGCCCCACTCGAAGTGGTTTGCACCTTGGAGGAGGTAAAGCCCCCACCACAGGCCACCGGCCGTCAGCTCGTTTCCGATGAACAGTTGGCCATCGGAGGCCGGCGCCGGATTCATGAAGATACCGTACAGTTCGGCCCGGTTCCGAAAGAAGACATTTCCGGGGCCGTTTATACCATGGGAATTGTCGATCACGATATTCTGGATGACATTCCCTTCGAAAAGGTTCAGGTAAGGGTAGTTTCCGTGCAGCACCAGGTCGCCCGCCGCATCCTGCGGCAATCCGGTTCCGGTCCAGTAAGGGTCGAAGGAATAATTGTAAGCGAGCACATTGCCGTTGGCGCCGGCCTGCAGCAACATGGCATGCCGCAGATGATGGAAGACATTATGCCTTACCAGGCAGTCACCGGTCCGGAAAGCCAGCACCACCCCGTAACCTTGTCCGCCGCCGCCATACCGGAAGCCGTCCTGGAAATGGCAGCCGCTGACTTCCACCTGGGTGCTGTGCTCCAGGGACACGTGGGCGAAGTTCGCCCGACGGGAATCTATGTTCCGGACCCAACAGTCCGCCGCACCCCGAAGCAGGACATGGCTGGTCTGTTCGTCGGTGGAATCGAGGCGTTCCAGGGCGAGGCATTCCAGGCCGCTGAACCGGATCGGGTTCGTGCGCCTGATCCGGGGGGATTCGACCAGGGGCATGTCGCGCCGCATCGGATGATGCAGCTGGAGCACCTGTCCGTCGACTGCGATGATGCGGTTCAGCTGGCCTGTGCTGTTCAATGCCCAGGCGGAGGTGACGAGATGGGCGTCATCGGATTGGATGGTGACATAATCTCCAGCCTGGAAAGCGGAGGGATCCTCCACGGTCAGGAACAGGTCGTCCTTCTTCACCTCGACCAGGAGTTCCACCGGCGGACCTGCCGCCTCCGTGGCGGCAAGGGTTACCAGGTGGCGGTCACCGCCGAGATCGAACTGCAACAGGGTCCGGTCGGAACCGGCTCCCCGCAGGACCTGTCCGGCGTGCAGAAAGATGGGTTGGTGGACAAGGACGGTATCCGCCGGCAGGTAGAAAACAGTGGGCTGGCCGGCAAAGCTGTCGAGCGTCGCCTGCAAAGCGGCGCCGGCATCCTGGCCGGAAGGAGGCCAACCTGCCGCTGCCAGGTGGATGGTATCGTATACCGGCGGTGGCTCCACACATCCGGCTTCGGTCCAGTCGGTCATCCGGTCAAAAGGAAGGACCTGACCGGATGCGGACAGGAATCCGAAAAAGAGGTGCAAGAGGAAAAAACAGGTCGATCGCATGGTCTTAGTCGATGGCGCGCCGGGAGGGACGGCGTTATGGACATAAAACCGGGATTCGACAATTAACGTTCCAAACCGGTCTGCTGCTTGACCCGCGGACATGCGGCAGGTGGTGGCACGCCGGGGTTCCGGTCTCAGATCCGGAGGCGGTTGGGCCCCGGCTGAAGGTCCCATTGGCGCCCTTTCCAATGAAAAGTGCCCACCGTATCCGGCGGCAGGAGGATGTCGGCCCGGAGTTGTCCGGATTCCATTTCGTAACGGACGCGTATGGTTCCGTTCGGATGCGGCATTTCCCCGCCGATGGCGGTCAGTCCGCCCAGCTGCGGGCTGATCCGGACATGGGCGAACCCTGGGGCCGCGCTGTCTATACCCAGGACGGTGCGGAAAAGTTCGATGTTCGGGCTGGAGCCCCAGGCATGGCAATCCGAGCGGGTGGTGTGGATATTGGAATCCTCCGCCCAGGTCGTCATCCCCATGTCGATGTTCTCGCGCCACTTGTCCAGCCACCCCAGGTACCCGTCGCCGAGGCCGGTGCGGGCCAGGGCCAGGTGGAGGTAGTACTTGAAATAAATGGAAGCAGGCGCCAGCGACTTGTCGGTCAGCAGTTTCTGCGCCACCGCCGGGCGGTCCGCGACAGGGGGAAGGCCCGCCAACAAGGCCAGGGCATTGGTATGCTGGGAATAAAGGCGCTGACCGGCATCGTCGGCGAAAAGCCCGCTTGCTTCGTTCCAATAGGCGGTGCGGACCGCCGTCTTCAGGCGTTCCGCCTCCCGGGAATAGGCGGCGGCATATTCCGGACTGCCGAAGTGTGTCTCGATATCCGCCGCCGCCTGATAAGCCAGCAGCAAAGGCAGGTCGACGAGCGCGGAACAACCGTCCGTTCCGGGCCTGCGGATGCCGATGAGCCAGTCCGGATCTCCTTCCACCCAGTCCGTGAAATTCCACCAGGGCAGGTGGCGGACCCTACCGTCGGCCTGCTGGAACCGGGCGAAATAAGCGAGCACCGCCCGGATACCCGTTATTTTTTCCCGGACGAACGCGGTATCCCGTCCGTACATCATGTAGTCGTGTACCGCACCGACAAACCAGAGGGAAAAAGGCGGGATATATTGCGGAATGGCGGTGGGTGCCCGGCTCATGGTGATGCCTTCGGTCTCCCTGGACCGGTCCACCTGATTCAGGAAGTTCTTGACGAGGCGGTCGTCGCCACTGTTGTAGAGGCTCACCAAGGCCTGTATCCGACCGTCTCCGATATACTGCAACTGTTCGTAATAGGGGCAGTCCATATAGGTTTCGAAAGCGCACAGCCGGGCGGTCCGCCAGCCGATGTCGAGAATCTTCTCCAGGACAGGGTCGTCCGTTTCCAGTCGTGCAAGCCGCTCGAAAGGATAGCCCGTGAAGGTTCCGTAGATATCGTGCAGCAGGAGGGCTTCCGATCCGGTCCGGACGGTCAGCTGCACGTAGCGGTAGGTACGGAACGCCAAGGAGGTGAAGGCCTGCCGGTCCTTGCCGTTGGACAGCAGACTGTCCTTCCGGCCCAGGAAGACCTTGCCCTCGATATCATCGCGGTGCCCCTTCCCGGGGTGGCCCTCGAAAAGCGCCTCCGCATATTCCAGGGTCAGGGTGGCATCCTTTCCGCCTCCGAACTGCAGAGTGAGGTAGGCGTTGGTGAGATGGGACTGGTCCAGGACCAGCCGGGCGACCGTATGCGGCGGGATGGTGAGGGTCAGCGTTTCCGCCGGAAAACCGGCCGGGACGTCGAGTCCTTCCGCCCGCCGCACCGAATGGAAGCGGTGATCCGTCAACTCCATCTGTGGCAAGGGGGAGGGCAACAGCATCCATGCGTTGGGCTGCCCGAACCCGACCCGGTATTTCTCATAGGCGGGCAGCAGCGGCCGGGTGTCCGCCCAGGCGCTGTCGTCGAAATCGGGGGCGTTCCAGCCGGCAAGGGTCCGGTTCATGTCGACGTACTCCCCGGGGCCGGCCACATAATAGGCGTTTAGGTACACCGGAATCGGGGCATAGGCGCTGTCCTGGCGACACTTCCAGTTGTCGCCGGTATGCAGGACCTCCGCCTCCGGACACAGGCCCATCAGCAGGAAAGCCGTCTGGTCGGAGACATTGGCCACAGGGGTATGGTCACCTTCGTTCCAGACCTGTGCCGCAACAACGTTGACACCAGGCCGGAGGAAGGGCGCCAGGTCGACGGTTTCGTAGTTCCAGTGGAGCAGGTCCGAGCGGGCCGGCCCCATCGACACCAGTTTGCTGTTGACATATAATTTGTACCGGTTGTCCGCGGAAACCCGGACGGGAAAAACCGCAGGTACTGTCGCCAGGTCAAAACTTTTACGGAAACAGTACACCCCGTAGTCATGCGGCGGGAAACCCGGTCCGGTAATCCATTGGGCAGGCCAGCCTTGTGTCAGGCTGCGGTAGGAGAAATCTTCCTGCGCGGCGGCGAACATTCGGAGCAGGATGACGAGAAGCATGGCCGCCCACCATCGGGCCGTATTGCATGAAAGGTACATCGTGTTGGATTTTTCAAATGCGGGGGTACCGGCGGAAAAGGCAGGGCCATCCCAACGGATTCCTCTCAGCCTATTTCGGAAGTCTTCCCGCCGAACAACTTCCCCAGGTCGACGGCGGATTTGGGCAGGTGTGCATCCGGGCGGTTCCGAAAACCCTTTACATCCCATGCCGTTCTGCCAGCGCGACAGCGGCCCGGTTCGGCTCCGGGGTGTCAAGATACAAGCTTTCAAGAGATTTTGCGAAACTGCCGACCGACAGGAATCGTTTCCCGGCCGTGTCGATGCGATTGGCTGACAAAGCGCCGACCCTCTCGCCTGAACGGTAGCACCGGATGAAACGGTAGCCTGACATTCTTGCGGCGCGATCGCCGGTGGCACGGATACCATCCTATCAGCAGTCGCAGGCTCGGTCGGATGAAATGAGACCGCATCATGCAGAAACGAATGCCGGCGCTCTACCGGGCGGCCCATTCGACGGCGATGGTATCCACCCCGGAAATAGTCATGGCGGGGATGCGGAAGCCGCGGTTTCTGTTCATCGGTCGAAACGGTCGGATGAGAAGGGCCCTCCTCCGAAAGAACTTTGCGCCCAATTCCTTTAGTCGCCAGTGATGCCACCTGACAAGGAAAGAGGAAATTTCAAGGTAAACTTAGAAGGCGAACCAGCCTGTCGAAGCGATGACCCGACGGGGACCGTCGGTAATCATCGTTTTGCGGCGCGCGCGGTGATGTGCTTCAATCGAGATACCTGCATGCGGTGTTCCTAAAACGGAAAACGGTCATACTGATGCAGTACGACCGTTTTTTCGGGCTGGTAGCCCCGCCAGGACTCGAACCTGAATCTAAAGTTTAGGAAACTTTCGTTCTATCCCTTGAACTACGGGGCCTTCTCAATGCTTTGGCCGGCGTCGGCCGAGGCGCGCAAAAATAACGCATTCCCTTCATTTCACAACCTTCCGCCGCGGAATTGCCGCAAAATCGAACGGACGGACGGCAGATATGCGGTACCGAAAAGCCGGAGGTGGACAATCAGATAGAACAATTGGTATACGGGCATACGGGAGAGGAAACCGGGAAGCAGGGGATAGGTTTCCGCGTAGGCGTCATGGAAGCGGGGCGGAAAGCCGCCGAACAGCCGGGTCATTGCCAGGTCCATTTCCCGGTGGGCGAAGCAGGCGGACGGGTCGATGAGCCAAGCCTGTCCATCGGGTGGTCCGAACAGGCAGTTGCCGGACCAGAGATCACCGTGTATCAGGGCCGGAGGTTCGTCGGGGCATATATCCGGCAGGCGGGCGCAGAGGTGTTCGAGGTCGTGCAGGTCCGCTGCAGCGAGCAGGCCGGCGGAATGCGCCGCCATTGCCTGCGGCAGGAGCCTTTCCGATCGGTAGAAGTCCGGCCAATGGTCATGGTATCGGTTTGATTGTGGCAGTGCGCCGATGAAATTGGCGGTCTCCCAGCCGAATCGGGGTTGCGGCTGCCGGTGCAATGCTGCCAACCCTTGTCCGACACGCTCCCAAGCCCGCTCGCCGGCCGGTTGTTGCCGGAGGAAGGGCAGCAGCAGGTATCCCGTTCTTTCCAGACTGCCATGGGACAATACCGACGGAACCGGCAGGACGCCGGCCGAACGCAAGCGGTCGAGGCCGGCAGCTTCCGCCGCGAAAAAGGCCGCCGCATCGGCCCTGGCATTTGTCTTCAGGAAAAGGAGACGGCCACGGGTTCCCACCACCTGCCAGGCACTGCTGATGTCGCCGCCGGTGACAGGGCGCAGCTGGCCGACGGGTTCGCCCAGGTGTTCGGCCAATAGGTCGCGGAAGCCATCCGACAACAGGAAATTCCGAGTGTTCATGGTTGTTGCGGCAGGGTGGTGAGCGAATCAGGGATTCGGTTGGGCACCGATGGTTCAAAGGTAAGATAAGGCGCCAGCCGCGCCCAATCCTGTTCGGAAAAAACCGGACCGACCGCCTGCAAGTCGGCCGGGCTGCGGAACGGGCCGTGCTGCTCACGGTAGCGGAAGAGGACGGTGGCCTGTAAGTTCGACAAATAAGGATGGGCCTTGAGTTCCGCCAGGTCCGGCGTGTTCACGGGCAGTGGGCGGAAGACCGGCGACGGAACCAGGCGGGGCATGATACGGCGGAAGACGCTGTCAGGCAAGCCGTAGGTCTCCCCGACCTGTGCGGGATGCGAGAATCCGCCGAGCCGGTCGCGGAAGCGTACGATCCGGCGGGCATAACCCGGGCCGATCCCGGGCAGTCGCTGCCAGTCCTCGGCGGTGGCGCGATTGATGTCGACAAGGGCCGTGGAATCCTTTTTCACATAAGAAGGAGCTGCCGGCTTCGAGTCGGCAGCGGCCGGAGGAGCAGCGCGGCCTGGGAGTGCCGGCGGCGTGCGGGTGCTGGTATCCAGGCGGATGAAAGGCAGCAGCTCCGCAAACAGCCGTTCGTCGATGCCGTAGACCCGCCGCAGGTCTTCGGGACGCCGGAACACGCCTCCTTTTTCGCGGTAGCGGAGGAGGGTCCGGGCGGTGGAGACACGCAGGCCCAGTCGTTGGAGCTGGGCCTCATCGGCGGTGTTCGGGTCGAAGGGGAAGCGTTCCTGCCGGAAAGGGGCGGCGGGCGCGGCAGGGCGGGAAGGGGCCGGGGCCCTGGTTGCCACCGAGAGGCTGTCCCAGGAACGGACCAGCGCCTGCACAGCCTGGACATCGACGGAAGGGCGCCGCTCCAGGAAGGGGCCTACCAGGGCCGGCAGAACCAGCAGCAGCAGGGAAAGGAACACCAAGGAGAGCCCGGCGTTCCTTTCCCGACTGGTATAATAGAAATAGTCGACGAGTCGGAATCGTTTCATGGCTTTCGGGGTTGGGGCGGACCGGAGAGGGGGTCCTTGTAAAAAGATTCAATATAAGGGATTCTGCCGCAATTTTCCAGCGCTGAGGTCGATTTCCGACTGCGGCAGCGGTAACAATTCATGTTTGCCGGCAACAAATGGCTTGCCGACCGCCTGCATGACCTCGGCGGCGCGTCCCCATCGGACGAGGTCGAACCAGCGGTGTTGTTCCATGGCCAGTTCTATTCGTCGTTCGCGACGGATGAGCTCGCGCAGGAGGTCCTGATCGGTGGTGGTGACATCCGGCAGGATGAAGTTGTTGGTGCCGCGGGCGCGGGCGCGGACCTGGTTGAGGAAAGGCAGGGCCTCGGCCGAGGCACCGGTTTCGTTGAGGGCTTCCGCCGCCAGCAGAAGGATATCGGCATACCGGAGCAGGCGCAGGTTTCCAGGGCCGTTGTCCTGGAGACCGGGATGGTCGGGAACCCAGGCTTTTTGGTTGTAGCGTTCGTTTAGGATGTCGGGATTGTCCTCCACGACGGTCGAGCCATCCGGCAGCACTTCCCCGACATAGATGATGGTGGCTTGCCGGCGGGGGTCGCCGGCTTCATAGGCTGCCACCAGGTCGTCGCTGGGTCGGTTGAAGCCCCAGCCCAGGTTAGGGACGCCCCGAACTCCCTGCACCATGTTGTAGGGTGTGGCCCCCGGACCGGCGACGGCGGACTGGACGGCGACGGCTCCGATTTCGAAGACGCTTTCGCTGCCGTTTTCGCCGACGGGCAGGAAATTATCGGCATACCGTGGCAGCAGTGCGTATTCGCCGGATTGGATGATGGCCAGGCATTGCTCCGCGGCGGCGGCAAAATCCTGCCGGGTCATCAGCACTTTCGCGAGAATGCCACGGGCGGCCCCTTTGGTGGCCCGTCCCAGGTCTTTGTCTGCATAGGCTGATTTTTCCGGCAAGGCATCCAGGGCGGCCCGCAGGTCGGCTTCGATCTGAGCGTACACGGCATCGACCGGGCTACGTTCCTGGGTGAAATATGCGTCGGCGGCCAGGGGTTGCGTCAGCAGGGGGACATCCCCGAACCACTGGACCAGGCGGAAATAGCACAAAGCCCGGAGGAATCGGGCCTCTGCTGCCAGCCGGTCGCGGAGCGCGGCGTCCATGTCCACCGAGGGCAGGTTTTCGATGGCCAGGTTGGCGCGGAAGATGGTTTGGTAATGTCCGCTCCAGGCGGCGGCGAACGCCGGGTTGGTCGGATCGAAGGTGAACTCGTCGAGGTCGAGCATATAGAGGGCATCATTGGGCGTACTTCCTTTGTCGGCATCATCGCTGATAATGTCGGTGAGGCCCAGCCAGGGGAAGGCGGACAGCTCCCAGGTGCGGAACTTGGCGTAGACGGCGTTGACAGCCTGTACGGCCTGCTCCTCGTTTTGGAAGAAGGTGTCGAAGGTGAGTTGCCCGCGGGGGTTGCGGTCCAGAAACTCCTCCCGGCAGCCGGAAAGGAGGACAAGGGCGAACGACAAGCCCGCCAGCAAGCTGCGATGATGGATATTGGCGACTATCATATCGTGTCTGTTGGTGTCCTGCCGGAGCGGGACCATTGGAAGATACTGGTTTCAGAAATTGATTTCCACGCCACCCTGCCAGGATTTGGCGATGGGGTAGCCCCCGTTGTCCAGCCCGACCTCGAAAGGGTTGCCGGCATTGGGGAATTCCGGGGAATAGCCGGCATAAGACTGTCGGGTCCACACGTTGGTGCCGCTGACATAGAGTCGGAACTTGCTGATCCTGGCTCGTTCCAGCCAGGCGGCGGGCAGGGAGTAACCCAGCATCAGGGTCCGCAGGCGGAAGAAGGACCCGTCCTGGACGAAGCGGTCGCTGACACGGTAGTTATGGCCGCCGTTGGTGATACGGGGTTCGGTATCGGAGGGTTGTTCGGGTGTCCAACGGTTGATGACATGTTGTTCCCAATTGTAGACCCCGAAGCGGAAGGTTTCCTTGGCATTGAAGACCATGTTCCCATGCTGGCCGAAGAAATCGGCGGCGAGGTCGAAACCTTTCCAATCGCAGGCGGCGGAGAATCCGTAGGTGAAATCCGGGATGGGGCTGCCCAGGTAAGTCCGGTCTGCGCCATCGACGATGCCGTTGCCATCGAGGTCGGCGAAGCGGAGGTCGCCGACGCTTTCCCCACCGAGGCGGGGCAGGGTGTTGAGTTCCTCCTCCGATTGGAAGACGCCGGCGGTCCGGAAGCCGTAGAAGGCGCCGATTGGCAGGCCGACGACGGTATGGGTGGCGGGCTCTCCCTGCAGAAAGGCGGCGAAGATTTCGTTCTTACCCTGTGCCAGCCGGACCACGGAATTGGTGACGGGGGAGAAGATGGCGCCGATGCGGTAGGAGAAGGTACCGGCGTTGCGCCAGTTCAGGGTCAGGTCCCAACCCTGGTTCCGTACAGCGGCGGTATTGACGACGGGATCACCCTGGGAGCCCACGTAATCGGGAATGGGAACGGCGGCGATGATATCGAAAGTATAGCGGTTGTACCAATCCGCCTCGAGTTCCAGGCGGTTGTCGAGGAAGCCCATTTCGACACCCACATCGGTTTGACGGGCGGTTTCCCAGCGCAGGTCGGGATTGGAGAGGGTGACGAGGGTGGCGCCTTGGTTGAGGGCTTCATCCGGGCCGAAGACGGCATAGAGGCCGCCGGTCACCGCCCCGGTGCTGGGGTATGCGGCGGCGGATGCCTGGTTTCCGATGACGCCGTAGCTGGCGCGGAATTTCAGCCGGTCGAAGAGGCCGAGATCCCGGACGAAGTCTTCCCGGCCGGCGTTCCATCCCAGGCTGAGGGAGGGGAAGGTGCCCTGGCGGTTGTTGCGGGTGAAGCGGCTGGACTTGTCCGCACGGAGGGACAGGGTCAGCAGGTACCGGTCGGCAAAAGTATAGTTGAGGCGGAAGAGGAGGGAAGTGAGGGCTTCGTCGGCGGCGCCGCCATAGTTCTGCTGGGTGGTGTCATTGCCGGCGGACAGGTAGAGGAGTTCGTCGGCGGTACCGGGAAAATTCTCCCGGCTGCCGCCCAGCGATTCGCGGTAGCGTTCCTCGGCGGTGTAGCCGGCGAGCGCCTGGAGGCGGTGGAGGGACCATTCCCGTTCGAAGCGGAGGGTTTGTTCCCAGATCCAGTCGCGTTGGCGGGTGATGCCGGCGCTCAGGCGGTCGAAGCGGTTGCGTTGGGAGGGGCTCACCTCGAAGGCCGGTTCGAAGTAGCGGCTGTTGCCATCGCCGCGGTCGAAACCGAAATTGGTCCGGAAGGTGAAATGTTTCAGGAAGCGGACATCGCCGTACAGGTTGCCGAAGAGGCGGTCGTTGGCGGAGCGGTTGTTGCTTTTGTAGAACAGGTCGGCGGCGGGATTGGCGACGGCCAGACCGAAGAAAGTGGGGTCGGAGAAATCGCCGCTGGAATCGCGTGGGGCGAAGACGGGCGGCATACGGTAGGCGGCGTTGACCACGCCGGGGGCGTTGTCGTTCCGGCTGGCTGCGTAGGCGATGTTGCTGCCGAAGCTGAGCCAGTTGTTGAGGCGGTATTCATTGTTGAGGCGGAGGGTGAGTCGGCGGAAGCTGGAGTTGCGCAGGATTCCGTCCTGGTGGAAATAATTGCCGCTGACGTTGAAGGTCATGCGGTCGTTGCCACCGTTGGCGGACAAGGTGGCGTTGGTGAGCGGGGCGGATCGGAAGATTTCGTCCTGCCAGTCGGTACCTACCCCGAGCAGGGCCGGATCCGGATAATATGCCTGGCCGCGCAGTTCGTTGTAGACGGTGGCGAATTCGGCCGCATCGAGCAGGTCGATGGGGCGGGTGAGGGTCTGGCTACCCTGGTAGGCGGCGACGGACAGCACGGCATTGTCGCGGGGTTTGCCCCGTTTGGTGGTGATGATGATGACCCCGTTGGCACCCCGGCTCCCGTATATGGCCGTGGCGGAAGCGTCCTTGAGGACTTCCACGCTGGCGACATCCTGCGGATGGACGAAGGAGGCGTCGTAGGTGATCATGCCGTCCACGACATAGAGCGGGTTGGCGTTGTTCAGGGTTCCGGTACCACGGATCCGCACGACGGCGCCGGCGCCCGGTGTGCCGGAGGCCGGGGCGACGTAAACGCCGGCGACCTTTCCTTGCAGTGCCTGTTCGACGTTGGCGACCGCCACGCGCTCGATGTCTTCCTGTCTGACGGAAGAAACCGCACCGGTGAGGTCGCTTTTTCGTTGGGTTCCGTAACCGACGACCACGACCTGCTGCAGGAGGCGGCTTTCCACCGACAGCGTGATATCCAGCACCGCCTGTCCGGCGACGGGCACTTCCAGCGGGGCGTAGCCGGTATAGCTCAAGGACAGGACGGCGTCTGCGTCCCGGACGGTGAGGGTAAATCGGCCGTCCAGGTCGGTGATGGTTCCGTTGGCGGTACCGGTTTCCAGGATGTTCACCCCGATCAGGGGGGATCCGTCCGCCTGGTCGGTCACCGTGCCTTGCAGGGAGAACTGTGCCAGGGCGACCTGGGCGGACAAGGTGACTGCCGACAGAACGGCGATGAAGCTGCGCATGAGCATTGTTCCTTTCATTATGGTGAAGGCATGAATTTCGCCGGAAATTACATCGATTGCAATCGGGCGGAAGAGACATGTCCGATCGGTCGGCGGGTCGTCCCGGCTTCGCTGTACCGGGATGACCGCCATACCGGCCTTTCGCCTGCAGGCGGACGAATGTCGGTGCGGCCGTACGTCCGCCGCCGGGAATTCACCCCGGCGGCGGCGCATTCGGCCTGCCTGCCCATTGCAGGCATCTGCCCCGTCAATGCTTGACGAAGCGGGCGTTCGCGACCAGTCGGCCTGCTCGGTCGTAACCGGCGACCACGTACATGCCGGACGGGAAGCTGCCGATGTGCAGGGAAGCCTCCGTGTGCTGACCGACCATGAGCGTGGCGACGGTCCGGCCCATCAGGTCGCGGATTTCGAGGCGGTTGGCTGTGCCGAGCTGGCGGATGTTCAGCAGGTCGGAGGACGGGTTGGGGAATACGGACAGCTGCGCGGGAGCGGCGGGCTTCTCGAAAGTATTGGTGAAGCTGCAGGAGCCGCCTTCGAGTTGGATGTCATCGAAGAAATAGGTCACATCCGCACCGGGGATGTTGACGATATCCCAGATCAGGGTGACCCGGCGGTACTGGCCGTCGTCCGGCAGCGGGTTGGGGGAAGCCGAGAAATCGAAGGTCAGTTCCTCCCATTCGTTCGCCTTGGTATTGGCCACGGTGTTGTCGCCGGAAGAGCCGGGCGCCCCCGGGTTGGCCGGGTTTTCCAGTTTCATGGTGACGCTGGCGACCTGCGGCGACCAGATTTTCATCTTGACCAGTTTGGTGGCGCTCAGGTCGATATAGGAGGGCAGGTCGGTGTACATCCCTTGCCAGGGCTGCCCGCTGGAAGCCTTTTCGACGGCCTTACCGACCTTCGCGCTGGTATTGATACCGGAGGGATCCGGATTGTCGATCACTTCGAACGCGCCGTCGCCGTCGTTCGGGAAGTAATTCCAGACCAAGGAGGAGAAGGCGGCCTGGTCGAAGTTCATGATGCAGCCGTCGAAGGGAGCATGTTCGAGGGCCAGGTTATCGATGTAGTAGGTTTCCACGGCGCCTGCGTGGTCGTTGCCCCCGTTGAAGAAGAAACAGACCCGTTGGTGGTCCTGGCCGGCCTGGCCGGCGAAGTCGGCGGATAATTTCTGCCATTCGCCTGGGGTGGTGTAATCCGTCCAGATTTCCGCTGCCGGGCTGCTGCCGCCTTCCAGTTTGAGCAGGACGGGGGCTGCTTGATCCGCCAGCACCATGATGCTCAGTTGGTTGAACACTTCCAGGTCGATGGTGCCCGGAAAATTGTAGCAGAGGGCGTCCCAGGGTTGGTTCGGCTGGTCGTCATATTGGCCGACCTGGATGGAACTGTTGGTGACGGACGCCACCGGATTGGTCACCACGGAGAGCAGGTCGCTGCCGTTGGCGGGTTCATAGTTGCGTTGGCATTCGAAGTCGTCGATGATGTTGGTGACGGCCAGGACCCCTTCGCAGGGATCCACTGTGGAGAGGCTTTGGATCAGGTTGTCGAAGAAATACATGGCGCCGGCTTCCGCGACACCGGGATTGAAAAGGAGGTTCATGCTCACCCAGTCGGTGATGCCCTGGTAGTCTGAAAAATCGAAATTCACCGTCTCCCAGTTGCCCGGGGCCTGGAGTTCACGGGTGACCTCTTTGTTTCCTTGCGTGGCGCTTTCCAGCTGCATGGTCACGGTGGTGGCGCCGACCGGAGCCCAGACGTCCAGGTTGTACTGCGGTTTCTGGGAAATGTCGATGACACCTGGGGCGACGGCGGACAAGGTGGAGAAAGCGGCCGTTCCTTTGGTGTATTTGCCGACATTGGCGGAAGTGTTCACGCCGGCGGGGGCTGGATTGGCCACGATGGCGAAGGTTCCGTGCAGGACGGTCTGTTGGTCGAGCGGTTCCCAAGGCAGGAACCCGCCGTTCTCGAAGTCCTCCAGCACGGTTTCCGTCGGTTCCGCCCAGCGGATTTCGTCGATGAAATAAGTGTCGCCGGGTTCGGCATCCTGGCCGGCATTGAAGAAAAACACGATCTTACGGTGGCTGTTGAGCGCTTCCGACCCAAAATCCACGACATAATCCAACCATTGGTCGGGGGTGGTGATATCCACCCACACCTCTTTGGGAGCGGATGCACCACCTTCCAGTTTGAAGAGCACCTGGGTGGCCTTGGGGGACCAGATTTTGGTGTGCAGCTGGTTTTTGACGCTCAGGTCGATCGGATTTTGGTAATCGATGAGCAGGGCGGCCCAGGGTTCGCCGACGGGGTCTCCGTAGCGGCCGACGTGGGCGGAGCTGTTGATGGGATTGGGAGCGGGGTTGGGCACCACCTGGAGGCTGTCCCAGCCGTTGACATAGGTGGCGTTCCGGTTGCAGTCGAAGTCATCGACCATATCCGGGTCGGGCGTGGCGTTGGCACAGACCCCTTTGGGTGTGGCGCACAGGTTGTCGATGAAGTAATCGTCGGCACTGGTTTCCACACCGGGGTCGAAAAAGAGGACCACCTTGGTCAGGCCGGTATTGGCTGCCTGTTCGGAGAAATCGAAGGTATAGGTCTGCCAGGTGTTTGTCAGGCCGATGTTTCGGATTTTCTCGACGGCGCCGCCGGTACCTTCCAGTTTGAGGAGAACCTGTGTGGGGGCCGTGGCGTAGATATCCAGGGAGAATTGGTTGAGGACGCTGAGGTCGAACGGTTGTGTGCTTTCGGCGAGCAGCAAGCTGTAGGCGTGCATACCCGACTTGGTGTACCGGGCGCAGTTGTCGGAGCTGTTGACGCTGTTGGGAGCCGGATTGGCCACGGGCCCTTCGTAGGCACCGTCGAAGGCCGTCCAGGTCAGGGGGCTCCCCCCTTCGAAGGTTTCGTAGCAGGCCTTCGGTTCGAACCCGACGATATCATCGAAGTAGAAAGTTTCCGCCACCCCGGGCAGGAAGCTGTGAAAGCTGATCAGCACTTTGGTCAGGCCGGTCGGATTGGAAGCTCCGGCGGTCAGGTCGAAGGAATACTCCACCCACTGGTTGGCGACGGTGATGTCGCGGAACATCTCCACCGGTGCGCCGCTGCCTTCGAACTTGAGGAGGCATTTGGACGGGGCGACGGGCGACCATATCTTCACTTTCACGAGGCCATAGGTGCCCATGTCCGCCGGGGCGGCCAGGTCTGCGATGGCGAAGTTGAAATCCGACGCGTCGTTGGTGGTGTAGGAACCGACGAAACCACTGGTGTTGAGACCGGTGGGATCGGGGTTGGCCACGGCCCCGTCATAGGAGCCGTTGATGCCGACCCAGGGGAGTCCGGCGATGCCGCCCTCGAAATCTTCGTACGTCACCTGTGCCTGCAAGGTCTGCAGGAACAGACAGAAGAGCATGGTCAAGCGTAATGTGTTCGTCATACTGATGCATTTTAGCGGTTGAGGAAATAAAGTTTATGCACACCGGGATTCGGTCCCGGATATTACCCTTCCGAAAGGCTTCCGTACCAGGGTGCCGGCTTCAGCCGCCGGTTTTGGTCCAGGGCAGGCCGATCACGCCCCGGGGGCCGGCCAGCCGCACGAAATACAGGCCGGCGGGCCAACCGGCCGTATCCAGCGATACGGTACGGGCGGCGGCGGCGGGTGCGGGGACAACCAGGCGGGGCACCACCGGGCGGCCTTGCATGTCCCGGACCGACAGATGCCAGATCTCCGCCTGTTCAGTGGCCAGCACGACCGTCAGGCGGTCCGTCCCTGGATTGGGGAACACCCGTGCTGTGGCGGCGGGTGCGGCCGGCCGGCCGGGAAGGTCCGTCAGGTCTGCCGTGAAGCCGATGGCATCGAGGGCCGGTTGGATCTCCGGGTTCGACATGAACAGGTTCCACAGCAAACCGGTCCGGTGGTTCTCCAGCATGCACAGGATGGGGCCCTGGTCGATGGCGAGATAACTGTCGGCGAACCAGTCGACCTTTTGGTTGAACGCATCATAGAAGCCCATGGGGCCCCAGAGGGAGGCGCCGAGGTTGCGATAGAAATGTTTCAGCGCCGCCATGCTTTCCACCGGAGTGTAAGGCATGGAGGACAGGGCGGCGGTCGGGGCGATGGTGCCGTTGTCTTTGCCGGCGCCCGGTTCGTGGGCCAGGTAACCCCATGGGTTGTCGGAGGCGGTCAGGCCCCAGCAATTCT
>JBEAQU010000076.1:0-48207 GCA_041163745.1 Bacteroidota bacterium
TTCTCTAAAATTCGCGTACCAGCATCCCCGCGAAGCGGGGAACAAGAACCTCCCTGGCACACCCAATCCGCCATGCCATCATATCCCTTCGGCCGCGACATCGCAGGTCACCCCCCTCCTCCATGCGAAACCGACAATTTGATTTGCACCCTTCGAAACCTGCTGAAAAATGCTGCTTGATGCGACATTTTGAATTGCACCCGGAGAAAAGAGCCTTTTTGACCCTTTGATGACCCCGTCGTAACAAGTCTAATGTACCCGAAGGCATGCCGGCGACGGTTCGGGCATGGTTGCCCTATCGTCTTTCGGCTGTATTTTCGTTGGGGAGGCAGGCGGGTGTGTCAGTCCTTGACGAACCGTTCCCGGAAGACGAGCAGGCCACGGCCATCCGTCAGTTGCAGGAAGTAGGTTCCGGCGGGGAGGGAACCGACAGGAAGGGAGGGATGGGAAACTGTTTGTCGAAGGAGCAGCCGACCTTGGGTGTCATGGATCGTGGCGACAGGATTTTCCGTTCCTGCCGGCAAGGTGAAGGACAGTTCGCTGAGGACGGGGTTTGGATATAGGCGGGCAATCTGCGGCAGGTCGGAAAAAGTGACCTGCACGACGGGCGAATATTCGTAGCTTCCGTCACGATCCGTCTGCTGCAGCCGATAATAATTTGGACCGGACAGGGGCTGCCGGTCGATGAAAAGGTAATCCTGTGGCAGCAGGGTCGTGCCCTTGCCCGGCACCTTCCCGATGGCTTCCCAGGTCCGCATGTTTCCGGTGCGCTGTACGACGAAATGATCGTTGTCCTGCTCGCTGCCGGTCGACCAGCGGAGGGTCGCCGTGGTGGAATTCTTTTCCGCGGAGAAGGAAGTCAGACTGACAGGCAGGGGCGCGCCCACCGTGTAGGTGTAGTTGGTTCCGCTGTTGTTGTTGAGGTTGATGGCGTACAGATCGGCGTCCCCGCCGGTGATGGACTCCACGTCGCCGGCGGTGAAGACATAATATATGACGTTCGTGCTTTCGTTGAAGGAGGGGATGGAGGCGCTGTAGGTGGTGCCGCTGCCCGTCATCTTGACGACAGTGGAACTGGCGAACGCATCGGTGGTGTACCGAAGGTAGACTGCCTGGCCTGTGGCGAATGCGCCCGACAATTCGGCCGTGATGGTGGGGCTGCCACCTTGGGGGACGCTCGCCGGATCCCGGCTGACCGACGTGACCGTCCGGATGTCTCCCTGGATTTCGAAAAACACGAAGTCGCCGGTAGGATCCGTACCCGCGTCCAAGGTCTTGAAGACATAGTTGTAGGCGGTGCTCGGAACGTTGATGTACATCGCCCCGGCGGTCGTGCAGTTGGGATCGAGGGAGTATTTCACCCCGTGGGAGATGGATATGTCCGTGCCCGGTGTTAATGTGAGGTGCTTGAAAGCACCACTCCAGTCCACGGCAAAACGGAAATATTGGTTTCCTGTGCCGTTTGCCGGGGTCGTCAGGATTTGGGTGTTGGCTATGCCGGTTGCAAAGTATTTGAGGTCGTTCGCATTGGTCGGGCAGGTTCCGGCGCCCCAACCTCCTGAAAAACCAGTGCCGACAATTGCGTTTTGTCCGAAGTGCAGCAGGGGAAAAGTCAGTATTACCAAAACCAAGCGGGCTTTCATAACCTAGTTTTTCAGTTTGCTTGAATTCTTCGTGTAAGAAAATGAGCGACGAGCGGCTTCGTTTGCTACCCTTGGAAGTGGAGGCCTGTCACGGACAATCCTGTCGAAACGGAAAGGTAGGCGCCGGGGCGTCGTTCGGTGCATTGTCCATGACCTGTCGCAATGCTGCCGAGCCTGCTGTTCGCCTGCCGGACATTGCCCTCAAGTCGACGCGGTCAGCGTCCGTCGGTCCGGGCAGTCAACATAGTTACTCGTTCTCAACCATGGAATACGCCTAAACAATGCAAAAATGATAAATGTTCTGCCAAATGGCATTAGGATGATATTAAAATTTAAAAAAAAAGGCGTGGGGATACAATTGCACGGTTTGCAAGACGTAAGTCGCGGTATACTATCTTGCGGGAGTAAGAAAACAGGAATACGGGAAAATCGGACATCCCGGCGGAATCTTATCAGTGTAATTGGCAGCAGATGCCGGAAAGCCTGTCGGCCGGCATTGGCCAATCCACTTGTTCCGGTCTGGACTCGCGGTGTCGCCGAGTTCGTAGCATTTCGTACCACTTGGCCAGCGGCGGCCTATACCCAAGCGGCAGGTATTGGCGGATTCGTTGGAAGCGGATTTTTATTCCCGCTGCGCGGGGAGGCTGATACGCGAATTTTTAGAATTTGGCTGATTACGGGTATTTTATCTTTATCTAATTTTCTGATAAATAGTGGATTGGGCCTTTAATCGTCTGTTTGTTAAGGAAATTTTACTCCCCAGTGCACGGGGAGGGATTCTGGCGTTGGGCACGGGTGTCGAAGAGAGGGAGGGGGATTCGCATCGCGGGGAAAGCCGGTCGCCAAAGCATTTGTGATCCGACAATTTGGATTACGCCCAGTCCGGCCGAAGGAACATATCCGTGGAGAATGCTGCTATTGCTTCCTTTTTAGGAAAATAGCCGAAACAATGGGCCGGTCTGTCCCGTCCGAACTGCTTACCAGCCGGTTGCCGGCAACAAACAGGCCGGTGCTGCCGCCGCCGTCAAGGTTCATGGCATCCGTGGCGCCCATGCTCCTGAGCAGTTCCGCCAGGGCGGGGAGCGGAATGCCTTTGTCATCCGGAGCCTGGACGGCCAGCAGGATGATGGTGCCTTGCGCCGTGAATCCGATGGCGGACCGGGGTCTGCTGGCCGACGGAACAGCGGACCCGGTGACGAGTTCCGCATCGGCTGTGATGTTCACTTCCCCGTTGCGCAGCAACATGGGGGAACCGCCGACAGCCTGCCGGACATCCCACAGGATGCCGGCGGCCGGAAAACCTGCGTCCGGTTGCTGCAAGGGCGGGGAACCTTCCTGGTTGGGTGCGGGAGAAGGATATAGGAAGGTGGAATCCGTACCCGGGATGGTGTAGGTCCAACCGGCGGCAAGCTGACCGTCCGCATCCATGCCGACGGCGGCCCTGGTCGGGAAATAAGAGGTCGGAACCCCTTGGAATGTTCGGGTGACCTGCTGAACGTTGGGCGAAACCAGATGATTGTCGCGGATGACAAGACCGAAGTTCCGGTTGGGGCTTCCGAAGAAAGTGGCGTTTATGCAGGCCAGTTTGTCGCCCGGTTCGTCCGACCAGAACTGTCCGAGGGGTTTCAGCACCGGGCTTGTCTGGACGTGCCAGTCCGCATCGGCTGCCTGCGGGTCAAAGACGACGGTCCAGGCGGTGTAGCCCGCGCCTTGGTCCGGACGAACATATACCGCCGCCCAATGCGGCAGCTGCGCTTGTAAGGAATCGATGGACACCCAAGAGGAGTCCGGCAGGGTAAGGGTTACAGGAAGGATGGTATCACCCGGCAGCAAGGTATCGGTCACCGGCAGGGTGTCGACCGGATGGTCGGGAAGTGCTTCGGTCAGACCTGCATCCCGACAGGCCAGGAGGAATGGAAACGAAAGGAGCAGGTGAAAAAGGCAGTGATGTGCTTTCATGGCAGGTAAAATAAAAAAGGCCCGGTGGGATACCGGGCCTTACCGCGTACTTTTCAGCAGACCTGTTCGTTGAAGGAATCCGGCTTTCAGGCGGGATTCGCTGCACACCATTGCGGGGCGGCACCAACGACGGTTGCATTGTCGGAGGTCGGTAGCGGAGTCGAACCGCTGTACGAGGTTTTGCAGACCTCTGCCTAGCCACTCGGCCAACCGACCTTTCAAAGAAACCGGGGACGCTGTCGACGACCGGCTTGCTTTCGATTCCTTATATCCGATAGGAACGGAGGATTTGGGAAGCGGTTGCAAATTTAAGGAGTTTTTTCAAAACAAACCGGAGGGGTGGACAAATGTCAATATTTTTCAATGGTTGTCATGTTTGTTCAGCGGTCGCGCAGCAGCAGCACCGTTCCCTGTTTGTTGATGATCCGGCCGTCCGATTGTGTGACGACGATGAGGTAGGTATAGACACCCTGCGGCACCCGGCGGCCTTTGAACATCCCGTCCCAACCCGATTCCGGGTTGTCGGAAGCGAAGAGCCGCTGCCCGTAGCGGTCATACACGGACATTTCGTATTCCACCACATCTCCCAAGGCGATCAGGGGTTTGAATACCTGGTTGAATCCTTCCGGAGCGAAAGCGTTCGGGAGGAAAACCCGGGTGGTCTGGATGGCGCAGAAAGTGTTGGAACGACATTCGACCGGTTCCTGCTGGCCGTCGGGGGTGGTCAGCACTGCAGTGGCCACCACATGGTAGCAGCCGCGGGCGGCATTGATGTCGGCGGGGTCCACATATTCCACGAAGCCCGGTGTGCCTGGATCGGTAGCGGCGACGAAATTCGTCGTGCCGGCGACGGTCTTGTACAGTTGGTATTCGGTGACCGTGGCGTTTTCGAGATCGAGAGGGGTCCACTGGATGAGATTCCGGTCCGGGGCGTTGTTTTCGGCGGTCAGGTGGATGGTGGCACCGTAGGTGGAGGTGGCCAGGTCGCCGCATTGGTCTGTGGTCTCCACTTGGTAGAATACGGATGCCGATTGGGGGTTGCCTGTTTCGTCCGTGTACTGAAGCAGCTGCGGGAGCGGATTGGGAGGGGTAAGCAGGTCTGCCGGGGTATAATTGTCGTTTTCATCGGAACGCAGGACGATGATTCCCTGGATTTCCGCATTGTTGTTCCAAACCCAGGTCAGGACGGGTTGGTTGAGTTCATTCACGGAGACGCTGCGCAGGTAGAAGTTACGGACCGACTGAACGATGTCCGCTTCGAAACAGAATTGGTTGGACCGTGCCGTAGCGCCGGTTTGGGCTGCGGTGGCCTGGACGAACAAACAGTAGTAGTCGCCGTCGTTCAGGTCGGGGAATTCTACGCTTGCGGCATTGGCGTCTACCGGCAGGGCAGGAGCGGGGGCACCGCCGTTGATGCTGGCCCAGATTTCTTGTTGTTCCATGCCGGCAGGCCAGCTGTCATAGCGGTTCCATTCCAGGCTGATGGATTGCCGGCAAGGGTTCAGGGTGCCGTCCAACAGGGTGGTGGTATGTTTCAGGTCGAAGATGCTGGTATTGCCGCAGGGGTCCAGTGCGTTGACGAAGTAGGAGGCCGGGGATTGGTCGGGATTCGCCCCATTGTCGAGGTAAGTGTTGCCTGAGTAGACCGTATCGATGGGCACCACTCCGATGGGGGTTTCCCGGTAGACGATGTATCCGGTCACTTCCGGGGAGGGGCTGGGTTGCCAGGTGATGAGTACTGCGCCGTCGACGACCGATGCGCTCAGGATCGGCGACAAGGCGGGAGGCCGGTTGTCCAATGTGTCGGAGGGGGGAGAGGTCTGTCCGGGGCAATCGAAGCGACTGACCAGATAGAAGAACCATTGCGTACCGGCGGGGTTGGGATGATGATAGGATGATTGGGCGGGGTCGGACAAGGAGGCCAGCAATTGGAAGGGGCCGTCGGTATCCTGGCTGCCCCAAACCTCCCAGGCTACGAAAGGGCCGCAATTGACGGTCGGATTGTTCCAAAAGAGGGTGTCCCCTCTTACACAAAGAAAATCCGGCGGCACCAGTTGTGCCGTCAATGTTCCGGCCGTACTGTACGCCAGGAAGAGTATGGTGATTATTTTTTTCATATCCGGCTCCTTGCCTCCAGTCATGACTTACATAACGGCATAGGCGGCTCAGTTGTTTCCGAGGGATCGGTGGAACCTGGCCTCCAAGGTATCCATGGGGTATATATCGGTGAGTTGGAAGCGCAGGCTGAGGCCTTTGTCGAATTGTTTCGAGGTATGGACCAGTCCGATTCCCTGGGCATAGATTTCCGTGGCGGAATATTCCTGTTGCCAATGTCCCTGCTTGTCATGGTCGACCAATTCCCTTACGTGCAGGACAATGGCGGGCAGAGACCGGCCGTTGAACAGGATCGTGGTGTCGCGTTCGTACTGTCTGTTCCGGGTCAGGCTGTAGACGGAGCTGTCCAGCACGGATTGCCAACGGACGGAGGAGAGCAGGATGCCGGGTGGCTGCCGCAACTCGAACGAGAACACGTTGCCGTGTTCGATTTCGCCCGGCAGGTCTATCTGGCGTTGGTTGGCCGTATCGAACTCATAGGTACGGAAGTCGGCCAGCAGCATGCCGTTTTCCACTTTTTCCTCCCGGATCAGTTGTTCCGGGGTGAAGTCGGCGGCATAAGACAAGCCGAGCAGCACGGGCGGTTGGATGTCGGGTACGGACTTGTAGTACCAATACGAGGTGGTGCGGGCGGAATCCTGCCATACCTCGTATTCATAGACCCTGCCGTCGGCGAGGCTGTCGAGGGGGAAATAATACCCGCTGATATCCCTGGGCTTTTGGCAGGCAGCCAGTAGGAGTGCCACCGATAGAGGAAGTGGAAGGTATGGTCCGAGGAAATCACGGCTTATCATACGCATCGTCAGTTTTTGTGGCGGAATGTAGACCGGAGACGACCACGCATATCTCTCCTTTCACCCCTTTCTCCCGGAAGTGGACGACCAGGTTGGCCAGGGTGTCCGTGCGGATCGTTTCATGGATCTTGCTCAGTTCCCTTGCTACGCAGGCAGGCCGGTCCGGGCCACAGCAGTCGGAGAGTTGTTCCAGGCATCTGACAAGCCGGTTGGGGGATTCGTACAGGATGAATGTGTGGGGCAGGGTCGCCAGGTAACGCAGACGCGTCTGTCTTCCTTTTTTGTGCGGCAGGAACCCTTCGAAGTGAAATTTGTCTGATGGAAGCCCGGAGGCGGCAATGGCGGGAACGAAAGCAGTGGCGCCCGGGAGGCAGGTGACGGGCACGTCCGCCTGCCGGCAGGCCCGGACCAGCAGGAAGCCCGGATCGGAAATCCCCGGCGTGCCTGCATCCGATACCAAGGCGAAGACGGCACCGCTTCTCAGTTGGTCCACCAACTGGGCGGTCGTCTGGTGTTCGTTGAACGCATGGAAGGGACCGAGGGGTGTTTCTATGCCGTAGTGTTTCAACAACCGACCGGTCACGCGGGTGTCCTCCGCCCAAATCCGGTCGGCCGTCCGGAGGACTTCCAGTGCCCGGAGGGTGATGTCTCCGAGATTGCCGATGGGGGTTGGTACGAGGTAAAGCATGATGTTCGGCTGGTTTTCGGGTGGTCTGCGTCAGCTGTCAGTCCGTTGCCGCGACCAGCTGGTAGGAGTAGGACTCCATGATGAGGTTGGCCAGCAGTTTCCGGCAGGCGGTCTCGACCATTTCCGCCGCCGCCGCTTCCGATTCGGCTTCCATGGTCAAGGTGACATGCTTGCCGATGCGGACGTCCTGCACCCCATCGATCTCGAGTTGCCGCATGCTGTGGGCCACCGTCTTCCCTTGGGGGTCGAGCAGTTCCTTGTGCGGCATGATGTCTATTTCTGCGATGAATCTCATGGCGTTGTCGGCAGGGCGTCCGTTCGGTGGCACGGCGTATGTTCCGGTAGGTTCCGCTGTCGGAAAAGGTGACTATCGGTCGGGTACCGGCTTTCCGTCGGATGCCGCTGTTTTTTTTGTGAAATGAAAGAATATGGAAAAGAGCAAATAAAGGATCATGACCGGCGACAGTGCGGTCTCCCGCCACCAGATGGTCAGACCCAATGTGCAAAAGGCAAATATATAGCGAATCTCATTCCCTGCCCACTTGATTTTTTGCGGTTTCAGGCTGAACATATGGAGCGGTGACACCATCAGCCAGCTGAGGGCAGCCACATTGACCGCGAGAAAGACCGGATGGCTGACCAACCCGGCCAAACCGCCCCAGTCCTGTTCGTGGATGGTCAGCAGGCCGACGGCATAGGCCGTGCAAGCCGGTGTCGGCAGTCCGATGAAGTCCACCTGCTGCCGGGTATCCAGGTTGAAACGGCCCAGCCGGACGGCCGCGAAAAGGGTCAGCAGGAAGGCGGGGCTGGCGGCGAGGGACAGGCGGACGGGCAGGTGCGCGCTCTGTGAAAGCCCGTTGACCAGCAACATATACAACGCCGCTCCCGGCACCACCCCGAAGGAGACCATGTCCGCCAACGAGTCGAGCTGCTGCCCCAGGGGCGACTTTGCCCGCAATATCCTGGCCAACAGCCCGTCGAGATAATCCGCCGCCAAGCTGCCCAGGCTGAACAGGAAGGCCTGCTGGAACTGGCCATAAAACGTACTCGCCAAGGCACAGCAGCCGAACAACAGGTTCAGCAAAGTCACCGCGTTCGGAATATTTCGCTTGATCATGGCACAAAAGTAACCTGCGGCATCGTTTTTTAGGTCCCTTTTTCCGACAAATTGCACGCCGGGAGGTCATGTCCACCAGCCTTCCGAAGCGCACGGCCATCTTTTTGCACTGCGATCCGACCGGGTGGAAACAACCCCCTGGTCGGATGGCCGGTAAGAGGTAATGTTGTAATTTGGCATCCGGACAGCCGGACCGGCCGTCCTGTCGGACAGCCGCTGAACGAACGGCCGCCCCAATTGTTGTACAGATAGTCATCCGGCGGGGCCGGCCGCCCCGCCACCCGAAAACACATCGGTACATGAATACAAAGGTCTTCCTCTCCGCCCTCGTCTGGATTTCACTCCTGTTTTCCGACATCGCCCCCCTCGCCGCACAACCGGCCAACGACAACTGCGATGCCGCCCTTCCGCTTGATGACGTCACCAACTGGTGTTCAGACCCGGGAGCCTTCACCAATGCCGGCGCCACCGTCGGCCCCCTCGGCCAGCCTTCCTGTTTCCCGGATGTGTCGAATGACGTCTGGTTCGCTTTCGTGGCGGAAGCGACCACCGTCCAGGTAGCGGTCATCGGCAACACCGTAGGGAACACGCCCCCCGGCGGAACGCTGGAAAACCCCCAGTTCGCCATTTACAGCGGTACCTGCAGCGGACCCCTGACGGAAATCGCCTGCGCTTCCGATGCCTTCAACCTTCATATCGTGGAGTCTTTCGCCGGTCCGCTGACCGTCGGCGAGACCTACTACATCCGCGTGGATGCCCGTTTCGGCCAGACCGGAACATTCCGGTTGTGCATCAACAATTTCAATGCCGTGCCGGACCCCAGCAGCGATTGCCCGACCGGGGTCATCCTCTGCGACAAATCTTCTTTCACCGTGGAAAGTCTGATCGGCACAGGCAACCTGAACAATGAAATCGATCCCGGCGTCTGCGTGCAGGTCGAGTATGCCTCCGCCTGGTACAGGTGGACCTGTCAGGACCCGGGCACCCTCTCCTTCACCATCACCCCGACCAACCCATCGGATGACATCGACTTCGCCGTGTTCGAACTGCCGGGCGGCATCGACGATTGCAGCGGCAAGGTAAAGCTCCGCTGCATGGCGGCAGGAGAGAACGTGGGACAACCCTTCCCCAACTGGGCGGCCTGCACCGGCCCGACCGGCTTGAGCGAACAGGAGACGGACCTGGACGAATTCCCCGGTTGCGCGCCCGGACAAAATAATTTCGTAGCCGCCCTGGACATGGAAGCAGGCAAAAGTTATGCGCTGATCATCAACAATTTCAGCAACACCGGCAGCGGCTTCCAGCTCACCTTCGGCGGTACCGGCACTTTTCAGGGTCCTCAGGTCGACTTCACGGCGGCCCCTACCCCTGTCTGCACGGGTGACGGCATCAGCTTCACCGATGCCTCCACCGCCGTGGAAGGCATTTCGGAATGGAATTGGAATTTCGGCGTCGGTGCTTCCCCGGCAACCGCCACCGGCCCCGGCCCCCATTCCGTATCCTATTCGACGGCTGGCACCCGCTCCGTCGTGCTGACCGTCACCAGCGAATCAGGCTGTGTCGTCACGGACATCCGGCAAGTGGAGGTGTTGCCTGCTCCGTCGGTCAGCACGACCACCCTGGCCGATTACTGCGGTCCCGACGAGCTGACCGGGGCGGTCTTTCTCTCTCCGACGGGTACTGCGCCGGTGCCTTACCTTTACGATTGGGCGAACAGCGGTCTTTTCGGTCCCGACAGCTCCCGGACCAGCCTCGCTTCCGGCACCTATGAAGTGGCCGTCCTGGCTGCCAACGGTTGCCAGAAAACCTTTTCCTTCACCATCGAGGAAGGTCTCGCCCTCGCCGCCGGCCAAGATCCCGTCCATCCCCCGACCTGTCACGGCGGATCGGACGGAAGCATCTCCATCTCCATCGACATAGCGAACGAACCGGTCTTGTTCGACTTCGGGAACGGCCCGCAGCCGGACAGCGTCCTGTCGGGCATTCCGGCCGGCACCTATGCCGTCCAGGTGGTCGACGATGCCGGCTGCGAGGGTAATTTCGTGATCCAGGTGCTGGATTTTCCGCCGTTGGCCGCCGAAGTCCAGTCCGTCAACATCAGCTGCTTCGGCAACCAGGACGGCATGGTGGCCGCCCTGCCGGAAGGTGGCGCCGGCGGATATGCCTACCAGTGGGCACACGGACCAACCGCCGGCAGCCTGTCCGGTCTTCCGGCCGGCACCTACTCCGTGACGGTGACCGATGCCAACGGCTGCACGGCAGTCGCCGGCGCCGCAGTGGCCGAACCGGCTCCGCTCTTTCTCTCCTTCACCACCGAGGATGTTCGCTGCCACGGCGATGCAAGCGGGGTCATCCGGCTGACCGCCCAAGGGGGGACTCCACCCTACCAGTACAGTGCCGACGGCATCAGCTTCCAGTCCGAACCCGTCCTGACGGGCCTCCCGGCCGGCGCCTATACGGTGGTCGTGCAGGATGCCGCTGGATGCCAGGCGGAACAACCCGCCCTGATTCAGGAACCTGCCCCCTTCGTGGTGGAGGCCGGCGCGGACCAAACGGTGGACCTCGGCTACCAGGTCGACCTACAGGCCATTATCCTGCCGCCGTTCTCCGCCGTCACCCTGAACTGGACACCGGCCAACTCGTTGAGTTGCACCGAATGCCTCGACCCCGTCGCCAGCCCCCTGTCCACCACCACCTATCTGCTGACTGCCGTGGATGCCAACGGTTGTGTATCGGAAGATTCCGTCGTCGTCACCGTCCTGCTGAAAAGACCGGTGTTCATTCCCAACGCCTTCACGCCCAATGCCGACGGGCTCAACGATTTCTTTACGGTATATGCCGGACCGGCTGCCCGCATCGTTCGTTCACTGAAAGTGTTCTCCCGATGGGGAAGCCTGGTCTACGAAGGATACGACCTGCCCCTGAACCAGGATGGCGGCGGATGGGACGGATTGTTCCGTGGCAGCGTCATGGATCCCGGTGTCTTCGCCTACGTGGCGGAAGTGGAATTTATCGATGGTGTGGTGGAATTGCACGAAGGCGATGTGATGATCCTTCGATGAACTCAGGCCGGTTCGTGGAAAGGTAGTGTCGACGGCGCAAAACCCTCCGTCCGGCTGGCCAGGAACTGGGCGGCCGTCTCCCGGATCGTCCGTTCAACCGGAATATAGGTGAAATCGAAGGCCTCGATCGATTTCCTATTGTCGTACAGGAAGGTCCGTGAACTCATCCTCGCTGTCTCCCGCGTGATGAACGGCGGCCGCCCCGTCAATAAGGCCGCCCCTTCCGCCACCCGCCAGGATATCTCCCGCAGCAGCGGTGTGATTCGTATGTAGGGCCGCCGAACCCCGAGTGCATCGGCCATCCGGTCGAAAACAGCTGCGAAAGGAAGGTTCTCTGCGTTCAGGATGTAACGCTCGCCGACCTGCCCGCTGTTCATCAGCGTTTCACATAAGCGGACGACATCCCGTACATCCACGAAACCGGATCCTCCGGTCGGCCGGAATGGCAGGCCTTTCCAAACCGTGTGGAACATTTGACCCGTGCTGGTCCGGTCTTTCCAGAAGCCGCTGCCCAAAATGTTCGACGGGTGGACGATAGACGCAGGCAGGCCCTCGGCCATCCCCCGCCATACCTCCAGTTCCGACAAGTGCTTGCTGATGCCATACGGACTGTTCCATGTCCCGTCCTGCCAGGGAACCGTTTCATCCACCATCGGAGAGTCCGGACGCCGTCCCAACGCGGAAATGGAACTGACATGCAATAGCTTTTCTACACCCCTCCACAAGGCGACATTGACCAGGTTGGCCGTTCCTTCCCGGTTGGTACGGATCATCCGCTGTGCCTCCTTGCGCTGGAAGGATACGACCGCCGCACAATGATAGACCTGCCGGACCCCTTCCATCGCCGCCTCCAGCGCCGGCACGTCCAACAGGTCGGCCGTGAACCATCGGACACGGTCCGCCACTTCCCCGACCAGGGCCATGCTGCTGTCCGGCCGCCGGATGGCGCGGACATCCGTATAGCCTTTGCGGATTAGGTGCCGCAGAAGGTAGGAACCGACAAAACCGGTACCGCCCGTCACCATGATGGTCTTGGATTGCATATGTTTCGTTCAGCAGAAAACGCTTCCTCCAATCAATACCACTTTCTCGTACCTCGCGAGGGGGAGTAATCGGTCATCATGAAAATACATCCGCCAATGAAAAACGCACCCAGAGAAATGTACAGGATCAACATGAATGTAGTGTTTGCTCGTTAATGAATGCAAAAAGAAAACAAAGCCGGTTCTCGGGGTGACAGTTCATCTGTATGATCTCCAGAGCAGTATTATTTGCAGCTTACAGGGGGACTCGCACGTTCCGGCGACGTGGTATGGTGCCGTTCCGGGACAATGGTCGATTATCGTGCTTTCTTGCCTCTCTGCCTGTTTACAGGGAGCAGAAGGGAGCGGACTGTCCAGACGACCCGGAACCCGATATGCCGTCGGCGTCAACAGTGGAATTAGGTCCACACCCGCTTGGATTGAGTACAGGCAGAGTTTCCTTCAGGAATGAAGGATTTTTCGGATATGCTGTGATAGGGATGAATAAATGCTGCCGCAATATGAAAAAAAAAACACCGGACAGAAAATTTTGTGGTCTTTTTTTTTTGGGAATTCAGTGTACGCCGACCCGGATGTCGACTGCCGCAAACCGAATGGCAGCCTGTCCGGCGATGGTGCGCCCATAACGATCACAGACAGGGCGAGTCGGCCTGCGCCCGACAATTCGGTCTTCACCCGGTTTGCCTGCCATGGCAGGTCGTCTCTTGTCCTGGCGCCGAGAAAAAAAAATCCTCCGGGGCGGGACGCCACCGGAGGATTTTCCACATGTGTGGGGCTTTGGCAGATTACCAGCGGTTGATCATCAGTCGCTTGGAAACCACCTGGTCATTGACCATGATACGGACCAGGTATATACCGTTTGCTGCATGGGTCAGGTCGACCGTGCAGCGGCCGGCGGACAGGTCGGTGGAAGGCTGAAGCAGGACCACCTTGCCATGGACATCGAAGACCGTGAGGGCGACCTTGCTGGCCGGAACATCCGCCAGCTCGAGGGTCACCTCCCCGTTGCTGGGGTTCGGATAAAGGGAAAGCCGGGCGGCCAATAGCTCGTCATTGACTTTCACAATGGACTGGATGGTGTAGGAGAACTGTGATTCACAGCCATTGGCGTCGGTGACGAAAAGAGAATAGTTGCCGGCGGAGAGTCCGTTGATATCCTCTTCGTCGGAGATCACGGATCCCTGTCCATCGATCCAGGCGAAGGAGTAGGGGGCGACCCCACCGGAAATGGTGACGGCGATGGCACCGTCCTGGTTGCTGCCGCTTTCGTTGACGAGCAGGTCCAATGTCGATTCGACCGCTTCGGGAGCGGTGAGGGTGACATTGCCGAGGGCGGTGCATCCGTCCACATCGGTGACGGTC
Organism: Bacteroidota bacterium; assembly: GCA_041163745.1. Classification (GTDB taxonomy): domain Bacteria; phylum Bacteroidota; class Bacteroidia; order Chitinophagales; family Saprospiraceae; genus UBA6168. The sequence goes on from JBEAQU010000076.1 coordinate 13,784, forward strand.
ACTTCGTACGTGCCGGGTCCGAGGTCCTGGATGGAAGCGGTGGTGGCGCCGGTATTCCAGGCGAAGGAATAAGCCGGATTGCCACCGGTCGGTTCGGCGAAAGCGGCGCCGTTATCCTTTCCGGCGCAGAGGATGGGATTTCCGGAAACCTGCGGGTCCATGGATTCCGGGACGGAAACGGAGAACTGGCAGGTGGCGGTGTTGCCTTCGCTGTCGGAGACGCTCACTTCCAGGGAGGTGATGCCGGCGGGGAAGGTGGCGCCGCTCGGATAGTCGGCCGGGAACTGGTAGGACAGCAAGTCGGAGCAGTTGTCTGTTGCCGTCACGACATAGAATGCGACCGGGTCGCAGGAAGGCAGGACCATGTTCTCCGGACAGGAGGTGATGGGAGCCGTGTCATCGACGACGGTCACGACAGCTGTGCCGGAGGTCTGGTTGCCGGCGGCATCGGCGATGGTCAGCACGACAGGATGGTCGCCAAGCTGGCTGCAATCGAAGGAAGAGACATCGATGCTCATCGAGACGATGCCGCAGTTGTCGGAGCTGCCATTGTCTATCATGGCCGCCTCGAGGGTAGCCAGGCCGGCGGCATCCAGGCTGAGGGTGATGTTCTGCAGGGCGATCTGTGGGAGCGAGTTGTCCACGACGGTCACGGTGGCGGTGGCGGCGCTGTGGTTGCCGGCGCCGTCGGTGACCGTGAGGGACACCTCGTTGTTGCCGAGGTTGGCGCAATCGAAGCTGGAAACATCCAGGGTCAGGCTGGCAATGGCACAGTTGTCGGAGCTGCCGTTATCGACCTGGTCCGGCTGGATGCTAGCCGTGCCATCTGCCCCCAGCGTCACGGTGATGTCCTGGGTCACCACGACGGGGGCTTCCGCGTCTTCGACGGAGACCACGACCATGAGGTTGGCGGAACAATCGTTTTCATCCGATACGGATAAGGAATAGGAGCCGGGGGCCAGGTTTTCCAGGCTGTTGGTGGTGGCTCCGTTCGACCACTGGTAGGAGAGGGTTCCCGTTCCGCCGGTGGCGTCCACGGATACGGTGCCGTTGGTTTCACCACAGGCGGCCGGCGTCAGTTCGGCGACGGAGGCCGTCAGTTCGGCTGGTTCCGTGATGTCGACCTGCACTTCCACCTGACAGTTGACGGCATCCGAGACGGAGACCGTGTAGGAACCGGCCGCCAGGTTGCTGACGGTGGCGGTGGATCCCCCGTTGGACCAGAGGTAGGAGAAGGGGGAGAGTCCGTTGGAGAGGGTGACGGTGGCCTGCCCGTCCAATTGGCCGAAGCAGCTGATGTTGGCGGCTGTGACGTTGGCGGTCATGGCACAGGCGAACGGCGCTACCGGAACGGTTTGCACGGCGGAGCAGCCGTTGGCGTCCGTCACGGTGACCGTGTAGTTGGCGGAAGGAAGGCCGGCGATGGTGGCGGTCGTTTCGCCGTTGCTCCAGGCAAAGGAGAAAGGTGCCGTGCCGCCGGCGGGGTTGGTGGCGGCTGTGCCGTCGGAAGCACCCTGGGCTGTCACGCCGGTGGATGTGGCATTGGGTGTCAGCTGGGCCGGTTCCTGGATGGAAACGGACGAAATCACTTCGCAGCCGTTACCGTCGGTGGCGGAGACCGTGTAAGTGCCGGGGCTGAGCGAAGCGATGGTGGCGGTGGATTCCCCATTGGACCAGCTGAAGACATAGGGTTCCAAGGCGTTGTCCAGCGAGATGGTGGCGGTACCGTCGGCGGCCCCGAAGCAGCTGACGTCTTCGGTGGCCAAGGAGGCGGACACGGCGCAACCGAAGGCATTGACCGTCACCGTCTGGGTGGCGCTGCAACCGTTTTCATCGGTCGCTGTGACCGTGTAGGACCCAGGGGCAAGGTTCTCTATGGTGGCGGTGGTTTCGCCGTTGCTCCAGGTGTAGGAGAGGTTGCCGTTGCCACCCATGGCAGCGGCGGCGGCGGTGCCGTCATTCACGCCGGGGGTGGTTTGTGCGGTAGCGTTGGCTGTCAGGGACAGTTCCGCCGGTTGGGTGATGTCCGCCGACAGGGAGGTGGTACATCCTTCCGTATCCGTGATGACCACGGAGTAGGTGCCGGCTGGCAGGTTCTGGATGGATCCGGTGGTGGCGCCGTTGGACCACTCGAAGGTGAAGGGGTCGTTTCCGGACACTTCCAGGGCGATGGCACCGTTGGCTTCACCGAAGCAGTTGACGGCGGTCAGGCTAGCGATGGAAGCGGCCATGGGCGGGATGACGATCACATCCGTACTGGCGGAGGCGGTGCAGCCGTTGTTGGCATTGGTGACGACCAGGGCGTAGGTGCCGGCGGCATCCACGACCGGGGTCAGGGTATTGGCACCGCTCACGATGTTGCCATCGGTGGTGGACCACAGGTAGGAGAACTGGCTGCCGGTGGAGGAGGCGGTGCCGTTGAGGACAACGGAGGTGGTGTTGCAGTTCAGGCTGGCGGCAGCGCCGGCATTCGCTGTCGGTGCGTTGACATTTTGGTTGACGACAGCGGTGGCGGTGCTGGTGCAGCCGTTCGTTCCGGTTACGGTGAGCAGGTAGTTGCCTGCTTCGGATATGCTCGGATTCTGTTCGGCGGAGCTGAAGCCATTGGGGCCGGACCATTCGAAGGTGGCGCCGCCGGCGGGAGAGGAGCCGTTCAGTTCCAGGGTGGTGGCGGTGCAGTTGAGGGTGCCGCCGGTTGCATTGGCGCCCGGGGCGGCGGTGTTCTGGACCACCTGGGTGGTGACGGAGGCGGTACATCCGTTGGCCGGGTCGGTCACGACGAGCGTGTAGGTACCGGTGGCGGATACCGAGGGGGCAGCCTGGTTGGAGGCGAAACCACCGGGGCCGGACCAGGCGAAGGTGGCGTTGGAGGTGGTCGAGTTACCTTCGAGGGTCACGCTGGAGGCGGAACAATTGATCTCGCCGCCGCTGGCACTGGCGTTGGGCGGGGTGGTGTTGCCCGGAACCTGTACGGTGGAGGCGGAAGTACAGCCGTTGGCGTTGTTCGTGACGGTGAGTGTATAGCTTCCGACGGCGTTCACCACGGGGTTGAGCGTGTTGGCACCGGAGACGATGTTTCCACCGACGGTGGTCCAGAGGTATTGGATGTTGGTGCCGGAGGAGGAACCGCTGCCGGAAAGCGTCGTCTGGTTGTTGTTACAGGACAGGGCGGACGGTGCGGCGGTGGTGGCCGTAGGAGCCGTCAGGTCCGACTGGACGGTGACGGAGGTGAAACCGGCACAGGCGGTGGCGGTGTTGAGCACCAGCAGCTCGTAGGTGCCGGGAGCATCCACGACACAGCTGTTGAGGGAGTTTTCCCCGGAGACGATATGGCCGTCGGAGGTTGTCCACAGATAGGAGAGGTTGGGACCGGTCGTGGAACCCGTTCCGTTCAGGGTGACCGTGGCGTTGGCGCAGCTGATGGCGGCGGGAGCGGCGGCGGCGGCCACCGGCGGCGTCGGTGGGTCGACCACGATGTTCCCGACGGAAGCGGTGCAGCCGTTGGCATCCGTGACGGTGCAGCTGTAGCTGCCGGGGGAGAGGTTGAACTGGAAGGATTGGGTGGAGCCGTTGTTCCAAAGATAGGAGTAGTCGGCGGTTCCGCCGGAGGCGGCCACTTCCGCCGATCCGCCGATACCGTTGCAGCCCGCCGGGTTGACGGCCGCTACCGCCGCCTGCAGGGGGGCGGAAGGTTGGGAGACGGTGATGGGGCCGTGGGTCTTCGTCCCGCCCAGTTTGCCGGTGACCGTGACAAAATAGTCGCCTGCCGGCAGATTGCTGATGCTGGTGGAGGTGGCACCGTTGCTCCAAGCGTAGGTAAAGGGGCCGATGCCGCCGGAGGTGCTGATGGAAACGGCGCCGTTGTTTTCTCCGAAACAACCGATGTTCGTGACGGAGGCGGTGCTGATGTTCGGTGCGGAACAATCCACCGCGAAGTTCCACAGACTGGTGCTGCTGACCTGCCCCACCTCATAGATCTTCCTGTCCGGGCACACCCCATAGATGGTGGGCCAGTAGTTGATCCCGTAGGTTCCTGTCTGGGAGGGATTGTCGATGATCGGATAGGGTGTTCCGGAAACCCAGTTGCCCTGGGTGCCGCCGATACAGCCCTGCGGGCCGTACAGGCAGGCGGTGTTGGTACTGGCATCCCCTTCGATGAAAAAGGCCATGACGTCGTTGGTGCCGGAAGGACCGTGGTTGTTGTAGACGGTCTTGAAGGCACCCCCGTTGTGGTAGTTCCAGCAAGGGCCGCACCAGGTGGCGGAGAAGTCGATGAACACTATCTTCTCGTCGTCCAGGTAGTTGTACAGTGTGTGGGAGACCCCGTTCAGGTCGGACATGGTCCAGTTGGGTGCAACGGACCCGTTCGGAAGCTGGCCGAAAGCGTGAGGCAAGGCCATCGGCAACAGCAGAAGGATTGGTAAAAGTCTTTTCATAAAATGGTGATGATTTAAGGAATTATACGCTGTGGTGAAAAAAATGAGCGGATGGTTCCAAGGGAAAAGGATGGTGCGGGTAAGTCTTTGGGCGGCACGGCTTAATATTCGGTGCAAGTTAACCAAACGGAAACTATTTTTCGTTTGTATTGTATGGATGCACAACGAAAATGTTGCGAAACCGACAAGGATAAAAACAAACGGCCTGCCGGGTCAGCCGTCGGGCGGCTGCTGCGGCGCCGCCCGGCCGCCACAAGGTGCAAAAAAACAAACGTGTCCAAAAAAAAACTGTTTTTCAAAAAGTTAGCAAAATGAAAGTCAAAATATTTGAACCGACACGTTGCATTTAACGGAAAGAGACTTACCTTTGCAGCCGCCTTTGAGGAGGCGATTTCACAATCCATATTCATCACAGCATCAAACGCAAAGAATCGTGAATACCCGAAGCTATAATACGGTGTCGGCGAAGAAGGAAACGATCCAGCGCAAGTGGTACGTTTTCGATGCCGAAGGGCAGACGGCGGGAAGGTTTTTCTCGCAGGTGGCCCACATCCTGCGCGGCAAGCACAAGCCCTCCTTCACCACCCACGTGGACTGCGGTGACTACGTCATCGTACTGAACGCGGACAAGCTGCGTTTCACCGGCAACAAACTAGACCAGAAGGAGTACATCCGGTACACCGGCTATCCGGGTGGACAACGCCGGGAGACCGCCCGCAGCCTGCTCAGCCGCAAACCGGAGGCCGTCGTGGAGAACGGTGTCAAGGGTATGCTGCCCAAGACCAAGCTGGGCCGTGCCATTATCAAGAAACTGTTCGTTTACGCAGGTGACCAGCATCCCCATGCTGCACAGCAACCCGAACCTTTCAAATTGTAAAAAAGGAAACATTTCAATCATGGAAATCATAAACGCCATCGGCCGCCGGAAGGCTTCCGTAGCCAGGGTATACCTTTCCAAAGGAGCCGGCAACATCAAGGTGAACGGTAAGGATTACAAGGAGTACTTCCCACAGGTGCACGTCCAGACATCCATCACGGAACCTTTCACGACCATCAGCCTGGAGGCCAATCTCTACGACCTGAAGATCACCGTGGACGGCGGAGGATTCAAAGGACAGGCGGAAGCCGCCCGAATGGGTATCTCCCGTGCCTTGATCAAACTCAACGCCGATTTTCGCAAGCCGTTGAAAGACAAAAAGTTCCTTACCCGCGACGCCCGTCAGGTGGAACGCAAGAAATACGGCAAGCCCAAAGCAAGAAAGAGTTTCCAATTCTCCAAACGTTAATCTGGCCTTCGTCCGCTGGACCGTCCGCCTGTCAACGGCAGACTGCCAGCTGTCCTGGCTGACAGCCTTCTTTCAACAATGGCAAAACCAACATATCAGGAAATGTTAGATGCGGGTACCCATTTCGGCCACATGCGCAGGAAGTGGAATCCCAAAATGGCGCCCTACATCTTCATGGAGCGCAAAGGCATCCACATCATCGACCTCAACCGGACTTCCGAATGCCTGGACCGCGCGGCCAACGCCATGCGTGCCATCGCCAAGTCCGGGAAGAAAATCCTCTTCGTCGCGACCAAGAAGCAAGCCCGTGACATCGTGTCCCAGGCAGCCGCCGCCGTGGACATGCCCTTCGTGACCGAACGCTGGCTCGGTGGGATGCTCACCAACTTCTCCACCATCAAGCGCTCCGTCAAGAAGATGCAGAACATCGAACGCATGCTCGCCGACGGCACCGCCACCAACATGACGAAAAAGGAACGCCTGACGCTCGACCGCGAACGGCAGAAACTGGGCAAGGTGCTCGGTGGTGTCGAACAGCTCGGCCGCTTGCCCGCCGCCATCTTCGTCGTCGATATCCTTCACGAACATATCGCCATCTCGGAAGCCCGCCGCCTCGGTATCCGTACCTTCGCCATGGTCGATACCAACTCGGATCCCAACCAGGTGGATTTCCCTATACCGGCCAATGACGACGCCTCCAAATCCATCGCTGTCATCACCAACTATCTCGCGGAAGCGGTTCGGGAAGGACTGGAGGAACGCAAACAACAATCCAAGCCGGAGGAGAAGGAAGCCGCCGTGTGAGACGGCGCGTCCTTCCCGGGATTGCCTCGCACACCGACAGTCATTAACCAATAAAAATCGTCCATAAAATGGTAACACTCTCTGCCGCAGATGTCAAGAAACTCCGCGACATGACAGGAGCAGGTATGATGGATTGCAAGAACGCCCTCGCCGAAGCGGAAGGGGACATCGACAAGGCCGTCGAAATCCTGCGTAAGAAAGGTCAGAAACTCTCCGTCAAACGCGCCGACCGCGAAGCGAAGGAAGGTGTGGTCATCGCCTTGGTCAACGATGACAAGACAAAAGGGGTCATCATCAAACTGAGCTGCGAAACGGATTTCGTTGCCAAGAACGAGGATTTCGTCCAGCTGGCCCGCCAATTTGCGCAGTCCGCCCTCGAAAATTTCCCCGACACCACGGAGGCATTGCTCACATTGCCCTACCAGCAGATCACCATCGGCGAAAAAATCACCGAACAAATCGGAGTCATCGGTGAAAAAATCGAAATAGCCGCCTACGAAAAGCTGGAAGCCGCTATGATTTCCCCCTACATACACATGGGCAACCGCGCCGCCGTGCTCGTAGGGTTGAACATCGCCGACGATTCCTGCTACGATGCCGGCCGCGACGTGGCCATGCAGGTCGCCGCCATGCGCCCGGTCGCCCTCGACAAAGGGGACGTGTCCGCCGATATCATCCAAAAGGAAATCGAAATCGGAATGGAACAGGCCCGCCAGGAAGGCAAACCGGAAGCCATGTTGGAAAAAATCGCCCAAGGCAAGCTGAACAAGTTCTACCAGGAAAGCACCCTGCTCAACCAGGCTTTCGTGAAGGACGGCAAACTGTCCGTCCGCGATTACCTGAAAGGGGTGAACGGCGAACTGACCGTCACCCAGTTCAAACACGTGGAGCTCGGCTGATGAAGAAATCAGTAAAAGGCGAATTAAGCGATTAATTCGCCTTTTTTTTGCTGTTTTCCTGCCTTCTTCCTTCGGGTAGCCAGACGACATCCGCCACAGATGCCTTCGCCTGCCTGCCCTACAAAGGCAGACCACCATACGCTCCCTTCACACCTCATCAAACCTGGAATCCAAGCACTCCGCTACCATATGGCTGTCAAGTACAAGCGCATCCTGCTCAAACTCAGTGGCGAATCCCTCATGGGTGGCCAATCCTTCGGCATCGAGGCCAGTATGCTGCAACATTATGCGCAGCAAATCAAATCGTTGGTCGACGCATCGGTGGAGGTGGCCATCGTCATCGGGGGGGGGAATATCTTCCGAGGACTACAGGCTTCCAAGTCGGGCATCGAACGGGTACAAGGTGATTACATGGGAATGCTGGCCACCGTGATCAACGGTATGGCACTCCAAAGTGCCCTGGAGGATGTCGGCGTCTACACCCGGCTGGTCTCCGCCATCAAGATGGACCAGATAGCGGAACCCTACATCCGCCGCAGGGCCATCCGGCATTTGGAAAAGGGCAGGGTGGTCATATTTTCCGGTGGAACTGGAAACCCTTATTTCACGACTGATTCCGCGGCAGCCTTGCGGGCCAGCGAAATCAATGCGGATGTCATCCTGAAAGGCACCCGGGTGGACGGCATCTACACGGCGGATCCGGAAAAGGACCCCCAAGCCGTCCTGTTCGAAGTGCTCAGCTTCCAGGAGGTCATCCGTCGTGACCTGGGTGTCATGGATATGACGGCCTTCACCATCTGTCGCGAAAACAAGATGCCCATCATCGTCTTCAATGTCAACAATCCGGAGAACCTGCCTCGAATCATACAAGGCGACCAGGTCGGTACCTTGGTCATCGACTGATCGCTTTTCTCCGGCAGGACCGCACCGGTATCTTTCCTTGCTCCGCTCAAGTTTGGCTGGTCATGGCAATGGTTGCCAGGCTCACCCGGGTGCCAGGTAGTGCCGAAAGGCATTCCGTACAGACCTCCAGCGTGGCTCCTGTCGTCATGACATCATCCACCAACAGGATGTGACGTCCTCGTAACAAAGCCTCCCGTTGAACCTGGAATTGCCCATCCAGGGAGGCGATTCGTGCTTCCTTGGTCTTGCGGGTCTGCGACAGGCCGTGGGTTGTCCGTTGCAGCCCGTCGGCCACCTGCCGGATTCCCATCGCCTCCGCCACCCCCGCACCGAACACAGCACTCTGGTTATAGCCGCGCGCCCGCTCTTTTTTCGGATGCAGCGGCACCGGCACGACCAGTTCAACGCCGCTGAACAAGGGAGATGACAGCAGCTTCCATCCCAGTTCCCTCCCCAATATCCATCCGATTTCCTTTTCGCCTTTGTACTTCAACCGGTGTAACAAGCGCCGCACTTTCCCTCCACGGGTGAACAGGAGCAGTGCCGCCGCCGACTCCACAGGCACCCTGCCCCAGAACCGCTCGGCAAAGGGATTGTCCACCGTCAGATGATGGTCGGTTTCCGGCAGGTCGGCCCTGCAATGGCTGCAGATGGAATCTTTGGCAGGCGGGGCATTCGATTCACAAACCAGACAAAGATGGGGAAAGAAGAAGGAAAGCAGGTCCGGAAGGAGGTGCGTCGATCGTTTCATGGCCTATGGGGTGGTACGGCCCCGTAACGGTTTGCAACCGCATGGCAGCCGGTGGTCTTACGAAAAGACGTCTGCCCGGCAGACCGGGCAGACGCATCAAAACAAAACGAAAAACCAACTTTAAACAAGTCTAATCATGCCTAATAAACCATGGAATTGAAAAAAAAGTTGTCAATCCCGCATTTTTTAACGTGCTCCGGGAATGATGCCGAGGGTGTGCAAACCAAATTCTCTTAACCGTGATTCACAGCGGCAAGCTGTCGTTGCCTGACCGACTGTTTTGTTTGCGGCCACTCCTGTTCGCCGTCTCGTGGTGAGATACCTGACGCATTGTATTCGTCGACGACTGGAAATGAATGGTTCGGCTCATTGCAAGTAGGGGCCGGCTAAGGAAGTCATGTGTTCGGGTAAGGCCGGTGGTGTCGTTCACCGCTTTCCGAGGCGGACAGCGGATGTGAATTTCAGACAAGCAGGCGAATGACGGAGATATGGTTATTATTGTTTGATGGGAAGCCGGCCAGGTTTCTGCTCGATTCTTAATCACGGGCATTAATCACTTGCCGCACGGGAACTGTCGAACCGGGGTGCTGTGGAGACCTTGCATACAACGTCTGCCGTTCCGCAGCCGCAGGCAAGCCCATGGAAAATGACGTCCTTTTGTACCGGGTGCCAACCGAATGGTCGGACCAGGATCCTGGGCGCCGCGCAAGCAAAGTCTCGGTTCGCACCATTCAGACCCCACCCCGGTGATGGTGTCGGCGGAGCCGGGCTTTTTGCAACGGGCTATTGTATTTTCCGTAAGGTTACCGGTTTAAAAAATTACCTTTGGAAAAAAGAAGCATCTATGTTGGATATGTTCGGGCGTTTGCATCTGCTGATGCTCCACCTGCCGATTGGTATCTTGTTGCTAGCTTTGGTGATGGACAGTGTGGCCCGGCGTGGCAACCCCGCCCTCCGGCCCGCGGTTACCTTTGCCTTGGGCTGGGGAACGGCGAGTGCCTGGCTGGCTGCCGCGACCGGGTACGGGCTTTCGCTTTCCGGAGATTATGCAGGGGACATTTTGTCCTGGCACCAATGGCTGGGGTTCTCGACGGCCTTGGCATCAGCCATGATGTTTGGCATGCATCGGCGGGGGCGGCATGATGCTCCCTACTTTCGGCCTTTGTTTGCAGGAACCGTCCTGCTGCTGGTGGCGACCGGCCACCTTGGCGGGAGCCTGACACACGGAGAAGATTTCCTGTTCGGCGGGTCGGAACAGATGGCGGCGGATCCGAAAGGTCCTGTCGCGGTCGACCTGGATCGAGCGGAGCTGTTCGAAACGGTCATCCTGCCGGTTCTTCGGCAGAAATGTGGCAATTGCCACAGCCCTTCCCGAAAGAAAGGAGGCCTGGTTCTGCTGAGTGAGGAAGGAATTGCGGCGGGCGGTGAAAATGGCCCTGTCATCCGCCGGGAGCAATTGGAGCTGAGTGCTTTGCTGACGACCCTGCACCTTCCCCTGTCGGATGATATGCATATGCCTCCGAAATCGAAAACCCAGCTGTCCGAGCATGAACTCGCCCTGCTGTCCTGGTGGGTACGGCAAGGAGCACCCTTTGGCAAGACAGTTGCGGAAGCGGGCTTGCCGGCCGACCTGCACACCGTCGTGGCGGCAGGGTATCGTCCGGTCACCCACCCTTTGGAATCGCTCCCGGTCACATCGGTTTCGACGGCCACGCTTGAAAAACTGCGGGCCAAAGGCTTCTTTCTTCTGCCGTTGGCACAGGGAAGCCCGTTGTTGCAACTTTCCCTGCAGGGCAGAAAGGACCTTTCGCCGGACAAGTTGCGGGAACTGAAGGGGGTCGGCCCCAATGTTGTCCAGCTCAACCTGGCGGATACGGAAGCGGATGATGCCCTGGTTGCCGTGGCGGCGGACCTGTTTCCGCACCTCAACCGGCTGCATCTGGAGCGGACGGCCGTCACCGACAAAGGGATCGAAAGCCTCGGTTCGCTGGCGCTGCTGGAATATCTCAACCTTCATCAGACGGCCGTCAGCGATGCTGGCTTGGCGAGCCTGGGAAACCTGCCGCTGCTTCGCGCTGTATACCTATGGCAGACCCAGGTGACGGAAGAGGGGCTTACCGGATTCCAATCCCGCTACGCCGGCGTGTATGTCAACCGGGGAGTGGATACGGATTCCCTGTTCGGTGCGGCCGGTCTGAAGCCGCCGGTCTTTGTCGGCGGGACGGAGCTTTTCGCCGACAGCGTCCGGGTGGAACTCAGTGCGGGATACGGCGGTGCCGACATCTTTTTCACGCTTGACGGAACGGATCCGGATACGAGCAGCCAGCGGTACGACGGTCCGTTGGTCCTGACGGCGTCCACGACAGTGAAGGCCTGTGCCTTCAAACCAGGATGGACGGTCAGCGGGACCGCCAGCCGCAGTTTCGTCCGGATCCGGCACAAAGTGGCGACCATCCGGCTGGAGAAAGAGCCCAGCGACCGGTATGCCGGCAACGGGCCCGGTACCCTGGTCGACCTGACGCGCGGCGGCAGCAGCTTCCGGGAGTCGGGCTGGCTGGGTTTCGAAGGATACAACAGTGTGGCGACCCTGGACCTCGGGGAGGAAAAGGCCTTCTCCAGGGTGTCCGTCGGGGCATATGAAGATACCGGTGCTTGGATCTTCTTTCCCAAAGGACTTCGGATTTCCGTTTCCACGGATGGGGTACGTTTTCGTCAGCTGACGGAAACACAGTATCCGGTGGCGACCGGGCCGACACAGCCGTCCGCCCGGCTGTTCGTCGCGGAGGTTCCGCAGACCAGTGCCCGGTATGTCAAAGTCGAGACCCTAAGCGTGCGTAAGAATCCGGACTGGCATCCTGGCGCCGGCAATCCCTGCTGGGTCTTCATCGATGAAATCGTATTGGAATGAGCGGGCGCGAACGAGGTGGTCGCCCGTATACAGGCAGCGCCTGGATGGGGGTCGTGTAAAACCTTTCTCATCGTATCCTCCATGCCGCCTGATTCCTCCTCGCGAACCGGGGAGCGGAATCCGCGGCATAAAAAGCGTATCCTACACACATTATTCACCCTGTCAAACAGTTGCAAAAATAATAAAGCCTTGTCACATGTCATGAAGCTCCAAACTTCGCGTCCCCGCAGCACCGAAGGATGGGGAGGCGGTCAGGTTGCCGTCTTGGCAGTGATGTCGTCCATCCTATCGGATCATAGCGGAACCGACCATATTGTATGCGCCCGAAAAAGTCCGCAAATCCATTTCCGACGAATTTTTGCAAGTCGTTAGAACCAAAGGCGGTCGGTGCCGGTTATGTTGGAAATGGCAACCATCCGTTCAAACATTAAAAACATAAGGTCATGGACATGTTCTATTTCGTTTTGGCCGGGGGGCTCTCCCTCATCGGGATGCTGGTCAGCGCCCGGCTGAAAGGTAAATTCAGCAAATACAGCCAAGTCGCCCTTCCCTCCGGCATGAGCGGCCGGGAGGTGGCCGAGGCGATGCTCCGGCATTACGGCATTTCGGATGTCCGGGTCACCATGGGGCAGGGGTTCCTCTCCGATCATTACAATCCGCTCACGAAGGTGGTCAATCTCAGTCCGGACGTATACCAAGGGCGAAATGTCGCCGCCGCCGCCGTCGCCGCCCACGAGTGCGGCCATGCTGTGCAACATGCGCAAGCATACGCCTGGTTGCAGATGCGATCCGCGCTGGTGCCCATCGTCAATGTGGCGGCCAGTGCACAACAGTGGCTCCTCATCGGTGCATTCATGCTGTTGGGATCTTTCCCCCAGCTGATGCTGATCACCATCTTCGCTTTCGCAGCGACCACTTTGTTCTCCTTCGTCACCCTGCCTGTTGAATTCGATGCCAGCCGTCGCGCCCTCGTCTGGCTGGACGCCTCCGGAGTCGCCCGCGGCAGTGCTTACAACGGTGCGAAGGATGCCCTGTGGTGGGCTGCCATGACGTATGTATCCGCCGCCCTTTCCTCCTTGGTCATGGTCATGTACCTGGTGCTGCGTTACATGGCCGCCAACCGGGACTGACACACAAGGGGCCACCGGGTCGTAACCGCCGGTTGTTCGCAAGCGAGACCATCGGAACACCACTCCGATGGTCTCGCCCGTATTTGTACAGGCCGTCCGTCCAGTCGGGGCCGTATTCCGCCGCCAGGCAGGATTGTGCCAATCGACAGATTGGCCTGCCGGAATCCGTACCGTCCAACAAAAAAAGTTTATTTTGCAGGCAAACCAGCCGCCGTCATGAACAGTAAGATACAGCCCTCGGAAGAATTGATTTCCAGGACGGATATCGCCACCCTCGCCCAACAGTTCGTACTGCATCTCTTCAATCAGAAGAACGACACCCGCCTGTCTTTCCGCAATTACCGCCAAACCACGGAAATCGCCAGGATTGTGAATGTGTTGGCACAAGCCAACGGTGTGCACGAAGCCGAATGGGAGGCAGCGGAACTGGCCGCCTGGTTCTCCAACATCGGATATCTGTTCGATTACCAGAACCCGGAGCAGAAGAGTGTGGAACTGGCGGAGAAATTCTTTGCCGCCCATCATTTTCAGCCGGAGAAGAAAAACAACATCCTCCAGGCGTTGAAGGCGCTGTTTTCCGACCCGGTACCGAAGTCCATGGAAGGCCAGTTGCTCAGCGATGCCATGCATGCCGTCTATTTCGGCCATTCCTATGCCGAACAGGCCCCCTTGTGGCGGATGGAGATGGAACTGTTGCTGAACAAGGAGTTCTCCCAGGAGGAATGGGAGCAGTTCCAGCTGCGGCAACTGCTCCAGGCCCGTTTCTATACAGCCCATGCCAAGGTGCAGTTCGAACCGCTGGTCGCGACAAATCTGCTGACCTTGAAGACAAGGTCGGAGAAGCGCCGTTTGAAGAAGGTCAAGGACAGCGATTCCAATGGGAAGCGGTTCCACCAGTTCCGCGAGCGCCTGTCGCCGGGGGCGCAGACCTTCTTCCGGACGAACTATCGAACCCATATCAACCTGAGTGCGATTGCGGACAACAAGGCCAACATCATGATCAGCGTCAACGCCATTCTGATCTCCGTCATCATTTCCGTCGTTTCCTACCGTAACATGACGGAGACGAATCCCGCCATCCTGCTTCCCGTCGTCATTTTTCTCGTCACCGGGCTGGCATCCCTGATCTTTGCGGTCCTGGCCGCCCGTCCGAAGATCACTTCCGTCATCAACGACGCCACCCCGTTGGAGGAGGCCCGCAAGAATCTCATGTTCTTCGGAAATTTCGTCGCCCTCAAACTGGATAAATACGAGGAACTGGTGGACGAGATGTTCCGGGACAGCGAACTGCTGTACGGCAACATGACCCGGGACCTGTACCATCTCGGACTGGTGCTGGACAAGAAATACCGGTACCTGACCGTTTCGTACAACGTCTTCATGATCGGGTTCATCGCGACCGTCCTGACTTTCATCCTGGCCATACTGGGCTGACCGCGGAATGGTGGCCGGCTTGTCGCTCGCAACCGGCTCCGGATCCGCGGGCCACCGCCCCGTACCTTTGCGACGAGCGACAGATGCTCCCGGGGCCGGGACCAACCATCATCATATGGAATCATTGGACATTTCCGGGGAAGTCCGGCAAGCACTACAAGCCGGCAAAGGCGTGGTGGCCCTGGAGAGCACCATCATCTCCCACGGCATGCCCTACCCGGAAAACGTGGAAACCGCCCTGGCCCTGGAGGCGATCGTACGGTCGGAAGGAGCGGTGCCGGCGACCATCGCCATCCTGGACGGACGGATGCGGGTGGGTTTGGAGGTGACCGACATCGAACGACTCGGCCGGACAGGCATGGCGGTGGCCAAGGTCAGCCGGCGTGACCTGCCCCTGGTGCTGGCAAGACGGGAACTCGGGGCGACAACCGTTGCGGGTACGCTGGTCATCGCATCGATGGCCGGTATCCGCTTGTTCGCCACCGGCGGTATCGGCGGTGTACACCGTGGGGCGGGCGAGACCATGGACATCTCGGCGGACCTCCAGGAAATGGCCCGGGCAGCCGTGGCGGTGGTGAGCGCCGGTGCGAAATCCATCCTTGATTTGGGATTGACTCTCGAGTACCTCGAGACCATGGGCGTACCGGTCATCGGCTACGGAACGGATGTGTTCCCAGCGTTTTATACCCGGGACAGCGGATTTTCCTTGGAATACCGGGTGGATACGCCGGAGGAGCTGGCGCATATCCTGGCAGTGAAATGGGCAGCGGGCATAGCCGGAGGGGTGCTGGTCGCCAATCCGATTCCGGTCCCGGACGCCTTGGCGCAAGCCCCGATCCAGGCAGCCACGGAACAGGCCCTGGCCGACGCCGGGCGATTGAACATCCGAGGGAAAGCCATGACTCCCTACCTGTTGGCAAGGATCAAGGAATTGACCGGTGGGGAAAGCCTGGCTGCCAATATCGCCTTGGTCCGCAACAATGCCTGGCTGGCCGCCCGGATTGCGGTGGCGGGAACCGGCGGCCGTTGGCCGGATGCCGGCCTGATTCAATGACGCCGGGTGCGGAAAAAATTCGACAAGGCCTTGACGTAGGGCCGGTCGGTACGGATATTGAGCAAATCCACGCCATGCCGGGCAAACAAGCGCTTGCAGTAGGCATGATTGTCAGCAAAAGCGGCAGCATATTGTTCCCGTTGCCGGGGGTCATCCGTATCGAGCCATTGCAAGGTGCCTTCCTCGGCATCACGGGTCAGCAACAGCCCGACCGACGGGAGGGTTTCCTCCCGGGGGTCGGACAGGTGTATGCCGACCAGGTCATGGCGACGTGATGTGATCCGGAGGCCCGATTCGAAACGGGGGGCGATGAAATCGGACAGCAGGAAGCAGATGCACCGCTTCTTGATGCGCTTGTTGACATAGTCGAGAGCCTTGCCGATATCCGTTCCCGTTCCTTTCGGCTGGAAATCCACCAATTCCCGAATGATGTGCAGGATGTGGGTCCTCCCTTTTTTTGGAGGGATGAACCTTTCGATTTCGTCGGTGAAAAGAAGAATACCGACCTTGTCGTTGTTACGGATGGCGCTGAAGGCGAGGACCGCGGACATTTCCGTCATCAGCGACTGCTTGTATTGGTGGACGGTTCCGAAGAAAGTGCTTCTGCTCATGTCGATGACCAACAGAACGGTCAGTTCGCGTTCCTCCTCGAATACTTTCACGAAGGGGGTGCCGGTCCGGGCGGTCACATTCCAGTCGATGTTTCGGACATCATCGCCAAACTGGTAGTTACGTACTTCGCTGAAGGACATCCCCCGTCCCTTGAAGGCGCTGTGGTATTCTCCGGAGAGCAGCTGGCGGCTCAGCCCCCTGCTCTTTATTTCGATCTTCCTGACTTTGCGAAAGAGTTCCGTCGTATCTGTCTTCATATGCCGCGGTTTTCAGCCCTGCGCAGGTTCCGGCAGGGGGTACCGGGCCTGGATGGACAATTGTCCGGAGGTTTGGACTTGCCGAAGCAGGTCGTGATAGTGCATTTCGACGGAACGTGCCTGTTTAAGGACTTGGGTGATGCTGACGGTCCGGACGACATCGTCCCGGTTCATGACGAACCCGTTGCGGGGGTCCTGGCTGCCGCCGTAGCGGTGCAGGCCCAGGATGTCCGCCGCGGAGGGATCGGGGTTGTGGGACAGCCATTGGTCGAACCACTGTCTGCGGAATTGGGCAACCGGTTCCGGATAGAGGGTGACCGAGGACCAGAAGTGAGGCGACCGGGCCGGCAGGAAGCAGGCATGGACACGTCGGCCGTCCCAGCGGATTTCTTTCGGTTGGTCGGCTTCCACCACGACCAGGGTGAACGGCTCGATTCCTTCGAATTGGTAGGACGCCAGGAATTGTGGTACGGAGTCGTATCCGAACAGGTCGATGACCATCAGTCCGCGGCTGCGGCGATAGGGTGGCTGGCGTGTGTGTCTTTCGAAAGCGCCGTTGAGGAGCACGGCCACACGACCGGAGGAAGCTGCCGCCACCCAAGTGCCGCCGGCCGTCATATCCTTTGGGAAAAGCAGGGCTGTTCCATCCGTAACCGAGCGGGAGATTCGCAGGGGAGAGCGCGCCGGTGCCTCGTCCCGGTTGGAGGTCAGGACAAAGCCACCGGAGGACAATGGCAGATAGGAGACTGTACACATAGTGTTCGTATCGAGGGAACGGCTGCGTGGCAGCTGTTCAACGGGAGACCTTGACGAAGGTGCCGGTGGTGGCCGGCAGCGGCTGGTTCCGACGGGTCAGCCGGTAGAAATAGGTGCCTGGCAACAAGTTGGACAGGTCGATGTCGACGGAAGCGGGGCTGCCCGCGGGAACCGGCAGCAGGAGTGCTGTCCGACCATGGGCATCGAACACCTGGAGGAGGCCGCCGTCCGCTGCGGGGCCTTCCCAGGAAAGGGTGGCGATGTCCGAAACCGGATTCGGCTTGAAGCGGACCGTGGCGTCCGATGTGGGGATTCCGGTGGTGGCGGTGCTTACTCCGTTGTCCTTGAACGCCACCTGGACAGGTGTCAGCCCGTCGGCATCCGTGGAGACGACGGCCACGGCTTCCTTGACATCCGCGGCAAAGAAATGGTAGGTGACGGTGGTGTCCTTGCCGAGCCCGGCGAAGGGGCCGCCACCGGCGGGAATCAGGTCCGTGACGTCCTGCCAGCCGAGGAAGGGAACCAGCACGTCCAGCCGGGTTTCCAGCAGTTCCGTCCGTTTTTCGCGCAACACCGGATAACTTCCGCCCGGAATGGTCATGGTACCATAGGCATCGACGAAATCACTGCGGTTTGTCGTCACGCGGATTCGGATGGAATCCGGGAGGAAGGGGACGCCCAGGCTGTCCAGGATTTCGCTCGGCAGGTTGTCGGTGGAGAAGGGGAGCACAAGGGCGCTGGCGGAATTGAAGGTGGACGGGAAGGACAGCGGGGCATGTCGTTCCGGTATGGGGTTGGTGAATTTGACCAGGGTCGGGATACCGACACCGGTGGGGTCGGGGCCGTTGAAACCCAGCACCTGGAATGCGGTGGCGGTTTGGTTGTAATAGGTTTCCCCTCCGTTGCCATTGCCGGTGAACAGGTCCGCATTCGGGAACTGGTCCGCCGCATTCCCTTCCGCGGCCGGTCGGAAGACCACTTCCTGCTGGAAGGATATGGAGAGGTTGCTGTAATCCCAGTCGTATGGCCCACCGGCGGGGGTGATGACGATGCCCTCCGGAGCGATGTCCGTGGCGGTTCGCAAGGTATCCCCCAAGGCCGGGAAATAGGCGGAGGTGAGCGTCGGTTGGGCCGACAGGTTGGCCAAACCGAAGGCCAGGAGCATGCTGAGACTGAAATCTTTCATTTGTCGATGGTATTGAACGGGTGGACCTTGGCCGGTCTTGAGTGGCGGAATCTTGTGCGCGCCGGCCATGCCGAGGGTACCGGGACGACCCTCGGGTCACCCGAGGACCCGCCCCATGCCGGGTGTCGGCGGCCTTCGGCCAGGTTTCTTCCAACCGTGTGTGTACAAAGATAAGCCAAATATCGCCACAATACTTTTCCGGCGGACGGAATTGGAAAAATCCAGTCACTTGTCAGGAAAGCGGTATGGCGTTATATTTGCCGGACTCGAAGGGGCAGGCTGCCGGCCGGCGGGAAGCCGATGTTTCCAGGCGTTCCTCCTTTTCCAAGGGAGCCAGCCGATGGTCGGCCGTCTTTTTTCGTGAGGACCTAGGTGTCCGAATTTCCCGGTCAATCGATCAGCCGTATGCAAAAACTACTGTATCTGGGCAGGGTCTCGGTGGTATGGGTTCTGGTGTTGTCGACCCTGGGCGTTGCCCCTTATGAAGAACCAGCGGCGGGGCCGGGTTATCCGACCGATTACTTCCAGCCGCCGGTGGCGCACACCCTGTTGCTGTCGGGAACCTTCGGGGAATTGCGCCCGAACCATTTCCATGCGGGTATCGACATCAAGTCCACCAAAGGCGTGGCCGGCGACCCCATCCTTGCCGCCGCGGAAGGCCACGTCTCCCGTATCCGGGTGGAGGCCGGCGGATACGGACAATCCGTATACATCGACCATCCGAACGGTTACACCACCGTTTATGCGCACCTGGACACCTTTTCGCCGGAACTGTCGGCCTATGTCAAATCGGAACAATACAGACAACAAACGTTCGAGCTGGACCTGAGCCCCGGCCCGGACCTGTTTCCCCTCTCGGCGGGCCAGGTCATCGGAACCATGGGCAACACCGGGAGTTCCCAGGGTGTGCATCTGCATTTCGAGGTTCGGGAGACAGCGACACAGGATCCGCTCAATCCGTTGCTGTTCGGATTCCGGGTCCAGGATGACGTCCCTCCCCGCATGCATGCCATCAAGCTGTACCTGCTGGATGAAAAGCGCCGGCAGGTCGGCGCCCGGACCAACACCCTGTACCGTGGAGGCGACGGCCTGTACCACCTCAAGGGCGATACCTTGCAGGTCGATGCCTCGCGCGTCGGCATAGGGCTCAAGGTGTACGACCATTTCAACAAGGTGAGCAACTGGAACGGCATCTATTCCCTGTCGGTCCGGCAGGATGACAGCCTGGTCTTTTCCTTCGACCTGCAATCCTTCTCCTTCCGGGAGAGCCGCTATCTCAACGCACATTGCGACTACCAGGAGCGCCTGGCCAACAACAGCTATTACAACCGCTGTTACACCTTGCCGGGGAACCACCTCTCCATCTACCGGCAGCTTCGGGACGGCGGCGTCCTGCGGCCGCTTGTCGGAAGAGCCAGCCGGATCGACATCGAGGCATCCGACCTGGCGGGCAATGCGTCCCAGCTGCGGTTCTGGCTCAAACGTGGTCCCTTGAACGAGGTGTCGTTCCTGCCGAACCCGCATCAGTATGTCTTTCCCCATGCCGAAGGCAACATCATCGAGCCGGAAGGCTTTTACCTGCACATGCCCGCAGGCACCTTGTACGAAGACCTCTTTCTGAACTACCGTGTTTCGCGGGAGCGGTCCGACGGGTATTTTTCCGACGTACACCACCTGCACGACAGCCGCACGCCGGTACATGATTATTTCGAGGTCGGCATCCGTCCCGACCGGCCGCTTCCCGACAGCTTGCGGGAGAAGGCTTTCGTCGCCTACTGCCACGGCGCTTCCGTCTGGAACTGCGGTGGGGATTGGCGGGACAGCCTGTTGGTGGCCAGCGTACGCTCCCTCGGGGATTACTGCATCATGGTGGATCGTGTCAAACCGTCGGTGCAAGCCCTCTCCTTCCAATACGACATGCGGAAGGCCACCCGGATCAGGTTCCGGATATCGGATAATTTCCCTCCCATGGGTCATGGTGTCGGACTGACTTACGATGCCTGGATTGACGACCAATGGGTCCTGATGGAATACGACCGGAAAAGCCGCTCCCTGACTTATTTCTTCGATGAGCATTGCGGCAAGGGTACCCACCTGTTCCGGCTGGTGGTGGCGGATGCGGCGGGGAACACCAATACTTTCGAGCGGAAATTCGTGCGCTGAGGAAGTCCCGCCACGGGCATGCCTTCCGATGGGCAAGCGGCTGTCGGCGTACCCGTTCCCTGCCACCGGCCTGCCGGCAACAAAAAAAATACAGTCCGCCGCAACCCTGTGCGGGTCCTGCTGTTTTTTTTATGTCGGGGGCGGAACCGTCCGTTCAGCGCCCTGCGGCGCGAATCCGATCATCCAAATCAACCACATCGGTCATGACAACATTACAGGAGGGGCAGCAAGCCCCGGAATTTCAGGCCCTGGACGAGGAAGGGCGGCCCATCTCCCTGTCCGACTTCCGGGGGCGCAAGCTGGTGCTCTACTTCTACCCGGCGGACAACACGCCGACCTGTACGACGGAAGCGTGCAATCTTCGGGACAATTACGATGTGTTCCGAGAGGCCGGATACGAAATCGTGGGTGTCAGTCCGGACAGCGCCCGGAAACACCAGGGTTTCATCCGCAAGAACAGCCTGCCTTTCCGCCTGATAGCGGATGAGGACCTGTCCGTCACCAAGGCATACGGTGCCTGGGGCATGAAAAAAATGTACGGAAAGGAATATGAAGGGCTGTTGCGCACTACCTTTGTCATCGACGAGGCCGGCGTGATCCGAAAGGTGATCACCAAGGTGGACGCCCGGCAGCACGCCGCCCAGATCCTGGAGGGCTAACCACCGCACAGACGCTTGCGGCCGGCCGAGGCCGGATCCCTTCATCACCCGAAACGTGCCATGCAACCAACACTACTGATCCTGGCTGCCGGTATGGGCAGCCGATACGGCGGGCTCAAGCAACTGGACGAGGTCGGCTTGTCCGGCGAGACCATCATGGACTATTCCATCTTCGATGCCGTTCGCGCGGGATATGGGAAGGTCGTATTCGTCATCCGGCGTGAATTCGAAACCGAATTCCGGGAAAAGATCGCCGACAAATGGGCCTCCCGGATTTCCGTCGATTTTGCCTATCAGGACATGGACGCCTTCGTGCCGGTCCTGCCCGGACAGGTGGGAAGGGAGAAACCCTGGGGGACCGGACATGCCGTCCTGGTGGCACGGGAAGCGGTGGACACACCGTTTGTCGTGATCAATGCCGACGATTACTACGGCCCGGAGGGTTTCCGCAAGATGGCGTCGTTCCTGACGACGGACAGCGGCCCCACGGAATATGCTATGGTCGGCTATGTCTTGCGCAACACCATCTCCGAGCACGGGACGGTCTCCAGGGGAATCTGTTCGATGGACGAATCCTTCCTGCTGCAGTCGGTGCGCGAATGTACGGGCATCGAAGCCACATCGGAAGGCATCGTGTGCCAGGACGGCCGGGGTGGGCTGGAGGCCCTGTCCGCGGAAGCCCTGGTATCCATGAACCTATGGGGGTTCCATCCCCATATCTTCAGCCTGTTGGAGGAGGGATTCCGGGAATTTGTGGCGGCGCATCTGTCGGCTCCGAAAGCGGAATTCTACCTGTCCACCTTTGCAAACGAACTCATCGCCGACGGAAGGGCCACTTTCACCGTATTGCCGAACGACAGCAAATGGTACGGTGTCACCTACCGGGAGGACAAGGCGATGGTGCAGGCTGCTTTCCGGGAGATGACGGAGTCCGGACAATATCCGACGCCCCTGTGGAACGGACTGTCCGGTGGGCCGGGTCAACAAACATGACGGTGGCCCGTCAGCACCGGGGAACCGCCCGAATCATCATGGAGCAAGCCATCCGTTTCTTTTTCGGCGACCTGCCGGTGACATCCTGCACGCCGTTCGGCAGTGGTCATATCAACGACACCTACCGCCTGGAAATACAGCAGCCGGCCGGCCGGCAAGCCTGGCTTTTGCAGCGGGTCAACCACCTGGTTTTCCGGGCGCCTGCGGTGGTGATGTCGAATATCCGCAGCGTGTCCGCCCATCTTTCCGGGCGGGCCGACTACCATGCTTCGGTGTTGACGCCGTTGGCATCACCCGACGGATCCATCCTGTTCCTGGATCCGTCCGGCCATTACTGGCGGGTATTTCCTTTTTTCGAGGGAACACGGACCTTCGACCGGGTCGAGCGGCCGGAACAAGCCTTCGAGGCTGCCAGGGCTTTCGGCGCTTTCCTGCGTGCCCTGGACGATTTTCCGGCCGACCGGCTTCAGCCGACGATTCCCGGTTTCCATGACGGCATGCAGCGGCTTCGTTATTTCCAGGCCGTGCTTCGGCGCGCCTTGCCGGACCGGCTGGCCGCAGCCTCCGAAGCGGTCCGGGAAGTGGAAGCCCAGGCCGGCTTGTTTCCCTGGGTTGCCCGCCTGGGGCTGCCCATCCGTGTCATCCACCACGACACCAAGATCAACAACGTGCTGTTCGACCGGCCGGGCACCCGGGCCGTTTGTGTCATCGACCTCGACACCACCATGCCGGGCGTGGTGTTGTCCGATTTCGGAGACATGATGCGTACCTTCACCAACAGCGCGGAAGAAGATGCGGAGGACCTCTCCGCCGTCGGTATGCGGATGGACATCTACCAGGCCCTCTCGGAAGGTTTCCGTTCCGAGATGCAGGACCTGCTCAGCCCCGCCGAATCAGCGGCGCTGTCGAGCGGCGGCCTGTGGCTCACGCTCATGCAGGCGGTGCGTTTCCTGGCCGATTTCCTGGAAGGCGACCCGTATTACAAAGTCCGGTATCCCACCCACAACCTGGTCCGCACCCGCAACCAGCTGGCGTTGTACCGGTCCATGCTGGCCCAGTTGGGTAAGCCGGCCGCTTGGTAGCTGGGGGGGGGCGGGAGCTGCCGCACCCACCTTCGGAGCCGTTCTACGAGCCGATTGAACCGGCGGACCCTCCCGGCGGTTAGTTAGGAGTAGGGTTCCCTCCTTGCGGTACCGGGCCGGACATCGGTGGCTCGGCGCGGGCCCGGGGCAATCGAAAGGTTTTTTCTCGCATATGAACAAAAAAGTCATTTGGCTGATCATAGGACTGATGGGCGCCGCGTTGCTCGGCATCGCCGGCATGCAGGTCAAGTGGATCCTGGATACGCTGGCAGTCAATGAGGAGCAATTCGACAACCATGTCTTCCATGCGCTCGACGAGGTGGCAGGGAAGCTGGAATACCGGGAGAACATGGAAGTGCTCCGGTATGTGGACAACGGATTCGCCCGGGAGTACTACCGGGAGGATTTCCTGCAGCGCCTCGCGTCGGGGGAGCTGACATTATCCCTGGCTTCCGGTTCGGACAACGAACGCCTCCGGGCCATGTCCAAGAAGGAACTGCTGGAATTCCCGCTGTTCGGCGGCGATTGCGATTGTGCCAGCTGCCAGGCCAGCCGGGTCAAGATGCTCGGACAGATGCTGCGCATGAACAACGACCTGAACCGGTCGCCCGTCGCCAGTCGCATACCCCTGGAAGCCTTGGACAATTACCTGCGGGAAGTTCTCCAGAACAAGGGCATCCGACTGCCTTACCATTACGGGGTGTACGACAACCGGCGGAACAGTTTCGTCATTGCGGACGGCCGGTACATGGTGGAGGACAGCCGGCAGCATCCGACCCTGGCGGGTTACCAGAATCTTTTCAACAGTGCGTACCGGGTGAACTTGTTCCAGCAGGACATGGAATCTCCCGGGATGCTGCTGGTGTTCTTCCCCACCCGAAACACCTTCCTCTGGGGGTCGGTGATGAAGACGCTGCTGGGCTCCGTGCTGTTCATGGGCATCGTCCTTTTCTGCTTCGCCTACACCATCTCCGTGATTTTCCGACAAAAGAAGTTGTCGGAAATGAAGACGGATTTCATCAACAACATGACGCACGAGTTCAAGACGCCGATCGCCACCATATCCCTGGCGGCGGACAGCATCGCGAGCGAGGTCATCATCCGCTCTCCCGAAAAGATCCGCCGGTTCACCGACATCATCCGCCAGGAAAACAAGCGGATGAACAACCAGGTGGAGAAAGTGCTCCAGATGGCACAGATCGACCGCCAGGAATTCAGCCTGAAACTGGCCGACATCGACCTGCATGAGGTCATCCGGAACGCCATCGAATACATCAACCTGCAGGTCGAGAAACGGGAAGGGACCGTCCGCGCCGAGCTCCTGGCGGAACGCTTCGTCGTGCAAGGAGACCTCACCCATCTGTCCAATATCATCAACAATCTGCTGGACAACGCCAACAAATACTCCCCGGACAAGCCGGACATCACCGTCCAGACCCGCAATGTCCCCTCCGGCGTGGAAGTGGTCGTCAGTGACAAAGGAATTGGCATGAACAAAGAGGTAAAAAAACATATCTTTGAAAAGTTCTACCGCGTGCACACCGGCAACCTGCATGATGTGAAAGGGTTCGGCCTCGGCCTCAGCTATGTCAAGGCGATTGTCGATGCACACAGGGGAACGGTGGACGTGCGGAGCGAGCCGGGCAAAGGGAGCAGTTTCATCCTCTTCCTGCCTTTCCGCCAAGGGTCCGCCGGCGCCTCTTCCGTGCGGGGTATCCAGGCGACCGCCTGACATGTCCCGCAGGGGTGGCCGAACAGGCACCGCTTCCGCCGCCGGCCGCCACCTCGCGGTCCTTGGCAAGACGGCTATCCGGCCGCTCTTCGGAAGATGCCTTCCAGGCATGCCTTTCCCGGGAGACGGGAACGGAAGGGGTGCGGATGACCGACAACGACAAAATTTGTATTTATGGCCGCCACCATACCGGCAAGCATCCTGCTTGTGGAAGACGATAAGAATTTCGGGGACGTTCTGCGGTCCTATCTGGAGATTCACGGCTATGACGTGAAGTTGGCAACCGATGGTATGCAGGGCTGGGACCGCTTTCGGGAAGAAACCTTCGACATCTGCATTCTGGATGTCATGATGCCCCGGAAGGATGGTTTTACGCTGGCACGGGAAATGCGGGAGAAAGACCCGAACATCCCCATCATTTTTCTGACCGCCAAGGCCTTGCAGGATGACGTCCTGCAAGGGTTCAAGATCGGAGCGGACGACTACATCACCAAGCCTTTCAATTCGGAGGAACTGCTGTTCCGCATACAGGCGGTTTTGAAACGGGTGCAACCCCGGGAGGCGTCGGCACCGGAGGCCCGGGAGTTCCGGATCGGCCGCTATCATTTCGACTACCCGCTGCGGATCCTGACCTTCGACAAGGACGGCCCCGCGGAAGCGAAGGTCAAGTTGTCGCCCAAGGAAGCACAGCTGTTGCGTATGTTCGCCCAGCGGATGAACGACGTCCTGTCCCGCAGCGAAGCCTTGACCGCCATCTGGGGGGAGGACAATTATTTCACGGCCAGGAGTATGGATGTCTTCGTGACGAAGCTGCGGAAATACCTGAAGAACGATGACCGGATCGAGATCGTCAACATCCATGGCAACGGCTTCCAATTGCTGGAAAAGACGGCGGGCGGCTGAGGTCATGCCGGATGCGTACAAGCGCCGGACTCCGTCGAACCTCCTACCGTTCCATTCATCGACTCCTATGATAGCATATTATTCCGTCAATGGCGAGCTGCTGCCCGTCGAAGCGGCCAAACTGCAGGTCAACGACCTTTCGATTCTGCGGGGATACGGGCTGTTTGATTTCTTCCTGGCGCGACGGGGCCGTCCCTTGTTTTTTGACGACTACCTGGACCGGTTCCTGCGTTCCGCCGGATTGCTGCACCTTCCGGTTCCTTACACCCGTTCCGAGCTGAAACGGATGGTCCTGGATGTCCTGGATGCGAACGGGCAGGCGGATGCGGGCCTCAAGCTGGTTCTGACCGGGGGGTATTCCCCGGACGGATACACGCCGGGTAGCACACCAAACCTGGTCATCCTGCAATCCCCGCTGCCGGTCTATCCGGCCCAGCACTATGCGGAGGGTGTGAAGCTGATGGGATATGCCTATCACCGCACCCTGGCGGCAGCCAAGACCATCAATTACATCATGGGCGTCTATCTGATTCCGGAAATGCGGGCGGCCGGTGCGGAGGATGTGCTGTTTCACGCCGGCGGGCAGGTATACGAGACCACCCGGGCCAATTTTTTCATCGTGACGGCGGACGGGACGGTGGTGACGCCCGGGGCGGGCGTATTGGAGGGGATTACCCGTCGCAAGACCCTGGACATCGCGCGGCAGCGCCATCCGGTGGCGGAACGGAGTCTGCTGCTCTCGGAATTGCCGGCGGCGGCGGAAGCCTTTCTGACCAGCAGCACCAAGCAGATCATGCCCGTCACCAGCGTGGACGACGTGATCATCGGCGATGGGATGCCGGGTCCCGTCACGCGGGACCTGATGGCGGCCCTGGACTTGGAAATCGAGCGGTACCTGTCCATGCCTGCCGGAGCAGGCGCCTGACAGGTCATATGGTCAATGCGGCGCTTCCTCCCCGTGTTCGTCATGGATGAACTCCTCCTCATCCATGAACTCCTCCGGTGCCACACCGGGTGCCATGCCTTCGTTTAGCCGGGCCATGATGTCGGGGCAGGTTTTCTCCAGGGCGGAGAATATTTTCTCTGCTTGCTCCTCCGAGCCCAAGGTGCCATACTTCTCCTCCATCGAGGAGAAGCAATCCTGGGTCCGCCGGTCGATTTGTTCGGCTTCGGCAAAAAGCTCCTGCAGCGCGGTCTCGTCGGCCGAATCCGCATTTTCCAGGGCTTCGGCGAATGCAAGCTGGAAATCGGCCATGGGGAGCATGCACTGGCATAAGTCCTTCGCCAATGTGTCGTAAGGGTCCTTCTTTTCGGCACAGCCGATGGCGGAGAGCAGGGGAAAGGCAGCCAGGAATAGGTAGGTGAATTTCATTTCCAATGGGTTGTCGCTGGTCAGGATACCGGGCGGAAGGTCTGGTGCGGAAGCCGGAATGTCGTCGGGGAGCCGTAACGCCCCGTCACCCTGTGACTTCGAACGACCGGTCTCTCCGCCGAACGCTTGCATGCTACCGGCGGGCGTGACCGACTCCGGAACGCAGGAAGATCGGACGGCCCGCATATCCGGTGCGAAAATAACTGTAATCCCGTCATTCCGGAATTTCAGATACGGGTATTTGCGTTCCGACGGAACGGAACGGCACCGGTAAGGGCGGACGGTGCCGGTCGCAAATTAAAAATCGATTACTTTTACCGGACGCTAACACCATCATCCGCTGCCATGATGAAAGTCATACCCGTAGTCGTCCTGCTGCCGCTGCTGGCCGCCTGGTGTACCCAGGGACTGGCCCAGGGACGTCCTGGTGGCGGCGGGTTCGGCAATTTCGGTGGTGGCGGTGGCGGCGGATTCGGCAATTTCGGGTCCGGCGGACGGTCCGGGGGCGCGTCCGCCGCCGGAGAACTGACCCTCGACACGTCCGACATCCATTATTTTTATGCGACGGATCCGGCGACGGTCTTTCCGTTCCGGGACAGTCTGCTGGATGACCTCCACCAGTACGATCCGATCCGTCGGCAGGGAGACTTCGACTACGCGAGCCTGGGCAACCTGGGTTCGGCCGCCCGGCCGTTGTTTTTCCGGCCGACCTGGCGGCGCGGGTTCGATGCGGGTTACCATGCCTTCGACTGCTACCGCCTGCAAACGGATGCCTTACGCTACTACCGAATCACCCAGGCGTATACCCAGGCCGGGTACACCCAGGGCCCCACCCAGTCGGACGCACAGTTCAACGTGCGTTTCAGCCGGAACTATTCGGACGGGCTGAACCTGGCCATCGAACACCGGCGCATCAACAATACCGGGGCATACGACTTTCAGAAAGCGACCGTCGGCAGTTTCGGCGCGGGCCTCTGGTATCACAGCCGGCAGGAAACCTACGACGGTTTCCTCAGCGTGGTCAGCAATTCGACGGAACAGCAAAACAACGGGGGGGCCGGCGAATCGCTCGGCGGCAGCATCCTGCCGGCCTTCCAGGTCGCAGTCAACCTGGAAAGCGCGGAGTCCCGGTATGCCGACCGGGAACTGGCCTACACACAGTATTTCCATCTCGACCGTTTGTTCAGCGAAACGATGCGTAGACAACGGCAGGGCCGCCGGGAAGCCAAGGCCGCTGCCCGGCAACCTTCTCCGGCGGCCCCGCCGGTAGACAGCACCGGCCGTCCCGTCAAAACAGTCGCTCCCCCGGCCGTCACCGTTCAGCCGGCCCGACAGCCGACGGATCCGGCCCCGCCGCCGGCCCGGAGCCAGCCCGTCACCGGTCCGGGCGGCGTCATCCGGCCGGATGGCAGGACCTTCACCCTGTACCATCGGCTGGCTTGGCGCACGGAGAGTTTCAAGTCATACGACCCCTCCCCGGATTCCGCCTACTACGGTGATTTTCTGGTGGATTCCAGGGGGCTTCGGAATGCCGTCGCCCGGCGGAGCCTGGAGAACACCGTCAAGCTCATCAGCTTCCGTCCGGCTGCTGCTGCGGAAGGAGATACCCTGCGCAGCAGCGGAACCCGGGACTGGTTCGAGGCGGGCGTCCTCCACACAGCTTCCTTCCTGACGATGGAACCGGTGGATACCCAGGCCGTCCACCACCTGTTCCTGACCGGTCGGATCCGTTTGTCTCCCGGGCGCCGGCTGCGGCTGGACGCCTACGGACACCTGGGTGTCGGCGCGGATGCCGGGGATTTTCGGGTCAACGGGTCCCTGTCCCTGTCCCTGGGCAACATCGGCGAGCTGGAGCTGGAGGCTGTCAACCAATTGTACACGCCTACCCTGACGGAACAACGATTCTATGTTTCCGGCCAGGAATTATGGCGTAACAATTTCACGAAGGTGCTGGAAAACAGCATCTCCATAAAGTATTCCCTGCCGGCCGCCCATTTTTCGGCGACCGGAGCCTACCACCTGTTGGACCACTACGTGTACTTCGATACCGCCGGCCGGCCTCGGCAGTCGGGTACCTTCTCCATCCTGCAGCTGGCGCTGCGCAAGGATATCCGGCTCGGCAGTTTTCACCTGGACCAACTGGCAGCCATACAGCAGGCGTCGGACAAAGCCGTCCCCCTGCCGCTGTTGTACAGCAAGCACAGCCTGTACCTGGAAAGCAAACTGTTCAAACGGGTGATGCTGGCCAAGCTGGGGGTGGATGCCCGGCTGACCGCGGATTTCCGGCCGCCCGGTTATCATCCGCTCACCGGACAGTTCTTCGTACAGCCGGCCCGGCTGCCCTTCACGCCGCTGTTGGATGCCTTCCTCAGCTTCCGCGTCAAGACCTTCCGTTTTTTTGCCAAGGTCGAAAACCTGCTGACAAGCCCCCTGCAGACCTACTATTTCCAAACGGCCGGCCATCCCTTGCCGTTCGGCCTGGAAAACGGAGGGCTCCGCCTGGGCGTCGACTGGCGCCTCGTCGACTGAAGGCGACCGATGCCGCCGCGATCGGTCCTTTCCCTTCCGCCACGCAACCAAGGGGGGCTGCCGGACGTTTGATATGAGTGTTTTTTGGCGTAGCTTTGGCATATTCGCTCCATAATCCTGTTACCCATGGCCTCCTACCAAGACAACTACCAGCTGTTGATGGACAAGCTGGACCGGTTCATCCGCAAGTATTACGTGAACCAACTCATCCGGGGTGGGCTTTACAGCACCGCCCTGCTGTTGGCCTTGTTCCTGGGGCTGAATTTCCTGGAATACCAATTTTATTTCCAGCCGTCCGTCCGGACGGTCCTGTTCTTCTCCTTCACCGGAATATCCGTGGCGGCCTTGGCCGGCTGGGTCGCTGTACCCTTGCTCCACTACTTCCGGCTGGGTCGGGTGATTTCCCATGAGCAAGCCGCCCGGATCATCGGGCGGCACTTCCAGGATGTGCAGGACAAGCTGCTGAACGTCCTGCAACTGCGCAACCAGGTCGGGGCAGCGGAAAGCAGGGAGCTGATTTTGGCCAGCATCGCACAGAAAGCGGCGGAAGTCCGCCCGATACCTTTCCAGCGGGCCATCGACCTGGGCCAGAACCGGAAATACCTGAAATACGCCCTCCCGCCGCTGCTGCTGCTGTTGGTGGTGCTGTTCGCGGCACCGAGCCTGATCAGGGACAGCACCGGCCGGCTGATCCGATATGACCGTACATTCGAGAAGCCCGCGCCTTTCCGCTTCGTGGTGGATGCGGCCTCCCTGCAGGTCGTGCAGTACGGGCAGTTCGTCCTCTCCGTCGCCACCGAGGGGGAAGCCGTTCCCAACGAAGTGTTCATCGATATCGAAGGCATCCGGTACCGGCTGGCCAAGCAGGCCGACGGCACTTTTTCCTATCAGTTCAACAATGTCGGCCAGGACACGGATTTCCGTTTGCGCGCCGGTTCCGTGGAATCGGAGGAATATACCCTGGACGTGCTGGAGAAACCCAACATCACCGGTTTTGAGGTGCGCCTGGATTATCCGGCCTACACCGGCCGCACAGACGAGTCGCTGGAAAGCATCGGCGACCTGACCGTTCCGGCCGGTACCCAGGTCGATTGGTTGTTCGATACCCGCTTCACCGACGGAATCTCGCTGCGCTTCGGTGCGGACACCGCGTTCCAAACGGCCCGGCAGCGGTCTGCCGACGGATTCACCTTCCGGCGCCTGGCCATGAAAGACGAAATGTACCGGCTCTTTCTGTCCAACCGACACCTGCCCGCCGCGGATTCCGTGACGTATTCCATACGGGTGGTCCCCGATGCATACCCGCTCATCCAGGCGGAACAGTTCGTCGACAGCACCCAGAACCGGGTCCTCTTCTTCGCAGGGGATGCCAGTGACGATTACGGACTGCTCAGCCTCGCCTTCCATTATCGCATCCGGCGGGATGGCCGCGACGGTCCTCTCGTCACCGAAAAATTACCGAAGGAGGAAGGCAAAGCCATCCGTTTCGATCATGTATTCGACCTCAACGGACTGGCCCTGCAACCGGGTGACGAAGTGAACTACTACTTCGAGGTGGCCGACAACGACGGTGTCAACGGCAGCAAAACCACCCGAACCCCCATCCTGGTCTTCGCCATGCCGACCCTCGACGAACTGGAAGCCCGCCAGGAGGAAAACAACGAAGCCATCAAGGAAAAGCTGTCCGCCTCCATCCAGGAAAACGAAAAGGTGCAGGCGGATATGCAAAAGCTGCGCGACAAGTTGCTGCAGCAGAAGGAACTGGATTGGCAAACCCGCAAGGAACTGGAAAAGTTGCTCGAACGGCAACAGGAACTGCAACAGCAAATCGAGGACGCGAAAAAAGCGTTTCAGGAAAACCTCCGCCAACAGGAGGAGTTCCAGCCCCCCTCCGAAGCCCTGCAGGAAAAACAGGAACAACTCGAGGAACTGATGGAAAATGCGGAAGACCGGGAACTGCAGGATCTCATGGAGAAAATCGAGGAACTCCTCCAGGAACTGCAGAAGGACCAAGCCCTGGAAATGATGGAGGAAATGCAATCCAGCCAGGAACAGAAGGAAAAGGACCTGGACCGACTGCTCGAACTGTACAAACAACTCGAATTCGAATACGAAGTGCAGCAGGCCATCGACAAACTCGAACAACTGGCCGAGAAGCAGGAACAGCTCAGCGAGGAAACCATGGCCCAGGATGAAAAGAAGGAGGACAGCCCCCCTGCCGGGGAACAAGGGGAGGAGAACGGAGACCAGGAAAAATCCCCTGCCGACCTGGAAAAAAAACAGGAGGAACTGAACAAGGAATTCGAAAAGGTCGAGCAGCAAATGGAATCCCTGGACAAGAAAAGCCAGCAGATGCAAAACCAACAGGATTTCGACGACCAGCAGCAGGATCGGGAGTCCATCCGGGAGGATATGCAGGACAGTCAGGAGAGCCTCCAGCAACAACAGAACCAGAAGGCCGCCCGCAAACAGAAGAGCGCAGCCAAGAAAATGCGTGAAATGGCCGGTAACATGGCGCAGCAGATGCAAGGTCAACAGATGGAGCAAATGGAAATGGACCTGAAGGCCCTGCGCCAGCTCCTGGAAAACATCGTCGGGCTCTCCTTCGCCCAGGAAGACCTCATGGATGCCTTCGCACCCGTGGACATCACGACGCCCTTGTATGTAAGCCTCACCCAGACCCAGAAGAAATTGCAGGACGATTTCAAGATCACGGAGGACAGCCTTTACGCCCTGGCCAAGCGTTCCGTCCAGATGGAGGGTTTCATCACGGACAAGGTGGCTGAAATCAAGGACAACATGCGCAAAAGCCTTTCCACCCTGGAGGAAAGGCAGAAGCCCCAAGCCTCGGAACAGCAGCAGCGGGCCATGAAGAACCTCAATGACCTCGCCCTCATGCTCAGCGAGGTCATGGAACAGATGCAGATGCAGATGTCCGGCATGATGCCCGGCAGCCAGATGTGCTCCAATCCCGGCGGAAACGGCGGACAAAGCGGACGTTCCCCCAAGGACAAACTATCCGAGGGGCAGCAGGAGATAAACAAAGGCATGAAGAAAATGCAGGGGGAGCAGCAAGGTGGCAACACACCCTCCAGCAAGGAGTTCGCCCAGATGGCCGCCCGCCAGGCCGCCATCCGGAAAGCCCTGGCGGAGCAACAACGGAAGCTGCAGGAACAAGGCAAAGGCAGCAAGGAACTGCAGCAGATCATGGACCAGATGGACAAGATCGAAACGGAACTGGTCAACAAACGGCTGACCAACGATATGTTGCGCCGCCAACAGGACATCCTCACCCGTCTCCTCCAACATGAAAGGGCGGAACAACAACGGGAGCTGGACGACAAGCGGAAGTCCGAAACGGCCGGTGACAAGGAACGGAAGGCCCCACCCGCCCTCGAGGAATATCTCCGCAAGCGGGAGGCGGCCATCGACCAACTTCGGACGGTCAATCCGGCGCTGAAACCCTACTACAAGCAATTGGTGGAAACTTACTACCAGTCGCTGAAAACCATCGATTGAGGCTCCCTGGGGGCCTGCGCCGCCATCTTACCGTTTCCGGGAAGTGTCGCCGGCAGGCAGCCAGCGATGCCGCTCGAAATCCACCACCCGGTTGTCCGCTATGTCGACGCCCTCCTGTTCCAGCAGTCGCCGCATCGTATCCGGTGTTGCGAAATGATGCCGGCCGCTGAGCTCTCCTTTCCGGTTGACCACCCGGTGCGCCGGGACATCGGTCGCAAAGACACACTGGCGCAGGGCCCATCCGACCATCCTGGCGGAGCCTGTGGCCAGGAAATCCGCAATGGCACCGTAGGTGGTGACCTTTCCGCGGGGCACCAATCGTACCACCGCATATACCGCTTCGTGGAAATGCTGGTCTTTCATTCGCTTTTTTCCTCGGGGACTGGCCTGGCCGGGCGGGCCGCGGCGAGATCTGCCTGTGAAGGGGACACGGTCTCTCCGATGCCGCCGGTCGGAATCCGTTCGGCAATATAAGCGCTTTTCCCGGTCGGTAGATAGCGCCATCCGGCGGACGTGGGTGCAGACCGGTCGGTCGGATCATCGGCTCGTTGTCGTTCTGCATGCGATGTTTCGTTTTGTTGGTGTGCTTGTTTGTTGGTCATCGCTTCGCGGTAATATGAATTGGTCCCCGCTTCGCGGCAATATGAATTGGTCCCCGCTTCGCGGGGATGCTGGTACGCGAATTTTTAGGATTAGGCGAATGACAGGGATTTTTTCTTTTGTAATTTTTTGATTGGGAGGATGCTGGAAGGTGCTGCGCTTTTTTATTACGGGGATTTTTTATGCCCCGCTGCGCGGGGCGGGGCTGGTAGGTGCCTGTGCGGATTCGTTTTGGAGGGGATGGATGTTGTACTTCGCTTCGCGGTAATATGAATTGGTCCCCGCTTCGCGGTAATATGAATTGGTCCCCGCTTCGCGGGGATGCTGGTACGCGAATTTTTAGGATTAGGCGAATTACAGGGATTTTTTCTTTTGTAATTTTTTGATTGGGAGGATGCTGGAAGGTGCTGCGCTTTTTTATTACGGGGATTTTTTATGCCCCGCTGCGCGGGGCGG
>JBEAQU010000077.1:0-7896 GCA_041163745.1 Bacteroidota bacterium
AAGCGAATTGGGTAATTCGCCGCCTTTTTATTAATGGAATTTTGCTCCCCGCTTCGCGGAGAGGGGCACGCGGCGCTGGGCACGGGTGTGGAAGAGCGGGAAGGGTTTTGCCGCTTCGCGGAAAAGCTGGTCTCCAGCGTATTTGTGATCCGACAGTTTGGTTTGCGCCTGGTGTTTCCGAGGGTCGTCCATGCGGAGGATATCGCTATCTTCACGCCGGGTCGGGAAGTGCCGGAGGGCGGCGGTTTACCGACGGAAGCTATCTGTATGAAGAAGATGAAGAATCCATATGTATGGCTGTTCCTGGCCGTTCCTTGGTGGTTGGCGGCCCAGGAACTGCGTGGCCGGGTCACGGACTTGGCGAGCGGGCAGCCTTTGGCTTATGCGACGATCCGGCTGCACAGCTGGCCGGACAGTCTGTTGATGGACGGCACCGTTACCGATGCCGACGGTCTGCTCGGCCTGCCGGTACGGCGGGGCATGTATTATGTGGTGGCGGAATATCTCTCGTATACGCCCGTGGCCTTGGGGCCCTTCCCGGTCGGTGCCGAGGGGTACGACCTGGGTGTCTTGCGGATGATGCCGGCGTCGGCGATGTTGGAGGAGGTGGTGGTGCAGGCGGAGCGAAGCACGATGCAGCTGTCGCTGGACAAGCGGGTGTTCCATGTAGGAAAGGACCTTGCGAACGCCGGGGGGAATGCCGCCGAGCTGTTGTCCAACATCCCGTCGGTGCAGGTGGACCTGGAGGGCAATGTCAGTCTGCGGGGAAGCGGGAACGTCCGGATACTCATCGACGGGAAGCCCTCCGGGCTGGTCAGTCTAAACGGATCCTCCGGTCTGCAGCAACTGCAGGGCAACCTGGTGGAGCGGGTGGAAATCATCACCAACCCCGGGGCACGGTACGAAGCGGAGGGGGTCGGCGGCATCATCAACATCATTCTCCGCAAGGACCGTCGGCAGGGACTGAACGGGTCGTTCGACCTGGTCACCGGGCAGCCGGCCAACCACGGCATCACCAGCAACCTCAATTTCCGCCGCCGTAACCTCAACTTCTTCACCAACTACGGCCTTTCCTTCCGCCGGGTGCCCGGCGACGGCAGTCTGTACCAAAGGGTCCTCCCCGGAGATTCCGTGCTGATCTACCGGCAGGAACATACCCGGGACAACCCCGGCCTGTACCAGAACATCCGCGGGGGGCTGGATTATTTCCTCCGCCCGGACCAAAGCCTCACCTTCGCCTACACCTGGCGCCGCAGCGACGGCATCCGGCGCATGGACATCACCAACCGCGATTTCGTCATGGACGAGTCGCTGCCCACGGGCATCAGCCACCGGCTACAGGATGAAAAGGAAACCGAACTGAACGCAGAGTATTCCCTGCAATATAAAAACACCTTCGGCCGCGAAGGCCATGCCCTGGAAGCCGAACTCCGCATCCTGGATTATTGGGAGGAAAGCGACCAGGATTTCGTCGAAAAGTTCCTCCGGCCCGACGGAAGCCCCGGCGCCAAGGACGACCTGCTGCAACATTCCTACAACTACGAGACGGAGCGCCAATATCTCGGCCAGGTCGATTACCGGCGCCCTTTCGGACCGGATGGAAAATTGGAGCTGGGCGGACGAAGCGCCCTCCGGAACATGGACAACGACTTTCAGGTCACCTCCCTGTCCAACGGGACGTGGGAGACCCTGCCGGGACTGGACAACCGGTTCCGGTACGACGAACATATCCACGCCCTGTACGGCACCCTCGGCAACAAGTCCGGAAAAATCAGCTACCTGGCCGGTCTGCGGGCAGAATGGACGGACCTCACCACCGCCTTGGTGGAAACGGACGAAGTCCATCCGCGCCGCTATGCCAACGTCTTTCCCAGTGCCCACCTGACCTATTCCCTTCCGGCGGACCATGCCGTGCAGCTCAGCTACAGCCGCAGGATCCGCCGGCCCCAGTACTTCGACCTCAGTCCTTTCGTCACCTATTCCGACAACCGCAACTATTGGGGCGGCAACCCGGACCTGGACCCGGAATTCACCCATGCCCTGGAAGTCGGCCACATCAAATATTTCGGAAAAGGAACCCTGGCCAGCTCGCTCTATTACCGCCATACCACCGGAAAGATCGAGCGGATCCGGCGGGTGGACAGCGAAGGGGTCGCCAACACCCGGCCGGAGAACCTCCTGGACGAGCATGCCTTCGGGCTGGAGGTCACGGATACCTACCAACCGGTGGCGTGGTGCCGCCTGGACGGGGCGTTCAATTTCTTCCGGGCCGTCACCGACGGTGGCAACCTCGGTGCGGACATCGGCCGGGACACCTACAGCTGGTTTGCCCGGGCCACCGCCCGTTTCACCTGGCGGCGGGGCACGGACATCCAATGGCGGGCGCAGTACGAGGCCCGGCAACGCGTTCCGCAGGGCACGCGCGAGCCCATTTTCTTTGTCGACCTGGCCTTCAGCCAGGACCTGCCGGGGGAAGACGCCACCCTGACCCTCAACGTCAGCGACCTCTTCAACCGACGCCGTTACCGGACGGAATCCGTCGGGGCCTCCTTTTACACCTACAGCGACGCCCAATGGCGCCGCCGACAAATCAACCTCACTTTCTCCTACCGCCTGCACCAGCAGAAGAAAAAAAACGGCAGCCTCCTGGAGGAAGGATGAGGAGGGCCTCCGGGGTCAGCCCGGGCCTTGCTGCATCCGGGCCTGGTAAGCCCGCGGCGAAAGGTGGTGGTCCCGTTTGAAGGCACGGATGAAATAGGACAGGCTGTTGAAGCCACATTGCAGACAAACGTCCTTCCCTTTGTTGTTCGGGTCCTGCAGCAGGCTGACCGCCCGTTTCATCCTCTCCCGGAGTATGAAATCCGTGGGGGAAAGTCCCATCTCATGCCGGAAGACCCGGTAGAAATTGGATTCGCTCATGTAGACCTTATGGCTCAGTTGGGTCACGGGCAGCGGCTCGTCAAGGTGTTCCCGCATATATCGGATGATGAAGGACAATCGGTTGTCGCGGGGTGGGGTGGCGGTGGGATCTGCCGCGGACGTGCGGGACTCCAGCTGCAGGATCCGGATGACCAACTCCCGCAGCAGCAGGTCGGTAAAGACATCGCGGGAAGGATGGTCTTCGGTGAAAAGGAAAATCAGCCGTTGGATCAGCTGTTGGATGGCCGTGTCGTTGGTGAAATGGAAATTCTCCTCCCGGTAGGTCCAGTCGGTACCGCTCAGCCGGGGCATCTGTTCGTTGAGCAGCGCCACGGTCGACCGGATCCGGCTTTCGTCGATGGTCATGGCGAGGCATCGGGTCGGTTGGTCGAGCCGGGCCTCCGGGAAATCCATGGTCATGATCTCCCGGGAGGGAAGGATGAGGGATTCGCCCGGCAGGAACTCGAAGGGGAGGTGGTCTGACAGGTGCATCACTTTCTTTCCCTGCTGCATGCTGGCCAGTACCGGTTGGTCGAACTGCAGCACCACCTGCTCGGCCTGCTTATGTGTTTCGAACAGGTGAAGGTCCGCCGGATCCATATGGTGGGTGGTGCGGTTCTCCACCAGCGTCTCCAGTTTGCGGCCATTGCATAATTTGTCGGATAGGGTCATGACGTGCCAATGTGTAGGGAAGGTGCCGCCGAATCCGTCCGCCTGTTTGTCTTGGCAACAACAGCCGGACATCGCGACGCACAGGGAGCCGCGGTGGCTGCGGACCTGTGGCGACACCATCTGCCGAAGGTTGCGAAGAAAAATTTGTTAACTATGAGGATATATGGAATAATTACCGGCAGGATGAGGGATGATAGAAATCATCGGATTGACAGGTCCTTTGCAGTCACACCCGACCAGGCGGCGATTCCAAGGGGAGGCGCACACGAACGGCCGGGTGTTGTTAACTTTGTAAGGGCGTCGGCTGTACGGGGCTGCTGTCCCGACGGTATGCGACGGCCGGGGAACCACAAAAGAAGACACATGGCAAACAAGACATACCTCCTGTTGGCGATACTACTTGCCGGCATCGGCTGCCGGCGGTCGGCGGCCGACCTTCCGCCCCAGGCGATGTTCACCACTTTGCCGGCGGACGTGACGGGCGTCACCTTCGAGAACAAGCTGGCCTTCCGCCAGGATTTCAACATCTACACCTATCGGAATTTCTACAACGGGGGCGGGGTCGCGATCGGGGACATCAACCGGGACGGGCTGCCTGACCTTTTCCTAACCGCCAACATGGAACCCAACCGCCTGTATCTCAACGAGGGTGGCTTCCGTTTCGTCGATGTGACGGAGCAGGCGGGGGTAGGTGGCACCGGCAGCTGGAGCACCGGTGTCGCCATGGCGGATGTCAACGGCGACGGTTGGCTCGACATATACGTCTGCAATTCCGGTGATGTGGACGGAGCCAACCGCGAGAACGAGCTGTTCATCAACCGGGGTGTCGACCCGACGGCAGGCGGAAGCGGCGCCTTGCCGGTGCCTGCCTTCGACGAGCGGGCGGCGGCCTACGGACTGGCCGACGCCGGGCTCAGCACCCATGCCGCCTTTTTCGACTACGACAAGGACGGCGACCTGGACCTGTATCTCCTCAACAATTCCTTCCGGGCCATCGGCAGCTTCGACCTGCGCCGCAACGAACGGGAGAAACGGGATTCCGTCGGCGGGGACAAGCTCTTACGCAACGAGCTGATTCGCAACGGCAGCCGGGACGAGACCCCTGTCTTCACTGACGTCAGCGCCGTAGCCGGCATCCACGGCAGTGTCATCGGGTTCGGCCTGGGCATCACGGTCGGCGACCTGGACAAGGACGGCTGGCAGGACCTGTACATCTCCAATGATTTCTTCGAGCGCGACTACCTCTACCTCAACAACCGGGACGGCAGTTTCCGCGAAGTGCTGCCCGCGCAGATGGGCAGCATCAGCGCCGCCAGCATGGGAGCCGATGTGGCCGATATCAACAACGACACCTGGCCCGACCTCTTCGTGACGGAAATGCTGCCCGAACCGGAATCCCGCATCAAGACCAAGACCACCTTCGACAGCTGGAACCGGCTCCAGGACGGCGTCCGCAACGACTACCACTACCAGTTCACCCGCAACATGCTCCAGCTCAACAACGGCGACGGTACCTACAGTGAAATCGGCCGCCTGGCCGACGTGGAGGCCACCGACTGGAGCTGGGGCGCCCTGATTCAGGATTTCGACAACGACGGATGGAAGGACATCTTCGTCGCCAACGGCATCTTCCAGGACCTGACCGACCAGGATTTCCTGCAGTTCGTCGCCGACGAGGAAACCAAGCGTTCCGTCATCTCCCGCGAAGGGGTGGATTTTCGCAAGCTGGTCGACTTCATCCCTTCCGAGCCGGTGCCGAACTACCTGTTCAAAGGATCCGGGGACCTGCGCTTCCGCAATGTCGCCCCCGCCTGGGGGCTGGGGGCGCCTTCCTTTTCCAACGGCAGTGCCTACGGCGACCTCGACGGGGACGGCGACCTCGACCTCGTCGTCAACAACCTCAACGGACTGGCCTCCGTTTTCCGCAACAACACGGAGACCTTGCTGCCGGAGCACCGATGGCTCAGCCTGACCCTGGTCGGGGATGGCGCGAACACCCATGCCGTGGGTGCCAAGTTGCGTGCACATGCCGGCTCCGACACCTATTATCTGGAATACAACCCCATCCGGGGCTTCGAAAGCTCCATGGAATACAAGGCCCATTTCGGTCTGGGCCGACATGAGGTCCTGGACTCGCTGGTCGTGGAGTGGTACTATGGTAAGCGGACCGTCCTGTCGGACGTCCGCAGCGGGCAGCACCTGACCTTGTTCGAGGAGCGGGCCGACCCGGCCCGGCCGGCATCCCGTCCCGATGCCCCGCCGCCCATGCTCCGGCCGGTTTCCGGTTTTGCGGGGCCGGTGCACCGGGAGAACCTGTTCGTCGATTTCGACCGCGACCGGCTGCTCTACCACATGATCTCGACGGAAGGCCCCAAGCTGGCGCTCGGTGATGTGGACGGTGACGGCCGGACGGATTGTTTCGTCGGGAATGCCAAGGGGGTGGCTCCGACCCTGCTGCGGCAGCAGGGTGACCGGCTGGTGCCGTCGACACCGGCGGCCTTGCTGCGCGACAGCCTGAGCGAGGACCTCGGTGCCGTCTTCTTCGATGCCGACGGCGACGGTGACCAAGACCTGTACGTTGCCAGCGGCGGTCATGAGTTCGCCGCCGGTGCCGCCGCCCTGCGTGACCGGCTGTACCGCAACGACGGCAAGGGCAACTTCACCTTGACCGAACAGGTGTTGCCGGCCGGTCGTTTCGAAAGCACCTCCTGTGTCCAGCCAGCGGATGTGGACGGCGACGGCGACCTGGACCTGTTCGTCGGCATGCGGGTCGTTCCCTTCTACTACGGGGTGCCTGGTAACGGTTACCTGTTGGAGAACGACGGAACCGGCCGGTTCACGGACATCACGGCACGGGCCGCCCCGGGTCTGACCAGGCTGGGCATGGTCACGGATGCCGCCTGGCTGGATTACGACGGGGACGGGGACACGGATCTGGCGGTTGTCGGGGAATGGATGTCATTGCGCTTGTTCCGCAACGACCAGGGCCGGCTGTCACCCGATACGGCCGCCTTGTCGGCGCCCTCCGCCGGTTGGTGGAACTGTCTGTCGGTGGCCGACCTCGACGGCGACGGCGACCTGGACCTGGTGGCGGGGAACCACGGCCTGAATTCCCGTTTCCGGGCAAGTGCGGAGCAGCCCGTCACCTGCCATGTCGGCGATTTCGACGGGAACAGTTCCGTGGAGCAGATAATCTGTCAATACAATGGGGAGCGTTCCTATCCGCTCGTCCTGCGCCATGACCTGATCCAGCAGCTGCCGGGGCTGAAGAAAAAGTACTTGAAATACGCCTCGTACCGCGAACAGACCATCGCGGACATTTTCCCTCCGGAGGTGTTGGCGGGGGCGATGGTCCACGAGGCGAACCAACTGGCCACATGTGCCTTCCTCAACGACGGAACCGGCCGTTTCCGATTGTCGGAACTGCCGACCGCCGCCCAGTTGGCACCGGTATACGCCGTGTTGCCCTATGATTTCGACGGGGACGGCCGGCTGGACCTGCTGCTGGGCGGCAACCTGCACGCGGTGAAGCCGGAGATGGGCCGCTACGACGCCAGCTACGGCTGCTGGTTGAAAGGCCGAGGAGACGGTACCTTCGAGGCGGTTCCGCAGCGGCTCACGGGAATCCGGTGGGAGGGGGAGGTCCGGGACCTGGCCGTCCTGGCAGTCGGGGGCGATCCCTGGCTCCTGGTGGCGCGTAACAACGCGCCGATGCTGGCTTTCCGCTTGGCGCGGCCAAAGCGGTGACGGAATGGCGGATTCGTTGGAAGAGGATGTATTTTTCCCCGCTTCGCGGAGATGCTTGTACGCGAATTTTTGGAATTAGGCTAATTACAGGGATTTTTTCTTTTTTTTAATTAGTTGATAGCAAGCGGATTGGGTGTTTCACCGTTTTTTTATTAGTGGAATTTTGCTCCCCGCTTCGCGGAGAGGGTCGCGCGACGTTGGGCACGGGTGTCGAAGGGAGGGAGGGGATTCCCCGCTTGCGGGAAGAGCAGGTCTGCAGCGGATTCGTTGGAAGAGGATGAATTTTTCCCCGCTTCGCGGGGATGCTG
The DNA here is from genome assembly GCA_041163745.1 of Bacteroidota bacterium. Taxonomy (GTDB): domain Bacteria; phylum Bacteroidota; class Bacteroidia; order Chitinophagales; family Saprospiraceae; genus UBA6168. The sequence goes on from JBEAQU010000077.1 coordinate 7,647, forward strand.
GTACGCGAATTTTTGGAATTAGGCTAATACATTGTAATTTAAGTTTGTTGAAAGTTGTTTCCAGGGTTGACCCCTTCATAATATCTGTTCATTTTCTTTCTGGCATCCTCTATGGAGAACTGCCAAGCGATCTTGATTCCTTTTTCCATCGAGCGCAAATCAAAATGTCGTTCAGGCAGCCTCTTTGCATCCCAATTGCTGAACCATACGGTCAGATCACCCATCCGTAGCAAACCAGCCGTGAAGCGGG
>JBEAQU010000078.1:0-294312 GCA_041163745.1 Bacteroidota bacterium
TAAAAAAGGTAAAAAATTTACAAAGCACGTCCAATCAAAAAATTACAAAATAAAAATCCCCGTAATCAGCCAAATTCTCTAAAATTCGTAGTCCGGCGCTTTCCGCGAAGCGGGGAACAAGGACCTCCCTGGCACACCCAATCCGCCATGCTTTCATCCCTTCGGCCGCGATATCGCACGTCAACCCCTCCTCCATGCGGAACCGACAATTTGATTTGCACCCGTGTTGGACAGCATCAACCGCCACACGGTGTATGGTCCTTTCATGGCACAATTAGGATGGTGAGATACGCCGACGCACAGGACCGCCAGCCGAAAAGCCGTTTTTTTCAGCGCCGCCCACCGGATTTGCCGCAGCCCCCGCAGAACCAATGCAAAGATTCGGCGTTTGATTACTATCCGACACCACAACCCTTATTTCTTTGTCGACACCTACCCACTCCTGGATATTGAAAATGGCATGGCGGGACAGCCGGCGCAACCGTGGACGGCTCCTGCTTTTCGTCACCTCCATCATCATTGGCATCGCCGCCCTGGTGGCCATACAATCCTTCAGCGAAAACCTGCAACGCGACATCGCCCGCGAAGCCCGCACCCTGCTCGGCGCAGACCTCCTCGTCCAGGGTGGCCAACCCGCCGCCGACTCCGTCCGGCAACGCTTCCGGCGATTGCCCGCCGTCGCCACCGCCGAAATCTGGAGCCTCGCCTCCATGGCTTATTTCCCCCGGAACGGAGGCAGCCGACTGGTGCAGGTACGAGCCCAGAACGGTGCCTTCCCTTTCTACGGCAAGTTCGACACCCAACCCGCCGCCGCCGCCGACACCTTCCTCGCCGCCGCCTCGGATACTACCGAACCGGCAAGCGTCGCCCTGGTGGAGAGAACCCTCCTGCTGCAATTCAACCGCTCCGTCGGCGATACCATCCGGATCGGCAATACGCCCTTCCTCATCATCGGGGAGCTCCGGACCGTGCCCGGCCGCGCCGGTATCGCCGGCTCCGTCGCACCTGTCGTCTACATTCCCCTGGCTGCCCTGCCCGGAACCGAACTGGTCCGGCAGGGCTCCCTCGTCTGGTACCAATATTTCTTCCGATTGGCGGATGGCACGGACAGCCAGTCGCTCGCACGGGAGGATCTCGAACCCGCCCTTGAAAACACCCCCCTGGAAGTGGAAACCGCCGCCGACCGCCAACAACAACTCGGGAATGCGCTGGGGAACATGCGGACCTTCCTCCAACTCGTGGCTTTCATCGCCCTCCTGTTGGGCAGCATCGGCGTCGCCAGTGCCGTCCATATCTACCTGCGAGACAAAATGGCCCGCATCGCCGTCCTCCGATGCCTCGGACTGCAGGCCGGACAGGCGTTCCGCATCTATTTCCTCCAGGTATTGGCCCTCGGTCTGGCCGGCGGTATCGCCGGTGCCATCCTCGGAAGTGTGCTGCAGCTCGCCCTTCCCCCGCTCCTGGCTTCTTTCCTCCCTATCCGGGACATCAGTACCGACGTATCGCCTGCAGCCATCCTGACCGGTATGGGTACCGGCCTGGGTGTCACCCTGCTGTTCTCTCTGCTGCCCCTCCTGGCCATCCGCAGGGTGTCCCCGCTCGCCACCCTGCGGGCTTCCCTGGAACAGGATGTATCGGCAAGGGATCCCCTGCGCTGGGGCGTCTATTCCCTGATTCTCCTTTTCATGGGGGGACTGACCTATCTCCAGACGGATTCCCTCGCATTCCCCGCCGCCATTCTGCTCGCTTTCCTCGTTCTCGCCGGTTTCGCCAAGGGCCTGGTCTGGTCCGTCCGGCGGTTCTTTCCTACCCATTGGACCTATACCTGGCGACAAAGCCTCGCCAACCTCTACCGTCCCAACAACCAGACCATGGTGCTCATCGTCACCATCGGCCTCGGCACCGCCTTGCTGTCGACCTTGTTCCTGGTCCAGGACCTCCTCCTTCGCCAAATCGCCTACACCGGCGCCAACGACCTCCCCAACATGATCATCTTCGACATCCAAACTCATCAAAAAGAGGATGTCGCCCGGCTCGCCACCGAACAAGGTCTGCCCCTTCGACAACTGGTTCCCATCGTCACCATGCGGCTGGAAACCATCGATGGCGTCAATCAGACGGACAACCGCCGCGACACCCTCGACGAACCCCGGAACCGACGCCGAAACTGGGTCTATGAACGGGAATACCGCGTCACCTACCGCGATTCCCTAATCGATACGGAAACCCTCGTCGAAGGCACCTGGCACGGATCCGTCGCAGCGGATGGTATCATCTACGTTTCCATCGCCGAAAACATCGCCGACGACATGCAGGCAGGCGTCGGCTCCCGCCTGGTGTTCAATGTGCAGGGAACCCCCATGGAAACCGTCGTAGGCAGCATCCGTAAGGTCGACTTCCGAAGGGTGCAGACCAACTTCCTCGTCGTCTTCCCCACGGGTGTGCTCGAACAGGCTCCCCAGTTCCATGTCATCGTATCCCGAACGGACTCGGAAGAACAGTCCGCCGGATTCCAACAGGCCCTCGTCCGCCGCTTCCCTAACGTCTCGGTCATCGACCTCACCCAAATCCTCCGTTCGGTCAGCACTGTCCTGGACAAGGTTTCCTTCGTCATCCGCTTCATGGCCCTCTTCAGCATCCTGACCGGACTGATCGTACTGGTGAGCTCCGTCGTGCTGAGCAAGTTCCAGCGAATACGGGAAAGTGTCCTGCTCCGAACCCTCGGCGCCCATCGCTCCCACATCATCCGCATCAACCTGCAGGAGTATTTCCTCCTGGGGCTGTTGGCCTCGCTGACCGGCGTGGTCTTGTCCCTCGTCGGTGGCTTCGCCCTGGCCACATGGTCGCTGGAGATTCCTTTCGACCCGGACCTCCGGCCAACACTCCTCGTTTTCCTGTCCGTCACCGCGCTGACCATGCTCATAGGATCCCTCCATACCCGCAGCATCGTCCGCCAACCACCCCTGGAAGTACTCCGAAAAGAAGATGGCTGAGCTGACGAGCCCCACCCGCTCGCCCGGGGGCCGTCCGTCGATCGGCCGACCCCCGGAGGCGAGCGGAGCGCTGTCTTGTCCGATGTCTTCCACACCTACTGGTCGGCTCCGTCCGCCGCGGCCCGCATGATTGCGTAGTCCGCTGTCGCCCTGCCCGCATCCAGGCCAGCCTCACTGTCGAATCGGAAGTGTATGCCCCCGTATATCCTGGATTCTGCAGCCTCCCATGCCCAAGCGTCCACCTTCGCACGCTCCGCCGGAAAGATATGAGCCAGCACGGCCGCCGCCGCCGCGGAGAAGGAACTGTGCCCGGAGGTGTAGGCCGGGAAGTTGGGCGTGCCCAATATGGTCTTGAACCCGTCGATGACCTGAATGGGCCGCGGATAATGGTAGTAATACTTGGCATCCCAACAACTCACCCCGGCATCGTGTATCGCCATGTTCATGTAAGCATATACCCTGGCGGAACGCAACGGATTGTATCTGTATTGCAGGATGAAGTCCGTGGCGAATCGATTCCAGTGGCCCGGCGGCGTATAGGTGTTCAACCCGTCCGACCACCAATTGGCGATGCGGCGCTGCTCGGTGGTCAGGTTCTCCGCCACCGACCTCAATTCGGCCACAGCCTCGGCAAAGGCCGGCGTACCCGGTGCGGGCGGCACCGGCGCCCGGACCGCCTCGACATCCGGTAGGAACCAGGTCTTCACCCGACCGAAGAAGGGCGTCACCCCGACCGGCCGCTGCGGCACCTCCATGTTCTCCCACTTCCATCCGAACCGGTCGTAGGCAGCCTGCGCCAAGGAATCCGATACTGCCTTGGACACTTGCGCCGCCGACATGCCGTCCGCCGCCGCCCGCGCCAGAAATAGCCTCGCCACCCCTCTCCCTAAGGAATCCCCGGCCGCCAGGTCGCTCGCCACGTGCATGCCGGCCGCTTGCATGGCCCGCTTCATCTCCTCGGCTCGCTCCTCCAGGTAAGCCTTCTCCAATGGGAAAAGCGTGGAAAGAATTTCCCTCGATACCGCCGCCACCACCGCCCCGTCGGACGGATAGGATGGCAGGTCGTTGGTCGCATAAGCCGGCTCCAGGGTCTCGTCCACCAAATACGGCGCCGGCCGGCTGTATTCGTACTTGTAATGCCAGGCCGCGATCAGGGCGTCAAACTGGGCCGCTCCCAGATAGGATAAGGCCCGACAAGTGTAGGTAGGATGGGAATAGGGAAAATAGGGGTATTGGTCGGGCTGGGCTGGGTCGGGCGACGGATAGGTGCCGTCCGGCGCCGGCGCCGGCGTCAGGTTGTACTTCGCCACCATATCCCGCGCAATCTCGTTCCACCGGATGATCGGATTGTTCGTCCAGTACGCCATGGCCTCCCGGTCACGCTTCTCCGGCCGGGCGGACAGGCGCTTGAGTTCCGCCAACTCCTGACGGTATGCATCCGTACCGACCGCCGCCGGTGGGTCTATCCGTACTTCCTCCGGACCCGCCAGCCATACCGGCGTCCAGGTGCCGCCCGACTCATCCAATCCGGCGTAGGTGTAGGAATCATAGCTTGTTCGCGTGGGCAACTCTTTCCTGCAGGAGCTTGTGACCAACGCCGCCGTCAGACTGCCGGCCATCAGATAAATGTATATGCTGGATTTCATGTGATTCGATTTATCAGTCGTTTGTAATAATGGATGCGGACGGGTTGCCGGCTGCCGATGACCGCCGCCCCTTTCCGAGGCCGAACTGCCAGGTGATGGCACCGGATATCACCGTCGACCGCCCGATGTTCCTGCCCCGAAGTACCCGTTGATACCCCGCCGACAGACTGCCCCCCCGGATGATTGTCGGAAAATACCGCAACCGGACCAAGACACCGGTCATGTCGGCCTTGTTGGTGGGCTGTGGCGCATTTTGCCGGCGGATGTCGTCTCCGTACAGGGAGGGCTGGTGAATGCCTCCTGCCTCCGCCTGCAAGGTATGCCGCCACAACCAGCTTCCGACCGACAACTCCACCTGCAGCGCGTCCGGAACGTCCATGGCCGTACTGTATATGCCCCGGTCGGTATAGTAATAGTCCCTTTCCGCTGTCGTGGTTCCCCGGTGAAGGTAGGCGGCGCCCAGCCGCCCGTACATGCCTCGGGAATGCTCGTACTTGACAATACCGCGCACCATCAGCTCCAAGGTTCCCAATCCCAGGTTCATAGGCATGTAATCGGATAGATACGCTCCGACCGGCAGGCTGCCCCCGGCGGACAGGAACGCTTGAATGTCGCCGCCGCCGACCGGACGCTCCAGCAATTTGTGTTTGACGTACAGGCCCAGGTCCTGCCAGCCGGACACCCCCGCCAGCTGGCCGCCGGATGGCTCCGTGGAAACATAATGCAGCATCCCGTACAGGTCGGTGCGGGCCCCCAGCCCGACTGCCGCCAGCTGGGTGGCCGTCCGACGGGTGAGCGTACCGATGTTTAGGTTTTCCCGCAACAGCGTCCCCTCCCAATAGCGGTCCCACCGGTCTTCCTGGTACTGCACCGCCACACAGATTTCTCGCGCCCCCATCATCAACGCATCGGCCGGCGTCTGCGCCTTTTGTGGCAATACCCAGCCTAGCTGTATGATCAGGGCGATAACGATATGTTTATTCTTCATTTTTTGAATAATTGACTATCCGGTATGTCGGCAGCAAATCATGCCACCACCGGTGTTGCACACCTTCCACGGACACGCACTCCCATCCACAACGGGGGAAGGTCAGGACCGCTTGTCCGGCAACCCTTGGCTCGCCCCTCCGCCCGACAGGACGTCAGACAAAATCCGGACTGCATACGGCCAAGACAAACCGGACAGGCTCACGCCAATGTCGCGCTCCTACGGAATCCAGTGTCGCGGATCGTGTTGAAATGGAATAGAATTGATATGGGAAAAAGAATTCAGACCCGATCCGGTGGCGGGCTGGGCAGGGTGACCCAATGTTGCTGCCGAATGGTGGATACGGCGAAATGGCCGTCACCCGGTACAGATTCGCTGTCCATCAACAGCCATTCGAGCGGAGTGAGCGTGTATTCCCGGAACAAATGCTCGAGCAGCAGGGACCAATCCGTTTCCGGCTGCCCCGGGGCAACCGGCATGCGGCATTCGATGCCCTCCTCCACCGTGCTGTCGGGAACAAGCCGGTAATAGACCCGCTCGTTGCCGTCGGTCCTGGTGAAAGCGAAGAAGTCGCTGTAAATGTAGCCACGGGGCGTAAGCTGCTCCTCTTTCAAAATCTGTATCGCGGACTCGATGCCGGCCGCCTCCTTAAGCCCGATGGCAATGGCGGCTTCCTGTTCGTTCATCCGGTGTGCGGTCTCCACAATCTGCCATACGCCGACGCTGACATGGGATACCATGCCTTGCAGGATGACAACCGCCAACAGAAACCGGGCAAACAATTTTCTCATTCCGCAGCTTGAAAGGATGAACGAAAATAAGCCCCCTCCTCCAGTTTGGCAAATTTTTCTGCCTTCTGTCATCCTCCGGGCTCGAAAAGGGAATGTGTGACGACAAGGATTATGTACCTGCGAAAGAAAGATGCAGGTACGGACAGCAGGCGTATCCGCGGCACCTGGCGGGCACGCGCCGTCCCCGCTCCATCGCATGGGCGGCGATGGCGACAGGCCGGGAGAACACGCAGGCAAGGTCATCGCAGGCGCTGCCTCCGGTCACGGCCAAGCCGTTGACAAGCATGCGTACGAACGGAACAGCCGCTCAGGCCGTATCAGCGCCAACCGGAGAACCGAGTACTCGACTGGCCGCTAAGCAGATTGCTGCCCGAACACCGGCAGCGTATCAAGGTGGCCTCGCAAGCCCCCTTACTCATGGCATCGACCATTCCCCTGGGGCTCTCCTTGCGAAGCGGGGAGGAAATTCGGGCGTAAACCAAACGGTCGAATCACCAATCCGTAGCAGACCATCCCGCGAAGCGGGGATCAAAATTCCACTAATAAAAGAGCGAAAAAATACCCAATCAGCTTGCTATCAATAAATTAAAAATGAAAAAATGCCTGTAACTTAGTCTAATTCTCTTACATTCGCGTACCACCAGCTTACCCCGTAAAGCGGGGAAAAAATATATCCGCTGCCAACGAACCCGCCATTCCATTACCCCTTCGGCCACGACAACGCGCGTCCCTCCGAACCACCGTGGATACGTCAAGTTGGTCGGCGCCCGTTCCGTCAAAAGCCCTCATCCGTCGGATCCTGCCCGAAAGATGGCTTGGAAAATCCGAAGTCCTCTTCCTCCAGGATCAGGCTGTCCGTAGCCAGGGAATCCACCCCATAGCCAAAGCGCAGGATGCTCTCCCGGTAATATTGGATGACGGAATCCCGGACATCCATCCCGATGGAATCCGGCGAAAGGTTTTCATAAAATGCGATGGAATCCAGGAGGGATTCCTCCGAGGGGATGTAATCATAGCAATCAAAAGTGGAGACATCACCGGGCAACGGTGGGAAGGCGTGCTTCCGCCAACCCTGGAACAGCGAATCCGCATACACGGCCGCCAGAAAATTGCCGGCCAGGGGCAGCGCCGAAGCCCCGCCTTGCCCGAGACGGGTCGATTGCCAGCGGACCAGGGGCTGCTCCGCACCGACCCAGGCACCCGCGATCAGATCGGGTGTGAAACCGATGAACCAACCGTCCGAATTGTTGTCCGTCGTCCCGGTCTTGCCGGCCGCCGGATAATAGAAACCACACTGGTATCGCAGCCGGCCGCCGGTACCGCCGTCCACCACGGATTGCAGTAGATATCGTACTTTGTCGGCCGTCTCCGGACTCATCACCGGCCGGCCGGCTTCCGCCGCACCGGCGGAGAAATCAGCCACCAAAAGGCCGTCCGCCGTTTCGATCCGATCCAGGGTATGCAAGACCGGCAGCACGCCCCGGTTGGCGAAGACAGCGAACAGGCGGACCATCTCGTACAAGGTGGCATCCACCGCTCCCAGGGCGATACCCGGTTCCAACGGTATGTCGGAGGTGATTCCCATCCGCCGGGCCAGGTCGCGGACATTGTCGATTCCCATCCGAAGGATCAGGTGTACCGCCACTGTGTTCACCGACATGCGCAATGCCCCGCGCATGGAATAATACCCCCCGTAGCGGCCGTCCACATTGCGTGGCGCCCAATTATCGAATGTCTCGAAAATCCGGTATTCGTTCGGAAACCGCTCACATGGGTCTACCCCGTTCTCCAATGCCAACGCATATACCACCGGCTTGAACGTGGACCCGACTTGGCGGACCGCCTTGATATGGTCGAATTTGAAATGCCGGAAATCAATGCCCCCGACCCATGCCCGGACCGCTCCCGTGTGCGGGTCGGCCGCCAGCAGGCCGGTGCTCAACAAGGTCAGGTAATACCGGATCGAATCCAACGGGGACAGGAGCGTGTCAACCGCCTGCCCTTCCGCATCCCATCGGAAAATGGTCATCCGAACCGGTCGCCGGAAAAGGGAGTCGATCTCCGCCGCCGGAATACCCGCGGACAATAGCTGCTGGTATCGCGGCGAGGCCGCTTTCTGCACAGCCAACAACGCGTCGCTCCCCCACGGCACCGCCTGCGGATAATCCGCAAAATGCCGGTCGAAGGACGCCTGCAGACCCCGCATGTGGTCCCGGACGGATTCCTCCGCATATGCCTGCATCCTGGAATGAAGGGTCGTGTATATCTTCAGCCCGTCGGTGTAGATGTTGTACGGCCGTCCGTCCGGGTGCCGGTATTCGCGCAGCTCCTGCTCCAGTTCCAGCCGGAGACTTTCCCGGAAATAAGTTGCCAACCCCTCGTTGTGACTCTCCGTCGCGTATCGCACCGACACCGGCAACCGCGACAGGGAATCCGCCACCGATGCCGACAGATGTCCGTACTTGACCATCTGCTGCAGGACGACATTGCGCCGCTCCCGCGCCCGGTCCGGATTGCGGACCGGATTGTAGGCGGTGTTCGCTTTCAACATACCGATCAGCACCGCCGCCTCCTCCGCCCGGATGGCATACGGTGTCGTGCTGAAGTAGCGCAGCGCCGCCATCCGGATACCGAACACGTTCTCCCCGAACGGCACCGTGTTCAGGTACAAACCCAATATCTCCTCCTTGTTGTACACCCGCTCCAACCGACGGGCTATGATCATTTCCTTGAATTTGGCCACCGGCATCGTCAATATGCCCAACGATTTGCGCGGATACAGGTTCTTGGCCAGCTGCTGGCTGATGGTGCTCCCGCCGCCACCGGACTCGTCACCGGCCAGGATGCTCCGGAACAATACCCGCAACGCCGCCTTGAAATCTATCCCCCCGTGCTCGAAAAAACGGGCGTCCTCCGTACTGACCAGGGCGTCCGTCAGAAAGGAGGACACACTGTCCAACTCCGTCAACAGCCGGTTCTCAATGAAAAACTTGCCGAGCAACACACTGTCCACCGTGTATATCTCGGAGGCGACGTTCTGGTTGAGGTTCCGCAGATCCTGCTGCCGGGGCACAAACCCGAAGGCACCCAATGATATCAGCATCAGGAAGAAAAGAAACAACAGGCAGGCCGCCACACCCGGCAGTCCGACCCACAGGACCATCCGGGCCAACACCGGCCGCTCCGCAGCCATCGCCCGGTACCACCCTGCCCCTGAACGAATCCAGCCGGCTACTTGCCACCGCCCCGCTCTCTCATGTTTGTCCTTTTCCCAGCTTGGTTCCATTTCGATTCTTGTAGAGTCGCAAAAATACGTAAACACCTATGGCTACACATCCTATTCCATCCGTTTTAATATACCCGGCGCATCCCGATCTGAAAAGGTCGTCCTGATTGGCAGGATACCGGCTGTTTGCGATACCTTTACCGTATGATTCCTCCGGCGCCTTTGAATAAAACGGTCCGTCCGATCCTCCGTCCCACCGCCTGGATCGCCCTGGCGGCGGCCGTGCTCCTGCCCGCCGCCTTGCTCACCAACCTGGGCCTCGTCGCACTGTATGGTGACGAAGGCATCCGCGCACTGGTCGCCTTGGAAATGGACATCTCCGGCAACTGGATCACGCCGACCCTCTTCGGCGAATTCTATTACAACAAACCGCCCCTTTACAACTGGATCCTCGCGCTCTGCTTCCGGCTGACCGGCCGAACCGACGAATTCGCCGTCCGGTTGCCAACCGTGCTGTTCCTCCTCGCTTTCGCCGCCACCCTGCGGTTCTTCCTCCGACGTCAACCCCCGTTCCATTCGGACCCCGTCCTGCCGGTCGCCATTCCCCTCATGCTGCTGACCACCGGCCGTATCCTCTTCTGGGACAGTATGCTCGGCCTGCTGGACATTTGCTACGCCTGGGTGCTGTACTCCCTTTTCATGGTGATTTATACCGAAGGAGAACGCCAACGCGACCAACGCCTCTTCCCCATCGCCTACCTCCTCGGCGCTGTCGCCTTCCTGCTCAAGGGACTGCCCGCCCTGTATACTCTCGGTGTCTCCCTGCCTGCCTATTTTTTCTGGCGCCGACAACCGTACAGACTGGTCTCCCGCGCTCACCTGGGCGGCATCCTGCTCTTCCTCGCCGTCATCGGCAGCTATTACACCGCCTATGCACAATTCAACGGAATCGGTGAAGCCTGGAAAACCCTCTATCACGAGTCCGCCAAAAGAACCTTCCTCTCCCATGGTCTAAGGGAGACCATCCTCCATGTCCTCTCCTTCCCCTTCGAAATGGCATACCACTTCCTCCCCTGGTCTCTCCTGCTTTTGCCGGCCTGCCACCCCAGGATGATCCGACAATACAAGAAACACCCCTTCCTCAGCTGGAACCTGCTCCTGCTTGCCGTCACCATCCTGCCCTTCTGGCTCTCCGTCGAAGTCTATCCCCGATACGTCTTCCCCCAACTGCCGCTGCTGCTCACCGTGCTGGGATACGGATACCGGACGGCCGTGAAAGGCGGATACCAGCTCCCGGTCCGGATCGTCGAGGGTACCTTCCTCGCCGGCAGCATCGCGGCCACCGTAGCACTGGCCATTCTCCCGGCGACGGACACATTCCGCCTTGTTCCCCTGGCCACTTGGAAAAGCGCACTCCTCGCCTCAGTCCTCCTATGTGCAGGATTCCTCTACCTCCGATTCCCACCTTGGCGGCCTGTCGTCTTCGCCCTGATGCTGCTGGTCGCCCGGCTGGGCTTCGACTGGTTCGTACTCCCTACCCGACTCTCCGCGGAGTGCAGCACCAACGTCCGCTCCAGCAGCCTTCGGGTGGCGGATCGACTAAAAGGGAAAACAATGTATATTTACCAGTCCAGCCTGGGCTTCCAACCGGTGACAGGATACTACCTCACCCGCAGAACCCACGCCATCCTGCACCGGAAATCAACGGATTTCGAGCCGGACAGCTACTGCCTGCGGGATCCCCTCAGCTACGGACCAGGTGACCTGCCCGCCGTGGATACCCTGACCATCCAATGGAATTGCCAATCCCTGCTGGTCGTACCTTGTCCGGACGATGACCTGGCACAACCCGGTTCTCCCCCGCAGGAAACCAACCGCTGACCCGGCTTTCACCCGGCATACCTAACAGTTGCTTATGAAAATATCTGTCGTCGTGACGGTCTTCAACGAACAGGACAATATCCGCCCCCTGGTGGCGCAACTACGGTCCGCCTTGTCCGACCTGGATTATGAAATCGTCTACGTGGACGACGGCTCCACCGACGGCACCCTCACGGAATTGGCCGCCCTCGCCGCCCCAGACTTGAAAGTGGTGGAACTCCGCAAAAACTACGGCCAGAGCCTCGCCCTCATGGCAGGTATCGACCAGGCCACCGGTGAATTCATCGCCACCATGGACGGCGACCTGCAAAACGACCCGGCGGATATCCCCGGTATGCTCAGCCTGGCGGAATCCGGCCGCTGGGACCTCGTCGCCGGCCTGCGCACCAACCGGCAGGACGGCCTTTGGCTCCGGAAAATCCCCAGCTCCATCGCCAACTGGATCATCCGCCATGCAACAAATGTCCATATGAAGGATTACGGCTGCGCCCTCAAGGTCTTCCGCGCGGAAATCGCCCGCGACCTCGGCCTGTACGGAGAACTGCACCGCTTCATCCCCGTACTCGCCCACCTCGAAGGCGCCCGGATCACCCAGGTCGATGTACGTCACCACGCCCGCCGCTTCGGCACCTCCAAATACGGCCTGGGACGGACCGTCAAAGTCGTCAGCGACCTGCTCCTGATGCTCTTCTTCAAACGCTACCTTCAGCGTCCGATGCACCTCTTCGGTAATGCCGGGGTCGTCCTGCTGTCCCTCGGTTTGCTGATCAACCTCTATCTCGGCATTCTCAAGGTATTGGGGCAGGATATATGGGGCAAACCGCTCATCATCCTCGGCCTCATGCTCGTCATCGGCGGCATCCAACTCATCACCGTCGGCATCGTGGTCGAAATCCAAATGCGGACCTATTTCGAATCCCAACAGAAAAAACCTTACAAGGTCCGGCATATCCACCAATCCTCCTCCTGACGCCCTGCCGACCGCCTCCTGTCTCCGATCAACGACCCACCAGGCGGAGGTCCACCCGCACCGGCAGATGGTCGCTCGGAAAGTTGGTGCCGTCGTTCGTTCGGTCGATCTCAAACGACGACACCGCCCATCCCGCACTTACGAAGACATGGTCGATCCGACGACATTCGGCCCCCTCCACCCGGAAACCGGTGAAAGTGCAGCCCGGCTCCTCCCCCTGCGCGAACCGCTCCGCATAGGTGTCCCGGATATCCCATCCCTTCGATTTACCGACCAATCCGTACGGGGCGGCCGCTGGCTCGAAATTGAAATCCCCCATGAGGATGTACGGTTGACCATCCGACAGCCGAACCGCCTCGCTGCGGATCAACTCCAGGCTCCGGAGCCGGGCAAGCTCGCCACGGTGGTCGAAATGGGTGTTGAAAACATAAAACGTCCGACCAGCGCTACGATCCCGGAACATACCCCAGGAACAGATCCGGGTGATGGCCGCATCCCAACTCCTGCTACCGGGTACCGCAGGCGTCTCCGACAACCAGAAGGTTCCGCTCCGAAGCAATTCCATCCGCTCCGGACGATAAAATATCGCCGAAAATTCCCCCTCCCGCTTCGCATCGTCCCGTCCGACACCATACCAGCGATAAGCCGGTAACAACTGCGACAGGTCGTCCATCTGGTTGGCCAGGGCCTCCTGCACCCCAAAGATATCCGGCGCCTGCCGCTCCAATAATTCCGCCACCCGCTGCTTCCGGTACGTCCATTGGTTCACCCCGTCCGCCGGCGTATCCAACCGGATGTTATACGTCAACACCCGTACGGAAGAATCCGATGCCTCCCGAAAAACTGACAAAAGACACAACAGATAGAATAAGATGCTCATCCCTCAAGATTTTGATGGTGAAAATGAAAGTCGTCGGGCCCCAACGCCCGCTCCACCGCCAAATTACCATTTTTCCCTTCGGCACCTGACCGGCCAGGCTTGCCCGACACGACTTTTTACCGACCGCCAGCTAAAGGAACACCTGCCCTGGCGAACCACTCCCGCAGCGGATTGTTCCGTTGTCGTACATCATTCCACCACACCATGACTCGTCCCTTGCCAGTCTTCCGTCAGAAAAACCAACTGATTCCCGGCGCCGCCTTCGTCGCCGATCCCTTCACTTTCACCATCCGCCAGGCTCCCCTGTTGGGCCGGTTCTACCGCGTCCCTTTCGTCTTCCGCAAGTTGTTCGTCACCTCCGACCCGGAGGTGTTCAGCCATGTCCTCCAGAAAAACCAGAAGAATTATGTCAAGAGCGTCGCCTACCGTCACCTGCGCATGGCCATCGGCAACGGCCTGGTCACCTCCGAAGGCGATTATTGGCGCAAACAACGCCGGCTCGTCCAGCCGGTTTTCTACAAAGCGGCACTGGAAAATCTCTTCCTCCGCATGGTGACGGTCGCAGACCGGTTCATCGGGGAACTCCGACACAAGGCAGCCGCCGGCAACCCCCTGGAGGTGACCCGCGAAATGATGGCCGTCACAGCCGACATAACCCTCCAAACCTTGTTCAGCACAGAAAATTCCGCCGACATTTCCGAACTGTACCGCATCATGGCGGATGCACAGGATTACATCATCTTCCGCACCGCCAAACCTCACCTGACCCCCCTGGTCTTTCTCGACGGGCGCCACCGTCGCTTCCGACGCGACATCCGGTGGTTCGACCGCTATATCTACGGCATGATCGACGAACGGAAGAAAATGCATACCCCGCCGGCGGATCTCCTCACCTTGCTGACCCAACAGGTGGATGCGGATACCGGGGAACGGATGTCGGACCGCCAACTACGCGACGAGGCCATCACCCTCTATGCAGCGGGTCACGAAACCTCCTCCACGGCCCTCTCCTGGACCCTCTACCTGCTGGCCGAAAACCCGGATGTCCTCCTACGCGTCCGCTCCGAAGCTGACTCCGCCTTCGGAAACAACCCTCCTTCCTTCGCCGCCCTGCAGGACCTGCCCTACACCCGGCAGGTCCTGCAGGAAAGTATGCGCCTGTATCCGCCCGCCTTCGCCCTCGGTCGACAACCCGTCGCGGATGACCGCATCCTCGGCCATCCCGTCCCCGCCGGCTCCATCATCTTTCTCTCCATTGCCGCCCTCCACCGGGATCCCGCCTTCTGGGAAAAACCCGACGAATTCTTCCCCGACCACTTCCTTCCCGCCACCGAAAAGGAACGTGACCGCATGGCCTACCTCCCCTTTGGCGCCGGACCCCGCATGTGCGTCGGCAACCACTTCGCCATGATGGAAATGCAGCTGCTCCTCGCTCTCCTCATCCGTCACTTCGACCTCAAAATCGACCCCCGACATCCCGTCGTACCCGAACCGCTGATCACCCTAAAACCCAAATTCGGCATCCGTATGTCCTTCCTCCCCCGTGACTGACCACTTCCTCGTTGCCTCCGCTTTTTTGCCACCGGAACATCCTGTCCATTTACATATATTTGTCCAGTCCTTCCCATGGGTTGCAGACAGCGAACAGCCCGGATACCCGCCGATGACAGGGTCCGCTCGCTGTCCACGCCCTCCGGGCCGGGAGTGTTCAACACTTCGACAAAATGGCTGATATCAATCTCAAGGTAAGACTCATCCTGTACAACAAGGGCAAGATTCTGCTCCTGAAGCAAAAGAAAAACCAAGGCGGCAACTACACCCTCGTAGGGGGCACCATCGAACATACCGAATACGCCTTGCAGGCCCTGATTCGGGAAGCCTACGAGGAAGCCGGTATCAGCTTGCTGGAAGACGACCTGCAACTGGTCCATGTCCTGCACAAACGAACCCGTGGCAACGGCCACCGCATCACCCTCTATTTCAAAGGAAGCGCCTGGGTCGGAAGGCTCCGTACCGGCGAACCCAACAAATTCAAGGGCGTAGAATGGTTCCCGCTGGACAATTTGCCGACCAACCTCTCCCCTACTGTCCACCATGTCCTGCAACAATACCGCGACGGCATCATGTACTCGGAATTCCGAAGCTGACCCCCCCCTCCGCTCAGTCCCCCTTTGCCCCGCACGGGCGCAAACCAACCTGTCGGATCACAAAAAATGCTTTGGAGTCCAGCTTTCCCCACAAGCGGGGAATCCCCTCCCTCTTTGCCACACCCATGCCCAGCGCCGCGAAGCGGGGAGCAAAATTCCATTAATAAAAAGGTGACAACATACCCCCTCTACTTGCTATCAGATAATTAAGAAAAGAAAAAATCCCTGTAGTCAGCCCGATTCTAAAAATTCGCGTACCAGCTTTCCCGCGAAGCGGGGAAAAAATAAATCCGCTTCCAACGAATCCGCCATTCCGTCACCGCTGCGGCCGCGACATGGCACATCAATTCAGGTCAAAGCCGAACCGACAATTTGGTTTGCGCCACACACACCAATACAAAGGGCTGTGCAACCTGCGCTGCACAGCCCCTCGAACCCGCCGAACCGACGGGATCCTGATTGATCAGTTGGACTCGTTGCTCACCAGCCTGGCCTTGGATTCCCCGGCCGCTGACGCCGTCTTCGCAGCCTTGGATCCGCAAGCGGCCTTCTCCCCACCACCGGCGCAGCAGGACTTCTTTTCCTTGCCGGTCACCTTCACCGCCTTCGCAGCAGAACTGCCGCAGGATACGGCTTCCGCCGGGGACATGTTGACAAATTTGCCGGCCTCGGCATTGTATTCGACCGCTGTCAGACTGACTTTTCCGGATGCCGGGCATACCGCCTTGCGGGCGTAGCTCACATCACCGTTGGTGGATACCTGACGGACGATGCTCTCGTCCGCAGCCGCCGCCTTGTCGGCTGCCGCCGTCGTCTCGGCACAGGAACTCTTCGCCGCCGTCTTGCCCGCACAGCAGGCCTTGCTCTGCGCTTCCGCCGTGAAGGCTACCAGCCCGGCAAACGCAAAGAGAAAAAGAACTTTTTTCATGTCGTATGAAGTTATTAGGTGAAACGCGCCAAGGGATTCGTTGCACCATACAGGTGCGATGGTGGAATTGCGCACTGATTGCCTGTGAAAATCCGCTCAAACGCTTTGAAATAATCGCCTAAAGTTAAGCCTTCGTCTAAACAATTACAAGCGCAAGCCGCCCCTTAGGCTTTTTTTAACGCGCCGGGGCCCCAATGCCCCGCCTGGGCGCCGCTTCTTCAAATTGACAACCAAATCCCCTATCTTGCAGCCTGCAGCGGACCTTTGTCCCCTGCGCTCATTCCGCCCGAGAATCCAACATTTCCCCCGCCCAGCACCACCTGTCATGAGTTATTCCGTCACCTCCGTCCTCCTGTTCCTGTGCCTGCTTTCCGCCTGTCACCTGCCTCGGCATACTGCCGACACCCTCCCAGACGACCAACTCGTCATCGGTAGCGGGAACAGCAACGACCGGACGGAATCCTACTTCGTCCTCCTGAAAAACGGACAGGTGTTCTCCTCCGACGGTCAGGATTCGGTCCTAACGGAACGACAGGCCCTCTCTCCCCGTGCCGCCGCCGATTTCTTCGAACAAGCCGCCAGACTCCAATTGCACCGCCTCGACATTCAACATCCCGGCAACCTCCACTATTTCCTGCAGGTCGCCTCCCCGCTGGCCGTCCATCGTGTCACCTGGGGCGCCGGCGACTATCTTCCCCCGACCAACGTCATCCGTCTCTACCGGTCCCTAGCCAACCGCCTGGCAGCCCTGCCAGCCCGGACAACCACGAAATCAGACGACTTGCCCGCACGGAACAGTACGCCGGCACCGCCCGCCCCTACGTCCGGCGGATGGTGAACACGCATGCCCGCCTCAGGATACCAACCGGATACCAGCATACAAGGACCCCAGGCATGTCAGCAAACTCCCCGCCACATATAGGAATGCCCTGCCCCAATCTCCCCCCGACAGGAGCTGGAACGTCTCATTGGAAAAAGTGGAAAAGGTGGAGAACCCTCCACAAAACCCGACCATCAGCAACAACGAGACACCCGGGGAAAGCCGTTGCCGCAAACCCAATCCCACCAACAGCCCCAGGGCCAGACAAGCCGTGACGTTCGCTGCGAAGGTCGACCAGGGAAAACCGGGCGCCACCCGGACCCATAACCGGCCGATCCCATACCGACACATGCTACCCAGCCCTCCACCGATGAAGACATACACGAAATCCAACACCCCGGCCTTCATACCCGCTCGGTCCGCAGGCCATTCCGCTCGTCGGCCGGTATCTTGCAGGCCTCGTCCGCCTGCTTGCCACACACCGAACAGGTGCCCAACTTCTCCGTCAACATCGGATTGTTCGACGAACAGGTGCCCCGAAACTCCCGCTTGCGAATCAGATACCCGATGTTCATCAATAGAAAGGACATGCCGACGAAACCGGCTATCACCAGAAAAATGGTCAGGAACTCCATGCGTATTTTTTTTCTTGCTGCCAGGGAGGACGTACCTTTGTCTTGCGTACATCCCCGCCCCGCTATTCGACAAAATTAATGAAAATGACGGCACCCACCAATCCGACGGACTATCGGGTCGACAATCTGCCCGCCAAACTCGATGCCTTTGCCCGCCTGCTCCAAATCATGGACGACCTGCGGGAAAAATGCCCGTGGGACCGTAAACAGACCTTCTCCTCCCTGCGCAACCTCACCATAGAGGAAACTTACGAACTCGCCGACGCCATCCTGGACGGCAACCCGGAAGAGATCCGCGAAGAAGTCGGCGACCTCCTGCTCCATCTCGTGTTCTATGCCAAAATAGCAGAGGAAACCGGCGCCTGGGACATCGCCTCCGCCCTCCATGGCATTTGCGACAAACTCGTGACCCGCCACCCACATGTCTACGGCGACCTCCAGGTAGCCGATGAGGATGCCGTCAAACGCAATTGGGAACAACTCAAGCTCCAGTCCGGCAAGTCTTCCATCCTCCAAGGGGTGCCGACCTCCCTGCCCGCCGTCGTCAAGGCCTGGCGCATGCAACAGAAAACAGCCCAGGTCGGATTCGATTGGGAAAATGCGGAGCAAGCCTGGACAAAGGTGCTGGAGGAAATGGACGAGCTCCGGGAAGCAATCCGTACCCGCTCCTCCCCGGAACATGTCGAGGAGGAATTCGGAGACGTCCTCTTCTCCTTGATCAATTACGCCCGCTTCATCCAGGTGGAACCGGAAACCGCCCTGGAACGGGTCAACCGGAAATTCAAACGTCGCTTCGAATATATCGAATCTCATGCCGACCGAAACCTGGCCGACATGAGCTTGACGGAAATGGACCGCCTGTGGGAGGAAGCCAAACAAAAACTGCTTTGATTCCGGATCTCGCTTCTATGCAGCCTCCTCCCGGTTCATCGTCCGCCACAAGGTGTCCTTGAGTTCCTCCAAGCCTTGGTTCGTCACCGCCGAAATGAACACGACAGGCACATCACCGGGTAAGGCCTCCCGCCGCAACAATCCGATGATCTCCTCGTCGATCAGATCGCATTTCGTGATGGCCAGCACCCGTGGCTTGTCCAACAACTCCGGATTGTATTGCGCCAACTCGTGCATAAGGATGCCGTACTCGCCACGGATGTCATCCGTCGTACAGGGTATCATGAACAGCAAGGTCGCGTTCCGCTCGATGTGACGCAGGAACCGATGTCCCAGCCCCCGTCCCAAATGCGCCCCTTCGATGATGCCCGGTATATCCGCTATGACGAAGGATTGATGCCCCCGGTACCGGACCATTCCCAACTGCGGTACCAGCGTGGTGAACGGGTAGTCCGCTATTTCCGGTCGGGCAGCCGACAAGGATGACACAAGGGTGGATTTACCCGCATTGGGAAAACCAACCAACCCGACATCCGCCAACACTTTCAGCTCGAGTATCTTCCAGGATTCCATGCCCGGCTCCCCCGGCTGGGCGTATTCCGGCGCTTGGTTGGTGGCGGTCTTGAAATGGCTGTTGCCCAGCCCGCCCCGCCCGCCCGGTACCAATACGACTTCCTCACCGTCCTGCGTTATCTCGAACTCCACCTCCCCGGTCTCCGCATCCTTTGCGACGGTGCCCAAAGGAACGTCCAGGTAGACATCTTTCCCGAAAGCCCCGAAGGAATTCCCCGCACTGCCGGGCTTCCCGTCCGATGCGATGACATGTTTCCTGTACTTCAGGTGGAGCAGGGTCCAGGTGTTGCGGTTCCCACGGAGGATGATGTGCCCCCCACGGCCACCGTCCCCACCGTCCGGCCCGCCCCTGGGAGTGAAACGGTCCCGGTGGAAATGCGCACTGCCCGCCCCTCCGTGTCCGGATCGGCAGCATATCTTCACATAATCGACAAAATTCTGCTGGGCCATATTTCTGCTTTGGAGCCTGCCGGAATGATTCCGACCCACGGTAGTAACAGGAACAGTTCCTGTATTGTTGTACCCGCCTTCCTCTATCCGCAGGGTTCTTTGCGTTGCATCATCTTCCTTTCTGTCCGGCCACCTTAATCCATACCTCCGCCGGATTCTTCTGACCCGATCCTCCGACCCGGCCGATGCCCCGCTCATCTTATCACTGTCACGTCTCCTTCCAATATTTCCGATGTCCCGTCAGGAAACAGCACCTCCACAAACCAGGTGTAGACATCCATGTTTACTACCCGACCCCGGTACTCCCCCGTCCAGCCGTAATCCGGATCGTTCGGCGGGAAATCGAAATATTGGAATACCGTTTCGCCCCATCGGTCGAATATCAGAAAGGACCGAATCCGGTCGACCTGACCCCCGGCCTGTACCATGAATATGTCGTTGATCCCGTCTCCGTTCGGGGAAAATGCGTTCGGCAGATATAGGGGTATCTCCCGCCGGACAAACAAAGTCCGTTGGTCGCTGTCCGAACAACCGTTGGCCTCCACCGTCACCGTGAAGGTGGTCGTCTGCAACGGATGCGCAAACGGCGCCGGACAACCATCGCAGCTCAACAGACTGTCCGGCTCCCAATCGATGAGGTCCAGGCTGTCCGTCGGTACGTTGGTCTGCGCCGCCAACTGGACACTGTCTCCCAAACGGATGACTCCGTCCCCCTCTACATATACCACCAGTTCCACATCCAAGGCCTGCGGCTGGGTGATGTCAATGGTCAGGCTCTGCTC
Organism: Bacteroidota bacterium; assembly: GCA_041163745.1. Classification (GTDB taxonomy): domain Bacteria; phylum Bacteroidota; class Bacteroidia; order Chitinophagales; family Saprospiraceae; genus UBA6168. The sequence goes on from JBEAQU010000078.1 coordinate 20,602, forward strand.
ACAGCCTGCCGCATCCATGACGCTCACTACATATTCGCCGGGCGCCAGGGGACCGAATTCGGCTTCGCTGGAGTATGCTCCCCCGTTCAGCGCATACAGGTAGGGTGCCTCCCCCCCGTCGACCGCCGTCACCGTCAGGAAACCGTCTTCCTTCCCGTAACAACTCACCGGCCGGATCACCACTTCCGGCACCGGAATCTCCTGGCTGGATTCCACCGACACGGTATCCGTCGTACTGCATCCCAATACCGTGTCGCTCACTGTAAGGACATAGGTGCCTGCCTCCGATACCAACGGTTCCGGCTCGCCGCCAGCTCCAGGAAAGTCGCCGGCCAACGAACTCCAGGCATAGGTGATGTTCGCACCGACAGCAGTTCCACTCCCGCCCAACCGGGCTTCCGTTTCCCCTTCCTTGCAGGTCAGCGTGACATCCTCCCCAGCATCGGCGCCCGGCGGCGCCACCACCGTCACCGTCGTCGTTTCCGTGAAGATACAATTGTTCTCTTCGTAGGTATAGGTCAGCACATGGTCACCTGCCCCCGCCACCGCCGCATCGAACAGGCCAGCCTCGGCATCCGTGATTCCCGTACCACTCCATTGGGCCGTCCCGGCGGAAACCTGGCCGCTCAGGACAACCGGCATCGCCACCGGCATATCCGCCGCCGTCTGACAGAACGGTCCCGCGGCGGGCAAGGTGACGGAAACAGGCGGACAACCGACCGCCTCACAGGTCTGCTGCACCATGACCGGCGCACATGCGCCGGCTGCGGATACCTGCAAGACCAGGGTCACCGTTTCTCCCGGCTGCAATCCGGTCAACAAATATCCCGTGTCGCCCTGCTGCTGTCCCGACTGTCCCGTCAGAACGTTGACCTCGTATTCCGAAGCCCCCGGCACAGGCGCCCATCCGAACGCAATGCTCTCCTGCGTCGTGACACAACTGATAAGCGGCGCCACCAAGGGCGTGTCCAGTACGATGGTACCGACCTGCTCGGCAAAACATCCGTTCTGCAGGATTTCCAACACGACCTGGTACGTCCCGGGATCGGTCCAGCTCACCTGGTGCGGCCCGACGCCGATGCCCGGATCGGCGTTGCCCCCGTCGAAATTCCAGTTGAATTCGGTACCGGCACCGCCCGTACCCGTATAGCTGACGGTAACCGCCTCCGTGGCACAGGCCGCAGCCGGCATGCTGAAATCCGCCGTCGGAACCGGATACCCGAATATACTCATGGTGTCTGAGTAGGTGCAATTCCCTTCCGTGTAGGTATAGGTGAGGAGATGCTGACCGATACCGGCCGTCGTCGGGTCGAACACGCCGTTCGCCCCGTCTATGACGCCCGGCCCGCTCCAGCTGCCCGTACCGCCGCCGGTACCGCCGTTGACGCTGGCCGTCAGACTCAACGGTACATTGATCTCCAGACAATACGGTGGCACCGGCAGGAGATCCAGCTGCACCGGCGGACAATCCAGGGCGATACAGGTGGCCGTCCCTGTCACAGGCGGACAAGACCCTGCACCGCTGGCGGTCACCGCGATGCCAACCGTCTCTCCCGCCGTCAAACCCGTTACCTGGTACCCCGTCGGACCGGATGGCTGTCCTGATTGACCCGTCAACACCGATACTTCGTAATCCGCCGCCCCCGCAACCGGATCCCAGCTGAACTGGATGGCGCCGGTGCCCGCCTGACAAGCGATGACAGGCGCTTCCAAGGTATCCGCAACGTGTACCGTATCCACATATGGTTGGGAGAGACACCCCTGGGGACTGCTGACGGTCAGCTCCACCAATTCCGCACCGCCGGCCGGCCACACGACCGTGTGAGGGCCCTGCCCCGTACCAGGAACCGCCTGGCCGCTGCCGAACACCCAGGTGAATTCTAGCCCGCCCTGCAAAGTCCCGGTATAGGTGAGGGTCGTACCGCTTCCCGCACAAACGGAATCCGCCATCGAAAAGGAGGCTGTCGGCGTGCTGAATACGAAAATGCTCATCCCGACGGTGAAAGTACAGTTCCCTTCCATATAGGTCGCCAAAACGGAATGGACACCCGGACCCGCCGTGACCGGGTCGAACTGACCGATCAGGGTGTCGGTGATCCCGGGTCCCGACCAGGACAAGCTCCCCCCGCCCGTCGTATCCTGCAAGGTCACCGTCAGCTGGACGGGTTGCGTGGCCGATGTCAGGCATATCGTATCCATCGGTACCGCTTCCAGGGTCACCGGCGGACAATCCTGTGCAATGCAGGTCACCAGGCTGGTGCTGTTCGGGCAAACTCCGTCCTGCAGTACAGACACCTGGATAGTGATGGCATCACCAGGGGATAATCCCGTGAAGGTCGCAGATGTGTCCGTCGACACCGACGGCACCTGGCCGCCCGGCACCGTGAACTCGTACCCGTCGGCACCGGGAACAGAAGGCCAGAAAAAGGTGATGGTCTCCGTCGTCGCATCGCACTGCACCATCGCCACCGGTACGACGGTCTCCACCGTCACGTCGGCCAGGCCGGTATCCGAGCTGCAGCCGTTTTCCTCCACCACCAGGGTTACCGTATACATCCCCTGCCCCGGCCATTCCACCACATGCGGCCCGGCACCGGTGCCGGGTGTCGCCATGCCGCCGCCGAAATCCCAATGAAAGAGGCCGTCGGCGGATGCGTCCCCCGTATAGTTGATGACCGAAGGGTCTGCTTCGCAGACCGGCGACTGCACGGAGAAGGTTGCGGCCGGCGGCGTGTTGACCTGTATCACCCGGGAACCGTTGTATACACAGTTGCCTTCCTCGTAGGTAAGCAAAATCGTGTTCGGTCCGTTGTTCGCATTCAAGGGATTGAAAAGGCCTGTCAGCGGGTTCACCCCCGGACCCTGCCAGGTGAAGGCGCCCCCCCCTGTGCCACCGGTCTGTGTCGCGGACAACTGGACAGGTTGGATGGTATCGTACCGACAGATTGGGTCGACCGGTCCGATACCCACCGTGATGGGCGGGCAATCCTGCGCCGTACAGGTCAACTGCGCGCTGCTGCCGGGACAGGCATTGTTTGAAATGGCCTCCACCAGGATGGTGACCTGCTGCCCGGGGTCCAGCCCCGTCACCTGCCAGGTGGTGTCGTTGAGCGCCACCCCTGGCGGACCTGTCAATTCGACGACCTGATAGCCCGCGGCACCCACCACCTGGGTCCAGGTGAAGGTGACCGTGCTGGTCTGTGGCTGACAGTTGAGCACCGGCGCCGGTATCGGGTTGTTGACCTGTATGTTCTGGCTCACCGGCAAGGAGGTGCATCCTCCCTCCGCAATGAAAAGCGTGATCGTCTTGTTACCGCCGGTCGCCCAGCTCACCTGATGCGGCCCTTCTCCTGTTCCCGGGACGGCCGTGCCCCCGCCGAAATTCCAGCTGAAGGTCGCCCCCGCAACCGAACTGCCGGTATAGCTGACGGTCGCGAAGGAATCCACGCAAATCGGTCCGTCCAGCGAGAACGAAGCGGAAGGAATCGGCTGGACCATGACCGTGACGGCCAATTCGTCACTGCAGACCCCTGTCGTGCCCAGGATGTAATAGGTGGTCGTCGTATCCGGGACGACAATGCTGCCGATCTGATTGGCGGCCGTGGCAGGGCTCCCCGTATGATACGTCAGCAACGGGTCGGTGTTGTTCAGGTCGATGATGTTGAGTTGCGACAAATCCGCGAATTCTCCCTGGCAGATGGTGGGCGGCGGACTGTTCAGCTGCAGCTGCGGCGCCACCGCCGCACCGGTGATGTTGATTGTCGCCGTCGCCAGGCAAGGCGGGTCCACCTGGTTGTTGGTGATCGCCAGGGTATAGGTGCCCGCCGTCGATACTGTGATGACCTGACTGGTACTGTATAGTGCAGGCCCCTGCCATACATAGCTGACGTTCGGTCCTGGCGGTGGCATGGATCCGATGGCGCTCAAGGTGACAGACGGGTTGGCACAACTGATCGGCGGCGGATTCGCAGGACTGACCACCGCACTGGTCGGCACCTCCTCGAAGTACAGGGTGATGGTGCTGTCGCAACCGCTGCTGTTCGTCAAGGTCACCACATGCGGCCCCGGCGGGCAATACAGCTGTCCGCCCAATATAACACATTCGTTTTCACAAACGGTGAGGGTGTCCTCCTCGTAGGAGGGCAATACCGGTATCATCAGGACGTTCACCACACTGTCACAACCCAGCCAGGAAGTCAGCGTGACGCTGCCCGAATTGCATAGGGTCTGTCCACCGATCTCTATGCAATCCCCCAGGCAAACCAGGGTGTCCAGGAAGGTCGGCACGATGGCCGGCCCAATGGTCACACTGATGCAGTTGTCGGAGAAATCGGCGCAGAAGGGTGAAGTGGCGCTCCCGAGCTGCGCCTGCATCAGCGCCAGGGAGGATCCGATCAGCGACTGCACATTGCCCAGGGCGGATTGCTGGTAGGACAGACCACATACCTCGTATGTGCCCGGCGGCTGGAAGGTTAGGTCGGCATTGGGGCTCAATCCGGTGATGATGCCGTTCTGGGATACGACGTACACATATCCGTACTCGGATGCGGGCGGCGGCGGCCCGCTGTACTGCGGTGGCAGGGAAAGCACCAGGGAGGGATCCCCGAAACAGGAGGCGATGTTGCCGGGCGGAAGCATCCCGCCGTCCGCTTCGCAAACCACACAGGAACTCGTGCCGCAATCAAAGATCAGAGAAAAATTCTGTAGGTTTCCGACGTCGTTCGGGCACACGTCGTTGATGACCAAAGTCCAGGTACCGTTGGCAGGCTGCCCCGGCAGATTGAAGTCGTTAAGATCGCAATTCGGAGCCTGCTGGGCTCCGTTGATGGGATCCGTCACCCCGCCGCACGGCATGGTGTAATTGCCGGTCAGGCAACAGGTGCCCGCCGTACAGGGCCCCGTGTTGCAGATGTACTCGGTGTTGTTGGTCACCGGACTCCCCGTTCCGGTGTTGATGCAGATCTCAACGTTGTCCTCCTGGTTGCCACAACCTCCGAAACCATTGTTGGCATCCGCCATTACCAGGTAATTCAGCCCGCCCGGTGATATCAGCGCCACGCTCAGGTCTCCTATCCAGGTGTGATTGATGGTGAAACACAGTTGGGTGAGCGGACACTGCCCCAGGTCGTTCGCACCGCTGACCGTCACATCCAATGTCCCGTAAAATGTGTTGTTGTCTTCTATCGACACCGGACAGTTGCCGGTCGTCAGGCAGTCGCAAGGCTGCGACAGCAATAAAGAGAAAATACCCCCTACCATGAAAACAATGGCGGATAAGATGATTCGTTTTGTCATTCTTTTTTTGTTTCGGCGAACCGAATGGTCGGACGACAGTCCCGCTTAACTCCTGCCATCAAAGAAGTATCCGATCGATTCGCTCGCCGCCGACCTGCTTCCGGCCGACCAGATCCCTCGGTTTTGCCATGGCCCGCTTGTCCGTTTTACTCATAGGAAAAGGGCATGGTTGCATGTCAACGCCACAATTTCAAGGTTGAACCGCAGGCCGCAGAGCTTCGCCTGCCGCCGAAACCCGAACTTACGACCTGCTTCCGGCCGACCGTTCCATGGACTTTGAAATGCCAATTTAGCATTCCTCCCAAAGGAATACAATTTGAAATGAAAAAGATGTGCCGTAATATTCCGGCCTATGCACGGCCGCCAAACTGTTGGAAATGCTTCTGTATCGAACTCCGATCCGGATATCCGCCTGAATCTGCCCGGCCATGGGTGGCGGACCCCACCGATTCGTCCTGGCTTTGCTTCCGCGTTCGCCTGCCTTGAATGCCTGGAGTGTTTCCGTGCCTCCCGTCGCTGGTGGCCGCTTTTGCACATGTCGCAAACCGAATTGTCGTCTGCGCGGCAAACACGCCTTTTAAAATCATGGGTAGGACTTAATGGCTTTCGCCCGAGGATACTTCATCCCTTGGCAACCGCCCCATAACCTGCGAGTCAGGACGGCATATCCCCCAACCCCCGGCCCACACCACGAAGCGATGGATACCAGGCCGATTCTGGCAGGGCGTGACATCTGTGCGTCAGAAACCCCCTCCCCCCGTTCGGCCTGTTCAACGGATCAGGTTGACTTCCCCGCTGAACCGCTCCCGTGACCCGTCCTGCCGCACCACCACCACCGTCCAAATGAAAACACCGGCATCCAACGGCGCTCCGCCGCGGAAAGTCCCGTCCCAAGCACAGGATTCCTCCGACGGTAGGAAATCTTGACAGACAAAAACCTGTTCCCCCCAACGGTCGAATACCTGGAGCGATTCGATTTGGCCGATGTCAGGCCCGGCATACAAACGGAAGGCATCATTGGTCGCGTCACCGTTCGGCGTGAATGCAGTCGGCACATAGAGGGGATCCCGCCGGTCCACATAAACCGTTATCGCTGCCGTCGCCGTACAGCCGCCTGCCGCAACCGACAGGTCCAGGGTGGTGGTTCGGTACAAGGTGGCGACCGGCTCCAGACAATCTCCGCAATCCAGCACTTCCGACGGGGTCCACCGTATATCATCCAACACGAGCAAGGGCATGCTGACCTCGGCTGCCAACCGGATCCGCTCCCCCGACCGGATGAACGGACGCGAGGGATCCTCCGCCTTTAAGGTCACCCACAAACTGTCTCCTTCCGCAATTTCGACTGCATACCCCCCCTCACAGCCCGCCGAATCCAGGACCGTCAGCTCATATAGCCCCGGTGCCAGTCCTGTAAATACCGGATCCACCCTGTAATTGCTCCCCCCGTCCAAAGTGTACAGAAAGGGCGGGATTCCCGGCATGACCGTGTCGACACGAATCTCCCCGTCCGCCGCACCATGGCAGCTGGTCGGTGACACGTCCAGTACCGGAACAGGGTCGCTTCGCAGGTCCGTCACCGTTACCTCATCCACCGCCTGGCATCCGGACACGGTGTCCGTCACGGTCAGCAGGAAGTCTCCCGCCGCCTGGACCACCGGCCGCGAGACAATCGGATTGCCCGGAAACGCTTTCCCCGTCGCAGACCATTCGTATCGGTAAGGCCCGCCCGCCGGATACGTCGCGCCTCCCAGTTGTGCAACAGGGCCGGTCCTGCAATCAAAAGATTGGTCCGGCCCCGCATCGGCCTCCGGCCGGATGGCAACCGATATCGTACCGAATGCGGTGTCGGCACAGTTCCCGGAACTGACAACCAATGATACCGTATGCACACCCGGTCCCGCCGCAACCGGATCCCAAAGGCCGGTTTCGGAATCCGATATCCCGACGCCATACCATACCCGGTTGTCTTCCCCCGGATCTCCGCTGACGACAGCTTCCAATGACATCGACCCGGTGGTTTGGTCCAGGCATACCTGCCCAGGTGACAATATCTCCATCGTCCGAACCGGACAAGGTAAGGTCGAACAGGTCTGTTCCCAAGTCGGCGCCCCACAGGCGTAGGAACCCGATGCCGTTACGGAAAGTACCACCGCCGTTCCTGGTGCCAATCCGCCTACCCCATAGCTCGTCGAATCCACATGGACTCCCTCCACCCCTCCCATGACCGTCACCTCGTAACCGGCGGCACCCGGGACAGGGTCCCAGCCGAAGATCACCGCCTCAGTAGTCGACTCACAGCTATATCCCGGTGGGGAAACCGGCGCTTCCACCACCACCGCCTCCTGGACGGTCAGGGATGGGCAATTCCCGGATGAGACCGTACAACTCACTTCGTACAGACCGGACGCCGGCCAGCTCAATGCCTGCGGCAACCCGTCGTCCCCCGTCAGAACGGTCGCTCCGCCAACCACCCATGTCCACTCGGTATCGCCTCCGGCCGATGCCGTCACCTCGATCATCCCCTCCTCCCCCTGACAAAGCGGGGAGGCTATCGAAAAGGCAAGCTCCGGCACCTCATGTACGGCTATTTCCTGCTGCGCCACATAACTGCAGTTTGCCATGGTAAACGTGACGGTGATCTGGTTGACTCCCTCCGCCGCCAAGTGGGGGTCGAACCATCCGTCACTATTTGGCACAATCCCGCTGCCCGACCATGCCCATACGCCGGGAGCCACATCGGCACCCGTCAGCGAAGCCGGTATCTGGAACGGCACGGCGGTTTCGGATCGGCAGATGTCAGCCGGTGCCGCCAACTGCAACCCCATTGCCGGGCAAGGCAATGCCGCACAGGTGGATGCCACTGTCACGTTCCCGCAACTCGCGCTTCCAAACGCCGTCAGCACCATGGTCAGGCTGTCCCCCGGCGACAAGCCGCCGACCGTATACTGATTACCCTCCGCCTGAACGGCGTCGCCACCCGCCAATGCCACCGCATATCCTTCTGCCCCTGGATCCGGCTCCCACGCCCATGTCACACTCTCCGTGGTAGCCGTGCATCCTATGACCGGCATAGCCGGCGGGGATTCCACCTCGACCCATTGGGTGTCCAGCCCGACCGGCGGACATCCGCCGGACGTGACCGTCGCTGACACTGCAAAAGTGCCGGCCTGGCTCCATACCAATCCCCGCAATATACCGTTAGAAAACCACGTAACTCCCCCCCCTGTCGACCAATCCCATATCTCCTCCGCATCGGCGGTGCCGAAGCAGGTGACATACGCCGTATCGCCGATACAGACCGGGGCGTCGAGTTCGAAACCGTAAGCGGGTATGTGCTGGACGGATACCGTGACCGGCACCGTGTGGGAACAAGCCCCCGCCGCCGCAAACAGGTAGTAGGTGCTGTTTTGGTCCGGTTGGACATAGGAATCGGACAACTCGTTGCTGTCCGAAGGCGGAAAGTCACTGTGATAGGTTAGGCTCATGAACGGTCCGCCTTCATTGGCGACCAGCAAACCGGCCAGGTCCTTGCCTTCCCCCTCACACAAGGTGACCAGGTTCTCCACCACCAACTGCGGCGGCACCAAACTGTCCGTGACCACAACCGACAGCGTATCATGACAGGTGATGCCCGCCGTGGAAGCAGTCGCAACCAACTGATAGATTCCCGCCGCTCCGGTGCTGAATCCGGTTCCGGAACCGACGGGGCCCTGCAACCCATTCCATACCAACCAGTCCCCTGTCGAATGTCCGGCGTCAAATGCCACCTCAGGATGAGTACAGGTCAAAACCGCCGTATCCGGACCGGACAACACTGCCGAGACCGCCACGGTGTCCAGCCGAAGAATCACCATGCTGTCGCAGCCCAACTCGTTGGAAAGCGTGATGGTATGAATGCCCGGCGTCTGAATGACCGTATCCCCCACGGTCACCCACGCACCCGGACAAACCGTCTCCTCCCGGAAACTGGTATCCGGCGGCGACAGCGTCAACCGGACTATCACCAGGCTGTCACACCCCGACGCAGTCTGCAGTCGCATTGTGTCCGACCCACAGACCCAGGCTTCCCCCACCAGCAGACACTGCCCCTCGCAAAGAACAGTGTCTATGTACGTCGGAGCTAAGTCCGGCAGCAATTCGAACGTTAGACAGTTGTCCGTCAGGTCCGCGCAAAAGGTCTCCGTCGGCGCTCCCAGCAACTGCAGGGCGCCGGCCAGGGGCAGCCCCGGCAACTCCGGCAAGCGCACACTGTCCGACAAATGGTACGACAATCCGTATACCTGGTAGGTTCCGGCAGGGTACTGCCCCAGATCCGGTTGATCGGTCACCGCCAACAAGGTGTCCTGCTGTACGATGACATAGGTATAGCCGTACTGCGTGCTGTCCGACATAGTACCATTTGGAAAAACCGGTGACAAATTCTCCAGCTGAACGGGATATGCCGGGCAAATCACCGCGGCAGCCGAGGTGTCAAATTGACCACCTTCCGCCTCGCAGGACAGACAGGCCTGTGTGCCGTTCGCAAAATGAAGGGAGAAATTATGCAGCACCCCGGTGTCCATGTTGCAGACATCGTTCACCGTCAGGGTCCAGGTTCCGTTCGCCGGAGATCCCGGCACATTGAAATCGTTCAGGTCGCACCCTGGTGCCTGCACCGCACCGGTCAGTGGGTCTGTCACCCCGCCGCAAGCGACCGTCCAGGTTCCGTTGAGACAACAGAGACCCAAGGCGCACGGCGCAGGATTGCATTGGTACTCCGTATTGTTGGTCAACGGATTACCCGTGCCCGTGACGATACAGACATCGATGTTGTCCTGCATCATGCCGCAACCACCGTAGTTGTTGTTCTGGTCCGCCATCAACAGGTAACTCGTACCGTCCGGTGCGGTGAGCGACACACTCAGGTCGCCGATCCATGTATGGCTGATGGTGAAACAAACGGCTGTCAAAGGATTCTGTCCCAGATCGTTGGCCCCGTTGACGGTGATGTCGAGGTCACCCTGGAAAGACCCGTTGTCGGTAATGGGTACCGGACAGTTGCCCGTCGACAGACAATCACACGATTGAGACCACAGCGGTGTCAAGGCTACCCATATCAGTAGCCCTCCCGTCAAGAGGGATTGTAAGGTCATGTTCTTGTTTTTTATGCAGCCGACCCGACGGGGTTCCTGTTACAGTGCGTTTTGTCTTCGGCTTGCTTCGCAGTATCTGAGACCCGGAGAAACCGGTGGACTTGGCTGCCGCCGGAAGCGGCGGCGGGGGATGTGCCACCTGCCGGTATGACGACCCTTTACGGACGTGCTTTCCATACCGACGATGCCAGCCCGGGATACATTTCAAGTCGTCTTTGCTTGCTGTTTTTCCATCGTATGCTTCCGCACCGACACCTCAGGTTAGGAAAACCTGCGGGGTCCATGCAGGGTCGGCCCCGGATGCAGGACGGCATGGCGAATGTCCTTGATCCGGGCTATGCGGATACGTTGTCGAAAGGGAGTGGGAAAGAGGGAGGGAATGCTTTGAAATGGGTTTCGGTGGCCAACAGCCGCAACCTTTGAATTTGCCGGCGGACGGATAATGCCGGGAAGGCGGCGAAAAAGGAGCCGCTCACGCGCTGGGAGTTTTCTGCAACGAACTCGTTGACAGGAGGCACGTTTGATTGAATGAGAAGGAGAGAATGGCTGCAATCAAAAGAAAAAAAAATGATGCCAAAAAACGCTTGCCAACAAAAAAACTGCCGTTGGAAGAAGGCGTAATAGGAAAGACATGCCGCCGCATCCCCGAAGGGCATGGCAACCGAGCGGGGTATTGTGAGCGATAGCCCAGGGCGGATGGCGGAAGAAACGAGGACGATCGGAAAGGAAAGCGGGAGGAATGATGCGGACGCCCATTTACCTGCTTGGAAATGGGCGTCCGGGACCACGCGTTGTCAACGGCGGCGGCAGGTTATTCGATGTTTTCCGCAGCCAGGACACCGAAATCGAAGAGCAAGGAGAACCGCAGCGTATTGTCCAACGGATTCCTTTGGTTTGTGGTAGGCACCAGATAGGAGAAATTCAACCCGAAAATATTGTATTTCAGCCCCAGCCCGACCGTCAGGTAGTGACGGTCGCCCTTGCTGCGGCTTTCGGTGAAGTAGCCTGCACGGATGGCGAACTGCTGGTCGTACCAGTATTCGAGGCCGACGGAGTACATGATCTCCTTGAGTTCTTCTTCGAAACCGTTGGGCGCATCCGAAAAGGAGCTGAAAATACCGGAGATAGGAGAGGCTTCCCGCCAGTCGCTGACGTTGTTGCCGTCCAGGTCGCATTCGTTCTCCGGGGTGTCCGGATCGTCGAAACAACGGGTCGGCACGAGCAGCTTGTTGGCATCCGCCGCCAAGGTCAGGCTGTTGTAATTGTCTATCTGATAAGTCCAGGCTGCACCGAGCCCGAGGTTGGTGGGCAGAAAATCCCGTTGCCGGTTGGCCGCATTGGTGTAGGTGATCTTGGAGCCGATGTTGGTGATGGCACTGCCGATCATGAGTTGGCTCTCGCGGCCGTTGACCTCCAGGTCGGTGTGATAGGTGAAGGAAATGTCTGCCGCACCCGCCTGTCCGGCCTCGATGATCTGACCGTCCACCTGTTGGCCGGCAGCCAGGTTGGAGTATATGTACTTGGCGCCCACGGCGGCCGTGAATTTATCCGTCAGCTTACGGGAATAGGCGAGGGTCACTTCGAACTCGTTGGGCCGGCCTTTACCTATCGGATTTCCATTCTCGTCCGTGAAGTTGATATCCCCGAGGGAAAAATAGCGAAGGCCCATACCGACCGCCTGCAGGTCGTCCAGCTTGTAATAGCCGCTCAGGTAGGCCAGGTAGACATCGTTCAGTCCAAGGGATTTGAGCCAAGGGGTATAGGTGGCGGAGAGTCCGAGCGGCTGTTCCGCCAATACAAGTTTAGATTGGTTGAAATGCATTGCATTGGCATCCGGGGAAAGGGCGATTCCCACATCCCCCATCGCACCGGATCGGGCATCCGCCACAATCCGCAGGAAAGGGACGGCGGTCAGAATGGTATTGACGCAATCTCCGCCGGTGATGCTCTTCCAAACACCGTCCTGTTTGAAACAACCGCTCTGTCCCATGGCAGGATGAACAGCCAGCATGGTCGATCCGATGAGCAGCGCCATCGTCAGTGTGTGTAAACCTCTCATGAGATATCGTAAGATTTTATGGGCTTGCCAGGATTTCCGAAGGATAGTCTCCGCCAGGAAACCCGGCCGGATGGGAGATGAGAACCGGACGGTCCAGCATCTTGCGGTGCATCCCTCCGACGGCCTCCCCGGGACACCGTCGGAACCCCGATAGCATTTCCCAGAATTACGCAAATATAACCAGCTATTGTCAATTTAATTCGTTCCGCGCCGCTGTGGCCGGATTCCAGAGGGTTCATACGGTTACCCTCGGCGAAAGTTCTGCCGCCGGCTGTTGTCCGCCGACATTCTGACGGCACCGTTCCGCTTGCGGGGGTTGTCCGGGCGGTCTTATCGTAGGATGACCAGCTTTTCGAAATCACTCTCCGCCGTCACCTCCGCACCGCCACCATGCATGGCTCGTATGCGGACTTTGTAAAGGTAGACTCCCTTGGCCAAAGCATCCCCGAAATCGTCCCGACCGTCCCACTGTATGCAATCGCCTAAGCCTAAACGATGGCTTGTGGAAAATATTCTTTCCTGCAACGTTTTTATCAGCCGCCCTGAAATCGTGTAAATATGGACGCTCACATCAAGGTCGAACCCCGCCTGATTGTGTTCGAACTGGAAACAGGTCTGGGTCGTGAAAGGATTCGGATAGTTGAGCACCTGCCGTAGGGCTGCCTTTTCCGAACTGGCCACCACGAATTCCGTCAGGCCCTCCGCCGGATTGTTCGCAACATCCCATGCCCGGACCTTGATTTCGTGGCGGCCGGCCGGAATTTTGTACAAGGGGTAGCGGACGGTGCCCCGGGTGTAGTCGTCGACAGCCGCTTCATAGAAATCATTCAGAAGATAGGTGTTCCGGGTATCCTGGTCCAATACGCCGGCCAGGTCGTGCCCGACACTGTTGCCGATGACGTTGATGCCGTTGTCATCTGACAAATGAACCAACAACACCGGATTCTCATTGGTGATGCCGCCGAAAACGAAGTTCTCGTTGTTGAGGTACACTTCCACTTCCGGGCCTTCCCCGTCGGATACGGCGGCGGTATCGGACCCGCCTACGTTGATCTGCCGGTATTGGCCGGCGGCATCCGACAAACGGCTCTCATCTGCCGCATAATAACTGATCTTCCCGATACCGTAATTGTAGTCGATGTCCCTGGGTACGATAAAAGTAAATCGGAACCGACCCTCCCGGACACTTGCCCGACCCTTGAAAACCACATTTTTCTGCAGGTCGAAATTGAACAAGGGACTCCCGGCATCCTGCGCCAAGGTCTGGTACACCACCTTTTTGTCAAACACCGTCGGATAGACAATTCCATTGAAATCTGTCAGGAGATTGCCGAAATCATCCCGGATTTCCCCGGCGACAGTCACCTTCTGCAAGGCACGCAAGGTATCGGTCCGGCCGGTATCGACCGGGATGCCGTTGAGTTCGGTCGTGACGATGTTGTAGACCGGCAGGGCCAACTGTTGGGCCGGGTCTCCCAAGAGCGTGAATTTCCTGGAATTGGATGCGTTCCCGGATTTGTTCTTGCTCAGTCGGAGCACCTCGCCGAACCCGGGTTTCGCATGGTCGAATTTGTAAAACAGGGTATCCACCGCGGCTTCGGTCAGTTTCTTGTTGGCACTCGCAAAGACAGGCCGCACCGTAGTGTACAGGGCGATCGCCCCGCCCCTGCCGTTCAGGAATGCCTGCTCGCCCGCAGACGTGAAGGAAGGGTCGTCGTACCCGGAAAAGGAACAGGTGGCCGTGATGATGATCGGCAGCCGGTCCTGGTTGTCCCAACTCAGGATATCCTCGATCTTGAGAACCCGCTCCTGGGTCCAGCCCTTGGAACCGCCGTGCCCCAGGAAAACCATGGCCAGTATACCTTTGAATATGGAATTGTTGATGGCATCCGTTGCCAATGGAACCCGAACACCGCCGAATGTGGCTTCCTGCGGGAAGGCGTCCAGATAGACCTTGTCAATGTTAAGGTTCGGATTCTTGGCACCGATGTGCACGGCTATGTCGTCCGCATCCCCCGTGTGAAGATTCCCGTCCTCGTCATCGCCGACGAATACCACCCGGTTGCGCCAATCCCGCAAACTGCCGGCATGGGTATCGTAATGGATGACCTTGTCCACCACCAAACGGGCCTCTTCCGCTGTCTTGACCGGAAAACGGCCCACGCCGATGTCCAGGGCCCCTGTGTTCAGGTCTCCTCCTTCCTCCGGGTCCAGCAAGGCGAAATAATCGTCGGAAGGAAAGGAATAGATGGGGCTGAGCGAATGCGGCGTCTCGTACACCGGCACGAAATCACCGCCCAGGCCGTAGATGTCCCGCGCATCAAAGGAACCATCTCCGAACAACAGCAAGGAACGGAAACGTTCCGGATTCCGGTCGTACAGCATCCGGGCGAAATCACGGATGGCGGTGGCATCCTTTCGCCCGGAGGAAAATTCGTTGTATAACTGGCCGACTTCCACCAGGGCGACCGTCAACCCGCTGTGTGATTCCCGGTGACGGGCCAACCTGGCAGCCTGCTCCGAAAATTCGGCGTGATGGACAATCGCCATGTCCACTCCGTCGAAGCCGTGCAGGTTCTGGTTGGGGATGGCACCGACGGCGGTCACCGGCGGAAAGTCCCCGTTCCTGTCGAACGCAATGAACGCCCGGACCACGCCGGCCGCCGGAGAGTCGAAGGAAAGCCTGTCTCCACTGCGTCGTAAGAACGGACGCACCGGTGCCCTCGGGTCGGTCACATCCCAGATCTCGGCCTGGGCCGGTGTATCGTCCAGGTCGTAGCGGGCTGTCGGATAGGCCGCCGACCGGGTGTCCCGGAAAGCGAGCTGACCCGTTGTCATCCGAAGCTGCCGCCGCAGGTTCAGGGTGATGAAGTCAAGCCAGCCCTCGTTGAAATTGTTGTCGGGCCGGCTGAATTCCAGGGTGATGTCCAGCTCCCCGTCGACCGGCGTGAAAATACCGCTCACGGACTGCTGATGGGCATAGGTGTCCGTGCTGCCTCCCTTGGTGGTGCTGAAGGTGGCGCTTGAAAAGGTCTCCCCGTTGGCGGTCACACTGAAACGGCTGCTCCCGCCGACATTGCTGACACGGGCGGCGAACACGGCCGATAGTCGGGCCGGCTCCCCCGGCACAATTCCCGGCACCTGAAGCACCTCGCTGTAATCGCCCTCGGTCTTGACCTTGAAATAATCTCCGTAGAAAGACTGCCCGGCACCCTGTCCGTACACCCAGTCATGCTGCAGGTTGTAGCGATCCTGCTCATAGTGGACCACCTCGTCGAACGCAGCGGTCTGATAGGATCCCGGCACACCGGCCTGCAGGTCCTGCACCCTCGCTCCGGTGCCTCCTCCCGTCTGCAGGAAATAATAGTTGCGAGTCTCGTAATGGTTGATGTCCACCCGGAAGTTCTGTGATACCGGATCATAGGTCAGGGCATCCGGTCCCTCTCCGTAAAACAACAGGTAATCTTCCGGATGGAAGCGCCCGTCCGCCTCTCCGGCGATGTGGATGGCGGTTTCCGGCAGGTCGTCCGGACGGGCCGCACCCACCACCTCCGGAAGAATCCCGCCCCCGTAACCGAAAAGCCGGATCTGCCGGGGGTCGATGTCATCCACCGGTATGCCGAGTTCGTTCTTGAGGAAGGCATAGTCGAGCCGGTGGACACCGGTCCGTTCCACCGCGATCTTGTACCAATTGCCGGTGCTCAGGACGGAAGTGTAAGTGTTGCCGCCCCGAAGGACCGGCGGGGAAGTCTGCGGTTCGAAGGACAGCCGCAGGGTGAACGAGACCACCCGTTCGTATCCGCCCGACCCCGTCCGTCGGATGGGTACGAAACTTATCCAGCCGGCATGCGTTCGACGCTCCTGTTCGGTGCGTACCGACAAACCCATTTCGTACGGGATGGCGGCCGCTCCTTCGAATCCCTCGGGCAGGACCAGCGGTTCATAGACAACGGACTGGAACACCGCCTGCAGACGTCCCGGACCGGGCAAGGGGATCCGTTCGGCAAATATCGGCAGGTCGGGGGTCTCCTCCGGATGCACTGCCCCATCGAAACGCAGTTGTAACAATGCCTCCGCCCCCTCGTACGGGATGACCACGGCCGGAGCCTGCCAGGCCAAGGTCCGGCCGAACGACGACGGAACCTGCGACATCACGGTGGAACGAAACGCCAGGGCGGCCAGCAGCAATATCGTTTGACGACTGTTCATATGGGTCTTTTTGATTTGTTGCGATGGGACATGGCCCGGAAGCATGCGCATTCCTCCGGTCTGCTGACCGGCCCGTCCGCCTTGGGTTTGGTCTCGAAGCTGGTCTGTACGGCTGAAAGATGCCGGGCGAGGCGGTGTGGCATCCCTGCAAGGATGACTTCCCGCAGCGTATTGCCAAAATTTGACAATTTAGCACCCGATATGCTCGAACTGGCGCTAATTTGTGCATTTTTACGTTTTACTGCCGGGAATTATTTTGCAAACTTACGCTTTTAACGAGATATGAATCAATACCGGACCGGTATCGGGAAACGGCTGTTCCTTTGGCTGGCATGGTGGGTCGGAACGACCGGTGCCCTGCATGCCCAGGACCCCGTGTTCAGTCAGTTCCATACCATGCCGCTGACTTTCAACCCTGCTTTCGCCGGCACCACCTACGCCCCTCGTTTCGGTGTGGCATACCGGAACGAATGGCCGACCGTCACCGGCGCCGGCACCGCCGCCTACAAAACCTTCGCCGCTTCCTGGGACCAGTTCGTACCCAGCCTCAACAGCGGCTTCGGCGCCCTCTTCATCGGTGACGATGCAGGCGGAGGACTGCTACGTACCAACGTCTTCGCCGCTAATTATGCCTACAAAATCGATGTGACCGACCATCTCCATGTCCGGATCGGTGTCAATGCCGGCTTCCGCCAAACCGTACTCAATTGGGACGCCCTGATCTTCTACGACCAGCTCGACCCCGTCAGCGGCCCCATCGACCCCGCCGGAAATCCGAACCCCACCAACGAACTGCGCCCCGACAACCTCAACAAGACCCTCTTCGATGTCGGAACCGGCCTGCTTCTCTACAGCAACCGCTTCTACGGCGGCATCTCCCTGCAGCACCTTACCACCCCGGAGGAAGGCTTCCTGCAGAATACAAGCGTCGACCTCACCGAAGGCCTCCCTCTCCGCACCTCCCTCCACGCCGGCGCGGAATTTGTCGTCCGACAAGGCAATAAGCGGCGCCCCTCTTCGTTCTTCTCTCCAAGCGCCATTTTCGTCCGGCAGGCCAATCAAGGCCAACTGAACCTGGGCGCCTATTACAACCACGGCCTGGTCTTCGTCGGATCCTGGTACAGACACGCCTTCGGAAATCCCGATGCCGTCATCGTACTGATGGGATTTCAATACGAATTCCTGAAAATCGGATACAGCTACGACTACACCGTCTCCGGATTGTCCGCCTCCGGCGGCAGCCACGAATTGTCCGTCGTCTTTAACCTCGACAACAGCCAGGAGCTGAAAAGGAAACGATACGCCCAACGGTACAATGATTGCTTCGGTATCTTCCGCTGATCGATTCCATTTCCCCATTCACCCCCAAATCCAGAAATTTGCTGTTTTTTTGATCTTTTCCTTTTCTATATTTGCAAGTCTTTTGACAGCCTGTGCCCTGGATTTTACAGAAAGGCAAACGTCGCAAAATTTTATTCCGCCTCCCGTGTCTTCCCCTCCCCCACCTCACCGGCGGGAATCCTTGGGAATCCACTCGGCAAATCGAAATTCGGACGACTCCGCCACCTCCCGTAAGACCCGGGCCTCCGCTGGAAAAGTTAAATCGTTGAAACGTGATGAAAAATCTGCTGAAGTTCGGTTCTTTCCTCCTCTTTGCCGCCGTCGCGCTCAGCTCGTGCAGTAAGAAAGAACGTTCCGCCACCACCGGCTGGATGTACAACGACCCTAAATGGGGCGGATACGAAAAACTAGATTTCCAAGGACAAATCACCGGTCCCAACCTCGTGCTCGTCGAAGGTGGCACCTTCACCATGGGTATCACCGACCAGGATGTGACCTACGATTGGAACTCCATCCCCCGCCGGGTGACCGTCTCCTCCTTTTATATGGACGAAACCGAAGTATCCAATGCCGATTACCGCGAATACCTCTATTGGCTGCAACGGGTCTTCGGAGAATCCTATCCCGAAGTCCACCTCAACAGCCTCCCCGACACATTGGTGTGGCGCGAGGAACTCTCATACAACGAACCTTTCGTCGAGACATATTTCCGCCATCCCTCCTACGACGATTATCCGGTGGTCGGCGTCACCTGGCTGCAAGCCAATGATTACGCTCAGTGGCGGACAGACCGCGTGAACGAGATGATCCTCATCGAAAGAGGCGTCCTCAATCCGAATCCCGAACAAAAGGATGAAGACAACTTCAATACGGAGGCTTACCTCGTCGGCCAGTACCAAGGGGATGTCCGTAAAAACCTCAAGGACGTCCGGACCGGTGGCGAACGCTCCGTCCGCTTCGAAGACGGCATCCTCCTGCCCTCCTACCGCCTCCCGACAGAAGCGGAATGGGAATACGCCGCCCTCGGCCTTATCGGCAACCTCGTTTCCGAAAAGGACGAACGTATCTCCGACCGGAAACTCTACCCTTGGAACGGCAATACCGTCCGCTACCAAAAACGCAACAAATACCAGGGTGAGATTCTAGCCAACTTCAAACGCGGAAGCGGTGACTATATGGGGATGGCCGGCAAACTCAACGACCGCGCTCACATCACCGCCCCCGTCCGCACCTACATGCCAAACGATTTCGGCCTCTATCATATGGCGGGCAATGTGAACGAATGGACCATGGACCTCTATCGCCCCACCACCAGCATGACCATAGAGGACGTCGAACAACAGGATCTCAATTCCTTCCGTGGGAATAAGTTCCGTACAAAGGTGCTCGATGAGAACGGTATGCCCATTGAAAAGGATAGCCTCGGTCGCCTCCGCTACCGCTATGTGGAGGATGATGAGGTCGCTACCCGCGAAAACTATAAGGTCGGCCAACCATACAACTTCCTTGATGGCGACAAACAATCCGAAGCTTTCTACGATTACGGTACCCATACGCTGATCAGCGACAAGGCCCGTGTAATAAAAGGTGGTAGCTGGCAGGACCGTGCTTTCTGGCTCTCCCCCGGCGCCCGGCGCTTCCGCGACGAAGACAAATCCTACCGCGACCTGGGCTTCCGTTGCGCCATGACCCGTACTGGCGGTCCAACCGGCAATGAGGATTCCGGCGGACTATCCTTCAAAACCAAACAACAAAAGGAGAAACGCCGCTACAAGTAATTCGCTGCGACTCCTTCCGCCCAGGACCGATGCCAAGGAGACCCGATAAGGAATGCGCCCGGCTTACCTCCATCGATCTTCTCCGACTAGCTCCTTCCCAGCGTAAGTCCACCCGGACAGGTTTACGTGCAGGCCATGGCCCACCGTCAACCTGAAAAGACAGATGCGGTTTGGCTCCCAAACCGCATCTGCCTTTTTAAGGGAATGCCCCATCGTACCTCCCGGACAAAGCCGCCTTTACCACCCAATCCGTCAACCGTGCCCGCACCTGATTTCTTTCCCCCGGATCAATTGTATGCCGTCTTCCGACAACACCCTATCATCGTCACAGATAGCCGGCGTGTCATTCCGGGTTGCATCTATTTCGCACTCAAGGGCGAACGCTTCGACGGGAACCGGTTCGCCCCGCAGGCCATCGCAGACGGAGCTTCCTACGCTGTCATCGATGACCCCTCCGTCGGAACCGATCCTCCATACCTGCTCGTCCAGGATACGCTCCGCACTTTGCAGGAACTCGGCCGCTTACATCGCCGGCAATTCGATTGCCCTGTGCTCGCCATCACTGGCAGCAATGGCAAAACCACTACGAAGGAACTGGTCTTCTCCGTCCTTGCCAGCCATTATGAAACACACGCCACCACCGGCAACCTCAACAACCACATCGGCGTACCCCTCACCCTCCTGGCCATGCCGCCCAATACGGAGATCGCCGTCATCGAAATGGGCGCCAACCACCCGGGCGAAATCGCCGAACTCTGCCGCATCGCCGAACCTACCCACGGCATCATAACCAACGTAGGGAAAGCACACCTGGAAGGCTTCGGCAGCTTCGAAGGCGTCAAACAAACCAAAGCGGAACTCTATCGATTCGTGGAGAGCCAGCAGGGCTGTGTCTTTGTCAACGGAGACGAACCATTCCTCGATGCCATGGCAGGCCCCTATCAACGTAAATTGGTATACCGACAGACAGCCCAGCTTGCTGCCGACCAGCCCTATGCCTTCCTTTGCCAGAGGGAAGAACCTTTCCTCCGGGTCGCCTTCCTCGATGCAAACGGCACGGTCCTTACCGCTGATACGCACCTGTTCGGTCGACATAATTTTCAGAATGTCATGACCGCCATCGCCGTCGGCAAATACTTCAAGGTGCCGGACACCAGAATAGCCGACTCCCTGTCCGCTTATATACCCAATAACAACCGATCCCAATGGGTGTCCTTCCATGACAATACCTTCCTGATGGACGCCTATAACGCCAACCCCACCAGCATGCGGCATGCCCTCCTGGCATTCGCAAAAGTAAAGGCGGACCGGAAAGTGGCGATCCTGGGTGCCATGCTGGAACTAGGCTCCTATGCCCCCCTCGAACACCTCGATATCGCCCGGCTCGCTTCCTCGCTCGGCTTCCATCAGGTCCTCTTCGTCGGCGAAGGATTCCGACAAGCCGCCCTGGAGTTGCAGGCTCCTTTCTTTCAAAATACCGCCGACCTTGCCCATTGGTTCCGGCAACAACATTTCAAGGAGACCAGCTTTCTCGTGAAGGGCTCCCGCAGTATCGGCCTGGAAAGAATGCTAGACCTGCCATGATTCCACTCAAACAGCAAATCAACCGCTTGTCCGTTGACCTGTTCCCGCAGGTCCGCTCCTTCCGCAGACACCTCCACCAACATCCGGAACTGTCCTTCGAGGAATTCGAAACCGGGAGGTTCGTCGCAGCGCAACTCCAGGCCATGGGCGTGGCGTTCGAAACGGGCTGGGGCAACACCGGCGTGGTCGCCCTCATTCAAGGCAACCGATCCGACTCCGGACAGGTCGTGGCCCTTCGCGCCGACATCGATGCACTCCCCATCCAGGAGGCAAACCGACAGCTCAGCTACGCCTCCCAACAGGATGGCGTCATGCATGCCTGTGGTCACGATGTACATACGGCTTGTCTGCTCGGGGCTGCCGCCATCCTGCACACCCTGCGCCATTCTTTCGAGGGGACTGTGAAACTGATATTCCAACCGGCCGAGGAAAAACTCCCCGGCGGCGCCTCCCGCTTGATCCGGGAGGGTGTCCTTCAAAATCCGACACCCCGGTCCATCTTCGGTCAACATGTGCTGCCGGAACTTCCGGCCGGTATGGTGGGCTTCCGACCCGGCATGTATATGGCCAGCGCAGATGAACTGTACCTCACTGTCCACGGAAAGGGTGGCCATGGCGCCATGCCCCACCAATGTGTGGATACCGTCCTGCTGGCAGCTCACATCGTTGTCGCCCTCCAACAGGTGGTCAGCCGAAACAGCCACCCCCTGGTCCCCTCCGTGCTGACCTTCGGAAATATCCGGAGCGAAGGCGGCGCCACCAATATCATTCCGGATTCCCTCCGCTTGGAAGGAACCTTCCGGACCATGGACGAACAGTGGCGCGATACCGCCCATCAACTGATCCGGCAAATCGCCGAAGGTGTCGCTCATAGCATGGGCGGACATGCCGTCCTCGATATCGTCAAAGGATATCCATGTCTCGAAAACGATGCCTCCCTTACCCTTCGGGCACGACAGTGGGCCGTCGATTTCCTGGGAGCTGACAAAGTCACGGACCTGCCCATGCGCATGACCTCGGAAGATTTCGCCTGGTATGCCAGTGAAATTCCCGCCTGCTTCTTCCGCCTCGGCTCCGCAGACCCGACAGACGGAAAAAACGCCCCCTTACATTCGGATAAGTTCGATGTGGATGAGTCCTGTCTGGTCACCGGAATGGGACTCATAAGCTGGTTGGCTATCATGGAACTGATGGAAGCAGCCCCCTGAGAGGCCGCCTCTCCCTCCTAACTGATTTCTTCGTTTTTCTTCGGGCACCGGCAACATTCCCGACTTTGGTCCGGTACTGGCCGGCCGACAGCGCGGCCGGCCCCCGGTACGTACTTACCTCAAGCCTCGCGCCCGTTTCACTCCAGCGGTCGCTGAGACAGCGCGTTCTTTTCTATTTTCCCTGCCATCCAGTTGGATAACGTGATGATACCCCCTCCCATCAGAAATGCTACAAACGCAAATTGGAAAATCAACATACCAAATCGTTTTTGAGATGAATGATCCTTGCTGAACAGTTTCTCCGAGTGTCCGCCCGATGTCACCTTCCGATTCGGCTACCGCCTCCCTAACGGACGACAGCGAAAGTATCGAAAGACGAACAGGCAGAGCCGGCCCGACGAAACCCAATGATAAATGTTTGGTAAAGGTGGTACGGAGAATTCCTTACTCGTAGACATGACACCCCGTGCAACCCGAACCCACCAGGTCGACACCTGGCTTTCTCACTTTGAAGTATAAATGTTGCATGGGAAAATCCGATTGGAACCACGGCCTCGATGCCGCTTTTTGGACTTTTAAGACATTTCAATAAAACCAATTTCCTTGCCAAAAATCAAAGGCCATCATTTTTCACATCCACAATACCCTGATGTCTACAAACCCGTCGTAGCTGCAAGCCCCTATGCACAGACAGCAGCCACAGCCCCGCTGCCACCGCACTTCCATGGTATCAGGTAAAAAAAACAGACAATTGGAATCGAAGGATCGGGATGCGTCGGCACGAGGAAGGACAGACCGACCAGCAAGAAAGGCAGGACATGGTGGCGATTCCCCGGAGACTATCCGAGGCACACCGGCATCGTATCAAGCGGTCATTACCAACGGAGGTCTTCCTCCACGTCATCCGATGACTGCCGGCCATACCGCTTGCGTGTCTCCAACCGGCGCCGCTGCCGTTCCATGACCAGTCGGGCCAAGGCTATGTTCGCCGGCTCCCCTCCCTGTGGTGTCAACGCCGCCTGGATGTCCCGCTCCAACACATCATTTCGGTAAAGGAGACTCAACAGATACTCCATGTTGTGTTCGATCAACCAGGCTATCCTGTCACAAAGCAGCTCGAACAGACCCTCCTCCCCAGGGGATGCTCCCCCCGTCGGTACCAGTTCGAACGATTCGGCAAGTTGCTCAGACCACACTTTTTCTTGCATCGATGGAAAAATTTGCAGTTCCTATCTTTAATCCAGGGTCAACCCGGAAAATTGACAGCGAGAAA
This sequence comes from Bacteroidota bacterium, assembly GCA_041163745.1. Taxonomy (GTDB): domain Bacteria; phylum Bacteroidota; class Bacteroidia; order Chitinophagales; family Saprospiraceae; genus UBA6168. Next base: position 44,484 of record JBEAQU010000078.1, read on the forward strand.
CCGTACAATCTCATCCACATAGGTCCGCTCGTTGGACAGTCGGGGCACCTTGTGCTGACCACCGTACTTTCCCTTTTTTTTAAGCCAATTGTGAAAAGTACCAGGTGGTATGGGACGAAGCCGCAACGGCTCCATGGCCAGGCTGCGGAATCGCTTGGCCTCATAATCGGAATTGTTCCGTTGCAAATGCTCGTCCAACAACAGGACAAATGCCGGCAGGTCGGCCGGCTCCTTTTCGAACTCCACCAACCATTCATGTCCTCCTTTGCCGGAATCCTGGAAATAAATCGGCGCGACCGTATATTCCAAAGCAACGGCACCCGTCGCCTTACATGCTTCCGACAAGGCCTGGTCGGTATTGTAAACCATTACTTCCTCCCCGAAAGCATTGACGAATTGCCGCGTCCGGCCTGTTATCCTGATCTTGTAGGGTGACACGGACGTGAAGGTCACCGTATCCCCTATGGTGTACCGCCACAGACCGGCGTTTGTAGTGATGACCACCGCGTAGTCCTCCCCGACCTCCACCTCCGCCAAAGGAATGGCACGGGGCTGCGGATTCGACCATTCCGACAAGGGCAGGAATTCATAAAAGACCCCGTTGTCCGGCAACAACATCATGTCCGGTGTCGAGAGGTCGTCCTGGATTGCAAAAAATCCCTCGCTGGCGTTATATATCTCTTGATAGGAAACCTTCGCTCCCGGCAGAAAGGAACGGAATTGATCCCGATAAGGTGTGAAGCTGACCCCGCCGTGTATGTATGCCTGCAGGTTGGGCCAGATATCCAGGATATGTGACCGACCTGTCTTCTCCAACATCTTTCGGAACAACACCACCGTCCAGGTAGGCACCCCCCCTAACATCACCACATCTTCCCGGCTGCAGCGTTCCGCCATACGGTCTATCTTTTCCTCGAAATCCTCCATCAAGGCAGTTTCGAAATCCGGTGTGAAGAACGGCCGGGCAATAAACGGCATCTGGCTGATCATGACGGCCGACACATCCCCGACATACGTGTAGGGAAACCGGCCGGTCCGTTTCAGACTCCCTCCCATCAACAGGCTTTTTCGCTGGAAAAGCGCAGCATCCGGTCGCTCCCGGTAAAACAAGGCGGTGGCGTCCCATGCCCCTCCCCGATGACAACTGCGGAAATTCTCCTGACTGACCGGGATGAACTTGCTCTTGTCACCGGTTGTGCCGGATGATTTGGAGAAATGTCTTACCCGCCCGTTCCACAGGACATCCCGCTCCCCGGCCATCATCCGGTGTATGTACGGGCGGAGAGATTCGTAATCCTGAACGGGCACCCGCCGCGCAAATTGACGGTAGGACCGGATGTGCCGGTAATCGTACTGCCGGCCCCATTCCGTGTCACGGGCTGCCAACAACAGTTTGTCCAACCACTTCCGCTGCACCACCTGCGCATGCCGTACCGCATGCTGTATCTGTTGCTGCCGGTAACGGAGATAAATCCTAAAAAGGCTGTTGGACAGTCTTCTCATCGCGGAAGGTAAATTTTTACAACATACAAAAATGCAGGTAAAGGGAATCGTCTATTTCTTATTCTTCCAGGTGACCAAGTACCGGTCCAGTTCCGCCTCATCGTAGAGCAACACCTCCCGAGGTTTGCTACCTTCCGCCGGTCCGACCACTCCGATCGCTTCCAACTGGTCCATGATGCGGCCGGCTCGGTTGTATCCCAACTTGAGCCGACGCTGTATCATGGAGGTGGATCCGTGCTGGCTTTGCACCACCAAACGGGCCGCATCCTCGAGCATGTCGTCCATATCACTCGGGTCGAACGTACCTCCCGGCCCCTGCCCATCGTCATCCCCATGGTATTCCGGCAGATAGTACGGATCCGGATAACCGTTCTGCCGGGATATGAACTCGATCACATCCTCCACTTCCGGCGTATCGACAAAAGCACTCTGAAGCCGAAGCATGTCCCCACCTACCGAAAAGAGCATGTCCCCTCGACCCACCAACTGCTCGGCACCGCTGGCATCCAATATGGTACGGGAATCCACCTTGGCCGAAACCTTGTAGGCTATGCGCGCAGGAAAGTTGGCTTTGATCACACCGGTTATGATATTGACCGAAGGCCGCTGTGTGGCAATGATGAGATGGATGCCCACCGCCCGCGCCAACTGAGCCAGACGACCGATCGGCAACTCGATCTCCTTACCGGCCGTCATGATCAAATCCGCGAACTCATCTATCACCAAAACAATGAAAGGCAGGAACTTATGCCCGTTGTTAGGGTTCAGCCGACGGGCAACGAATTTTTCGTTGTATTCCGTGATGTTCCGGACATGCGCCTTTTTCATCAGGTCGTATCGCGTGTCCATCTCTATGCACAGTGAATTCAAGGTGTGGATGACCTTGGTCGTTTCCGTGGTGATCGGCTCCTCCTGCCCCGGCAGAAACGCAAGGAAATGATACAGCAACCGGGCATAGGGGAAAAGCTCCACTTTCTTGGGGTCTATCAATACCAGCTTGACCTGAGAAGGGTGCTTCTTGAAAAGAACGGACAACAGAATGGCGTTGATTCCCACCGACTTCCCCTGACCGGTGGCACCGGCTATCAACAAGTGCGGCATCTTGGCCAGGTCCACCACGAACACCTCATTGGCAATCGACTTTCCCAGGGCGATGGGAAGGTCCATCTTGGACCGATTGAACTTCTCGTGCATCAACAACTCCTTGAGCGCCACAATCTGCTTGCTTTTGTTCGGCACTTCGATCCCGATTGTCCCGCGCCCGGGAATCGGTGCGATGATCCGGATACCCAGGGCGGCCAGACTCAGCGCAATGTCGTCCTCCAGGTTTTTGATCCGGGAAATCCGCACACCCGGCGCCGGCACAATCTCATACAGCGTGACCGTCGGACCGATGGTCGCTCGGATCTTCACAATCTCTATCTTGTAGTTCAGCAGGGTCTCGACGATCTGGTCCTTGTTCGCTTCCAGCTCCGCCCGGTCAATCTCCACCTTCTGGTCCGCGTAATCCTTCAGCAACATCATGACCGGGTACTCATAGGATCCCAACTCCAACGTGGAATCGTACGGTTCGCTGAAATGCTCGTTCGGCTGGGCAGCCGCCATCTCCGGAAACAGGCTGCCCTGCTCGGTCGTCGGCCCGGGCACCACCACCATGGTAGGGTCCTGTCCGACCGGTGCTGCCGGAACCGCAGCAGGGTCCGCCTCAGCGCCTGAAAGCGCTATCTCGAAATCGTCGTCGCCAGGGCGCAGGGTGCGGGGGCGCTCCGACGACCGCTCCTTCCGTTCCTCGCCTTCCGGTGACAACTGGAAATTCAATTGCCCCTCCTGCTCCTCCGATACCCTTTCGCGCATCGACGCATTTTCACGGGAAGCCACCGGCGATGTGCGCCTGGCACCTGCGCCTGCGGTTGCCACCACCGGCCGTCTAGCGCGGGCATAACGACCGCTGATGAGGTCCGCCAACAACAACTTGGTGTTCCGCACCGCCAACTGTGGCGTCAATTCATTGAAATTGGGGTTCGCAAACCATACTATCAGTGCTATCAAAATGAACAGGAACAGCACCACCATGCCAAGGACCCCGACAAAACTCGTCATCCACGCACTCACAGCCTCCCCAAAGGCCCCTCCCCAAGGAAAGGTGGCTTCCCCGAAAATGAACTCCAGAAATACGGAACTGCCCAACACAAGCAGCAAGGTCTGCCGAAGCATCCGCCGATGTACCCGCAAGGGTATCCGCTTCATCATCGACCAACCCAGTATCGCCGTCACATATACCAATGCAAACGACGGCAATCCGAAGCCCCACCAGAAAAAGGTGTTCGAAACAACCGCACCCAGCCGCCCCAGCAGGTTGGACGCGTGAAACCCATCGCTGAACAACTCCATCAATGGCTTGCTATTCACATCGTCGTAATCGTCCGTCCAAGTAAAAAGATAAGAAAAAAATGCGATGAAAAGGTAGGCGGATATGAACATCAGCATGACACCCAGCAACTTGGGTATCCGGTCATCCCCCCCGAATTTAAAACTGAGCTGATTTGTCTTTTTCTTTGCTGCCATGCGCTCGCCGATTCGCCGATCGTTGGGAGTTATTGTATAACGAATTGCCTATGAAACTGCTACATGGAATTACGGCGTCTTTCGGAAATTGGCGCACATATGTACCGTCTGTTCCGGCAGCCCTCGTTTTGCCGCTTACCGCTGCCAAAGGCATCCGCTGTGGCAAAGTTATATAAATCATCCGGTTTATGGGTGCGGGCCTGTGTATCACCTGACCGGTATGCCGCCTCCCTTCCGTCGGCAAGTGACTGGCATACCAGCCTGCAACCCACTTGCTCCCAGGCATCCCACCTCATATCTGCCCTTCATCCATAAAACTGTAATATCCTTGGTCCGACACTATCAAATGATCCAGGATGGGAATGCCCAGGAGATCACCGGACGATTTCAAGCGTCGGGTTAGGTCTATGTCCGCCTGGCTGGGTCGAAGGGTACCGGACGGGTGGTTGTGACAGACTATCAAACCGACCGCCTTCGACTCCAATGCCCTTCGGAAAACGATACGTGCATCCACCACCGTCGCATCCGTACCGCCGATGCTGATTTGTTCCCGTCCGATGACCTTGTTGGCTTTGTTCAGCAGCAGCATCCAGAATTCCTCATGCCCCAGGTCCTGCAAAGACGGAAACAACACCTGATATGCATCCCCACTGCATCGGATGACCGGCATTTCAAGAAAGGCCGCCCGTTGCCGACGTCGACCCAACTCCATCGCCGCACTGATGGTGATGGCCTTCGCTTCCCCGATACCCTTGAATTTAATCAGGTCCGGTATGCTGAGCTTGCTCAGCACCGTCAGGTTCTGGCCACTGGCATGCAATATACGCTTGGCAAGTTCCACCGCTGATTCGTGCCTGCTTCCCGAACCCAGCAGAATGGCCAGCAATTCGGCATCCGACAAGGATGCCCTGCCTTTGTGTATCATCTTTTCCCGGGGACGGTCGTCTTCCGCCCATGCCGTAATGGGCAGATTGGTTGATTCGGTGTAAGGTTCCATTGGTTCTTTGGTTGTATGATGAATGTTGTGCCGATGGGAGTCCCCAATGCGACACCATCCTGCTCGTCGCCTCCCCGCTTTCCCTTTCAGTCGTACCCTTAGTCAAATATAATGAAATTTTTGCACATGCACACCGGTTTGCCGTGACCGGAAGGCTGCGGTCACTGGTAGCGGAATCCCGCTGCCATCCTCCGCAAAAGTACTGTTATCGCAACGATTTTTTTTCTGCCCCTTTGTCGCATCCGGATGCCGGCAGTTTTGTTTACTACTAGACAAGGTGGCCGAACACCACCGAAACCTAACCTTTCTTACACCGACAAGATTCCAACGCATGGCTGCAACTCCTGCCCAACTATCCGCACTGATCCGAAAGCGACGTGCCGTCTATCCGGCCGCCTATGTTACCCGCCCCATCGATGAGGCCATCATCCGGGACATCCTCGAAAACGCCGCATGGGCACCGACCCATCGACGGACAGAACCCTGGCGCTTCCAGGTATTCCTCGGCGAAGGATTGGAAAAACTCGCCCGTTACATGGGAGAACATTACCTGGCGAATACCCCCGCGGAACAATTCTCGGGCGCACGGCTGGACAAGGTGCGCCAAAACCCGCTGAAAGCAGCCTGTGTCATCGCCATATGTATGCAACGGGACCCGCAGGAAAGGATTCCGGAATGGGAGGAAGTCGCCGCTGTCTCCTGCGCGGTACAGAACATGTGGCTGACCTGTACCGCCTACGGCATCGGCGCCTATTGGAGTACCCCCAAGGCCGCCCTGGAAGCAGGGGGTTTCCTGGGACTCGGCCCTGGCGAAAGTTGCCTGGGTCTCTTTTACATGGGTTATCATCAGGACGACCTGCCGGAAGGTACCCGCCAGGATGTACAGCGCAAGACTACCTGGATTACGGACGGTCGCTCCGCTTGACGCCGGACGGTGGTCGGCCCGGAAAAGTGGCAGCCGGCTCCAAACAAGCAAGTATCATGGGAACGGTACGATCCGTAGCCGTAACACCGGTTGCCGCCGGCGAAGAAACGGTACCGGAAGGATCGGGCAACACCCTCCTCCCGGACATCGGGCTGTCAATCCTGGGGCAATTGCGCATGGAAACCCTCCCGAATCCGGCGGGCATACGCATCTAACAAGGACAACACCCTGTCAGGGTTGTCGGACCGGACAATGAAACCGATGTGATGTTCCTTTTCCAGGCGCCACACAATCTCGGGATCGTCGAAAGCGCTGGTATCCGGACGTGCCTGTCGGGAAAGCGAATTGATGATACCCGCATATTGCCTTTTTACCGGCGGCAACTGATACGCCATGCCCTGCGCGACGGCTGTCTCCAGCCGGGCCCACTCGCCCCAGAGATTGATACCGGACGCCGCAGCGACCATCTCCGCCAGATGCGCTCCGCCGACCCTGGAAGACGTCTCCAGGAAATAAAAGAGGCCGTCCTCATGACTCTTGATGAATTCCGTATGGGAGGCACTGTACACCAGGCCGAAAGCCTGCATGACCTCCGCATTGAACCGGACCAGCTCCGCCTCGTCCTCCCCGCCGTAAGGACAGGTCACCGAACGGAAAATACCTCCCCCATGGGCCACATCCCATGGTGTGCTTAGATATCGGCTGACCTGGGTGAACAACGGCCGACCCTCGAACGTAAGGGCATCCACATGATAGATGTCTCCGGCACGGTATTGTTCGACCAGGAAGTTGTGCCGGTTCTCTCCCAGCTCGTAAATCGCCCCCCACAGATCCTCCGCCCGGTCCACCCGCCGGATACCCTTGGCCGCCGCCTCCATCCGGGGCTTGACCATATAGGGTGGCTGAACACGGGCCACGAAATCGTGGATGTCCTGGTCGTTAAACAAAGCCGTGAACGCCGGAATCCGTAGTCCTGCCTCGGCAGCCTTCATCCGCATGGCCAACTTGTCGCGGAAATGCCGCGCCGTCGTCTGGCCCATGCCGGGAATCCGGAAATGTTCCCGCAAAGCCGCCGCCTCCTCCACATCGAAATCATCCAGGGCGATGATCCGGTCAACTTTCGTCGTCCGCATCAGATAAGCCAGCCCGGCAATGAAATGGTCCATGTTCCAGGTGCCGTGGACCACTTCGTCCATGAAGAATATCTCATCGATGGATTCCCGGGGCCATGCCGACCCTTCCGTGTCCTTCGCCGTCACCAGGTATACCCGGTTGCCCGCTTCCTTGCAATAACGGAGGAAATCAACCCCCTTGAACTCACAGGATATACAAAGGAATGTCAGTGGCTGCATATGGTCTGCATGTTTTGGTGGAAACGCCGGGCCATCGGCCCCTCCGATCAGGCACCGATCCTGCTGCCGCTCGGTATGACCGCATTCTTCTTGACAACGACTATACCGTCCACAATGCTGTAGGTATCCGTCTGCACATCCTCCAATTGCCCCGGATTGCCCCGGATGACGACATTGTCTCCGATCCGCACGTTCTTGTCGATGATGGCGTATTCTATGATGCAATGTTTTCCGATACCCATCGGAATCTCATCCTCATAAATGATTTCCTCCAGCCGCTGAAAATAGTCGTTCCCCATGACCACGGCATGAGAAAGAACGGAATACGAACCGATGCGCGAACGAATGCCGATCACGGACCGTTCGATCCGCTCGGCATGCACGATACATCCCTCCGCGACGACCGTATGCCGGAAAACCGTACCGAAGAATTTGCTCGGCGGCAGCAGGCGTGCCCGGGTGAAGACCGGTTTCCGGTTGTCGAACAGATTGAATTGCGGCACATCATCGGTCAATGCGATGTTCGCTTCGAAAAAGGATCCGATGTTCCCGATGTCCGTCCAATATCCGGAATATTCGAAACTCGCGACCTTGAACCGGTTGGTGATGGCGGCCGGAATGATTTCCTTGCCGAAATCCATCGCGTCCGGATGCTCCTTGAACAACCGCTTCAGCGATTTTTTGGAAAATATGTAGATCCCCATCGATGCCAGGTAGTGCTTCCCGGCTTCCTTGTTCGCCACGGATACCTCCGAAGACCAGTTTGGCAGGTCTTCCTCCGGCGGTTTTTCGACGAAGGATTCGATATATCCCTGTTTGTTGACCTTCATGATGCCGAAGGAGGTGGCCTCCTTGGCCGGTACAGGTATCGTGGCAATCGTCAGGTCAGCTCCCTGCTCGATATGATACCGGGCCATCGACTCGAAATCCATCTGGTACAGCTGGTCGCCCGACAGGATCAGGATGTAGTCGTAGTCCTGGTTGATCAGATGCCGCATGGACTGCCGCACGGCGTCTGCCGTTCCCTGGAACCAACGCTCGCTCCCCCGCCGCTGTTCAGCGGCCAGGATATCCACGAAGCCGGTACTGAAATGGTCGAAATGATAGGTGTTCTTGATATGCTGATTCAAGGAGGCGGAGTTGAACTGGGTCAGGACGAACATCCTTCGGACTCCTGAATTCAGACAGTTGGAAATAGGGATGTCTATCAACCTGTATTTACCCGCGATCGGTACCGCGGGCTTGGATCGCTGCTCCGTCAGTGGGTACAACCTGGTGCCGGCTCCGCCGCCCAGGATCAGACTAATCATCTTGATGATCATTGGTGTCAGTTTTTTTTGTCAACGCCGCCCCCGGCCTTTTGTTTCAAGCTCCATCTGACGGACCGCCGGCTTGTTCCATCCCTGCGAACTTAAGATAAAAACATTACAATAACATGGAATTCGTGTCAATTCCTCCGCTCAACGCCAGGCGGTCGGCATCCATCTGCGCATCCCGTCCCACCCATGACTGCCGGCGGAGAAGACGCCGCAGGATATGCTTCCTACGTTACCTTTCGACGGAAAGGACTTCACACCAACTCGTCGTACAATCTGATGTAATCCCATGCCGATCGCTCCCATGAGAAATCCACCGACATGATATGTCGCCGCAAACCGTCCAACCGATCTCCCTGCCGATAGAATCCGACGGCTCGCTCTATCGCCATCGACGCGTCCTCCACGCTGAATTGCAGGAAACGGAAGCCCCGCCCCCCCGGGTCTCCGACATCCGGAATGGTATCCCGCAACCCGCCTGTACTCCGGACGATGGGTACGGTGCCGTACCGACAGGCATACATTTGGTTCAGGCCGCAGGGCTCCACCCGCGACGGCATGAACAGGAAATCCGCACCGGCATACAATTGATGGGCCAGGGACTCGTTGTATTCCAGCGAGACATCGCAATGACCCGACAAATCCCGGCGCAGCTCGCTGATTCGTTGCATGATGTCCTGGTCTCCGGTTCCCAGGATGACAAAACCGGCCTGAACCCCTCTTCCCACCGTATACCGTATCACATCGGGAATCAGGTCGGCTCCTTTCTCCCGCACCAGCCGGCCGATGAACACGACGACCGGCAGGCGGGGGATGATCCGGAAGCGGTCCAGCAGCCGCGACCGATTGCGGGATTTGTAACCCGCCACGTCGTCTCCCTCGAGCCGACAGGCAATCGAAGAATCCGTCCGCGGGTCCCACCACAACGTGTCGATACCGTTCAGGATGCCACGCCCCTTCCCCATTTCCTGGTTGACCAACCCTTCCATTCCGTTCGCCTGGTGACGCAACTCATCCAGGTATCCTGGTGAGACCGTTGTGAAACGCCAACAACATTTGAGCGCGGCCGCCAGGGGGCTGACCGCATGGCTCCAATCCAACCAGCCTCGGGCCGCCTCAGGAAATGGAGGAAGCAGCCCGGCCTTCCCCCAGGAAAAGGCGCCATGGTATTCCCCGTTGTGGATGGTGAAGACGGTGGGCATCTGATGCAACGACCGGAACATCGGACTGTATTTCACCAGGAAGGGAATCAGGCCGGTGGCATGGTCGTGACAATGCAATATCCGCGGCTTCCAATGCATGGACACCACCCATTTCAATACCGCCACCTGGAAGCAGATGCTCCGTTCCGTCTCATCCCCGTACCAGTCGCCACCCGGATCCGCATATATGCCGGGACGGTCGAAACGCCCCGGAATGTTCACCACGTACAATGGAAATCCAAGCGTGTCGTTCTCCACGGCTTCCACCGAAAACCAATGCCACCGGTCTCCCAGCTGGAGGTGGTCCCGGTAGACTTCCCGGTAGGTCTGCTGGTTCAGCCACTTGGTGCCGAATTTCGGAATGACCACAGCGCTTTCCGTGCCGGCCCGGTTCAGGTAGGCGGGCAAAGCCCCTACCACATCCCCCAATCCGCCGGATTTCGCGGCGGGAAAACATTCCATGCTGATGTGAAGTACCTTCATCTCAATATCGTTGACTGTCGCGTTGTCGCTCCGCTATCGTAACGGTGGCCACCGGCTAAAATTAGGTTTTTTAACGCAGATTGCCCCCGCCGACCGGTATTTTCACGCACCTTGACAATCACGGCATACCGACCGACCCGACGCCCCTTCAACCGAAGAGCCACCGTACCGCTTTGGGGAACTCCGCCCCCCACTTGGCCTCGTTGTGCTCTCCCTCCGGATCGATGGACAACTCGAAGACAATCCGGGACCCGTCTATCCCTTTCCGCTCCAAGGCATGCTTCAGCCGTTGTACGTTAGGAATCATCGTGTCGCTCTCCTTCCCGCCGGCATACAGATAGATCTTGGTCTCGAAGGGATTGAAAAAATTGATCGCCTGGAAATAAATCTTCGGGGTCAACCACAAGGACGGCGAGAACACCATCAGTTTGCCAAATACCTCCGGATACAGGAAAACACTGTATATGCTGATCAGCCCTCCCATGCTGCTGCCACCGATGCCGGTTGACTGTCGGTCGGGCAGGGTTCTGAAACACCGGTCCACATAAGGCTTGAGCACTTCCACCATGTAACTGGCGTATTGCCGGCCTTGGCTGACGCCGAACCGGGTCACCTCCGGTGGGGAGAACTCCCTCACCCGGTCTGCCTCCGCATGGTCGATGGCGATGACAATCACGTCACCTTTCCCTTCGGCCGCCATTTCGGCCAGTCGGTGGTCGACATGCCAGTTGCCGTAGGGAGATCGGTACTCCAACAGATTCTGTCCGTCCTGCAGATAAATGACCGGATAACGGCGGTCTGTCCGATCGTAGTCATGCGGCAGCAGGGCCGCAATCCGTCGACGCTGCCCCAGCGGAGGAGCAGGTATCTCCTCGCTGAAGACCACGATGTTAGGCAAGTAGGCTGGATTCATCGACTTGTGTATGTTTTCTCCTATCTTGTGCGCAAGCGACAGCATAGGGTCGTCCCTCCGTCCTCGTCTTCCGCCTCTTGCGGCAGGCAGGGTCGTCTCGGCGCATTGATCGGCCCGCGCCGTGCAAACATTCATAAAATAACCGCAGGAAGCAAGCCGCCGGAGATATTTATGGCTGGAAAGTTCCGGGGCCGTCTGCCGGAACTGCTTCATCGGATGACGGAAATGAAAAAGCCATTGGTCTTGCATCGGCGGAATTGGCGACTGTTGCTTTGGTCGGTCGTCCCTGCCGCCTTCATCGGCCCCGGGACGGTCACCACCTGCGCCAAGGCGGGCGCCGTTTACGACGTCCGCTTGCTCTGGACACTGACATTCTCCATGCTGACCACTTTCCTGCTGCAGGAGGCGGCGGCCAGGCTGACCATAGCCACAGGAGAGCAACCGGGGGCGGTCATAGCCAGACGCCTGTCCGGCCGTACCGGTGGTTTGCTGCGGTGGTTTCTCTTCGGCACGGTGGCCTTCGGTTGTACGGCATACCAGGCCGGCAACATCCTGGGTGCCGTCGCAGGCCTGCAACAGCTCACCGACCTGCCCGACACCTGGCTGACCACCGGGCTGGCCGTCTTCGCCGGTGGATTGTTGTGGCGCGGCGACCTGCGGCATATCTCCGGAGCCCTGGCCTTCATCGTCTTCGGGATGGGCATCCTGTTCGGTTGGGTCGCCATTCGGACCGGCCCGGACCCTCTTACCCTTTTCCATGGCCTGGCCGTCCCCACCATCCCGGAAGGCGGCGGCTGGCTGGTGGTCGGCCTGATTGGCACCACCGTGGTTCCCTACAGCATTTTCCTGACGGGTGGCATGGCACAGGGGCAGGACATCGGGCAGATGCGCCGGGGTCTCGGCATGGCCATCCTGGTCGGCGGACTGATTTCCGTCGCGGTCCTCGTGGTGGGCATGGGCATGGAAGGGACTTTCTCCCTGAACAGGCTGGCGGAAACCTTATCGTACCGGATAGATCCTTGGGCCGGACCTTTCTTCGCCATCGGTCTGTTCGCCGCCGGCTTCAGTTCCGCCGTCACGGCACCGCTCGCCGCGGCGGTGACAGCCCGGTCGATCCTGGGTGGCAACCACAGCACCTACGACGGCTGGTCGGGCGAAAGTTTCCGCTTTCGCTCCGTTTGGTCGGCTGTGCTCGTCATCGGGACCGGCATCGGTCTTTCCGGCCTGCAGCCCGTTCCCGTCATCCTCGCCGCACAAGCGTTGAACGGCTTGCTACTGCCGGTTGTCAGCCTGTTCCTACTGCTCGCCGTGAACGACCCGCTCGTGCTGCACCCCGCATATCGAAACGGCACAGCTGCCAACCTGGCGATGGGACTCGCCGTGGCGATTTCATTCGGCCTCGGCATCTATAACCTCTGGCGGGTCTTTGCGGACGGATGACCACGCATCCGCCTGCAGATCCCGGTGCGTACAATTCCCTTCAGGACGCAATGCCGTCCTGCCGTTCCGCCGCAATCCGACGGTAGGCATTCCGGACCCATACCCCCCAAATGACAACCAAGGCTGGAAACACCACCACCACACCGTAGTTGTAGTACAGGGCGTCCTCCACCTCCAGGTGGTGCATATGCATCACCGCCCGGGTCATGCCGCATCCAAGGCATTCGATGTGGAAGAAAAGCCGCGACGGACAGATGATGACGCTGCTTTCGTCAAAGAAATCCGGTGGCAGCATCCATAACGCGACCGGTGTGAGCAGCAGCAGGGCCAACCAGGTCCGGTCCAGCCAGATCCGGCGCGCCCGCCGATTGTTGTCAGCTTCGCTTTCCATGGCAACTGTGTTTTGGCAGCCTGTCTCCGGCATCCGTCAGAAACCGCCCGGGCAATACACCTTCACCCAGCCCCGATAACCGAACCCGCCGGTCGCTCTATAGGATACGGACCGACCTGGTGGCAAGGACGCTTCGTTCGACGGGGAAACTCCGGATCCAAAAGAAACGGCGCAACCACTTCTTCCAAAGCGGTTGCGCCGTTTTCACCACCTCTTTCCTACCATAGGCAGGGAAACGGCGGACAATGGCTGCGTACCATCAATAATATTTCTTCATTTTCGTCAGCGCGTGAATCAGCCCCGGCAGGTAGCAGAGCGCCACCAGGATCAGGTTCACAATCCAGTCGCTGCCGCTCCAGTCATCCATGACGCCCATGGCAACCCATGCAAGGCCTAGGATGGCAAGCAACACATACAGTCCCTTGTCAAAATCTGGCTCCCGGTGCAGCTGCTTACGGACGATTTTTTGTGCAGCCTTGAGCTCCATGGTCTTCTTGACGCCCAGGGACTGTCCCGTGATCTCCTTGTACTTTTTTGGTGTCAATGACAGGAACTGGTCCAACCCGAGCTGAACCATCTCCGGCGTAAGGGCGGCCTTCACCTCCGGCGTACCGCTGAACTGGTCTGCCCAGCTGACTTTTACGGCGGCGAAACTGTTCAATGCAAAGAACAGGGAAACCAACAATGGAAAAATTCTTTTCATAAGAAGGTGGGTTTAATTTAAATGATGCCTACTCTTCAGCTTTTCGGCTTCCGCTCCCTACTCTGTTGGGTTGTGCAGGCACCGGATTTTCGGGGGACTCCGGAATACCTGGCCTTTACGTCAAGCAAGTCAAAATTAACAAGTTAGCCTATAGGTAGCGCCTGACATCCGAAATTTAGCACTTTTTTTTGTCATTCTCCGCCAGGCGCGAGAATTCGGTTCAGTATCCGCTTCGTAATCAGATAGGTCGGCTTGACACCCTCTTCTCCCAAGCTTCCCGACGCCAGGGTATGCCCCGTCACCAGGGGATTGTCTGATGCATAATATGCATAACGGAGCACCACATCCCCCTGGATGCTATGGCGGATCCGCGAAGCGGCCTGGATGGCCTTCTGGTAGTGCGCCCCTTCCATCTCCAGGCCGATGGCTGCCCACGAGGAACGATGGAAGTATTGCAGGATGTCCTTGTTCTGCAGACTGGTGCCCAACACCGTTATCATGGTTCCTTCCGATACCGACAGTCCGTTTCCTTCGAAATCGGCCCTGGTGAAGTCGTTGTCGAAGGGGTAATTGTCGGCAGTGCCTTCGAAGACGTGGGCGGACGGCACCATGATGTCGCCTTTGCTCCCTTCCAGAATGCCGGCTTTTCCCATGATGGAGATGGAAGCGACATGGAGGGGGTACTTCCGGACGCGCATGTCGCCGGCTGCAAACGCCGGTATTTCCGACGACACTTCGGGTTCGTAAGGCTTGAGCAATTCATCCATGACCTCGAACGCCTGTTCGCCGAATGCGTAATCCATGACCAACAGCAGCGGACGCTCGGCCGCGATGTATGCCCGGTCCCAGGCGATCTCCGGCAACAGGGTCGACGGATCCACCCGCAGGGTATCGAAAACCTGCACGGTGATGTTGGTGCCGCTGGTATCCGCCAATTGGTACATGCCGTGGTCCGCCGCATAGGCACGGATCGCCTCGCGTACCTCCGCATGCTGCTCCGGCCGGATGTCCAGGATGAACTGCTCGATGGTCCCGTTGAAATCCGGTTGTCCGACAGCAGCATAGGCATACAATGCGTTCATCACGCTGTGCGGATTGGCACTGATGATATGAAGGGGCCGGTCCAGCCACCGCTGCCGGAACAAGAAACGCTTGATGTTGCCGGCCCAGGTCTCCCCGTAGATGTGATGCCCTATTTTCTCCCGTAGCGCAGCAGAAAAACTGATCTCCCGGTCGTTGCGGTCCACCGCTTCCTCTATGGACAGCCGACCCAACCAATACACGACATGGAACAGGCTGTTGACCCGGGACGTGCCTGCGAAGCGGTTCACCGCCTCCCGGGTCTCCTCGAAGGTGCGGCCCAGCAAATTGCTAAGATATGTGGAGGCGATCTCGAGGTTGATATCCCGCCCGACCCGCTCATCCGCCACCACCTTCTCCAGGTTGAGCCAGTCCCTACGTTTACGCCCTTGGCTATCCAGCCCGTTTCGCCTGATCTTCTCCGCCTCGATGTAAAGGAACGTCAGGTGCGTCAGGATGTCGTATATGTCGCTGCGACCGTTCGTCAGCTCGATGAACATGTGTTCCCCGTCGATCCGGTAACAGTTCCGGCGCCGCTTCGCCGGCACAATCGGCTCGAATTCGGAATGCTCGAATCCCTCCCGGGTAATCAACCGGATATACCGGCATTCCTCAATCCCCTCCGGCAACCGCTGGAAAATGTAATGAAGCCCGTCCAACTCCACCCGCTCGGGATCGGCTATTGAGCCGTAAATCTCCGGACGGAGGGACATCATCGCCTCAATCATTGCTTCCCCACTGACCCCCAAGGGCTTGTATCCCCCACGGATGAACAGGTGCCGCATGGAAATGTACAGTTGCTGGATAGCCGACCGGGACTCCTGGGCCCGCGTACGCTGTATCGTTGGTTGATGGCTCAATACGGATGTTTTTTTCGTTTGCCTGGGTTCCGCCGGACAGCCTCGCCGCCACGCCGCCGCCACAAGCCTGTTCGCGAAAATACCATATTTGCCAAGCCTAAAAAAAATCCGGTTTTATTTTGACAGTGCTTATTTTTGCGGGCCGCGGACGACCCCATCCGTTTTACACCCTCATCATGACCAATCGGGCTCCAGCTAAAGACCGCTGTATCGGATCCAACCCCTCCCGTCCGGAATCACATACCCACGCCCTCGACGGACGACAGGACCCCGGAAAAAACGACCGGACGGAATTTCCTGCCGCCACCCGGCGTCGAACCGATGCAGACCAACACCTTCGTTCACCAACAAAACCATCGGCATGACCATCCACAAAGAAGGACATAGAATTCTCGCGTATCTCGCTCTACTGCTGCTCGTCCTCAACATGGGCATCAACCTCACGGTTCCGGAATGGTTCAATTTCAGCGGCGCCGTCTCCCTGCTCCTCTTCCTGTCGGTCCTCCAATTTTTCCGTAACCCACGACGGGAAATCCTGGTCGCCGACAACAACATCGTATATGCCCCCGCCGACGGGAAGGTGGTCGTGGTAGAGGAGACCGTCGAATCGGAATATTTCCAGGACAAACGCCTGCAGGTGTCCATCTTCATGTCTCCGACGAACGTCCATGTCAACCGTTCCCCCATCAGCGGCACGGTCAATTATTTCCGGTATCATCCCGGTAAATACCTCGTCGCCTGGCACCCCAAGTCATCCCAGGAAAACGAGCGGACCACCGTGGTAATCGACAACGGCGAAGAGGAGGTTCTTCTCCGACAGATTGCCGGTGCGCTCGCCAAGAGAATCGTGAACTATTGCCAGGAAGGCGAAGCGGTTCGGCAAGGCGGGGAACTGGGTTTCATCAAGTTCGGTTCGCGGGTGGATCTTTTCTTGCCCCTCGATGCCACCATCGCCGTATCGGTCGGACAGAAGGTCAAAGGCAACAAGACCGTCATCGCCAGATTGTAAACTCCCGGGACCTTCGGACGGCCAACATGCCATGGCTCCGGAAAGCCTCCATCCAGCCTCGCCATGATGCACATATTCCGGAACGCCCTGCGCCGGTCGTCGAACACCTTGTCCGACCTACCTGCCTACGCCGCACCGGCCATACACCTCCTGTTCCGGCTGCTGCCCGCCATGCTGCTGGCTTACACCGCCTGCCGGGCTTACCACATTTCCCTGACCCATGACGAATGCGGCTCCTTTTCCATCTGGACCACCTATGACATCCTCGGGTGCAGAAAGGATCCCAACTGCTGGGGTACCGCCAACCTGCACTGGTTGTATGTCTGGCTGATGCAGGGCACCGTCCGGCTCTTCGGCTCCGGCGAACTGGCCATCCGGCTGCCGGCGCTGTTGGGACATGCCCTCTATCTCCTTTTCTCCTGGCGACTGGCAAACCGGATCGTACCGACCGCCCCCTCGCATCATCCGGGATATGCCATGGCCACTTTTGTCCTACTCAATGCCAACCCCTTCCTTCTTGAATTCCACGCCTTGGCCCGCGGATACGGACTGGCGGCCGCCTTCCTCATGATGAGCCTGTATTTTGTCTTCGAATGGTGGCGCTCCCGCGGTTTCCTACACCTGGCCTTCGCATTCTGCGGCGCCTTCCTCGCCGTATTGTCCAGCTTCACACAATTGTACTTCTTCGCAGCCCTCGTTGCCACCGCCGCCCTCACCGTCCTGACCGATTTCCTCCGGCAGGAACCGGACCGGCACACATCCCTCCGCTCCTTTTCCTTCCTGACGATTTTTTTCGGAGGACTGCTTCACTGGCTGCTGCAGCAACCCATTTCCTGGCTACAGGAAAACGGAGAATTCGAATACGGAGCGCCCTCCTTCCTGGACATGATGCACTCCGTGGTGAAAACCAGCCTCTATGGCGTACGTTACCTGCGGGAATACAACGTCGAGCTTTTCGGCGGATTGTTCCTTCTCCTGCTGCTGCCGGCCGGTATCCGAAACTTCCGCCACCTGCTTCGAAAACCTTCGGACCGCCGCGCCCAACCCGCCCTCGGCCTCCTCCTCCTGCCCCTCGCCGTCGCCTCGGAAACCATCGTCCACCATCATCTGCTGGACAGCGAATATCTCGTCAACCGGACCGCCCTGCTGTTCATCCCCTTGCTGGCCACCGCCCTGGCGGCCAACCTTCCGCATGCCAAGGACACAGGCAAAGGCCTGCTGGTCGCCTCCGCCCTGTGCTGTACCATCCACTTCGCCAGAGCCGCCCAATGCAGCTATACCAGCGAATGGGGTTATGACGCCCAAACCAGAAACATGCTCCGCTATCTTCAGGAAAAATTACCCCGGGAGAAACAAATCAGACTGGGTGTGCATTGGCTGTTCCACCCTTCCGGTGCTTATTATGTGAATCACCTCCCCTTCGACAGCTTGGCAGAACCGCTCGCCTATCGGAAAACCCTGCGCACCGACGATTATTACGACTATTATTATGTCCAGCCTTCCGATACCACCATCCTGCGCTCACAAGGCTATGTCGTGGACCGCCAATTTTCCTGGGTCGGATGCCTGATGCGGCGGAAGGACCTGCCGGAGTGACCACTCGCCGAGCTCATTCGCCCGGTTCCTTCGCCGGCGGATGAATCCTGATCGTATAACTTCCGGAAGAAGGTGACGGAACGGAAGGCGCCTTCCGGGTGACATACTCGTATTGCAGAACCGGTGGCGTCGGCTTCTGCGGCACGTTCGGCAGTCGGAAATGAATTTGTATATCCTTGTGATACAGCACCCGCATACCTCGCGGTGGCTCCACCCGGAACTGCAGGAGCCGCACCAGCCGGACAGCCTCCTCATCGCAACCGTAGCCCAGCCCGGTAATGACCTTCGCATCGACCACCACGCCCCGGTGGTCGATGTCGTACCGTACGAACACCGTCCCTTCCACCTTGGCCGCCAATGCCTCGGCCGGATATCGCAACGCCCCGGCAATGAACCTGCGCATGGCCTTAGGCCCCCCTTCATACCATGGCTGCCGGATGAAGTGCTTTTCCTTGGCTGACTTTTTCATGTCGATACGGAGTTTTTGGCCACCCCCCTTCCAATTCCCCTCCAGAAGGGCAGCAACACCTCATGGCCGCTGCAGGAATTCCGACAACAAACGGTGAAAATGATGCACTCCCTGTTCCATGGATGGAGAAAACCTTCCTCGTTGGTAATATCTCGAACGGATCCCCCTTTGCACACTCTCCACCACCGCCTCGTCCTCCCATTCCGTTTGATCCAACTGGTTTTCTTCCCTGGAAAAAGGGACATCCGGAAAACGGTAGCTCCGAAAACGGATCCGGGTCCGACGGATATCCAGCGGCTCCACGATGTTGAGAGACAAGCCCCATGGATAGAAATTGAACATGGTATTGGGAAACAACCAATAATACCATGCATATACCCGCTTGCCGGCGTCCGGCGCATCCGGTGGCAAATCGAAACACGGGGCATCCGCATCCGCAATCCCCACCTGCAGATTGCCATAAGGGAATAACTCGTAGGTATAGGCACCGAAATCCAAGGCCTGGTTCAAAGCGGGATGTACAAAAGGGATATGGAATCCTTCCAGGTAATTGTCGCAGTACAAAGCCCAGTTCGCCGATACCTGGTAATCCGTCGTCCCCTCCGGTGTGAAGACCAAGGTGTCCGTCGGCAGGTGGCGGATCCGGTCCTCCAGGGGCCGGATGGCATCCTCCCATTCGAAGGCTGGTTCCAGGGAGACAAAAACAAGCCCCATCCATTCCCGGACCGGTATACTGGCCAGGTTGTCCGCCGGTGTCGGAAAATCCGACACACCGGCGAATTGCGGCATCCGAAGGAATCGCCCGTCCAGGTCGAAACAACGGCCGTGGTAACCGCACCGTAACTGACGCATATTACCCGCCGCGCCCACCACCTCTTTGCCCCGGTGGGTGCACACATTCGACAAACAACGCAGCCTGCCATCCATGGTACGGGTCAGGACAAGGGGTTCGTCCAGAACCCCTTCCAGCAGCGTGAAAGGATAAACGTCGCCCGGCCTGGCAACCACCGTGGCATCTGCCACATACAACCAGGTCGATGCCAACACCTTATCCCGCACCTGTGCGAAAATGGCTTCATCCCGATAGAAAAAGGATGGCAAGGTATGCGCCTTCCCTATGTCGGAGGCTATGTACAGGTCCTGCTGTCGTCCGCCGGCATGTGGTTTCATGTCTGTGCTTTAATGCGTTTGACATTGGAAATCCCTTTCCTCGGGGACCTGAAAAGAAGTGCATCCTTCGGTCGTTGCCAGCAAGCATTCGCAAAGCGACCCGCAGGGCCGCGGAAAGGAACGACCCGCCGAATGGTCAACCGAATGCCTGCCACGCCTGCAGCGCCTCCTCCTCCTTCCGCCGCATCAGCAGGGCCTCCTCTCCGGTCTTGTCTCCGAAACCGCAAAGGTGCAGGACACCATGGGCCATGACCCGGCGCAACTCGTCCTCAAAAACAGTTCCGAAGGAACGGGCATTTTCCCTCACCCGCTCTATGCTGATGAAGACGTCCCCTTCGACCAGGGGCGGGTTTGCGTATGGAAAGGTGATGATGTCCGTCAGTGTGTCGTGCCGGAGATACTCCACATTGAGTTCCGACAGGTAGACATCCGAACAGAAAACAAATTGAAGGGTCCGCAGTTGGCAGGCTTCCCGTCGGATCAGATCCGACAACCAGTCGGAGACCTTTTCCGACAGCGGCAGATCGAAGTCCACATCCTCCGAACAAAAGGATATGCCGAAGGAATCGGAGGCGGGAAAAACAGGGAATTCCTGCATGGAAAAAAAGATGGGAACGGATCCTGCCAGCTGTCAAAGCATGAAAATCATCTCCACCGAACTGCCGTTGTTAAAGAAACGGATTTTGTCGGACAACTGCCGCATCAGGAAAACCCCACGGCCGCCGCACTTGCAAAGGTTCTCCGGTGAGGTCGGATCAGGAAGGCTGTCGAAATCGAAACCTTTTCCTTCGTCCGTGACCCGCACCGCCAGCCTGTTACGCTCCTTGCGGGATATCACCTCGACCGTCTTGTCCTCCTGCTTTCGGTTTCCATGTACAATGGCGTTCGTCACCGCCTCCGTCAGGCTGATGAGTATGTCGCATTGTTTGTCTGGACTGAGATTGTATCTGGAGACCAGATGATCCACGAAGGGTTCTACCTTGGATACGTTTCCAGGATCGGATGTGAGTTTGAGCATATTATCCTCCGTTGATTACAAAAAAGTTACCTTTTTTTGTAATTGCCTGAATGGAAAGACGTTGCGATTCGTCATTTCGGATTTGCTCATGGGACGGGCGATCGGGGAAATCGGCTGGTCTGGGAGTTTGAGATGTTTGAAGGCTGTGGATATGTTCTAAACAGAAGCCAAATTTATAGCTAATGGCCACCTTTGTCAAGGGTTGGTTTTTCGTTTGTGTAAAAAAAATGATTTTTCTTGCCCGTGGCAGGTAGCGTTTCGCCATTTTCATCCGCCGAACAGACGGCTGTTCCGCAACCAGGGCCCCTTCCGGTAAGACAACAGGAAATCGGCGGCGGTCAGCAGAAGGGCAACCGCAATGAAGTAATGGAAGTAACTTTCGTAATCGGTGAATGCGCGCGTTTCGTAAGTATTTTTGTCCAGTCGGTCAATCCGTTCCCGCAATGCGTCGACGACGGGTTGCACGTCATTGGCGGAAAAGTAGGCCCCCCCGCCTGCCCTGGCGAGCTCCCGCAACACACTTTCGTCCAGCCTTGACCGCACAAGTTCTCCATGCTCGTCGCGCTTGTAATCCTTGCGACCCCGCTCCACCACCGGAATCAGGCTTCCCTCCGGCGTGCCCACGCCGACCGTGAAAAGGAAAGTGCCCCGCTCCACCGCTTGCCGCCGGGCATCCTGGAGGACCTCCCCGTCATGGTCCTCGCTATCGGAGATGAGCACCAGGGCCTTGTGCGACGCGTCGTCATCCGGAAAATAAAGGCGTGCGGCATCAATCGCCCTGGCTATCGAGGTACCCTGCGTACCAGCCAATTCCGGACTCGCATTCTGCAGGAACAACTGGATGACAGCGTAATCGTCGGTCAGCGGAGACTGCAGGTAGGCGTTCCCTGCGAAAAATATCAAACCGATCCGCTCGCCCCGAAGAGCATCCACCAACCGGGCCGCAAAGACCTTGGCCCGCTCCAGCCGGTTCGGCGCCAAATCCGTCGCATACATGCTTGTGGAGATATCCAGGGCGATGAACACATCCACGCCTTTCCGCTCCACGTTCTCCAGGCGGGTCCCCCATTGCGGGTTGGCCCATGCGACCACCAGGGAAGCAACCGCCGACAGAAACAACAGGAACTTGACCATATGCCGGAACTTTCCCGCCTCCGGCATCAGGCTGGACAACAGGGGAGGATCGCCCATCCGAACCCACATCCGGCGCCGCCACCGCCACCACAAGAGGTATAGCAGCACAAACCCCGGCAGGACGGCCAGGGCATACAGGTGCTCGGGATGTTCAAATCTAAACATGCTTTCCGTTTGATTCCCTCCGATGACTCACCGTCGCCGACAGGATACGAACCTTCCGGGACGTTGGGTGATGCATGGCGTCTTTCCAGACGGCCCGGCAATTTCCCCGGTCCGGCCGACCGGGTCGGAATAATTCAGACCTTCCGGACCACCAAATCCTGCAAGGCCGGCAGGAGTTCCGGAAACTCGAAGGTAAAACCGGTCCGACGGATCTTTTCGGCCGAAACCCGGGTGCTGCCCAGGATGACATCGGCCAACTCCCCCATGGCCAACCGCAGGGCCCAGGATGGGACAGGTATCAACAGGGCGGCCTTGCCAAGCGCTTTCCGGACCTGTCGGACCAACTCCCGGTTACGCACCGGATGAGGCGCCACACCGTTGTAAAAGCCTTGCATCGATTCGTTTTCCATGGCGGCGATGATCATCCGGCACATGTCGTCTATATGAATCCAGGACATCCATTGCCGTCCGTCCCCGAAATACGCACCCTGCCGGAAGCGGAATGGCAACAGGATCTTTTCCAATGCGCCTCCCTTGGTGGACAGGACGATGCCGATCCGCAGTCCAACCGTTCGGATGCCGGTCTCCCGTACTTCCCGGATAGCCTCCTCCCAGGCACAGGTGGACGCAGACAGAAATCCTTCCGCCGGTGGGTCCTCCTCCCGCATCATTTCCTCCCCTCGGTCTCCGTAATATCCGATGGCCGAAGCCGCCACATATGCCAAGGGAGGCTCCGACCGCTCCGACATGCTCCGCTTCAAAAGCCGTGTGCTCTCCACCCGGCTGTCGATGATCAGCTGCTTGCGGGCCGCCGTCCAAGGCCGGTCCGCAATGCCTGCTCCCGCCAGGTTGACGACATAGTCTGCCTGCTCGACCGCCTCCCGGTCCAACTCCCCCCGCAGCGGATCCCAACGGTAGGTCCGGATGGATCCCCCTGACCGGGGATTGCGCCCCAAATGGATCACCCCGTACCCTTTTTCTTGTAACAGCTGGCTGAGCCTACTGCCCAGCAGCCCGCTTCCCCCGGCGATCAATACCGTACGCATACGCATTTTTTTTTCGCCCCGTGAACCGGTGGCTACCTTTTTCCTCCGCAAAATATGGTGGACCAAGCCGCTACACTTGTCGGCCAATTGCGCTATTTTAGAGCTTCCATTATTCTCGAACATTTTTTTGCCGCAACAGTTCAACCGAAATAACATGTCCCATCAACGACTCATCCTGCCCGCCTTCCTGCTGCTGCTGATCCTTTCCTGCCACCCCGCCGGCGAACCGACTTGGAAACACAACGACAACACCGTCCGTGTCCGGCTGGGTGCCAATATCGCCGACCTGAATCCCCTCCTCGCCCGCAGCGTCTGGGTACGGACCGCATCCGACCTGATTTTCCAATATCCGATGGATTTCGATCCGGCCACCCTCGAGATGGCCCCGCAACTCGCTCGGTCCGCCCCCTTCGTATCCGATATCACGGAAGGGGAGTACGCCGGTGGCCAATCCTATGCTTTCGAGCTCCTGGAGGAAGCCGTGTGGGACGACGGCCGGCCGGTCACCGGACATGATTACGAATTCTCCGTCAAAATACTCTTCCACCCCGCATTGCCCCTCCAGGCTTACGCCAATTACTTCGAATTCGTCCGCGACATCCGCGTCGATCCCGACAATCCCAAACGATTCACCGTATACACCGACCGTAAATACATCCTCAACGAAGGTGTGGTGAGCAACGTCACCATCCTTCCCCGACACCTGTTCGATCCGGAAGGACTGCTGCAGGACTTGCCTTACCGCCTGATGGCAGACCCGGCCCAAGCCGCAGCCCTCGCCGACAATCCCCGCCTGCAAAAGTTCGCCGACAGCTTCCTCTCCCCAGCCTTCGGCCGGGAACGCATCTCCGGTTCCGGCCCTTATCGGGTCGTCGACTGGGTCGATGACCAACGCATCGTCTTCGCCAAAAAGGAAAACTGGTGGGGAGACGACCTCGCCGCAGACCGCCCACTGCTCGCCGCTTTCCCCGACACCATCATGTTCCTCCCCATCCCGGACCAGACCGCCGCCATCGCCGCCCTTCGCAGCGAAGACTTCGATGTGGGCTTCGAACTCGAAACCAGCCAGTTCATCGGACTGCGCCAGGATTCCTTCCTCCGGAATATCTACGATTTTCACACCCCTCCCCGCTTCTCCTACGCCTACATCGCCCTGCAGAACCGAAATCCCAAACTCGCGGACAAACGGGTCCGGCGTGCACTCGCCCATCTCGTCGACATGGACGCCGTCATCCGAGATCTCTACGACGGCCTCGGGGAAAGGGTCGTCGGTCCATTCCTCCCCGACAAGAAATATTACCACCGGAACCTCCCGCCCATCCCCCAGGATCTAGCCGAAGCCGGCCGGCTCCTGTCGGATGCCGGTTGGCAGGATTCCAATGGAAACGGTACCGTCGACAAAGTCCTCGACGGACAACTTACCGAACTGGTCCTCGAATACCGTTATACCCCCGGCAGCGCCTTCCAGGAGAAGCTATCCGAACTCTTCCAATACAACGCCCGCAAAATAGGTGTCGCCATCGAACGCGTCCCCACGGAGTCCAACGTCATGGGACAGTTCCTCCGCAACGGCGATTTCGAAATCGCCAACCGGGGAGCCAGCGCCTACCCCCTTCCGGATGATCCGAAACAACTCTTCCATACGGAAAGCGCCCAACCCGGCGGGTCAAACTACACCCGCTTCGGAACCCCCGAAACGGATGCCCTCATCGACTCCATCCGCCAAACGACCGATGAAACGGCCCGAAACAAACTATACCTGACTTTCCAGGAAATCATCTACGACGAACAACCCATGATCTTCCAGTTCTCCCCGCTTGACCGCATCGTCGTTCACCAACGCTTCGATGCCATCATTTCCCGGAAAGCGCCCGGCGTTGCCCTTGCCCAGCTGCGCCGCCGCTGAACGATCAACCTGCCGCCATGCCGACCGCCGTCCTACGCCGCCTCCTGCTATTCTTGCCGACCCTGTTGGCGGTCAGCGCACTGGCGTTCGCACTCAGCCGGTTGACACCCGGCGACCCGGTCCTGCATTTCCTGGTTTCCAACCCCTTCGAAACGGCGATCTCCTCCCCGGACGCCCTTCGACGTGCCGAACAAGCCTATCTTACTGCCGCTCGCCGGCTCCATGCCGACAAACCGGCCTTCTATTTCGGAATCAGCGCCCGCGCTTTTCCGGATACCCTCCACCGTATCCTGCCCCTCGACCGCCGGTTGGTGCTCGAACAACTGACCGCACAATTCGGCAATTGGCCGGCCATCTCCGACTATCATCAGGCGCTCCGACAATTGGAACGGCATACCCTCTCCCTGCCGGACAGCCTCCACCGCTTCGCCGCCAATTTCCGCCTGCCGCTGCTGGACCTATATACCGCTCGTGACCCCGCCACCATCCGCCACCGCCTGGACCATGCCCTGCCGGAAGCCCTGCAGCTGGCCCCCCCCCTGCAGGCGTTCCTCGAACAACCCCTCCGCAACCTGCAGGACAGCTACCGTTTCGTAGAGACGCATCCCGACCCGGCCGCCCTGCGCACCCCTAGCTTCCGCTGGTATGGTGCCGACAACCAGTACCACCACTGGCTGTCCGATTTCCTCCGCGGTGATTTCGGCACTTCCCGATACGACCGCAGACCTGTCGCCGACAAGGTGGCACCCGCCCTCTTCTGGACCCTGACCCTGAACATCGCCTCCTTGCTCCTGGCCTCCCTGCTGGCCATCCCCATCGGCATCGGCTCCGCCATCCACCGTCGCAAACGATTCGACCGAATCGCTACCATCGGGCTTTTCCTGCTCTATTCCCTACCCGTATTCTGGATCGGTACGCTCCTGCTTGTCTTCTTCACCACCCGGACGTACGGAATGGATTTTTTTCCGGGACCAGGCCTCGGATACCTGCCCTCCACCGCCGGCCCCCTGGAGAAAATCCTGCGCGCAGCCCCTCACCTCGTACTTCCCGTCGTCTGCCTGACCTACCCATCCCTCGCTTTCATCTCCCGACAGGTCAGAAACAGCATGTCGGAGGTGCTGCGGCAGGATTATATCCGCCTGGCCAGGGCCAAAGGCCTGCCACGATGGCGTATATACGGCAGACACGCTTTCCGGAACGCCTTGTTTCCCCTCATAACCATCCTCGGTGCCATCTTGCCCGGCCTGGTCGCGGGTTCCGTCACCATCGAGTTCCTGTTCAACATACCCGGTATGGGATGGCTCACCTACCAAGGCATCTTCACCAAGGATTGGCCGGTGGTATTCACCGTCCTGATGCTCGGCGCCGTCCTCACCATGGCCGGTGTGCTCCTCGCCGACATCCTCTACACCCTCGCCGATCCAAGAATTCGGCGTTTTTCGTAACGAACAGGAAAACACATGGCTCATGTCCGCTGCTGACCATCTTTCTTCGACCGGCCCTGCCGGGATGCCACCGGCCCATGCTCCGAAAGGATATCTCCACAGCCCGCTCAAGGCCGGCTGGCGCCGGCTCCTGCAACGGCGCTCGGCCCGCTGGTCGCTCCATGTGCTCGCCACGCTCGGTACCGTCGCCTTGTTCGCGGATTTCATCGCGAATGACAAGCCCCTTTACTGCCGGCTCGACGGCACCCATTATTTCCCGGTCCTAAGACAGTATGCCGTCGACTTGGGATGGAAACATTGGGAGCCCCGGTTTATGCAACAGGACTGGCAGGACCATGCTTATGAAACCGTAATTTTTCCTCCGATTCCGTTCGCGGCCAAGACCATCGATCCCAACACGAAAGCCAACCTCGGACCTTTCCACAAACAGCAGTCGGCCAACTGGCGTCGACGACACTGGTTGGGAACCGACCCCCTGGGACATGATGTCGCCGCCGGAATGGTAGCCGGCACCCGCGTGGCTTTGTCCGTCGGCATCATCGCCATGGCAGTAGCGACCGCCATCGGACTCTTGCTCGGTGCGGTCGCCGGCTATTTCAGCGGGAGCTCCATTCCGGTGAACGGAATCCGGTTGTGCCTCAACCTGCTCGCCGCATTCCTCGCCTGGTTCTATGGTTGGGAAATCGAAAAGTACGACTGGGCGTGGGCCGCCCGAGACGGCGACCTGTCGTCGGTACTACCGGCCATGCTCACCCGCATCGCCACCTGCTTCCTCGCCGCCAACATCCTCGCCGCCCGCTTGAAAAAAATTCCGCTACGTCCGCTCCAGTGGACCGTCCGCATACCGCCGGACCCTTGGATACTCCGCACCATCGAAATCTTCGACGCCATCCCCGGACTCCTTTTCCTGCTGGCGCTGCTGGCTGTTGTTCCTACCAGCTCCATCTGGTATGTCATGGGGGTCATCGGATTGCTGCGTTGGACGGACATCGCCCGCTTCATGCGGGCCGCCATGCTTGAAGTGAGCCCGCTTCCCTACATCGATGCCGCGCGCGTCATGGGATTCTCGCCCCGTCGCATCCTATTCCGACATGCCTTGCCCAACGCCCTCTCCCCGGTACTCATCACCATTTCATTCGGTATCGCCTCCGCCATCCTCCTGGAGGCAGCCCTCTCTTTTCTGGGGTTCGGCATTGCGGCCGACCAAGTCACCTGGGGCCAGATGCTGGCACAGGCAAGACAACACCCCCAGGCCTGGTGGCTCGCCGTCCTCCCCGGCCTCGCCATCTTCCTGACCGTTTCGGCCTTCAACCTGCTGGGAGAAGCACTCTCCGATTCCTTCTCCGCCGGAAAATGACGTGCTGCACGGCAAAACCCACCTGAACTTCACGACCCTGCCCGCATCAGCGGTGGTGCAAACCGACAAACCGACTTATCCACGCTTGTACATGCCCTTGGGAAAAAGCCCGGAGCGGGTCTTCGACTTGGGATACTTCCCCTTCTTGTTCGGCTGGATATGCGCCTGCTCGTTGATCGGACATCCTGTGCCCCGATGACACGATACTGTGCCAAACACCAGGACGGCCGATATCATGGCGCATGAAAAGAACCTGAAATGCCTCATGAAGCTTTGTTTTATTTTTCGCTTGCCAGTTGTTATCCTACGGACCGACGTTCTGCTGACTTCCAACCTGTTTTCACTTTTTTTGGCTGCGCATCCAATTGTTTTCTTTCAACCACACGGATCGATTCCATCTTTCCGACACAATAGCCTTCCAAATTTTCCCAGCACCTTTATCGCCCAAACGATTGGCCTTTCGTTACGATCTACAATGCTAACGTCAAAGGTGATTGTTTGTTTTTTCCCAGACACCTTGTTCCGGGGAGCGAATCGCTTTCAAAGATGGTGAGCGGCCGTTCATACGAAAGCCGTATGTGTGCGCAGCCTGACGCGACATTTCGAATCTCACCCGACGGAATCGGCGCCCAAGTGGCGAAAACATATACCTTACTGCCCGGACATCCCATATTGACGCCAAAAAGTTGCCGGAATTCCAAACAACATTCCCCTATCCTCCGTTTACCGGTTGCATGGCCGAAAAATACGCTTTTGCAGGTCGGTACGTTCCGACCGGCCGTTCAAGCCCACAAAAAACAATCGAATTCCATACGCAAACGAAATGTCTCAAGTCATAAATCAGATTCCATGAAGCAGCTATGTTTACTACTCGCCGCCACCGTCCTGTTGTATGCCTGCGGAGACCGACAGCCGGAACCAACGAAGCCCAGCACCGACACTACCCAGGGATCTCAAGGAACCTACCGTAGCATCAGTGAATTCAAATCCCAGGCGACCAAGCCCGATATCAAGGTCCAGATCGACGGGTTGTCGGGCGGTGGCTACGCTTACCTGATCGGCACCTTCCTCGGCCAGAATTTTCGCGCGGACTCCGCTGCCGTCAGCGTAAACGGCCAGCTCAACTTCAAAGCGGACGAACCGTATCACCCCGGGCACTATTATCTGCTGCTCCCCAACGGTTCGAATTTCCAGCTGCTCATCGACCTGAACCAACAGTTTTCCATCCGGACCAATCTGTCCGACCTCGCCGGCGCTTTGTCTTTCGAAGGCAGCATCGATAACGACCTCTTGTACCAAGCCATCCGCTTCGAGGAGTCCCAACGCCCGGGCTTCGCTCAAATCAGCCAACAACTGCAGGGTCTCCAAGCAGGTACGGAGGCCTACCGAGCTGTCAAGGACCAGCAGAACAAGATGCTGGACGAACGGAAAGCCTTCCTGGACGACTTGTTCGCCAAACATCCCAACACACTCTTCACCCAGTTCAAGCGGGCCGGCCAGAATCCGGATGTACGCGATGCCTTCCGCCCGAACGGTACCATGGACACCACACGATACACCTACCTGTTCCGAACCCGTTTCTGGGACGGCGTGGATTTCAATGACGAACGCTTGCTCTACACACCGGTCGTCTCCAACAAACTCAAACGGTATATAAACGAACTGACCGTACAGCAACCGGATTCCATCGTTGCCGCCGCCTATTTCCTGGTCGACCAAACCATCGGCAAAAAGGAATTCTTCAAGTACTTCGCCAATTGGATTGTCATCAACTACGACCCGAAGGAATCCACCCTCATGGATGCCCAGGCAGTGTTCGTACGGATGATCGAAAAATATTTCACCTACGAACGCGCCTTCTGGGCGGATTCCGTGGAAGTGTACGGCCTGCAACTACGGGCTTATGAGATGTCAGCCAGCTTGGTCGGAAAGAAAGGTCCGGATGTGCAGGCCCCGGACCCATCCGGAAAATTGCGGTCCATATACGAAATGACCGCCCCCTACATCATTGTCTACATGTGGAACCCGGATTGTGAACATTGTGCCGAACAGACCCCGAAACTGGTTGCCAATTACCCCAATTGGAAGAAGGACGGCATCGATGTCTACGGAATCGCCGTCAATACGGAGGATGACAAATGGAAGGCAGCCATCCAAAAATACCGGATGCCCTGGGTGAATGTGTTCGACCCGACCAACAAGTCCATCTATGGCAAGTATTATGTCGATAATACACCGGAAGTGTATGTCCTGAACCCGGACCGCACCATCATCGGGAAAAACCTCCAGGTGGACCAAATCATGATCATCATAGACCGCGACCGCCAGAAAAGGGGCAAATGAACGGCCGGACCTCCGGAAGGGTCCGGCGGAATCCCCCGGCGGTAGAAACCGGATATGCATTGGAATCCGACAGGCGCGGAGCCTGCCCATAGGCAGGCTCCGCGCTGTTTTTTCCGTGTCACATCCGTCTCATGGCATGATGGTCCGTATATCCACCGCCCGAACCGGGCCGATGCTGTCCAGCAAGCCGCGATCTATCCGGTCCTTGCTTCCCATGACGACATACGTGTAGTTCCTTCCCCTGACAAACTGCTCCTGGAACGACAACAGGTCGGCCGGACGGGCGGCATCCACCGTCTCGTAGAGATCCTTGCGAAGGTCGTGTGCATATCCACGACGCTGTATCTGCCGCCAATTCCAATACAGTTGCTCCCTTTGTACCCGGCCGGTCTCGATTTTCTTCTTCACGGAAAGAACCGACTGTCGCAGCTGCGGCTGGGAGACCGGCATGTTCTCCAACAAATCCCGCATCGAATGCAGCGCTTCCCCCAACTTGTCCGGCTGGGTGCCTACGTAGGTCCGCAAGTAATGCGCCTCCGCCTCTTTTTCCGGAGAGGTGTAGGCAGCATAGGCTGCGTAGGCCAATGCCCGGGATTCCCGGATTTCCTGAAAAACAATGGACGAAAGCCCTTTCCCAAAGTATTCGTTGTACCATTCCGCCAGGATGTATTCCTGTAAGCGGAATGTCGGGGAGCCTTTGGATAACATCATGATGTCCGCCTGAACCATGGGAAAGTCAAGAAAAATAACCTGGTCTTCCACCGTGGGCAATTCGGGAAACGGCCTGGCGGGCAACAGGGGAAGCGCCTGGTCGGGCACTTGGTGGTACCGGTCCAGCAGATCCGCCACCCTCGCGGCATCGTAAGACCCATGATAGTAAACCCGGTGCTCGTAATGAACCAACCGATGGATTTCCGCCAGCAACTCCTCCGGCCGCACCGAACGGAGGGCCTCCGCCGTCAGGCGATTGGTGTAGGGGGAGTCCGGTCCGTATTTCGCGAAATGGAACAAGGCGTCCTGCAGTATGGCCGACTTGTTTCCCCGGTCGTTCTCCCGCTGCCGGAGAATGTCCTCCACCAGATTGGCCAAGGCCGGCTCGTTGCCCTCCGCTTCCGCCAACACATGCTCGAACAATTGCATTCCCTCTGCCAGGGAGGTTTCCAACCCGCTCAGGGTGACATACAAGCGCTCATTCCCCACCGTCACGCCAAACCGAAGCCCCAAGCGGAAAAAAGCCTCCTGCAAGCGCTCCGCAGCATACCGACGGGTTCCCAGATACGGAAGATAGGCCACCGCCAAGGCCAGCAGCGGGTGGCTGTTCCGACCCATCTCCAGGATGTAGTGCAAGGCAAAGGTTCCGTTCCCCCGGTTGCGGACCACATCCAGCCATATCCCCTTGCGGGTGGCGACGGTTTGTATCTCCCGGCCGTAGTCCACAAAAACCGGTGCCAGGGAAGGCGCGCTTTTCGATAGGAAGGCTTGTGCATACGGGGACACGGCCTCCCGGTTCACCACGACCGGCGTGATGGGCGGCTTGTCCACTTTCATCACACTGGAATCCTCTCCTTGGTGCTTGTACACCACCGCGTATCCGGTACCGAAGTTTTCCCGGCCGAATGCCGCGATCTCCGCTGCCGAGAATCCGGCCCACCTTTCGAAGCGGGAGACATAATGTTCCCAGGGAATCCCCAGGATGAATGCGTCCGTCATCTGCGCAACCCGGCCTGCGTTGGTCTCGTCAGCCTTGATCGTAGCCAACCGGAGATCCCGGATCACCGCTTCCGGCAACCAGTCCGGAAAAGCACCGTCCATCAGCCGGTCCAGCGGCTCTCGCAACAGCTGCTCCACCTCCGCCAGGGTCTGCCCTTCCCGCGGACGGCCGTACAGCTGGAAGGAAGAATAATCTTCCATCACGGTGACGCCCGCCCTTGCATCCAGCAACCGCTGCTGCTGCAACAGCCCCAGGTCCATCAAACCCGCGCGACCGTTGAACATCATCCGCCCGATCAGGGTGAGCATGTCCGCCGCAAAGGTGCCCGCACCCGGAAACCGCCAGCCCATCTGCACATACGACGCCTCCTGGCCGTACACATCCTCCCGCAGAACCCCCGCCGGAGGCGGCTGCTCCACAAATCGGAACGCCGGGATGGGCGCCGGCTCCCAAACACCGAAGTATTGCTCGGCCCAAGCCAGCACCCGGTCCGGATCGAGGTCGCCGGACATGACCAGGGCCATGTTGTTCGGTCGGTAATATCGCTCGAAATATGCTTTGATCATCCGATGGGACGGATTCTTGAGGTGCTCTCCTTCTCCCATGGTTGTTTGCGTACCATACGGATGATCCGGGAACAACAGCCGGTTCATGACCTTGCTCACTTTCCGGAAGTCCCGGTCCTGGCTGATGTTGAACTCCTCATAGACAGTCTCCAACTCCGTGTGGAACAGCCGGAGCGTCACTTCCCGGAAACGCTCCTGCTCCAACTCCATCCAACGCTCGATTTCGTTGGAAGGAATGTCGTTGATATACACCGTCTGTTCCACCCAGGTGTATGCATTTGTTTGGGTAGCCCCCAACACACTGATCAATTTGTCGTATTCGTTTGCTGCGACCAGCTTCGCCGCCGCACCTGATACCGCGTCGATCTCCCGGTAAATCGCACCGCGCCGGACCGGATCGCTTTCCCGACGGTGCTCCTCGTACAAGTCTGCTATCTTTTCCAGCAACGCCGCTTCCGCCGCCCAATCCAGACTCCCGATCCGGCGGGTACCCTTGAACATCATGTGTTCCAGGTAGTGCGCCAATCCCGTCGTTTCAGGTGGATCATGCTTGGAACCGGCTCGCACGGCAATCTGCGTGTACACCCGCGGCGCAGCATCGTTCACACTCAGGAATACCTGCATACCGTTCCGAAGGGTATGGCGGTGAACCGCTATCGGGTCGGCCGCTTTCACCGCTGTCATTTGTCTGGTCATCTGTCGGACATGATTTTCGATTCCGGTTACCCGTATTGCCTGGTGACGGAAACACCCGAAATCGCGTGATATAGTTACATCATTGGAAACAAGAAAAGCGGCCTCGCCGGGAGCACCGCACGGCAGCTGTCAGGAACGCAGCTTGCCAGCCAGAAACCGGTCCACCCAACCCGGATCCGGATTGACAGCCAGGATGCGGCCAGCCGGCCCGATCAGGAAGGTGGAAGGCAGCTGGCGGACTCCATATGAACGGGCAATCGGAGAATCAAAAAACCGGAGGCTGCTGGATGGATCCAACAGATGGTCGGCCCAGTCCATCCGATACCGCTCAATGGCACCGGCCCATCGGGCGGCATCCGCCTCCACCCCGATGGCAACGATTCGAAATCCGGCGGCATCCTCGAAACGGCTTCCCCGATACCGGGTATCCAATGCCTCCCAGTGCGGAAACTGCCGCAGACACGGACCACACCAACTCCCCCAGAAATCAATCAGGACATATTGCCCCCGCAGGTCTGACAGACGCAGGGACTTGCCAGTCGGCAGCATCCCCAGAAAATCCGGCGCCTTGTCGGATTCCGAGACGTCCGGCATCATGTAGAAATGACGACCGACCGAATAGACACCGGACAGCATGACCAGCCCGAGCAGGTAATGGATGAGGTTCAATCTTTTCATATCATCAGCGAATGGCGCCTCCCGGCAGATTCGGATGCCTCCCGGGAGTTAGGTGCGAAGCGCAAGGCCCTGCGCACGGAAACAGCATCCTTACAGAACGCCCTCGCCGCACAATGGTTCGACCCGCTCATTTGCTTGCCTCCAGCCGTTCCATCAAACGCGCCGATACCCGAAGAAAATCCATCTCCGTGATGATGCCGACCAACTCCCGGTCCTTTCCCTGTACAACCGGCAGACATCCGATCTGGTTCGCCTGCATGATACGCATGGCCTCCATGATGGACATCTTGGGGGTGACCGTCAATGGCTCCGGAATCATGACATCCTTGACTGTCATCATGCCATCCTTGTCACCCAGCCTGTTCTGCCGTGCATAATGCCGTAACAGCAGCCGCGCCGTGACCAGACCAACCAGCCGGCCCTTGGCATCCTCCACCGGGACATACCGCACCCGCCGCCAGGACATGATCTCGGACAACAAATCGACGATGTCGTCCTTCTGGGCCGTCACCAGGTCCGTCGCCATGAATTCCTCCACCCGCAGCCGGGTAGGTACGTATTCCTCCAGTTCGCCGGGATCCGGCAGGGTCCATTCGTGCACAGGCTTTTCTTTTTCCTGGTTTTTGACGATGCAGGCGGTCAGTACCGCCGTCGCCTCGTCCGTCGTGATGGATTGCTTCAATCGGGTGTAGGCCCGCAATTGCCAGCGGGCTCCCGTCATATGCGCCTTCGTTCGCGCCTCGATGATTCCCATGTAACGATCGATATCCGCAGGATCCACCCCCCGTGAGGCGAGCCCCTCCCGGGCAATGGGTACCAATTCCTCCAGGATCAGGTCGTTGGCCGAATATTTCTTGTCCCCGAACCAGGTGAACTTGGAATCGATCCCGTACCTGGACGCCTTGAGGAAGTTGTCCCGAACATCTTCCCAGGACAATAGTCGGCATACATCCTCGCACTGCTTGCCCAATCCGACGACGGAACCCAGCCAAAAGGCCGCATTCGCGATTTCGTCCACCACCGTCGGTCCCGCAGGCAACACCCGGTTCTCAATCCGGAGGTGGGGCTTTCCGTTCTCGCTGATACCATAACAAGGACGATTCCAACGGTATACGGTGGAATTGTGTACCTGCAGGGCGCGGAGCCTCGGTGTCTTTCCCTCCCGCAACTGCCGCAATGAATCCTCCGCTGTCTCGGACGTCATCAGGACCCGAAACCGGGCGATGTCCTCCCGGTATATCTCCAGAATGGAATGGTGGAGCCAGCCATTCCCGAAATTCACCCGCGGACTACGCTCCCGCAGGTGATCCTGTGAAGTCCGCGTATCCAATGCCTGTTGGAACAGGGCGATCCTGCTTTCATGCCACAATCGCTTCCCGAACACGATCGGCGAATTGGCCGCAATGGCGATGACCGGTGCGGTCAGTGTCTGCGCGATATTGTACAAATGGACGAAATCGGCGGGCGCCACCTGCAGATGCACCTGGAAACTGGTGTTGCAAGCCTCCAGCAGTGGAGAGTCGTGCTTGAGGTGCAACTCGTCAATCCCATTTAGGTTGAGCTCGAAGGTTTCCCCGATCAACTGGCTGGCAAGGGCCTTCATCAAGGCCAGATAACGGGGCTTAGGCGTGAGGTTCTCCAGGTCCAGGTCGGATTTACGCAAGGTGGTCAGGATGCCGGTCAGGGCGATACCCGCCCCCTTCCGCTTGGCCACCTCCCGGATCCGGTCCAGGTACTCCTTGTTCTCCGCCTCCATCGCCCGGAAACAATCTCCTGTGAACAACCTGGGCGTCAGGTTCGTCTCCAGGTTGAACTGGGCCAGCTCCGTGTCCAGCCAGGGCTGTTGACCCATCTCCTGCAGGATGGCCATGTTGATCCTCGCCGGCTTATAGGTCCGCGTATCCACCAGGCACATTTCCTGCTCCGCTCCGATCCGAACCACGTCCCGCTCGAACCAATCGTGCTCCAACATGTACTCCAATGCCTGCATGTCATCCAACAGGCTCCTCACGAACCGCTGAAGGGCTTCCTGCCCTTCCGCCAGCGCTACTTTTTGTTCACCCATGGTCTTTGTGTGGATTTCCCGACTCCGGTGGCGGATACCTTTCCTGACGATACCCTCGCCCCCTTTTCAGGAAATAATATTACAGCAATTCCGTGAATGCCGCATCAAGCGGTTGAAATTAACCGCTTGTCCGCAAGAAATATTTTACAAATGCCGACTTACCCGCAATATCCGGCATCCGGCTCACGACTGCTTCCCTTTCTTCCGACAGCCCCGCCTGCTCGGTCAACCCTAGGAATCCGCACCGGCACCGGTCCGCCGTCTTCTTTGCGCGCCCTACCCCGACGCATCACTGCAAAGCAGGAAACAAATCCTGCCGATGACAAACAAGACGCTACCTCAATTTTCCCTAACCCGGATTTTCGAATGAAAAATGCTTGCAATTCAAAAATGACCGCCTCACATAACACCCCGGCCCTGCACCACGAAGCGATGATCCGGTTCGGCACCAACAAAACCGTCGATTTGGAAACCACAACGCGCCCGTACACATCACGGATACGACAATTTGGTTTGCGCCCGATGTATTTTATATTGCGGACTGAACCGGGCCCTGCCTTCCGCTTCCCAGGCCTTTTCGCAGCGGGAAAGCAGGGTCGCCCCACCCATGCGATATGCCGCTGCCGATGTACCGATTCCTTCTTGCCCTACTGCTGCTGACGGGCAGCCCGCTCTACAGCCAGCCACTGTACACCGGCCCCGCCGGTACCCTCCGACTCGTCGCGGACGGCCAGCCCCTCCTTTCCTCCCCACCGGAAGGATTGTGGAGCATAGCCACCGGTTGGGCGGACTGGCCCACCCGGTGGCACCATACTTCGCCCGACAGCACCTGGAAGATGGACGATTGGCAATTCTTCTCGGGCCGAATCCGCCTGCCACAAGGGGACTGGATCCTGCAGGACGCCTACCGGCAGGAAAACGGTCGAGTCCGATGTATCCGCCGATTTCATTGGACCGGCAAGGAAACGCTGGACAGCATCACCCTCTCCGTCCGTTGGCAGGCTGCGGCAACCGGCACCGATGCGTTCCTCCCCGGCATCCTTTATTACGGCAACCCGTCCGGAGAACGCAACGGCCCCCGGAAAGTGGTCACCTTCCACGGATTGCCCGGTGAATCCGTCCTCCTGGAAGAACACCGCTTCCCCATGCCCTTCGCCTGCGGGGAATGGCAGGTCGAAGACAAGACGTTCGGTGCCGCCCTACATGCCTTGCCCTCGCCCGTCGCGGGCGGCAACCGCCCCGACCAATGGTGGTCCCTCGGACTCTCCGCGGATTCGGACCATACCGAATGGATCCTGCTATCCGGCCCCGTCGCTTACAACGGCCACCGAAATGTCGTCAAGGCCCTGCAGGAAGGCTTCCATCACTATGGCGACACCTGGATGAAAGTGCCCCCCGGCACCGTCATTGAAAAGACCTGCTGGCTGGAAGCCTTCCGGGCCCCCGCACCCGGGACGGCCTTCCAACAACCGGTCCATACCGCCATCGACCTGTTCAGACCTTTCCATACGGACGACCTACCCCCGATGGATGACATCCTGGCGGCAAAATACCGCTTTGCCCGCTCCAGATGGCTGGAAAGCCCCGATTACGCTGGTTTCAACATGTTTCCGCCTCACGTCCGGCCACAAATCGTACTCGGTTGGGCCGGCCAGTGCGAAGCACCGGGCTACGCGCTCCAAGCCCTCGCCGACCGACTCGGCGACACCTCCGTCTGGGATATGGTCCAACGGTCCATGGACCATATCTGCTCCTCCCCGCTGGGCCCCGGTGGCTTCCCCGTCGTCTATGACATCGGCGAAAAGACCTGGAAAAACCCCGATCCGGTGTCGGAAGGACAAGCCATGAACAGCATCGCCCTCGCCATCCGGACCGGCCGCTCCAACGGCAAGGTCAAGACCGGTTCCTGGGAATCGTTCCTGAAGGACGCCTGCCGCCTGCACGCTGCCCGCATCCGGTCCGATGACTGGCGTCCGGTCAATACGGCCGAAGCCTTCTACATCGCACCCCTCCTGCTTGCCGCCGAACTCTTCCGGGATTCCTCCTTCTCCGTCGCCGCCCTCAAAGCGGCCGACCATTATATCCTCCGCCACCTTTCCATGCAGGAACCTTATTGGGGCGGAACCCTGGATGCCACCTGTGAGGACAAGGAAGGCGCCTGGGGCGCTTTCCAGGGGTTCCTCGCCGCCTACGAACACACACACGAACCCAGATACCTCTCCGCCGCACGCCATGCCGCAGATGTCGTACTGAGCTACCTGGTCGTCTGGGACATTCCCCTCCCCCCGGGTCGAATGGCCGACCACGCCTTCAAATCCCGCGGATGGACCGTCGTCTCCGCCCAAAACCAACACCTCGACGTCTATGGCGTCATCATGGTTCCCGCCATCCACCGGCTCGGCCTGCTGACGCAAGACAACCAGCTGCTGCGCCTATCCGCCGTGATGTACCGCAGCTGCGGACAAATGATAGCCCCTTCCGGCGCCCATGGGGAACAATTGCAACATACCAACTTCGCCCAACACGGAGATATGTCAGATGTCGACCGCTTACGCGGCGGTTATTCCGAACAATGGACGGTCTTCTGGATTACCGCCCACTTCCTCCATGCCGCCGCCCAACTCGAGGAAATGGGCGTCCGGTTCTGAACCCCCTCTCCCGGGGCAGCCGCGGCATTTTGCACCTGCCCGATAAAAAATGACTACACTGTCGACCCAAGCCAGTAATTTTGCGCCACAAACAACGGCGGGCAGCTCCGGCTCCTCCCCTCGCCAACGCTTCGGCCTGGCCCGTGCGAAACGAACCGGATCCCCCTCCAAACACTCATTTTCATCAAATCCAAATCCATGAAAAAAGTAGTTCTGACGCTTTCTTCCCTCCTCCTGGCCGTCTGCTTCCATATGGCCGACGCCCAGATCAAGACACCCGCCGCCAGCCCGGCCGCCAAATTCTCCCAAACCGCCGGCCTCACCGACATCACCATCGAATACAGCCGCCCGAGCGCCAAAGGCCGCGTCGTCTTCGGCGGCTTGGTTCCCTATGGCGAAATGTGGCGGACCGGTGCCAACAAGAACTCCATGATCACCTTCAGCGACAAAGTCACCGTCGGTGGAATGGAACTCGCCGCCGGCAGCTACGCCATCTTCACCAAACCCGGCCAGTCTTCCTGGGAAATCCTGCTCTACACCGATACCGAAAACTGGGGAACCCCGGAGAATTTCGACGAAGAGAAGGTCGCCGCCCGGATTACCGCACCCGTCCAG
This sequence comes from Bacteroidota bacterium, assembly GCA_041163745.1. Classification (GTDB taxonomy): domain Bacteria; phylum Bacteroidota; class Bacteroidia; order Chitinophagales; family Saprospiraceae; genus UBA6168. Next base: position 83,851 of record JBEAQU010000078.1, read on the forward strand.
TCGCTTAACCATCCCGTGGAAACCTTCACCATCGGCATCGACGGAATCACCAACGACAAATGCACCGTCGTCATCAGTTGGGAAATGACCAGCGTCGCATTCGAGGTCTCCCTCAACACCCATGACGTCGTCTCCAAATCCATCACCAAGACCATGGCCGGCCCGGATGCCAATGACTATTATGCCGCCGGACGCTATTACCTCGAAAGCGGCCAGGATGCACAAAAGGCCTACGAATGGATCCATCGCTCCAATGAAATGGATCCGGACAAATACTGGAAGCTTCGCCAGGAGGCCCTCGCACTGGCCGCCCTGCAGCGCTATGCTGATGCCATCACTGTGGCGGAACAATCCAAAGCGCTCGCCGTCAAAGCCGGCAACAAAGATTACGAACGCATGAACAGCGCATCCATCAAGGAATGGTCCCTCAAGACCTCCCGTAAGAACTAACCTGCCGGATGGCACGAAAAAAGAAAAGGGGAGCCGCCTGCACGCAGGTGTCTCCCCTTTTTTCTGCATCGACCTCCCGTCCCCGGATGTCAACTCAAATCGATCTCCGCATTGTCCCCGATGTTCAGACTCTGCCGGAACCCTTTTATGCTGGTGTCGTTCCCGATGACGGAATCCATCAAAACCACTTCCTGCAAAGCCGCATAGTGCCCGATGATCGAGTTCCGGACGATACTGGATTCTATCCGCACATGCTGCCCGATGGTGACATGCGGCCCGATGATGGCGTTGCTGATTTTGCAGTTCACCCCAATGCTCACGGGATGGATGATGATGGAATTGTCGTATTCCGGCAATTGCTCGGAGGCGTATCCCTCCTTGTCCAACAACATGGCGTTCGTCTGCAACAACTGGTCCTTCTTCCCGCAATCATACCAGTTCGACACCTCGAACGCCCGGAACTTCATCCCTTCCCGGATGAGCCGCATCAGACCGTCCGTGAGTGAAAATTGTCCTTCCGACCGAATCCCCTCCGCTATGTTCGCCGACAAGGCCGCTACCAGCCGGCCGGCATCCCTGATCTTGTAAAATCCTACCATCGCCATGTTGGACATGGGAATCCTGGGTTTCTCCACCACCCGGACGACCCGCTGCTCATCGTCGAATTCCACAATGCCGAACATACGCGGATCCGACACTTTTTTTACAGCAAAACAATCGTACGGGCAATCGACCATCCGCCCGAAGTCCATCTCCACAATCGTATCCCCGAAATAGATGAACAGATCCCCGCCCTCCCGCAAATGCTCCCGTGCACACCAGATGGCGTGCCCGGTCCCCAATCGCTCCTCCTGAATGACGAACTTCGCCGCTATATCCGGATAGCGCTCCCCGATGTAATCCCGGATCTTTTCGCCCAGGTAGCCAATGACAAAAATGAATTCCTTGACCCCCAGCTCCCGCAAGGTGTCGACCAGAAAGGATATGATCGGCTTCCCCGCCACCGGTATCAGCGACTTGGGTTGTGTATACGTCAGTGGCCGCAGTTGCGCACCCGCTCCGGCGACCGGTATGATGGCTTTCATGGCAATGGTGGTTGAGCAAGGTATCCGGCAGATATTCCAATATAAGGATTCCTCAAGGCAAATGGAACTCCTCCCGGACCGTCGGCAGTAAATTTCTTATTTTTACAACGATATGCTGTCAATCAGACCGCCTTTAATTCACCTTTTCTGCTTGGTACGGCATCCGCCTGGCCCCCGGATCCGTCACAATCCGGTCACAACCTGATCCTGATGGAACCCATTTCTGTCTCCACCTTAGTGAACGCACCACTTTCGACCGTTTGGGCCTGTTGGACCCAACCGGAACATATCACCAATTGGTACTTCGCCCATCCGGACTGGCATTGTCCGGCCGCCACGAACGACCTTCGCACAGGCGGTCGCTTTTCATTTGCCCTGGCAGCAAAGGACGGCTCCTTCTCCTTTGATTTCCAAGGAGTGTACGATGCCGTGAAAAACAATGCATTCATGGCCTTCACCCTGGACGACGGCCGCAAGGCGACCGTTTCATTCCAGCCTTCCGAACAAGGTGTCCGCCTGACCGAAACCTTCGACCCCGAACAGGAGAACCCAGTCCATTTGCAAGAGGCCGGCTGGCAGGCCATCCTCGACAACTTCCGGGCATATACGGAAAAAATACCCTCCTGATCCCTGCGCCCGCCGGCTCCACAAAACCGACGACAAGCCTTCCGGCCATGAAAAGAAACGCCATCCTGTCCATCCTCAGCCTGACAACAGGCTTCATCCTGCCCGCACAGTCCTATTTCCTGGATGTCGCCATTCCCTCGGGTGTCGACCATTACTACCTGGGCGTATCCGGCGGCGGGGTCAGCTTCTGCGATTTCAACGGCGACGGCCTCGATGACATCACCCTCGCCACCGGCCCGGGGGAAACCCTTCGGTTCTATCGGAACACCGGCTCCGGTTTTCAGAAATTGCTTCCTTTTGTTCCCCATATCCAGGAAGCCAAACAAATCCTATGGATTGATTATGACAACGACGGCGACAAGGACCTTTTCGTCGCCACCTACAACGGTAGCAACCGCCTGTATAGAAACCTGGGCAACCTGACGTTCGCAGATGTCACCCTGTCCGCCGGGCTGCCTGTCACCAACTTCCAGACCTTCGGCGCCTGTTGGGGGGATTACAACCGGGACGGCTGGCTGGACCTTTACTTTGGCGAACGAAAATTCGCCCAGACCGGCCTGCCCAACCAAAACCGCCTGTTCCAGGGAAACGGAGACGGTACTTTCTCCGAAACCACCCTCCTGGCCGGTGCCGCCGACCCCGGTAAAATCCCGATGTGCTCGGGCTTCCTGGATTTTGACAACGACCGCTGGCCTGACCTCTATACCGCCGGCGACAAACTGTCCGGCAATACCCTCCTCCGCAACAACGGAGACGGGACCTTCTCCGACATCGGCAACCTCGCCGGCGCCAACCTGGTCATGGACGGCATGAGCGTGACCGTCGGCGATTACGACCGCGACGGATGGCAGGACATCTACATCTCCGATATCGAAAACGGGAATGCCCTGCTGCATAACCTGGGCTGGGATGCCGACCTCGGTACGGCCACCTTCGAAGAAATCGCCGGGCCGGCCGGCGTCGGCTTCTACGGCGTCGGCTGGAGCGCCCAGTTCCTGGATGCCGATAACGACGGGGACCCGGACCTCTATGTCAGCGGTTCCCTCATCGGAACCCAACAGCCGTCCAGCGCTTTCTATGAAAACGAAGGAAACGGAACGTTCTCCAATCCAACCGCCGGCTTCCAGGGCGATACCGTCAGCTCCTACAACAACGCCGTCGGCGATTTCAACAACGACGGCTTCCCGGATATCATGGTCGTCAACACCGCACCCTTCAAATCCCAACTCTGGCGGAACACCGGCGGTCCCTTCCATTGGTTGAAAATCGACCTGCAGGGTGTCCTGAGCAACCGCGATGCCATCGGCGCAAAAGTCGAACTCTTCTCCGCTCTCGGTTACCAACAACACTACCTGCAATGTGGTGCCGGCTTCCTGGGGCAGAATTCCAATACCATCCTGTTCGGGCTGGGCAACCTGCCTTCCGCGGATTCCCTGCGCATCACCTGGCCTTCCGGCCACGTGGACCGGCTGCCGGATGTCGCCGCCAACCAACGACTCCTCATCCTGGAAGGCAGCACCACCAACGGATCCATCCTGGTGGACGAAGATGTCAACCTGCTCGTATCCGCCCGGAACCCGGACCTGCCACCGCCCGCCACCTGCCATGTCCTGCCCAATCCGTCACGCCGGACATTGCGCGTCGTGCTGCCGCCAACCACCCATGTCCCTCCTTTCCGCTATACCATATTCGATTCCAGCGGCACCTCGGTCGCCGAAGGTTCCTTCTCCGGCCAACCTTTCCTGATCGACGTATCCCGCCTGCCGGCCGGACCATACTGGCTGCTTGTCCGAAACAACGCAGGACACCGGTGGACCACTCCCTGGATCAAGGCCGCCGATTGAAAGATGAGGAGAGCCCACCTTTGCTTCCGCTTGTCCCGTACCGCCGGTGCCCTCCGAAACAATCGCTCCCATCGGACTGTCCGGACCGCGGATCGGCATCCCCACCCAATGGGCGACATATATGAGAAAGCCGGTGCTGGTCAGACCAGCACCGGCTTTTCATCCGTACTTCATTCAACAAGCACCGTCGACCGTCAGAACTTCAGGTCGGGCCAGTCCTTGCCATCCGTACGGGTCAGGGTGGTCACGCCGCCCTCCCCGTAACTGTTGACCCAGTCGAAGGTGGCGGTGGCACCATTGACCGTGATGCTGTTGAAAACATAAGATTCTCCCCAACGGCTGGCACCGCGGTAAGACAGCGAGCTGCAGGCATCGACGATGCGGAGGTCGCCACCCGGCAGGGTCGCATCCGTACCGTAACATACCCAGTAGGCCCCCATGGAGAAATCATACTGGTCCGCACCGGCATCATCCACTGAGATGATGTCGTACACACCCGGCTCCACCTGAACCCACTTGACCGTACCCGTCCAGGTGTTCGTGCAACCCCAAGGGCCGGAACCCACGGTTTCCGCCTCGAACGTGCCTTCCAGCTCGGAAGGACAGATGATCGGAACGTTGATCTGGAACAAGGCCTTGAAGGCCGGCTGCCCCTGCAGGTTCGCAGCCGTGTTCTGCGCCGTGAAGACGGTTCCGTCCGTCTTGGTCAGGGTGGCACGGAATGCGAAACTCTTGCCGCCTTCCACGTCCTCGATGGTCAGGCCCAGTTTGCTGAGCACCTCGCCGAATGTGAACCGGAAGGAAGTGGAGGGAAGCCCGTCCGGGCTGGTCCCGAAACTGCCGGCATCCACGGAAGCAAGCTGTACGGCCGAACCGCCGTTATAGGAAACAGACCAGGCATAGCTGGCGACGTTGCGCCCTTGGTTCTCATCGTAGAACTCCACCGTGAACTCGATGAAGGAATCATCAATGCTGTTGAAATTGAAAGCCGTGCCGTACGTGCCGTTGATGCCCTCGATCAACCGGGGAATGGCTCCGTATTGCAAGTCCTTGAACTCCGGAAACGCCTTGTCCTGTTCGCAGGCGGAGAAAGCCAGCACCAGTATCGACAGCGCGAAGGAATAAAAACTAATTTTTTTCATGTCAAATATTTTTTTTCAATTAGAAATCAGTTCACGCAACCTGCGGGATTGGTATCCCAGAACACAGGCACCGCCACATTGGGCTTCTGATTCGCATTCGAGTTCCGGTTGACATAGCTGGCCGGATACCAGAAGGAACGGGCGAACGGACCGGGCTCCGGTTCGCGGACAGGCTGCAGGCCGGCAGGCTTGCAGGTCCGGCGGTAGCCATTGTAGGCTTCCAGTCCATTGCCTTGCAGGGCGAGGAAATACTCCTTCATGATGACCTGCATACGGTCGTCATCGGAAGCGGCCGCATCATACAGACCCATCACTTCCGTCACATAAGCCTCCACCTGATCCGTCGTCGGGGCGTAGGCGGGATCGACCGGTGCGACCGAGCTGAAGCCCATGACTTTCTCGATGGACTTGCGTACGCCCAGCTCCAGCTGTTGGCGCGCGTCTTCTCCGGTGTTCATGGTCAGAGCGGCTTCCGCCCGCATGAAGTGTACCCAGGAGGCCAACATGATCGGCTGGATTCCGGCACCACGGCCACCGTCCGTACCGAGGTTGGACACCTGCGAACAGTTGTCCGCATCGAACTTGCCACCGGCGGGGTAAAGCCCCCAGGCGGTTTTCTTCAATCCGTCCGGCGGAATGCCATCGTCGTTGCCATGGTCACGGCCCCAGTATCCGCCGTAATTGTCGTTGGGATCGCCGAAGGAGGAGGAAGCCGTGCAGTAGGGGAAGCCGTCAGGCCAATGGAACGGATAAGGCACCGCCTGGCAATCCAGGGTGAAGAAATCCTCGTCGGTCTCGTCGCAATCCTGGCGGTAGAAATAATAGCGGAGCCGCGGATCCTCAGTGTTCTTCTCCCCGAAGAACAACCACATGTAGTAATTGGAAAGGTACCAGTCCGGGCCCCCGTTCTCATAACCGTCGGAATAGTAGGGGTGGCGGGAATCCGGGTTCGCCCGGTTGTTGCCGTATTTGAACTGGAAATCATCGCTGATGTCCTCGATGACACCGGCATCGATCATCGCCTTCACATTGGAACCCGTTCCGGAATTGACCAGGCGGGTGTTGAGGTAGTAACGCATCTTCAACGTGTTCGCCAACTTGATCCATTTGTCGGCGTTGCTGCCGTAGTACAGGTCGTTGCCGATGGTGCCGACGGGCGACTTCAGGCCGTTCAGGGCCTCGTCCAGCAGCCCCAGTGCAGCATCATAAACGCTTGCACCGGAATCCGCCTTCGGGGAAGGATTGGTCACGCCCTGGAACGCTTCGGAGTAAGGAACATCCCCGAACAGGTCGACCAAGGTCATCATGATGTAGGCCTTCATGACGCGGGCGGCACCGGAATGTACGGTGAACCCGCCTTCGTCTGCCACCTGGATCACCAGGTTGATGTCCGGAAGGATTTCGGAATAGGCTTTCGCCCAGATGAAATCGAAACTGGCCGGGCCGTCCTGGTTGTCATACCGGTCCCCACCGGTCATGGCAACCAGCCGGACGTACGGCATCGTCTGGTTGCTGGCCTCGTGCGCGAATTCCACGAACTCGAGAACGGCGTTGTTCATCACGAGGTCGAGTTCCGCGCTTTCCGGCGTAACCGAGTTGGGGTTGTCCAGCTTGTCCTCCAGCTCCAGCACACTGCAACCGGATGCGAAGACCAACCCGAAAACAAGGAATAGATTAACTATGTATTTCATGATAAATCTTGTTTTGTATGATTAGAATGTGAAGCGGAGGCTTCCCCCCCACTGCTTGCCGGTCGGAACGTTCATCAACTCGAAACCACGGGAGTTGCCGACGCCGGTACTCAGCACTTCCGGGTCGAAATTGGCACCCGGAGGGAATCCCAGGGCATTGAACCATACGTTCTGGCCGGAGAAGGTCAGGATGGCGGAGCCGAACGGCGTCTTGTCCAGCAGACTCTTCGGCAGGGTGTAGGAAACGGACACCTCGCGCAGTTTCAGGAAGGTTCCGTCGTACACACGCATCTCATCCACGAACACCCCGCCGTTTTCCCAGTAGTGGTCGGTGGAGGTCATCTGCGTGGTGTTCGGGCTGCCGTCCGACGTCACACCCGGTGCGATGACCGGTATGAAACGGTCGAAATCCGTTTCCTGCAGAATGCCCCGGCCCATCAGGGTGGAAGGGGTGACGGCGTAGATCGCACCGCCCTGCTGATAGGTCAGCAATGCGTTCAGGGTGATTCCCTTGTAGCCGATGGTGAGACCACCGTTCAGGTTGAACTCGGGGTTCGGGTCGCCGAGGATGGCGATTTCCGGATCCAGGATGTAGGTGCCGGCACCGGAGACCAGCAGCTCTCCGTTCTCGTGGCGGGCAACCCGCTGGCCCTGGATGACACCGTAGGGCTGGCCGGGAACGGCATAACTGCCGAGGGTGGTGAAGATCGGGAGGATCGGGAACTGGTCGATACCGTCGGCCAGTTCGTCCACCGTGCCGACGTTGCGGGTGAAGTTGCCGTTCAAGGTCACTGTGAGGTCCTTGGTACGGACCGGGGTGATGTCCACGCCCAGTTCGATTCCCTGGTTGGTGATGGAAGCGGCGTTGATGGTCGTTCGGCCGTAACCGGTCGACGGGTCGAGCGGAAGGTCGATGATCAGGTCGGAGGAGTTCTTGTTGTACAAGGACAGGTCGACTCCGATGCGGTTCTTGAGGAAGCGGCCTTCCAAACCGAATTCCAATTCCTTATGGAGCTCCGGCTTGAGGTTCGGATTGCCGAACAGGTCGTCCACAGAGTTGGTGTTGAGGACGGTTCCGCCACCGGTGACGAATTCCCGGGTATTCACGCCCAGGATGTTGCGGGTCTGGTACGGGTTCGGATAACCGGCGGAGGTTCCGTATCCGAAACGCAGTTTCAGGTAATCGAAGAAACCGCCCTGCATGCCGGCGAAAGCTTCCGTCGGAACGAAGGAAACACTGGCGCTGGGGTAAACGACGGTCCGGTTGTCCGCCTCGAGGGTGGAGGTCCAGTCGTTCCGTCCCTGGAGGTTCAGGTAGAGGTAGTTCTTGTAACCGAGGGTGGCCGACAGGTAGGCACCGATCAGGCTCTCTTCCCGACGATCGGAGAAGTTGCTGTGGTTGATGAAGTTGTCGTGCGTAAGCAGGCCGTACACGAACTGCTGTGTACTGGAGGTGGTGGTCCGCTCGCGGGAATCCGCCCGAACGTTCAGACCGATCACGCCGTCCAGGCTGAGGTCTTCCGTCAGGCTCCTGTTGAAGCCGAGGTTGAGGTTGTGGTCCTGGATGACGTTGATACGGTCGGAGGTCACCATCAGACCGTCGAATACCTGGGCACCCCCTTTGTTGATGGTGTAGCGCTGGCTCTGCGTGTAGGCATCGAGACCGTAGCGGTAGGTCAGCGTCAGCCAGTCCGTCAGGCTGTAGTCCATGGTGGCCGTACCGAAGAAACGGTTGATGCGTTCCTGGTCGCGGGTGTTGTTCAAGGTCCAGAACGGGTGCTGGATGTCGTTGCCACCCCGGTAGAAGATGGACTGGTTGTTCAGCGGGTTGTTGTATTCCAAGCCGTTCAGATCCACACTACGCGGAACATAGAACACGTTGGAGAACAGCGAACCGCCGGAGTTCGGGTTGGAGCTGGTACTTGTGGCGGCTGGCGGCGCGACACGGTCGGATTTCACGTAGTTGAAGGTGGCACGGACACCGATGCCGTTGGACAGCTTGGAGTTGATGCCGAGTCCGAAGGAGTTCTTGTCGAAGGTGCTGAGCGGCACGAAGCCTTCCTCGCTGCGGTAGCTGTAGTTGAAGTTGAGGGAGGTACCGCCGGACAGCCGGTTGGCAATGTTCACGGAGGTGTTGGAGATCAGACCGGTCTGGAAGAAACCCTGGAGGTTGTCGTAGGCCTGGTATTTGTAGCGGGCGCCGACATATTCCGGGAAGACGGCGTTCAGCGCCGCCCGGTCGTACGGGTGGCGGATGGTGCCTTGTTCGTCCAGGCCGTTCTTGCCGGGCTGGTCGAACGGTGCGCCCCAGTTGCTGAAGGCGGCGGAAGCGAAGTTGTGGAAGCCGTTGCCGTACTTGTCCTGGTCATCCGGAAGGCTGGCGATCTGGTTGGAGAACAAGGACTGGTCCACGGTGATTTCCATCTTCTTGTTCAGGTCTTTGGTGGTATTGTTCTTCGTCGTGATCAGGATGACACCGTTGCGGCCGGCCTCCCCGTAGAGGACCGTTGCGCTGAGGCCTTTCAACACGCTGACCTCGGCGATGTTGTTCGGATCCAGGTCCAGGAATCGGCTGGAGGCAGCCGCATTACCCGCCAATACGCCCCGGTCGGGGTCCGTATCGGAACCGAAGGGTACGCCGTCCACGACGAACAAAGGCTGGTTCGTACCCGTGATCGAGGAGTAGCCACGGATGATGACGTTGGTACCGGAACCGGCCAGACCGGAGGTGGAGGTGATGTCCACACCCGGCACCTTGCCACGCAGTACCCGTGCGACATCCGCTTCCGGACGCAACTCGAGCTGGGACTGGCCCAGGGTGACGACCCCGTAACCGAGGGCTTTCTTTTCCTTGCGGATACCAAGGCCAGTCACGACCACTTCGGAGAGCTGCTCTGCCGATTCCCTTAGCGTCACGTTGACGACATTCGAGGCATCCAGTGCCACTTCCTCCGTGGCAAAACCGGTGTAACTGAAGACCAGTGCGTCGGAGCCTTCCGGAACACGGAGGGAATATGTTCCGTCAATGTCGGTAACCGTACCGGCACTGCTTCCTCTGGCCAGGATACTGACGCCGATTAGCGGGTCACCCTGCTCATCCACGACCGTACCGGTAATGGTGCGTTGTGCCAACAAGGATGTCATGCATGCCAACGCCAGTACGAGGACTAGTGAGAGTTTTTTCATGCTGATGAAATTTTGATTGGAAAAAATGATTGAGAAAAATGATGGTTTTCTTTTCGCAAATGTAGGAAATACAGTGATGGCGAGGTGCTTACCCCTTAACTTTCATTTAACAGTATTATTTGGAAACGGTTCAGGAATAAAAATGCGGCGTACGTCCCGGGATGTATGGAACATTATTTTGCGAGGGCGCCATCCGGAAGACATTCCGCTCCGTTTCGCCGAGCTTGAAATCTCTTCCGCACCGGCATGTGGTGCGTCGTTCCGACCGAGCCGCATGCATGGACAGACGGGCTTTTCAGCTGATGGGACCGGTCGGCAACACATTGGTCTTGAGTTGTCGCAGATATAGCTGGATGGTATTGGAAAGTCCGTAATACAAGGCGTCGCAAACCAGGGCATGGCCGATGGAGACCTCCGCCAGATGGGGTACCGACCGATGGTAATACGCCAGGTTTTCGAGGTTCAGGTCATGACCGGCGTTGACGCCCATTCCCAGGCTGGCCGCGAGCTCGGCGCAGCGACGGTGTGCAGACACCGCTCCCTCCCGGTCGGATTTGTAATGGTTTGCGTAACTGCCGGTGTACAATTCGATCCGGTCGGCTCCGACCCGGGCGGCGCCTTCCACCATCCACTCCTCCGCATCTACAAAAATGGATACCCTGATTCCCGCCGCCCGAAGGGTGTCGGTGACCTCACGAAGGAAGGAATGTTCGGACACCGTGTCCCATCCCCGGTCGGATGTGAGCACATCCGGCGGGTCCGGCACCAAGGTCACCTGGTCCGGCCTGTTCCCCAGCACCAGGTCCAGGAAAGAAGAACCCGGATATCCCTCGATGTTGAATTCCGTGGTCACCAGCCCTCGCAGCACCGGAATGTCGTCATAGCGGATGTGCCGTTGGTCCGGTCGCGGATGTACCGTTATCCCCTGCGCCCCGAAGGCCTCGCAGTCGATGGCCACCTGGGCCAGATCCGGCAGGTTTCCGCCTCTTGCATTCCGGATCAACGCCACTTTGTTGATGTTCACACTCAATTTCGTCATGCTGCGAAACATTTGCCCTTGATAACCCATGGGTAGGGGGGATTGTTCACGGCCCCTGCCCGACGGACCTGGCTACTTGCTCCCGCAAGCCGCCACCTGTCGAAATATTTCGGAGAAAAAACCGACCTTTACCGCCACCGATGTGTTGGAGCCGGACCTGGCCGCCGGTCCCGCCTTTGCCCGAACCTGCGGCCAGGTCCGTCCTGTGCCGGGCTACCGAACCTTCGTTCAACCTTCAACAGACAAGCACCATGATGCAGGAACACCAACCGACGGAATCCCGTCCAGACGGCACACCCGCCGACCCCCCGGTCCGGATGGTCCTGTTCACCCTCGGCGGGCTCGTCTTTCTGTCCATGATGCTGGGAAGTATCATCACTGCCGTGGCCTGCGACATCCAGGGCATCGACATCCGCACGGTGTTCGATGACCTCGGCAACCAGCATACCACCGACGCCCGTCAGTTCACCAGGGGTATCCTCCTGCTGAACCATACCCTTACCTTCCTGGTACCTGCCCTCCTCGCCGGCTGGCTATTCTATCGGACTCATTGGCCGGATCGCCTCCGACTGGATCGGCCGCCGGCCTTGACCACCACCGGCCTCGGGCTGCTTTTCGCCGCCGCCGCCTTCCCCCTGGCGCAACTGCTCTTCGGTGCCAACAAATGGCTGGTCGACCAGATTCCCGCCCTGCGTGACCTGGTCGCTGCGGAAACCGCCTCCGAAAACCTCATCATCGGTCTGCTGACCATGGAAACACCCGGCGAATTCGCCTTCAACCTCCTCGTCATGGCCCTGCTTCCGGCCATCGGAGAGGAAATGGTCTTCCGCAGCTTCCTCCAACGACAACTGACCCGGCTCCCCCAACACCCTGCCGTCGCCATCAGCGCCGCCGCCCTGGTGTTCAGCCTAGCCCACTTCCAGGTTCAACGCTTCCTCGCCATCGCACTGCTCGGTGTAGTCCTGGGCCTGCTTTTTCATTGGAGCAGAAACCTGTGGATTCCCATCCTCGCCCACTTCCTGAACAATGGTGCCCAGGTGGCCTTCGCCTGGTTCAACCAGGACCACCTGCCGGAAATGAACGACCAAGACCCCTCCGACATACCTTTCGGTGTCTATGCACTGGCTTCCGTGCTGCTCGTCACCAGTGGATTTTTCCTGCACCGCTTGCGCAGGCCAACCTCCTGACGGATTCCTACTTTCTGATAAACACCATACCGCCACATGGATTCTCAACTGACGCCCGCCTTCATCTTCAGCATCGTCATCGCTTATTTCACGGTTCTGATCGGCATCTCCTGGTACACGGGCCGGAAAGCGGACAACACCGACTTCTTCATCGCCGGCCGGCAGTCCCGCTGGTGGGTCATCGCCATCGGTATGATCGGTACCTCCATCTCCGGCGTGACCTTCATCTCCGTTCCCGGCTATGTCAATTCCTCGGCCATGAGTTATATGCAGGTGGTCCTCGGATATATGGTCGGCTATGCCGTCATCGCCTTCATCCTCCTGCCCATGTACTACCGGATGAAGCTCATCTCCATCTACGGATATCTCGAGCATCGCTTCGGCCCCGTTTCCCATCGGACAGGATCCGCCTTTTTCCTGCTCAGCCGTACCCTGGGCTCCTCTCTCCGGCTGTTCCTCATGGCGAAAGTCCTGCATACCTTCGTCGTCGGCCCCTTGTTCGACATCCCGTTCTGGGTGACCGTCATCATCACCATCCTGCTCATTTTCAGCTACACTTTCAAAGGAGGAATCAAAACCATCATCTGGACCGATACCCTGCAGACGCTGTTCCTGATCGGCTCCCTGGTGCTCACCATTGTGCTCATCGGCCGGGAACTCGACCTCGATACGGCCGATATGCTGGGCACCATCACCCAAGACACCCGCTCCCAGGTCTTTTTCTTCGAAGGCGGCTGGGGCGATCCGCAGAATTTCTTCAAACAATTCCTCGCCGGGGCGTTCATCGCCATCGTCATGAGCGGACTGGACCAGGATATCATGCAGAAAATATTGACCGTCAAAACCCTGAAGGGAGCCCAAATCAATATTTTCTCCTACTCCTCCCTTCTGGTGCTGATCAACCTGCTTTTCCTGTCCCTCGGAATCCTCCTGTTCCTTTTCGCCGCCCGCGAGGGCATCGAGATCCCCACCAAGTCCGTCACCCGCTTCGTGGAAGGTGTGCCTGGTTCGGTTTCCGTACCCGATACGGACCTGCTCTTCCCGACGGTCGCTTTCCATTACGCTCCCGCCGTCGTCGGCATCCTCTTCATTCTCGGCGTCACCGCCTCCAGCTATGCAAGCGCCGACTCCGCCCTGACGGCCCTGACGACCTCCTTCTGCGTGGACTTCCTCGGTTTCCGCGAGCAGGATGGCAAGGATCCACGCCATACCCGCACCCGAACCCGCGTCCACCTCGCCTTCTCCGCCATCTTTTTCCTTGCCATCCTGGTATTCAACCGCTTCGCTTCCGGTGAAGTGATAAAACTCGTGTTCGATTCCGCCAGCATCACTTACGGACCGCTGCTTGGCTTGTTCGCGTTCGGATTCTATGTGAAAAGAGAGGTGCGGGACCGCTACACCGCCTGGGTATGCATCGCCTCCCTCGTCCTCACCACCGCGGTCTACCTGTACAATTCCTACCTGGGATACAGTATTTGGGGCTACAAGTTCGGGTTCGAACTCCTGATACTGAACGGCCTGCTGACATTCGCGGGCCTGTGGCTGATTTCCTCGCCCCGTTCGTCCGGAAACTGACGGGATCCGACCGTCCGGACAGCACCCGCTACGGGAAGGCTCCCGCCGGCAACTGCCAAGGGGGCCGGGCGCCGTAGGATACTTCCGTCAGGTACAGACCCTGCGGCGGAACACTCCAGCTGCTCGGCATCGGTGCCTGACGATCCATGGCATCCTGCACTTCCGCCAAGGACACTTTCCCGGTCCCCGCATTCAGACACATACCCACCATCAGCCGGACCATTCCCCGCAGGAAGCGGTTCGCCGACACATGGTATACCCAGCGGCCGTCCGGACAGTGTTCCCACTCGGAACGGGTCAGTTCACAGGTCATCGTCCTGGCATCATGGTGAGTCTTGCAAAAAGGACCGAACCGGTCGTAGGCCAGGAGCATTGCCGCCGCCCGGCTCACCAGGGAAAAATCCGGCTGCCGGGCAAAGGGGTACCGCCAGACTCCCCGGTGGTCGAAAGGGCTTTTGTCGAATCGCAAATGGTAGGCATAACTGCGGCGTACCGCATCGAAGCGGGCATGCGCGTGCGGCTGCACCGGCATCAGCCGGTGAAAGGCAATGTCCGACGGGAGATACCGGTTCAGTCGACCCAACAGCCCAGAGGGCAAGGCCTCCGATGTGTCGAAATGGAAAAAATACTGACGGGCATGCACCCCGGCGTCCGTCCTACCGCAGCCCGTCAACTCCGTCTCCGTACCCAGCAGCACCCCAAGGGCCCCCTCCAATACCGACTGGACGGTCTTTTGACCCGGCTGCCGCTGCCATCCGTGGTAGGCGGTTCCGTCGTAGGAAATCTCGGCGAAATAACGCATGGGATGCGATGAGCCCCTTTGTTCCCGCCCACCAGCATACGGACCTGCGCAGGTCCGGAGATCCTACGACGGAACCTATCCGTCATCGGCTGCCTTCGGCAAGCCTCCCGGAACAGTTCCGCCGAGGCAGGGGATGGACGTGGTTGCCGTCAGGCGGCGGCTTCCAGGATGGTGAATTTCGATTTGCTGAGCTTCTCCACCGCATAAGCCTCCGTCACCTTGAATTCCCGGATGTTCCGGTCGGAAGGCAACTCGAACATCGCATCCTTCATGATGGCTTCGCAGATGGAACGCAAGCCCCTGGCACCCAATTTGAAATCCAGGGCTTTGCGGGCGATGTAGTCGATCGCCTCGTCGGTAAAGGACAACTTGATGCTTTCCAGTGCGAAAAGCTTTGTATATTGCTTCAACAGCGCATTCCGCGGTTCTGTCAGAATCTTGCGCAAGGTATCCACGTCCAACGGTTCCAGATAGGTCACGACCGGCAGCCGGCCGACCAGTTCCGGTATCAAACCGAAACGCTTCAGATCCTGGTGGTTTACATACCGTACCAGGTGTTCTTCCTCCACCGCCCCCCTGTCGTCCGATTTGAATCCGATGACCTGGGTGTTCATCCGACGAGCAATGTGCTTCTCGATACCATCGAAGGCACCCCCGCAGATGAAAAGGATGTTCTGGGTGTTCACCTTCACCATTTTCTGCTCCGGATGCTTTCGCCCTCCCTGCGGAGGGACGTTCACTTCCGTCCCTTCCAACATCTTGAGCATACCCTGCTGGACACCCTCCCCGGAGACGTCCCGGGTAATCGAAGGATTGTCACTCTTACGGGCGATCTTGTCTATTTCATCGATGTACACAATGCCACGCTCCGCCGCGGCCACATCGTAATCACAGACCTGCAGCAAACGGGACAGGATGCTTTCCACATCCTCCCCGACATAGCCGGCTTCCGTGAATACCGTGGCGTCCACAATGGCGAAAGGCACGTTCAGCAACTTTGCGATTGTCTTCGCCATGAGGGTCTTCCCGGTGCCGGTCTCGCCGACGAAAAGAACATTGGACTTCTCGATCTCCACCTCGTCCACCACCGACTGGCCCAGGCGTTTGTAGTGGTTGTACACCGCCACCGACAAGGTGATCTTGGCATCCTCCTGTCCGATGACGTATTTGTCCAAATGTTCCTTGATGGACCTCGGCGTCATGTCACCCGGCAGGATGGCCTCCCCTGTGCCCGGCTTCTGCCGCTTCGATCCCGAGGACTGCCGCCGGTTGCCGTACAACTCCTCCTCCACAATCTCCACCGCCTGTTCGACACAGGTCTCGCAGATATGTCCCTCTATGCCGGCAATGAGAATCATCGCCTCGCTTTTGTCTTTGCCACAAAAGGAACAATGGTAGTTTTGCTTGCTTTTTCGCATACTGGTAACTGTTTGGGCAATAACCGGATTATCCCTTCTTCAGCTTCGGACGCTCCAGTACCTCGTCTATCAGTCCGTACTCCTTCGCTTCCGTCGCCGTCATCCAATTGTCGCGGTCACAATCCTTCTCAATGGTGTCGTAATCCTGGCCCGTATGGTATGCCATGATTTCGTAAAGATCCTTCTGCATGGCCTTCGTCAACCGGTAGTAAATCTCCATATCCGTCAACTGTCCCTGCATACCTCCCAGCGGTTGGTGAATCATGACGCGGGAATGTTGAAGACAGGTCCGTTTGCCTTTGGCACCCGCACACAACAGTACGGCACCCATGGAGGCGGCGATGCCCGTACAGATGGTCCCCACATCCGGAGAAATGTACTGCATCGTGTCGTAGATGCCCAGCCCGGCCGTTACCGATCCACCGGGACTGTTGATGTACATCTGCACATCCCGCTTGTTGTCGGCGGAATCCAGGAACAACAGCTGAGCCTGGATCACGTTGGCGACATAGTCGTTGATCGGCACGCCCATGAAGATGATACGGTCCATCATCAACCGGGAGAACACATCCAGCCCCACGATGTTCATCGGGCGCTCCTCGATGACGTTCGGCGTGAACCCCTGGATATTCGGAGCCAAAGGGGCATGTGCCTTCTCCAGGTAATGCTCCAGGTGCAGCTGGCTCATGCCGAGATGCCCTTTGGCATACTTCACGAATTCTTCTTTTTGAAACATATCTTTTGTTGTTTGATAAGGCGTCGCAAAAGCAACCTGTCAGCCAGGATGATCCCGGATGATCCGGCGGTGACAAACCGATGCAAGATTAGAAACGCACAGCCCGGCAGGTTGTTGACGGAATCCGCTGCGCAACGATTTTTTTGGTGCTGGCCGCGTCAGTCCGCCACGATTTCCTCACTGGTCACCTCAATGTCTTCCACCGCCTGCGATTCGTCGGACGGCAGGTGCCGCTGCCGGACCGTGTCGTATTTCTCCCGCAGCGCTTCCTGCGTGATGGGTGTGCGCTCCAAAGTCAGCCGCGACTGCAACTCCCTGACCAGTTTGGAATATTCGACTCCCGAAGCTATGGAGTCGACCTGCTCCTTGTTCGACAACAGATTCTGGACCAGCTTGGACAGGAACTCCGGATTGGAATACCCGCCCATCATGCTGGCCACCCGATTCACCGCCTGCTCACGGATTTCTTTTTCCGTCACCTCGATACCGTATTCATGCACCAGCCTAGACCGGATGATCGACCAACGGATGTCTTCTTGGAACGCAGCCGGATCCGCCGACGCTTTCCTGGCCTCCTCCTCGTTCTCCTGCTGTATCCAGCGGAGAAGGAATTCACCCGGCAACGGCATGGCCTCCCGGTTCAGGGAAAGCACTCGCTCGCGGAACTCCTCCATGAACAGATAATCCACTCTGTTGTTTTCCTGTTCCTTGAGCCAGCGGGACACCTCCGCCATGGCCGACTCCTCCGTTCGGATGTCCGGTCCGAATATTTCCGACCACAAATCTTCCGTCATTTCCGGCGGGGTCAACCGGCTGACCTCCTCGATCGTCGCTTGGAAGTGGGGCCCTACCCGGCTGTCCGGTGCTTCGAGGGCGTCTTCCGACAATCCCAACAGGTACTTGTTAACCTGCTCCGGGGACTGCCCCGCCTCCAATTCATAGATGTTGCAACGGAAACCATCTCCTTTCGACAGGCGTAGGACTTCCGATTTCAGGGCCTCCGATGCGAGTTTGTCCACCGCCACGCTGCATGTGCTTTCCACGCCTCCCTCTTTGACTGCATCGCCGTCCAGTTCCTTCACGGACAACCTCAGCATGTCCTCCTCCGCTATCGGGCCCTCGTGCGGCTCCATGGTGTTGTACTCCCTGATCATTCTCTCCATCGTTTCCCGGACCGCTTCCGCGGACACTTCGACGTCGAAGATGGTGTATACCGTG
The DNA here is from genome assembly GCA_041163745.1 of Bacteroidota bacterium. Lineage (GTDB taxonomy): Bacteria > Bacteroidota > Bacteroidia > Chitinophagales > Saprospiraceae > UBA6168. The sequence goes on from JBEAQU010000078.1 coordinate 101,851, forward strand.
GATTCGTCCATCCCCGCCAGGTCGAACGAAGGCGCACGCCCAAGCTCGAAAGTCATGGAATGGGACTCCTGGGCCGCTGTGGCCTTGCTGAAGTCGGGCTGCTCACCGATTGGAATCGGCCTTCCCAGGTACGAGATACCACCGTCTTCCCCCCGGATGACCTGGTCCAGTTCCTCACCCAGGAGCTGGCTTACCACCTCGCCCAACACCCCTTTGCCGTACATCCGGGATACCAGGTTGAGCGGAATCCTTCCCTTGCGGAATCCCTTCATGTTGAGCTTCTGACGAACTTGCTCCAACTCCTCCCGATACCGGGGGAGATAGTCCTCCTTTTCCAACGTGATGGTGATTTGTTCGACCATTTCACCCATGGGTGTTTTCGTGACGGTTGGCATGTCTGTTCTGTTGTTATTGAATGTATAATGAAACCGCCGCCTGGCGGATGTGGTTCGGCCCGCCGACGGCGAATACAGTCCCGAACGGACAAGTGCCCGCCCGGTGTCTGTGATGTCCGGTGCTGTCCTGCCCCCGAATCGGGGCATTCAACCCGCTCTGGCAGATGGAAAATGTTGAATGTCGATGGGAATATTCCCGGCCGGACACCTCTCCCTGCCTGTGTGGGACCCCGCCGAACCATAACCCGGTTTCCGAACCGCAGCCGCGGCCGAATCGGACAGATGACCGTCTTCCCTTCCTTCCCAGACCGTAACCGTCGCTCACTGAAGTGCGGGTGGAGGGACTCGAACCCCCATGCCTCGCGGCACCAGATCCTAAGTCTGGCGCGTCTACCAATTTCGCCACACCCGCTGTTGACCGGCCACCAACGACCGGAAAGATGTCCGCAACAAACCGGCCCAAATATAAACAGCTTTTCCCGAAATCTTTATCGGATGACGCTTCCAACCTGGCTGGCTCCTTTGTTTTGGGCGGATCCGAGCCGCTGTTTTGTTCGGAAGGTCCGTACGCCAATGAACGAAAATCGTTATTTTTGTAGGAGGTGCATACCTTGACGAGGCGCCCGACGGCCCCTCTCCCAGCGAAAGCCTCGTCCGGTCGACTTCCCCGCCGCCGCAACAACCGGCAGAAACGATGCTGGACTGCCGGATGATTTTCACGGACAAATCGACACAAACTCAATTTCGTTCATGCCAGCCACCGCCGAACCCATCACCAGCCCGGAAGATCACCTGCTCATACAGCGGGCCTACCGGCAACTGCTCCGATCCCTCCAGGGAAAAATGGACCCGGCCGACCAGCAGTTCCTCCGGCATGCCTTCGAACTGGCCATGGAAGCCCATTCCCGGCAACGCCGGAAATCCGGCGAGCCCTACATCCTGCATCCCATCGAGGTCGCCCGCATCTGTGTGGAGGAAATCGGCCTCGGCCCGACCGCCGCCGTCTGCGCCCTGCTGCATGATGTGGTGGAAGACACCCCCTTCACCCTGTCAGACCTCCAACAGGCATTCGGCGAAAAGGTCGCCCAGATTGTGGACGGCCTCACCAAACTGGACGGATCCCATACGTTCGAAAGCCCCCAGGCGGAAAATTTCCGTAAAGTCCTCAGCACCCTGGTCATCGACGTCCGGGTCGTCCTGATCAAAATGGCCGACCGCCTACACAATATGCGGACACTCGGCGCCATGCCCCGCCACAAACAACTCAAGATCGCCGCCGAAACAAGCTATATCTACGCTCCGCTCGCCCACCGGCTCGGCCTTTACAACATCCGCTCGGAATTCCAGGACCTTTGCCTGAAAATCACGGAACCGGATGCATACGAGGAAATCTCCCATCAACTCAACGTCACCGAAGACGAACGCGAACGATACATCCGGGAATTCCTGCAGCCCATCCGCAACCAACTGGATGAGATAGGCATCCCCTACCGCTGCTTCGGCAGGGCCAAATCCATCTCTTCCATCTACAATAAAATCAAGACGAAAAATACTCCCTTCGAGGAAATATATGACATCTTCGCCGTCCGCATCGTCGTCGACGTGGAACGGAAACGGGAAAAGACCGTCTGCTGGATGGTCTATTCCATTGTCACCGATATCTACAAACCTATCCCGGAACGCCTCAAGGATTGGGTGACCGTCCCGAAGTCCAATGCCTACGAATCCCTCCACTCCACCGTCATCGGCCCCGGCGGCCGTTACATAGAAGTCCAGATCCGCAGCGAACGCATGGACGAAATCGCCGAACGGGGCTTTGCCGCCCATTGGAAATACAAAGGCATCACCAACCAGCCGGATGTCTATGAAAAATGGCTCGACCAGGTCCGGGAACTCCTCGAAAACCCCAACTCCGACGCCCTCGAATTCATCAGCGATTTCAAAAACAACCTTTATGCGGAGGAAATCTATGTCGTCACCCCCCGCGGCGATATGTTCAACCTGCCCAAAGGTGCCACCGCACTGGATTTCGCCTTTCAAATACATACGGACATCGGCTACCATTGCAAATCCGTCAAGGTCAACAACCGCATCGTCCCCCTCGGGTACAAACTGAACATGGGCGACCAGGTGGAGGTCGTCACCGACCGCAACCAAAAACCCAACGAAAGCTGGCTGCGGATTGTCGTGACCGGCAAGGCCCGTTCCAAGATCCGGTCCGCCATGAAGGAGGAACGGCGCAAACGGGGGGAGTTCGGCCGCGAAGCCCTGGAAAGGAAGTTCAACAACATGAAGGTCCAATATGAATCCGGCGTGGAAACCCTGGTCCGGCATTTCAACCTGTCCTCTCATGTGGACCTGTACTTCGCCATCGCCACCGGCGAGATAGACCTCATCGACACCCTGCGCCTGTTCGAAGTCAAAGACCAGAAACTGGTCGAAATCCAAACAACCCCGCCCCCCCCGCCCGGCCCGGACAAAAGGACGGACACGCCCCGCCAACGGTTGTCCGCCCGAACAAAAATCCTTGTCAACGGAGAACCGGCCGAACTCTACCATTACAAACTCGCCAACTGCTGCAACCCCGTCCAAGGTGACGACATCTTCGCTTTCCTGACTTCCACGGACGGTCTCAAAATCCACCGCACCTCCTGCCCCAACGCCACCAATCTCCTCGCCAAATACAGCTATCGGGTCATGAAGGCGGAATGGGTCTCCAGCATCGAAAACACCTTCGTCGCTAACCTCAAGATCACCGGCGTCGACGAAGGAGTGGGCGTGCTGGAACGGCTGACCAAGGAAATCGCCGGGCTGGGCGTCAATATCCGCTCCTTCCATATCGAAGGCGGGGACGAAGGTTACTACGAAGGGAAAATCAGCCTGCTGGTTTCCAACAAGGACCAACTCCATATCGTAATACGGTCACTGCGGGAACTCGATTTCGTCGAGACAGTCGTCCGGGTGGAATGATGCACCTCCCACACTGGCTCGAATGGTGGACCGCCGCCATGGCCCTCCTGTCCTGCGCCTATGCCCTGCTGATGCACCGGTACCGCTCCGGCTGGCTCCGGCTGCCCGAGTTCGAACCCGTACCGTTGGTCCCGAGCGAGACTCCCCGCATTTCCGTCCTCATCCCGGCACGGGACGAGGCGGACAACATCCTGCCTTGCCTGCAATCTATCCTGCGGCAATCCTATCCTCCGCACCAATTCGAAATCATCGTCATCGACGACCACTCCACAGACCTTACCCCGGATCGGGTCCGCCACTTCGCCATCCACCACCCTCGGGTTCGGCTGCTCAGCCTGGCCGACCTTCCAAGGTCCGGTTTGGACGACAACGTGGCATTCAAGAAACAAGCCATCACCGCCGGCGTCCGGGCCGCTACCGGCGAACTGATCGCCACAACCGATGCAGATTGCATCGTGCCGGAAAATTGGCTGGCCCTGCTGGCAGCCTGCCACACCCGCCGGCATGCCCGTTTCATCGCCGCCCCCGTTTGTTTCTTCCAGGAAAAAAATCTGTTGGAAAGGTTCCAATCACTCGACTTCATCGGTATGATGGGCATCACCGGCGCCGGCTTCCACCACCGTAGCCACCTGATGTGCAACGGCGCCAACCTCGCCTATACCCGGCAGGTGTTCTTCGATGTGGACGGCTTCAACGGGGTCGACCACTTGGCCAGCGGAGACGATATGTTCCTGCTTCATAAGGTGGCCCGACGATGGCCTCGAGATGTCCATTTTCTAAAACACCCGGGCGCGGTCGTCAAAACCACCGCCAAACCAGACCTGCCTTCCTTTTTCTCCCAGAGAATCCGATGGGCAACGAAATCCGCCGCCTACCGCGACCGAAGGGTCACCGCCCAGCTGACCTCCGTGTTCCTGTTCTGCTGGGGCATCGTACTCTCCGCCGCCCTCGCAGGTGTCGCCGGACAATTCCCGCTGCTGCTCGCATCCGGCATGCTACTCGTGAAATGTACAGCCGATTACCGATTTCTCTCCGCCATGACCCGGTACTTCGGCCGCAACGACCTCCTGCGCAGCTTCCCTGCCGCCCAGATTTTTCATTTGCTCTACATCCTGGCGGTCGGCACATACGCAAACCTGGTCCGACAATACGAATGGAAAGGAAGGAAAGTCCGCTGACACCGACTCGCCGTGACCAGGGAGCGGTTGGCTGGTGACCATGATCGGAACTTGCCGCCAGCCCGCAGCCATTCGGCAGGGAAAGACCACCTGATGTGATGCGCGCCCATTGCTACAAGGGTATGTTGCCATGCTTCCGGACGGGCGCCTGTACCACCTTGTTCTCCAGCATGGCGAAGGCCTTGATCAGCTTCCGCCGCGTGTCGGAAGGGTCGATCACCTCGTCGATGTAGCCGCGGTTGGCAGCCCGGTAAGGATTGGCGAAAGTCTCCTGGTACACCCGCTCCTTTTCCGCCAACAGCGCAGCCGGATCTTCCGCCGAAGCGATCTCCTTCCGGAAAATTATCTCCGACGCACCTTTCGCTCCCATGACCGCGATCTCGGCCGTCGGCCAGGCAAAATTCATGTCCGCACCGATATGGCTGGAATTCATGACATCGTAAGCTCCCCCGTAGGCCTTTCTCGTGATCACCGTGATGCGCGGAACCGTCGCCTCACTGAATGCATACAACAACTTCGCTCCGTTGGTGATGATCCCGCTCCACTCCTGGTCTGTCCCCGGCAGAAAACCAGGCACATCCACCAACACCAGCAACGGAATGTTGAAACTGTCACAGAACCTGACGAAACGCGCACCCTTCCGGGAGGCATTGACATCCAGCACCCCCGCCAGACTCATCGGTTGATTGCCGATGATACCGATGCTGCGGCCGGCCAGCCGTGCAAAACCAATGACGATGTTCTCCGCCCAGCTCTCCTGGATTTCCAGGAAACTGTCCGGATCGGTAATGTCCCGGATGACATCCCGCATGTCGTACGGATGATTCGCACTCGCAGGAATGATGTCACGCAGCGTCGGCCGCCATTCCTCCCCCAAGGTGTAGGGTAGCCGTGCCGGCTTTTCCTCGCAGTTCTGCGGCAGATAGGATAGCAACCGACGGAGAAGGGCAAGGCAGGCCAGGTCGTTGGCCGCCGTCAGATGCGCCGCACCAGACCGTGTGGCGTGTGTATGCGCCCCCCCCAACTCCTCCGCCGATACGGTCTCGTTGGTAACGGTCCTCACAACGTTCGGTCCCGTCACAAACATGTAACTTGTCCGCTCAACCATGACCGTGAAATCCGTAATGGCCGGGGAATAGACCGCCCCGCCCGCGCATGGCCCCATGATGGCGGACAATTGCGGAACCACCCCGGAAGCCTGTACGTTCCGATGGAAGATGTCGGCATACCCACCGAGGGAATTGACCCCTTCCTGGATACGCGCTCCGCCGGAATCGTTCAAGCCCAGCACCGGGGCCCCGCTCTTCAAGGCCAGATCCATCAACCGACATATCTTCTCCGCCTGGGTTTCTGACAAAGACCCCCCGAATACCGTAAAATCCTGGGCAAACACATATACCAGCCGTCCGGCGATGGTGCCGTAACCGGTCACGACCCCATCCCCCGGTATCACCTGCCTGTCCATCCCGAAATCGTGACAGCGATGGGTCACCAACATGCCGATTTCCTCGAACGAGCCCTTGTCCAACAGGAAATGTATCCGCTCCCGTGCCGTCAGCTTCCCTTTCCGATGCTGCTCCTCCATACGCTGTTCGCCGCCACCGGCAAGCGCAGCTTCTTTCTTCTCTTTTAACAAGGCTATTTTGGCATCCATGGCATTGGCTTTTTTTTGTCGTTGGAATGCGTCGGGTACCGGCGTACCCCTGGAATGGACCGGCGTCCGCATGCTACTGCCAGGTACGGCCGGACATCAACCTTCTCCTGTCGGACCGCCGATCTGACAGCCTTCCTGGCCAATACAAGTCGAAAGGGTACGGGATGGATTCAATCGTTGGATAGGACCTGCGGCCGGTTGCCTTTTGTGGTACCGACTGCATGGCGGAGCCACACGAACCCGACACAGGCAACCAAGGCAGGTTTTCGTGGGGCAATGCTACACCTGTCATTTGTGAGCCGGACCCCGGCCCAAGGCTCCGGTGGGCTTGTCCCGGATGTCGGTACGTTGGTCAATCGCTCAACCCTGCTCCTTCCGACGGTTGATCTCGTCCCGGATCTTGGCGGCTTGCTCGTAGTCCTCCTTTCCCAGGACCTCATCCAACAACTGGTTCAGCTCCTCAATCGAATAGGAAGCCAACGAAGCCCCTTTGGCACGCTGCCGCGGCTTGTCCTTGGTTTCCGCTTCCTCCCCGACCTCCTCGGTGGCACCCTCCTGGCCACCCATCGCGACGCCTGCCGCATCCAGGATGAATTCGTACGTGTAGATGGGACAACTGTACCGAACCGCCATCGCAAGCGCATCGGAAGTACGGGAATCTATCTCATAAATCTCTCCCTCTCGTTCACAGACCAACCGCGCATAAAAAATACCGTCCAACAGGTTGTTGATGACAACTTCCTTCAGATCAATCGAAAAGGTCTCCATCGTGTTCTTGAGCAGGTCATGCGTCAGCGGACGGTTGGGCGTCATACGCTCCATGGCCACGGCAATGGCCTGCGCCTCGAATCCGCCGATCACAATGGGAAGCCGCCGGCTACCATGCTGTTCCCCCAATACCACCGCATAGTTGTGGGAAAGTGTCACACTGTGTGACAAGGCAACTATATCCAGTTCGATTTTTTTCATCTTTTCTTTGATAAAGTGTTCTGTTTGCTCCCCTACTTTCCAAATCCGAGTCCAAGGCGGAAAGCCTCCTTCCGCAATTTCACCCAATGCCTGGGACGGCGACAGCCGGACGCTCGGAACAAGACGACAGGATTCTCCACATCCCTTCCATCCGGCAGGGATGGTCTCCCGATGACAAGAAAGAAAACGTGCCATTCCGATGTCCATTTTCTCCCGAAGGAGGCCTGACCTTACCCAGCCGGCCGGCAGGAACCGTACCGAACCATACGTTTTGTAAAAATAAACATTCTGAAGGAAAAGTGAAAGAAGGCAAATTCAGGCTGGACGCCTGGCATACCAACGGGAAGCAAGCTTTTGAACGGACCGCATGAAGCCGGAACGACAGGTAAAGACCAGCCCCGGTTGTCCTCTTCCCCATGACACCCGCATGTCATCGCCCGTCTGGTGCCGGGCTTAGCTGCTGCGCACCGCTTCCCATCCGTTGGCGAAGGACCTCATACAACATGATACCTGCCGCCACCGACACATTGAACGAATCCGTCGTTCCCCGCTGCGGAATTCGGAACGTAGCGTCCACCTGCCGAAGCAGGGAAGGGTGGACCCCCTCGTCTTCCGAACCCAACACCAATGCGACGGGGTGGGTGAAATCCAGTTCGAAAATGTGACGCTCCGCCTGCAGGTCGCTGGCGAAAACCTGTATGCCGGAAGCCTGCATATAAGATACCGCCGTCACCAGGCTGTTCTCCCGGCATACGGGAAGCCTCGTCAGTGCGCCGGCGGAAGTCTTGAGCGCATCCGCATTGATCAGGGCGCTCCCCAGCTTGGGCAGCACCAGGCCGTTCGCCCCGCACACTTCCGCAGACCGTGCGATCGCTCCCAGGTTGCGCACATCCGTGATCCGGTCCAGCAGCAGCAGTACCGGCACCGCTCCCTGTTCGAACAGGAGCGGTATCAGGTCGTCCAGCCGATGGTAAGGCAACAAGGCCAGGAACCCGATGACCCCCTGATGGTTGCCCGTGCTGAGCCTGGCCATCTTTTCCTTCGGGACGTACTGAAGCGGTATGTCCTGCTCCCGACAAGCCTGCCTTACAGACCGCTCGAAATCTCCTCGGGTCCCCTGCTGCAGAAACACCTTCTCGAACCGGGCTCCCGATTGGATCGCATCCATGACCGGATGCCGGCCGAATATCATCGTCGCTTTTTCTTTCCTGGACTCCATGATGCTGAATTCCCCCCTTTGCAGAGGAATTTTTGAAGGCCAAGGTAATCATTTTCATCGGGCAGACTCCTACCTATTCAAACAACGACCCTGTCCCAGGCCAGTACGGAATCCCACCCTGCTCACAACCGGTAATCACCAGCCGTCGTCAAATGGCCGGCAACCAACCGCCTGGCCTCCTTTACATTGACCGCCGGATATTTGGAAAACCGCCGGACCCCCATGAGAAAAGTCCGCAACAGGTCTCCTTCCGCAAATGATGCCAACGCATCACTGGCATACCGAACCATCCTGTGACCGGCATCGCTGAAAAACACCCGCAGCATCGCTTCGTAAACCGACTGCGGTGCGTGCCTTACACCGCCCGACATGCCTTGCAGACGCTCCACCCGCAGCAACAGCGACTCCGCAACAAAAATCTCCGTCATCATGTCCGCCACGTTCATCACAATCTCCTGCTCCTCCCGTAGATCCAACTCCCCGTCCAACTGCCGCTTCATCGCCGCCCCCGCCGTCATCAACAGCATCTTCCTGAAATCCGTCAATGCCTTGCGCTCCGCAGCATATGGCCCCGACCCCGTCTCCGGGACAGGCATGGACGCCAACTCCCGCTGCACCGACCAGGCCGGACTCGCCAGATCCAGCTGCCCTTTCATGGCCCGCTTGACCAACTGCGTGACCATCAACAACCGGTTGATCTCGTTCGTACCCTCATAAATCCGGTTGATCCGTGCATCCCGATATGCGCCAGCCGCAGGATACTCCTCCGAATACCCGTTCCCCCCATGTACCTGTACCATCTCATCCACCACGAAATCACTCACCTCCGAACCGTAAACCTTTGCGATGGCACACTCTATGGCATATTCCTCCGCCGCCTTCCGCATTGCCTCCGCCGGATCCGCTCCCGCCGCCACCAAGGCCGCTTCCTCCCGCTGCAACAAATCGGAAATGCGGTAACAAGCCGATTCCAATGCAAAAATCCGAATCGCTTGTTCCGCCAACTTGTGCCGGATGGCGCCGAACGCTGCTATCGGCTGACCGAACTGCTGGCGTGCCAGGGCATACCGTACCGTCTCCTCAGCCGCACGCTTGCTACCCCCCACACACATGACACCCAATTTGAACCGGCCTATGTTCAGGGTGTTGAAAGCTATCAGATGTCCTTTGCCGACCTCTCCCAGCACATTCTCCACCGGAACAGCCACCTGGTCGAAAAACACCTGCCGCGTGGAAGATCCCTTTATCCCCATCTTGCGCTCCTCCGCTCCCACTGTCAATCCGGTTGCGCCCCGCTCCACAATGAAACCCGTGAAATGCTCCCCGGCCACCTGTGCGAATACAATGAACAAGTCCGCAAAACCGGCATTGGAAATCCACATCTTCTGCCCGCTGAGCAGGTATTGACGCCCATCCGCCGACAAATCGGCCCGCGTCTTCGCCGCCAGGGCGTCAGACCCTGATCCCGGCTCCGTCAGACAATACGATGCCCGCCACTCCCCGCTTGCCAACTTCGGCAAATACCGCCGCTTCTGCTCCTCCGTTCCAAAATAAAGAATCGGTAACATCCCGATGCCCGTATGCGCCGCTATCGTCGTCGTAAATCCGCCGCCTATCCGCCCCAGCTCCTCGCTGATGACCGTATTGGTGTTCACCGACATGGGCATGCCCCCATAAGGCTCCGGTATGTGGCTCCGCAACAGACCCAATTCTCCCGCCATCCGCATCAATGCCACCTGCTCCCCTAATTCAGCTCCCCGATTTCCGACCTGCTCCGTGAAATCCCGTACCATCTGCCGCACCATCCGCTGCTCCTCGTCCGTTTCCTCCGGTATGAAAATAGCTCCCGAAGCCGTTTCCTCGATGAGATAGGCCCCGCCTCGCAAATGTCCTTTGTTGACCTTGGTTTCCATCGCAATATTTTTTCGAACGGACGGAACGACGCTGTCCGTTCCCCGGATACGCCCGTCCTTTTTATTTTTTTTAGCGAAAATTCGCTAATTCAAATGTATGGTCTTTTTTCGATTATTGAAACAAAAAAAGCCATGTGGCGGCGAAATTTCGCTGCCACATGGCTCCCGTCGGTACGAAAAGCCCGCATGATACCCCGTTCGCCTCAGCGGCAATCCTCGTTCACACCGAGGACGTACTTGCGGACAACCCCTATGTTCTTCGCCGTTTCGGCCCCTTCGAACCCGTCGATCATCTCATCCCGCAGCCGACTGCCCGCCAAACGGGTGAGTTCCCGGGAGACCGGGGCATACGACCAGTGCCACTTCTCTTCGTTGTACCCTTCCGGCCGGGCAATGCCCCTGGCCGTGTATGGTTGGCAATAACCGTATTCCGCCGCATGCGCCTGCAACCACTCATACACTTTACGACCCTGCCCGTGCTCGAATGTATAGTTGTCCAGGTCGTTGAGGTCTAGGTCGGTGCCCCAATGATGCCGGCTCGTGCCCGGCATGGAGCTGTACTCCAGTATCTTCAAGGCCCGCACCCTTGGGTCCGGGTACTTCTCGGCCGCATTGGCTCCGTTCTCTATCTTGCGCATACCCGTCCATTTCGCCTCCCATATTTGCTTCTGCCGCTGGAAATTCCGGGTCGCGGAGATAATCGTCAGCCGGATGCCGTCCGATTGCGCCGCCGCCCACATCCTTCGGAAACTATCATAAGCGTCCCGACGGAGGTAGTATCCTTCCCCGTCGGCATACATCGGATCCACCGGCACAAAATCCGGGTGTACGGCAGGATCGAACCGTCCCATGATGTATTCCATGGAGAATTCCAGGTGTCTCTCCTCCGCCATGCCGGCAGGCGGCGGCACCACCGATGCCGGCACCAACACGTCCGGAACGGTGTCCTGTCCTTGCGCCGGCATCTGCGCCCTGCCGAAAGGGACGTTCGGCCCGCCCTCCGCCGGCCCGCAGGAAAAAATCGGCGACAGCCAGACAAAAAGAAACAACGCCATTCTCCCTGCTCTTGTCATGATTATCGTCTGTTGGTATATAATTGATAGGATTTTTGAATCCTGCTCCCTCAGGAACCGTACTTTTACCGGTGCCTCGTAGCAATCCCGGCCGCCTGCCGCAGAACAACCTGCCTCCCGGTCAGCGATTCACACTGCTTTCGGATCCGGCGACCCCGCCGTCACATCTCCCCGGATTGCCGCCGAGCGCCCGTTCCTTCCGCAGGCCTCCTTTGACCGGCTGACCATGGAACGACCGGCTTCATCGGACCCAAATGTATGAATAAAATTGAAACACAATACATTATGATGAGAGTTATCGCTTGTTTGTTCTCGGTTTTCATCGCCTTGGCTTCCTTCGGCCAATCGCCCGACCTATGGCTGGATGTAAAGGAAAAATCTTTGCTGCCATCCGCCTCCGCCCAACGGGACATCATCCCTGCCAGCTATCGGACCCTGGCGCTGGACATGGATCAACTGCTGCCCTTGCTGGCCTCCGCACCCATGCGGAACACCCCCGCCACCAAAACGGCACCGACCTTGGCCATCCCCATGCCGGCCGGCGGATTCCAGGATTTCCGCATCGTCGAAGCACCGGTATTCCATCCCGACCTGACAGCCAAATATCCTTACATCCGCTCTTATGCAGGCTGGAGCTCGGAGGACCCAACCGCTTATCTACGGTTCGGCGTCACACAGAAAGGCTTTCATGCAGCCCTCTTCTCCTCCCGCCACAGTACTGTGTATATCGACGCCTATGCCAGCGGAGATGCCGCCCATTACATCTGTTATTTCAAGCATGACCTTCAGCCTGCCAACCTTTTCACCTGTGAAACGGACGGCCTTCCGGTGCAACGCAGTCCTCAAAGCGGAGGAGCTGTCCCCAAGATGGCTGGAGACTGCCAGCTCCGCAGCTACGCACTGGCCCTGGCCTGTACCGGCGAGTACGCCCAGTTCCACGGCGGTACGGTTCCGCTCGTCATGGCCGCCTATGCAGAGGCCATGACCCGCGTCAACGGGATCTACGAACGGGAATTCGCCGTCACCATGGAACTGGTTCCCAACACCGACCTGCTCATTTTCCTCGATGCCGCCACCGACCCCTACACCAACAACAACGGCAGCACCATGCTCGGCCAAAACCAAACCACCTGCAACAACATCATCGGAAACAGCAATTACGACATAGGACACGTCTTCTCCACCGGCGGCGGAGGGATCGCATTCCTGAACGCCGTCTGCAACAACAACAACAAGGCCCGGGGTGTCACCGGAGGCGCATCTCCCGTCGGAGATCCGTTCTGGGTGGACTACGTCGCCCATGAAATAGGCCACCAGTTCGGGGGTAACCATACCCAGAACAACAGTTGCAACCGCAACAACGCCACCGCCATGGAGCCCGGCAGCGCCAGCACCATCATGGGCTACGCCGGTATCTGCGCCCCCAATGTCCAAAGTAACAGTGACGACTATTTCCACGCCGTCAACCTGGACGAGGTCAGCGCCCATATCACCGGAAACGGCAATTCCTGCGCCACCGCCATTCCTTCCGGCAACAACGCACCCGAAGTGACGACCGCCAACGCCAGCTACCAGGTGCCGGTCTCAACCCCATTGATACTCACTGCCGAAGGTTCCGATCCCGACGGGGACGTCCTCACCTACTGTTGGGAACAAATGGACAATGCCGCCGCCCCGATGCCGCCGCAACCGACCAATACCGGTGGCCCCGCTTTCCGTTCCCTCAACCCGACGGAATCCCCCCAACGGTTCCTTCCCCCGCTCCCGTCGGTCATCGCCGGAACCACCCCTACCTGGGAGGTGCTGCCCTCCGTCAGCCGAAACATGTTCTTCCGCTGTACGGTTCGGGACAACCATCCGGGCGCCGGCTGTACCGCCGAAACGGATGTCATCCTGCAATTCCATGATACCGCAGGCCCCTTTCTGGTCTCAGAACCCAACACCGGCGCCATCGTCTGGTTCACCGGTGCTTTCGCACAGGTATCCTGGGACGTCGCCCAGACAGACCTGGCCCCCATCAACTGCAGCCAGGTCGAGATCCTGCTCTCCGTCGACGGTGGACTATCCTACCCCTACACCCTCGCCGCCGCAACCGACAACGACGGCGGTGAGACCGTCTCCGTTCCCTTGGTATCCTCGACGCAGGCCAGGGTCATGGTGCGCTCCCTCAACAACGTTTTCTACGATATCTCCAACGAGAATTTCACCATCTCCGAACCTCCGAGCCCGACGTTCCTGCTCTCATCCGCCCCCTCCCAGTTCACCGCCTGTCCCCAGGATACCGCCGTCTTCTCCCTGAACATGGTCCCCCTCGCCGGATTCTCCGATACGGTCTCCTTCTCGGTGGACGGACTGCCGACCGGGGCCACCGTCTCCTTCGAACCTGATGGTCCGGTCCTCCCACCGGCCAATGTCGTGCTGACTGTGCACAACCTCCAGAATGTACCCCCGGGCAACTACGCCGCCACCATCACCGCCACCAGTGCGTCCGTCAACCAAACCATCGGCATCTCCTTGCTGCTGCCCGCTCCTGTTACACAGGCTCCGACCGCCATCGGTCCGTCCGACGGCACCGTCGGTACCGCCTTCGGCCCCACCCCCCTTTCCTGGTCCGGCCTGCCAACCACCGATCTATATTTCCTGGAAGTAGCCTCCTCTCCTTCCTTTCAACCGGCCTTCCATACCGCCACCGTCTCCGACACCAGCTATCTCGTGCCCGGAACAACCGGCGAAACTGTTTACTATTGGCGCGTGCGGGGTGTCACCGACTGCGGGCAAGGTCCTGCTTCCATTACTGCCGCCTTCCAGACGGCCAGCATCGCCTGCAATTCCTACTCCAGCGTCAATACTCCCGTGCCCATCCCGGACACGGATGCCACCACCATCTCCGATTTCATCACCGTCCCCGCCGGAAACCCCGTCTCCTCGGTCAAAGTCTCCGTACAGATCGACCATACCTGGGCCGGCGACCTCATCGCCCGCCTCTCCGATCCACAAGGTACGGTCGTCACCCTCTTCGACCGGCCTGGCGTACCGGCCTCCACCTACGGATGCGGCAATGACGATATCGTGGTCTCCCTTTTCGATACCGCCCCCAATTCCGCAGCCGACTTAGAGAACAGCTGTAACAACAACCCGGCAGTTGCCGGGGATTTCCAACCCCTTTCCCCCCTCTCCGCCCTCCACGGCACCCCCTCCGGCGGCGACTGGATACTCGTGGTCGAGGATGCCTTCCCGGAAGATGGCGGCGCCCTCGAAGCCTGGTCGCTGGAATTGTGTACTTCCCAACCCCTCCAACCAGCCATCCTACTGCAAAACCTGCTGCTGATCGTCCCGGAAGGGTCGAGCGAAACCATCTCCAACAACTTCCTGCAGGCAGACGGTCCGCCGGAAACCACCGTCTTCACCCTGCTCTCTCTACCGACCACCGGCCTCCTCCTCCTGGACGGCGCTCCCCTCCTCATCGGGGATACCTTCACCCAAGCCCAGATCGACAACGGTTCGCTTGCTTTCCAACATGCCGGCAATACCATCGGGACGGACGGATTCCGCTTCGATCTGACGGATTCCGCAGGAGGCTGGCTGCACAACCAATCCTTCCATATCCAGGTAACCGGCAATTTCTCAGCCACCATCTCCGTGACCCAAGGTATCGATTGCGATGGCAACCCCACCGCCGTCATCGAAGTGACCGCATCCGGTGGTGTCGAACCGTTCCTTTTCAATCTCAACAACAGCCCCCTGCAGCCGAATAATGTATTTCCCAACCTGGGGCCCGGTACCTACACGGCCACCGTCGTCGATTCGACCGGCGCCACCTTCGTCACCAATTCCGTTTCCATCGTCGCCACCCAACCCTTGCTGGCCACGATTTCATCGGCTCATGACACCCTCCTCGTCCTGGCCTCCGGCGGAACCGCACCGCTCACCTTCAGCCTCGACGGTCTGCCGGCCCAACCCGACCCCATATTCCCCGACCTGCCAAACGGGTCCTATACCGTCCTCGTGACCGATGCCAACGGCTGCACCACCTCCGCAACCGGTACCATCTCCGTCTCCCCACTCGCCGCTACCGTGGCCACAGACGGCACTCCCCTTTGCCAGGGAGACTCCTCGCTGGTGCTCACCATAACGGCGGAAGGTGGAAATGCCCCCTATCTCTACTCTCTCGACGGCATATTTTTCCAACCCAGTCCCGTATTCGCTTCCCTCACAGCCGGCACATACACCCTATATGTCCGGGACGAGGACGGAACCATCCTGGCCTTGCCCCCTGTCACCGTATCAGATCCGCCGGCACTCGATATCGCCACCTCCGTTACCGGAACGACCATCCTGTCCGTCGCCTCCGGCGGAACAGGCATCCTGCTGTACAATATCGACAACGGCACCTTCTCCGCCGGAAATAGCTTTACCGTCAATGGTAACGGCTCCTATCTGCTGGGGGTCCTGGATGAAAACGGTTGCACTGCCTTCACGACCGCTACCGTCAATGTCCCCGTGGATGCCCTCGTCCTGACCACACCGCCTTCCTGCGCAGCCGGTGTAGACGGCACGATCTCCATCGACAGCATCGCCGGAGGCGTACCGCCATATCTGTTCTCCCTCAATGGCGGATCCTCCCAACCGGAGGGTACTTTCGGAAACCTTCCCGCCGGTACCTTTGACATCGAGATTACAGACGCCGCCGGCAATTCCCTTACCGTCTCCGTCGAATTGACGGAGCCCCAACCCCTGACCCTTATCCCGACCATCAATGGGAATTCCTTGACCGTCTCCGCCTCCGGCGGCACGCCTCCCTACCTGTACTCCCTGGATGCCGGCATGACCTTCCAGGCGGAAAACCTCTTCACCGAGCTGGCCAACGGTGGCTACGTCATCCTCGTACAGGACGAGAACGGATGCACCTCAGGCGACTCCGTCCTGATCAACTTCACCTTCCTGCGACCGGTCGAGGAACACTTCTCCTTCGAAGTCCTCCCCAACCCCAGCAACGGACTCTTCCAACTGGTGTTGTCAGCCAGAACCGCCGAAGAACTCCGCCTCCGACTCTTCGATGCCGCCGGAAAACTGCTCTTCGAAACCCGATCCTGGATCAGCCGCCCGTCCTCCGTCGAAACACTCGACCTCCGGCACCTGCCGAACGGCACCTACGAACTGCAGGCTACCTACGGCCGATGGTCCGGCAACCGCCGCCTGCTGATCCTGCACTGATCGCCTCTACCCGTCCGCCGTACCGCGAAGGGCGTTTTATCGGTCGATAAAACGCCCTTCCCTTCGGTCCGCCGCCCGCTGTCCCGAAAACTTACCCACACCTTTGGGACACGCCTTTTCCCACTTGCCTTATCTTTGTCCTTTCACCGCCGGATACCTACACTTCTTCATGCCCGGCAGCACCACCAATTCCTTGCCTTCATGTCCGGTTGGCCATCCCATATCAAAGGATTCCAATCCTTTCTCCTGCTGGAACGCTCCCTGTCCGCCAACACCGCGGACGCCTACCTGCGAGATGTCTCCAAACTGGCCCAGTTCCTGGACATGACCGGACAACCGGCCGGCCCCTCAGATGTCTCCTTGAACCATCTGCGCAACTTCCTGCGCTACCTGGCGGAAATCGGCCTGGATGCCCGCTCGCAAGCCCGTATCCTTTCCGGCGTCCGGACCTTCTTCCGGTATCTCCTCGCAGAAGACCTGGTCCGGGAAGACCCCACCGCCATGCTGGAAACCCCTGCGATCCAGCGAAAGCTGCCGGTCGTCCTTACCTATGACGAAATCAGCTCCTTGCTCGCCGCCATCGATCTGAGCGAACCCCACGGCCTTCGCAACAGGGCCATGCTCGAAACGCTCTATGCCTGCGGTCTCCGGGTGTCCGAACTGACCGGCATGAAACGATCCGACCTGTACCTGGATATCGGAATGGTAAAGGTTAATGGAAAAGGAAACAAGGAAAGATTGGTCCCCATCGGCGAGGAAGCGGTCAAATATATCCAGATGTACATGGATGGGGTCCGGCGCCATCTCTCCGTAGCGAAAGACTGCGAGGACATACTGTTTCTGAACCGTCGGGGAAGGCAGCTCAGCCGCGTCATGGTTTTCCTCGTCATCAAACAACTCGCGGAAATGACAGGCATACAAAAGGTCGTAAGCCCCCATACTTTCCGTCATTCCTTCGCCACACATCTCCTGGAAGGCGGAGCAGACCTTCGCGCCATTCAGGATATGTTGGGCCATGAAAGTATTCTCACCACCGAAATCTATACGCACCTCGATACGGATTTCCTACGGGAAACCATCCTTCGGTGCCACCCCAGACACCTCGCTTTTCAACAATCGAAATTCAAGACGTCATGACCCTGCAGGAAGCGCAACATCAAGTGGACGAGTGGATCCGGTCCGTCGGGATCCGATATTTCGACGAACTGACCAACACGGCCATCCTGATGGAGGAAGTCGGAGAAGTGGCCCGCCTTATGGCCCGCCTCTACGGCGAACAATCGTTCAAATCGCCCGAACAGGCACTGACCGCCACCGCAGACCTCAAGGACGAACTGGCGGACGTCCTCTTCGTCCTGATCTGCCTGGCCAACCAGACCGGTACCGACCTGACCGAAGCACTGCGGGACAACTTGGAGAAAAAAACGGGAAGGGATAAAGACAGGCACCGGAACAACCGGAAACTTTCGGGAACACAATCAACGAACTTAAAAAATAAAAAAAAGTGAGTATAAGACCAGCTCTACCCCCCAAACGAACTGGTCCCACTCACTATCCCAGGGCTCATTAGCCCTGAAGACTTCTTTTTCCGACTATCCCTCGCCAGTCTTGAATCCATGGCACGGAAATTTGTCGGAATTCTATTTTTCTGAGCAGTTTTTGTCGGAGAAGCGACGTAAGCGAAGCAACTGGGCAATAACGCCATCTATTGATTTCGGGAGGGTGGTTGACCTTTGGCCGCGCGTTCCGATGTGTATCCTTTGGTCTAAAATCATGCCATTTCAACAGCACGCACAGGACCTCACGGCATCAATCCAGTGAAATTTTCGTTCCTGAAACCAACGCCCCACGCAACTTGTTCCTGTCCTCCATATAATGTGAAAAACTGTGGTATTCCCCATAGCAAAGCAAGTCGCCCCCACGCAGTTTCAGCAGCAATCTGTACCGCAGCTGGTTCTCCGCATAAAAGAAATCAGTCAGTATTTCTTCTACCGCAGTCCCCTGCAAAGTTCCGCTAAGTTTGTCGTCTTGTTCCATTTGCGAATACGATGTGCCACGATCGGACACCGGCGGAAGAAATTGTTTGATGCTGCCGCCAACCGAATGTCTGACGCTATGATGAATGTAAAATCCGTGCCAGTTAACACCCGACAGACCAGCATCCGTCGATTCTGTCGTGCTCCGGTCGGCAAGCAATATGACGGATGTTTCCCTTCTGGCATAAAACAGCCATTTTGTCAGTTCGAGGAGCCACTGGCACGCCCTTTGACCCCCCGCAGGAAACGGTTGTTTTTCCGGCGCAAGCGTACGTTTGCCCTTCCCAATTACGGTGTTATATGTGCGTATTCCATCTGCTGTCTACATCCCGGAAGCAAATGCGCCATAACCTGGGGACCCAACCGGTCTGACAAAAGCGACGGCATGGTAAAAGAAAACATTGTCTGCCGCCCATCTTTGCCATAACATCAAAATTCATCCTGCCATGCAAAAAGGAAACATATCCGTCCAGACCGAAAACATTTTTCCGGTCATCAAGAAATTCCTCTATTCCGACCATGAGATCTTCCTGCGGGAGCTGGTCTCCAATGCGGTGGACGCCACCACCAAGTTGAAATCACTGGCTTCCCGTGGCGAACAAACCGGTGAACTGGAAGACCTGACCATCGAAATCATCCTCGATGAAAAAAACAAGACGCTGACCATCCGCGACAAGGGCATCGGGATGACAGAGGAGGAGGTGAAACGCTACCTGAACCAAATCGCCATCTCCAGTGCCCAGGAATTCATGGAAAAATACCAGGGTGAGACCAATATCATCGGTAAATTCGGCCTCGGTTTCTATTCCGCCTTCATGGTGGCCGACAAGGTGGAGGTTCATACCAAATCCTGGAAGCCTGGTTCCGATGCCGTCCGGTGGTTGTGCCTGGGAGACCCCAGCTTCGAAATCTCCACCATTGAAAAAGATTCCCGGGGCACCGATATCATCCTGCATATCAGCCAGGACAGCGAGGAGTTCCTGGCTTCCGACCGAATCGATTCCCTGCTCAAGAAATATGGAAAATTCCTGCCGGTCCCCATCCAGTTCGGTACCCGCAAGGAAACCGTCGAAGAGGGAGAAGGGGAATCCGCATCGTCCCGCGAAGTCGAAGTCGACAACATCATCAACAATACCCAACCGGCCTGGAAGAAGCAACCTTCCGAACTCACGGCGGACGATTATACGGCCTTCTACCAGGAACTGTACCCCTTATCCTTCCAGCAACCCCTCTTCTGGATTCATCTCAACATCGATTATCCCTTCAATCTGACCGGAATCCTCTATTTCCCGAAACTGAACAACTCCCTGGAAGTACAGAAGAACAAGATCCAACTCTACAGCAACCAAGTATATGTGACCGATGAGGTGAAGGAAATCGTGCCGGAATTCCTGACCTTGCTGCACGGTGTCATCGATTCACCGGACATCCCGCTCAATGTAAGCAGGAGCTATCTGCAGAGCGATGCCAACGTGCGGAAAATCACCGGTTACATCACCCGAAAGGTAGCGGACAAACTGCAGGAGCTCTTCAAGCAGGATAGGGAGGATTTCCAGTCGAAGTGGAAAGACCTTGGCATTTTTGTCAAGTACGGCATGTTGTCCGATGAGAAGTTCTACGAAAGGGCCACTGATTTCGCGTTGTTGAAAAATACGGACAACCAGTTCTTCACCATTGAGGAATACAAGACCAAGGTCAAGGAGCTGCAGACGGACAAACACAAGCGTGTCATCCTGCTGTATACCCACCAGCAGGAGGAGCATCATGCCCAGATCGAAGGGGCGAAGGCACGCGGCTATGATGTCCTGGAAATGGATACGATCATCGATGCCCATTTCATGCAACACCTGGAATACAAACTGGGGGACGTCACATTCGTGCGGGTGGATTCGGATACGCTGGACAACCTGGTGCAGAAGGATGAGAAAAAGGAAAGCGTCCTGTCCGAAGACCAACAAAACAAAGTCAAGGAAATTTTCGAGCAACTGGCCAAGGAACAGCCGGGCCAAACCGTGCAACTGAGTCCGCTCTCACCGGAAGAGCCTCCGGTCCTGATTACCAAGCCCGAATTCCTGCGCCGCATGAAGGAAATGCAATCGCTCAACGGCGGTGGCTTCGGCGACATGGGTGAGATGTACAATATCGTCGTCAACACCAACCACCCCCTGGTAGTCGACAACCTGCTTCGCGGGGAAGACCCGGAGCAGCAACAGGCGTTCGCCGGACACCTCCTGCATCTCGCCTTGCTGAACGTCGGCATGCTCAAGGGTAAGGCATTGTCCGATTTCGTCAAAAAAAGCCTGTCGTTCCTACGATGAGTTGTATTGGGTCGCCTCCCGGGCGGCTCGGGCAAACATGGAAAAGGCAACCCGGAGCCGGGTTGCCTTTTCTTTTTCCGGCCTGCGGAGGTCCGGCCGCCTGCCTTCGCGCTGGCTTACAGCTTGACCAGGCGGGTACGCAGGGCACCCGTCCCGTCCGACACCACCAGATCGTACATACCTGGCCGGAGACCCGCCAGATCCAGGCTCACAACCAAGCGCTGCCCTGACTTGTCCGGCTCCCAGTCACGGATCAAACGGCCGGTCAGGTCGTAACAAGCCAGGTGAAGACGCCCTGTCCACTCATTGGAGAGTTGGGCGGAGACTTGCCGACCCACCGCCGGATTCGGCCATACCTGCCATTCATCGGTGGCCAGCAATACCTTCTCCCGCACCTTCACGACATCCTGGTTCTCATAGGCTCCCATATCCACCCCGTTTATCCGGGGGTTACCGTCCAGATCGGTGGCCGGTGCACCGTCGTCGACGCCTGCATCTATACATATGCTGCCGAGCTGTAGCCGGTAATCGAAATCATCGGGATCCACGAACGAAGGATCTTCCAGCTGGATGTCCTTCGGATGCAACAGATAGGCTTCCAGGGAGGTGTCGTCCGACAGGTTGCCTCCTGTGGAGACCAGGTTCGGGAAGCCGTCTTCGACCGCATAGTTGATGGCGCCATCCTGCCGGAAGATGCAGTTTTGGATACGCATGTTGGAGGTAGCCTCCGACTGTCCGGTCCAATTGGCGATACCGGCGGCAAGTTCGCCGAAATTATCGGCGAACGTGACGTTGTGAATGACCACCTCCACGTGGTTGGAATCGGTGGTATTGTTGGAGATAGCGCCACCTGTTCCGATGTCGCCGGCAAAGTTGCTGAAAAACAAGCTGCTTGTGATGACAGCATCACAATCGGTCATGTTGACGGCTCCTCCTTGTGCGGGTGCGATGTTGAAACCGAACATGCTGTTGCTGAGTTCCAGCAGACCGATGTCATCGTCACCGTTCTCGGCGACGCTGATGGCCCCCCCGACGCCGCCGATGGTCTCGTTGGCCCAGAACTGGGAATTATCCACCGAAACGACGGAACTACTGGTGCTGGCACCGGAAAATATCGCGCCGCCACTGCTGTTGGCATTGTTGGATGAAAATTCGGAATTGGTGACAATCAGGGTGGTGGAATCATTTTGCAAGGCTATCGCCCCTCCGGCCGAATTGAGGGAGACATTTCCGCTGAAGGTACACCCGTCGATGGTCACGATGGCCTTGAAACCACAGTTCATGGCCCCGCCCAGGTTGGTGGTGGTGTTTTCCTCGTACTGGCAGTCCTGGAGGATATAGCTACCGGCCCCATAGCAGGTATGTGCGCCACCCCAGCCGCCGGAGGTGCCGCCCCGGAAGGTGCACCCTTGATAGACCACCTGGTCTCCATCGGTATCATTGCGGATCTGTCCGCCGGAACCGGTGGCCGTATTCCCTTCGAAAACACAATTCTGCAGGGTATAGCTTCCGTTCCGATTACGGAATGCGCCGCCGATACCCCCGCTGGTGCTGTTTTCCCGGAAGATACAGCTGCTGAGGACGAAATTGGAGGGATCGCTGCCCGGCACATCGGTCGCATCGTAATAGACGGCGCCGGAGTTGACGGCGACGTTGCCCTGGAACAGGCAATCTGTCAGCTGTACGTTCGTTCCGTTGAAATTGTAGAAAGCGGCACCAGCCCCGTCCACGTTGACATTGAAGGTGAACTGACAAGCGTCCACGGTCACGTTGTCAGAGCCCAACACGTACAAGGTGCCCCGAGTCGACTGGTTGTCGTCAAAGGTACACCCTTCCACCGTCACATTCGCGGAATAATTGACCAGGATGCCTGCGCTCTGGGAAGTGGCGTAATTCTGTCTGAAAGTACAGTCGGCGACAGTAGAACCGGCCGCACCGCCGTTGAGCATCATACAGGCACCCGAGCGGCCGAAATTGTTGTAGAACTCACAGTTCCGTACGTCTACCGGCTGCAGGGCGTATATGCCCCCGCCACTTCGAAAATTCCCGGCCACCGTCGAGACATTGCTGGTGTGCCCCCCGATGATGTGGAATCCGTCGATTCGGACCAACCCGCCCGCCAGACTGTCCACATAGATCACGTGCTGTACGTTGTCACTTTTGTTGGCGGAAAAATTCTCCGCCAGGTCATCCCCGTTGATATCACCGCTGAGGATGGTGGGATTGGCGGCCGGATTCCGTTGGTCGACGCTGGTCTCGTTACCCGTGAACCCGCCATACAGGCTGACGGGTTGCGATACGAGAAAAGTGGCGGAGGAATCGGCTCCGACATCTCCGGGTTTGTAGGTGCCGGCGGCCACCCATATTTCACCCCCTGTCGTATTGGCGAGCGCCACGGCAAGATCGGCATAGGCATGTTGCCAGGAACTGCCGTCATTGTTACCGGTCGCTCCGGCGCGGACAAAGGTTTGTGCGGAAAGATCGGCCGGGCTGCCGATGGTCATCCATAACAGCCCTGAGACCAGGATGCGGTAATTGATTTTCTGCATGTCGGTTGGTGTTGTCCATTTTGCAGAAATGTAAGCATATTTCTTCAAATCCAACAAACAAAGAATTTTTCACCTTTGCAATTTCGACCAACCAACGATATTTCCGGTATATACCACCAATTACCATATATAAAAAGCGCCCGGTGACACCATAAAGGCATCACCGGGCGTTGTTTCACAGCTACACCGGCCCAAGGCCAGGCAACGCGTCACTCGGTAGGTTGGTCCTCACTGTTCTCGGAAAATTGTTCCTTGATCTGGCTGAATACATCGAGATCGCCCAAGGTGGACCGCTCGATGGTCGTCTGCTGTTTCTTGACAATCTGCGTGACTTCCTCCCGCTCCTTGTCTTTTTCCTTTTTCACCAGGTCGTCTGCCTCCCGACGTACATCATCGAGATAACGGGTGTGGGACAACAGCAGCCGCTTGTCATCGCGGTTGAACTCAATCACCTTGAAAATGAGTATGTCATCCACCTCTGCAACGGTGTTGTCCTCCTTTTTCAAGTGCTTGATGGGAGCGAAAGCCTCCAGGCCGTGCGGCAGCTGTACGATGGCTCCGCGGTCATCCCGGCGCACAACCGTGCCTTCGTGGTAGGATCCGACCGGAAAAACGTTTTCGAAAGTATCCCACGGATTCTCCTCCACCTGCTTATGACCAAGCGAGAGCTTGCGGTTATCGCGGTCGACCTCCAGGATCACCGCGTCGATTTCCGCTCCCACTTTGGTGAATTCGGAAGGATGTGCGTAGCGTTTGATCCAGGACAGGTCGGAAATATGAATCATACCGCCGATGCCGTCCTCCAGCTCGATGAACACCCCATATTGGGTGAGATTCTTGACTTTGACGGTATGACGGCTGCCCACCGGATAACGCTGTTCGATTTCTTCCCAGGGATCCTTGGTGAGTTGCTTGATGCTCAGTGACATCTTGCGGTCTTCGCGGTCGATGGTAACGACCTTCGCCTCCAGTTCGGCGCCCATCTTGAAGTAATCCTTCGCGTTGATCTGCTGATTGCCCCAGGACACTTCGGAGACGTGGATCAATCCTTCCACGCCGGGCATCACTTCCAGGAAGGCACCATAATCCTCCACGTTGACGACCTTGCCCTTGACAACATCGCCTTCGTGAATCTTTTCGCCGAGGATTTCCCAAGGATGCGGCTGCAATTGCTTCAGGCCAAGGGAAATACGCTTCTTGTTCTCGTCGAAGTCCAGCACGACGACATTGATTTTCTGGTTGATGGACAGCACCTCGCTGGGATGGTTGATCCGTCCCCAGGAGATATCCGTGATGTAGAGCAGGCCGTCGACCCCGCCCAGGTCCAGAAAAGCACCGAAATCGGTGATGTTCTTGACGAGACCTTCGAGTACCTGACCTTTTTCGAGCTTGGCGATGATGGCCTCGCGCTGTTCGGCCAGATCGCTCTCGATGAGCGCTTTGTGGGATACCACCGCGTTCTTGATCTGCTCGTTGATCTTGACCACCTTGAACTCCATCTGCTTGCCGACGAACTGATCGTAATCGAGGATAGGCTTGATGTCGATCTGGGATCCGGGCAGGAAGGTCTCCAATCCGCTGCAGTCCACAATCAGACCGCCTTTCGTCTTGCTGACGACCGTACCCTTGATGACCGTGCCGTTCTCATAGGAGTCCTTGATGGATTCCCAGGCGCGCAGCAGCTTGGCTTTTCTGCGGGACAACACCAGCTGGCCTTTATCGTCTTCCTGCTTCTCCACATAGACATCCACCCGGTCCCCCACCTGGAGGTCCGGAAGGTCACGGAAATCTCCCAGGGAGACGATACCGTCCGACTTGTAGTTGAGGTCCAGCACGACATCACCGTTGTTGATGGCGGATACCGTCGCTGTCACAATCTCGTTTTCCAGCAGCGAGGTGAGGGTATCGTCGTACTTTTCCAACAAAGCCGCCCGTTCCTCCTTGCTGTATGCCTGGCCGTGCTTGTTGGTGACATCCCAGTTGAAATCGCCTGATGGCCCCTGAAGGTCGATAAGCTCGTCGATGGACACTTCCTCGCGCTCCGATTCCTCCTCTTCCTTGGTCAGGCGGATGGGCAGGTCGTCTTCCCCATCCTCTTCGGCGAACACTTCGTCCGTTACCGAATCCTCGGTGTCCGTTTCTTCGGTCACCTCCTCCACGAACTCCTCCGCACTCGGCTCGAGGTGTTCCGCTTCTTCGTTGAGATCTTTTTCTTCTTGCATTGACAGAATGCTTTTGATGATGAAACAATCGGAAGCTTTGCCCGGCGGAAACTTACCCTTTCCACCCGCAATCTCCCGGATGCCAGCCGTTGTCCGGAGCCCGGCGGCATACAGCCGCGGTCATTCCTGGCAAGAGACCGTTCCGGACAGCGTACCCGCTGCAACCCGGCGGCGGCACGGAACGTTCCCGATGGCAACTTTCCGCACGGAACCGCAGGCATTCGCTTGGGCGGCGCAAAAGTACGGGTTAGGATACGGTTATCAAAACCTTGAGCCAAAAATATTGGTCTGTGGACCGGCAAGGACTTCCTTCCGAAATCGACACGCGAAAAAACATTGTTACAAAGCGGTCAGTTCGGGCTCTTCGAGTCAGAAAACAGCCCCGACCTGGGCTCGGCCGACGTGGATGACACGGGCCGTGCCGGTCTTCCGGCCTTCGTATGTCACACTGGCCCTGATGTTGCGGGTCAGTTGCCGGTCGAGGGAAATGTTCCAGATATAATTGCCGCCGTGCTGCAGCCCTTGCAACATGGCGAAGCCGACCGGCGTGTTCACAGGTCCGTCATAGCGTACCTTGACGAAGGACAGGTCTGTCCGCAAGCTGGTGATGGTGCTCCTGTTCAGTATCAGCTCCCATTTGAGGTCCTGCAATCTAAGCTGCTCCCCCATGGTTCCTTCCCGGTTGACGGCCTGTTTCCACCGCCAGGCGAGACTGGTACGGATGGCCGAAGAAGGTTGCAGCGTCAGTTGCGGGGTTGCCGTGCGGGATTGTATGCGGTACCGCCGGTTGGCGAACTGTTCGGAATCCTGTTCGTCGGAAGCCAGTGTTCCGACGACCTGCAGGCTGAACACCGACAACAGGTTCCAACGCAGGCGGATCGACTGCTCCTGCGCGCTCCGGCTTTCGAACCCGTTGGTCTGCAGCATTTTGCTCCGGTTGTCCGCCCGCGAGTACTGGCTGTCGAAAGTGGGGTGGGAACGATTGAAAAACACATTGTTGTGGATATTGGAGCGGATGGCGACCAAGGCGGTATCCGCAATGTCCAGCTGGAAAGGATTCCAGGCGCTGACACTTGGCTGTTGGAGCACTTTCCGGTTGACCAGCAAGGAGCTTTGGGTGGAAAACCTGCCCAGCAACTTCCTGATTCCGGTGGCATTGTGCCAACGAACCCGCGGTTCGAGCCGCAGGCTTTGGTTGAAGGTGACGTTGTTGGTCCGGATGAACTCATCGGTGAACACGGTGACCCGAACCGCGTTGGCCAGGTCGGGGAAGGGGGCGGTATCGACTTCGTCGAATTGTACCTTGCCGTCGCCGTTCCGGTCCACCCATTGATGGGTTCCTTCCCCTGCCGGCACCTGCAGGTAGATGAATTCGACCTTTCTTTCCTGGCCGGAGCCGATTTCGTAGCTGGTCGCCCCCTGGACCAGGCCTTTGAAAAGGGTGAGCATATAATCCAGGCGTCCGAGATAGGTGGTGGCGGGTGTCAGGTTGGTGAGGCTGGAATCGCGGATGGCAAGCTGACGCCAGGTCATGTTCCAACTGAGCCGGGAATGACGGTATTCCTGCCATGCGCCGTTGACATTCAGTTCGTCCGCAATGGTGCTCAGGCGAAAGGCACCGCCCTGCGGCAAGTAATCCTGCCGACGTTGGTAGCCGGCCTGCAGGGAGGGCCCGTTCCGCCCGCTGCGGGAGAAGGCCAACCGGACCAGGTCGTAATGGAAACTGGAAGGCAGCAGGGTGTCTGCCGATGACAGCGCGGGCGGACGGCGCCGGTTTTTTTCGCGCTCCGCAGAAAATCCGGCCTGCCAGACCGGCACCTGCAGACTATCGCGCGTCAATGGGATCGTCAGGGCCAGCCGGGGACGGGAAAATGTGCTCTGCTCTAGCGCACCAGCGGTGGTCAACCGGTCGTCCTGCCATTGAATGGCATATCCGTTCTTCCGGTACACGTACTGGCTGCGGTGTCGCCAGCCGGTATACAGGTCGTCCCGCAGGAAACTGCCGGCACGATAGGAAAGCGTTCCCCAGCCGGGCGTCTGCAATGACAGCTCGCCTTGCAGGAGTTGTTCCCAGGTTTCGCGACGGCCTATCGCCACGTCGTTTGCCCCTCGGTTCAGGTTCCAGTCCCGGGTGAATTCCGCCGCACGATAGGGATTGAGCTCCCGGAATTGCCGTTGGACGAATTCGTAGTCCAGTTTCGTTTCCAATTGCCAACCGGACCGGCCGCTGGTGTCCGTTGTGACAGGTAGCCAGGCATGCCGGAAACCGGCGGTGGCGGCCACTCCGATGTTGTCTCCGTCATCCCGGCCGGACAAGCGGTTGGGATCTGTCCGACTCATGGCCAGTTCCGCCCGGACGGCGGATCGGGAACCGGGCGACCAGGCGCCACCGGCGGTATACAGCTGTTGTTGTCCGGGGGGAACCAGGCGGCGAACCGGCGCGTGCGTACCTTGCCGGAGCCCGGTCTGTGCATCCGGCGCCACCCATCGGTATACCCGGCCGTTTGCCTGGACGGACGGATCCGGCAGGTAGTCCCCGTTGCCGGGGCCGACATAACTGAACACCGCCGAATATCGGGCCTCTTCCGGATTCAGGCTGTACAACAGGATGCCTTCGTAAGGGATGCCGTCCACCAAGGTGTCCTGTTGCGCATACAGGACGCGGAAGGCGCTGTAAGTGGTCACGGTGTCTATGCTGCTGGTGAGGGACAGCAGCGAACTGTCTCCGGCGGCCGCCAGGGTTTCCCGCTCGGCCGCGGAGAACTCGTCATCGACGGGCTGCCGGCCGTCCTGTTCGGAATATGTGTTGAAATACCACTGGAAGCTTTCCCCCCGGTAAAGGGTCTGCAAGGCGTATAAGGACCGGATGTACTGCTGCACACTATAATCGAATTCTACCACCACCCTGCTGTCCTTGGTTATCAGCCGCCGGTTCGTGAATGTCAGTTGACCGGCATTGTAGTCTATCGTGTAATCGGCATCCTGCCCGCGGACCATCTGCCGGCCATCCAGGAACACCTTTTCCGTCCCTGCCAGGATGATGATGAAACGCTCCCCCTCCGCCCCCTCCAGTCTGTACGGTCCTTGGTTACCCTCCTGCGCAACAAGTGTGTTGCGGGCGAAACGCCCTCTTGCAATGGCCGCACTGGCTTTCGTCTCCAGCACCGGACCACCCGCCGGGCCCCTCGAACGGTCGGCCACCGGCCAGCGCCGGGTGACGGTCGCACCCTGCAACTTCTTGAAGTAGTTCATGAAATAGCCCTCCGGACGGGTCAGCTCATAATCACCGGCCACCAGTTTCGTCCCGCCTTTTGCTACCTGTACGAACACTTTGTCGAACTCGCGGAGCTGCTGTGTGTTGCCCTCCGGCTGCAAAGGAATGTTATTGTCCGTCATGGCAGCCTGTATGTCCAGGTCTCCCAACTTACCGGCCATCTGTAGGTTGAACTGGCTGTTAAGGACCAGATTCTGGTTGTTGCCGAAGGAAAGGCCCCGGGTATAGTTCCCGTTGTAATCCAGGCCCTGCTGCGGCAACAAAGGCTTGTCCTGCGGATCCCGGGCGAACGGGTCGAACGGAATCCCGACCAACCGGTCTCCCGCCCGAAGACGCAAGACGGAGGTGTCCACCCGGAAGACTGCTTCCCGCAGGTCGAACGGCAATACCCGGTACTGCAGCAGCACTTGCGCGGTGGCAGGCAGGATGCGGGCCGTATCCATCGTGATCAGATTCCCGCGGACACGATAGTGCGAGGGATCCACAGGCATCTGCGTCATCGGATGCAACAACCGAACGGTGGCCGGCGCCACCGATTGCGTATCCACCAACTGGGCGGCTGCCTGCACAGGTATCAACCTGCTCCGCAGATTGCTGTACTGTGCCGTCGACAAAACGGGCACCAGCAACCAAAGAAACATGTGGATTGTCCTGTTCATCCAACCTGGTGGTTTGGCCGGCCGCTCACCGCCCGGTACGATATGGGAAGGTCGCCCGACTCTTCGGGATGTAACGCAAAACATTCGCGGTTGGTACCAGGAAACGTTTGATTAACGGTCAGCGATGGCGGGTGTCCGGCTTACAGGCACCGGAAGGTTCGGGGCCGCCGGCTTTCGGCATCAGGGGCCCGGTCATCCGGTGGAACCCGGAATACCCTGCGGGCAGGCAGCTCAATAGGCCCTTTCGTCCCGCTTGTCCATAAAATTGAGGAAGGAACGGTTGACGACCTTGTTGCCTCCCGGAGTCGGATATTCGCCGGAAAAATACCAGTCGCCCTGATGTTGCGGACAAGCCGCGTGCAGTCCTTCCAAGGTCTGGAAGATGACCTCCACCTCGATGGACAGGCCTTCCGGAGTGACGATCTCCGCAATCTTGCGCGAGATTTCCTCGGTGCTGAAGTAATCGTACAAGACCTTGACTTCGTTGCGGATCCGCTCCACCGGCAAAGCCAGCTGGGCCTTGCACCGCTCGTACGTCTCTTCCAACAAGTGCTCTTTGCCGTGCTCCTGCAACAGGGCCACCAAAGCCCGAAACGCGACGAAATCCTTCATCTTGGACATGTCTATCCCGTAGCAGTCGGGGTAGCGGATCTGCGGCGCACTTGACACGATGATGATCTTGCGGGGTTTCAACCGCGCCAGAATTCTGATGATGCTGTTCTTCAGGGTGGTCCCCCGGACGATGCTGTCATCTATGAGAACCAGGGTATCCACTTCGTTCCGAACAATCCCATATGTGACATCATACCCGTGGGACACCATCTCTCCGCGGGAACTGTCATCCGCAATGAAGGTGCGCAGTTTGGCATCCTTGTGCACCAGCTTCTCCACCCGGAGATGCTGTTCCAGGATCTCGGCGACGGCGTCCGGCGCCGAACTCGGTCCCAGCGACATCAATTGTTCGAGTTTCCGCTCGTTCAGCTTCCTGGTCAATCCCCGGACCAACCCCAGGAATGCACTTTCCGCTGTGTTCGGCACGTAGGAAAACACCGTGTTTCGGAAATCCCCCCCGATGGCCTGGCCGACGGCCTCCGCAAGCTGCTCCCCGAGCTGCTTGCGCTCCGTGTAGATGTCCCGGTCATTGCCGCGGGAGAAATAAATGCGCTCGAAGGAACATGCATGCCGGAGCACCGGCTCCCGGACCTGCAATTCCTGAACAGTCCCATTGCGCTTGATGACGAGCGCATGCCCGGGCCGTATTTCCGAAATCGTGGAATAATGGACGTCGAAGGCCGTCTGAATGGGCGGCCGCTCCGAGCAGACCACCACCACCTCGTCGTCCGCATAGTAGTAGGCGGGGCGGATACCGGCAGGGTCCCGCATCACGAACGCGTCACCGTGACCGACCATCCCGCCGATCGTGTAACCGCCGTCGAACTCCCGGCTGGCCCGGTTCAACACACGCTGCAGATCCAGCTTTTCGAAAATCAACTCATTGATCTCGGCATTGGTATATCCGTCCGGTTTGTACCAGGTGTACAGCCGCTGGACTTCGTCATCCAGAAAATGACCTATCTTTTCCAAGACGGTGACCGTGTCCGTCCGCTCCATCGGATACTGACCGATGCCGACCAATTCGTCGAACAACTCGTCCACATTGGTCAGGTTGAAATTACCCGCCAGCACGAGCGTCCGGTGTATCCAATTGCTCTTGCGGATGAACGGATGGACGTTCTTCACGCTGTTGCTGCCGTGGGTGCCGTACCGGAGATGGCCCAGCAACAGCTCGGAGACGAAGGGGACATGGCCTTTCAACCAGTCCGAATCCCGCAGCTTCGCAGAAGACAGCGCCCGGAAATTATCGTAAACCTGTGAAAAGATGGTTTGGATGGAATTGGATCCGTTGCTGCGTTTCCGGTCGATGATTTTCGTTCCCGGCTGGCAATGCAATTTGATGGTGGTCATTCCTGCGCCGTCCTGCCCCCGGTTGCGCTGCTTTTCCATGAGCAGATGCAACTTGTGGATGCCGTACAGGGCGGTACCGTACTTCTCCTGGTAATACGACAAGGGTTGCAGCAGGCGCACCAAGGCAATCCCGCATTCGTGTTTGATAGCGTCACTCATCGTTTCGCAGACAAAATTATGATAGACCGGCCACTTGAACGGTGGCTGCCTGTGTTTTCTGACCTGTCTGGTTCTTGTCGGGCCACCGCCGGAAATCTGCGGATTGGAGAAGACAGCCGCCCCGGGGAAGTCCCGGATTCAGCAGCTGCAGACAACAAGATTCTCTGATGGAGAGGGAGGGGTTTTCTCACGATTCCTGGTCCTTTTACCGGTTCATGCACTGCAGTTCCGCTCCCTGTGGGTTGCCGACTCGAAAGGAAGGGTATGGCCAACGGACCTCGGTGTACGCCACCGACATCCCGCCATCTGCATCCCGCACAAAAGTAAGGTAAAAATACAGGGCCGGGAAATTTATACGGGATATTCCACCCCGCTGCGATGTCGGCGTCATGGGCCGAGACACCGGGCTGGGGAGCCGTCTTCACATGCCGCAGACCAGGATACGGCGCAGAATTCCAGTCGGGCACAATCCGAAAAGTCGGCCGGGATACGATGGCATGTCCCTGAAAAAACGGATTCGACAGGTTGGCTTACGCTCTTCCCGTCGGAAAGACAGCCTTGCCACCGGCCGGATTTTGCGTTGTCCGGCATTTTTTGGAATTTTATTGCAACTTTCGAATGAAAACGGGCGACAAGGGAACACAAACGTTCCGGATGTCCGGATGCGGCGGACCGGATTCGGCGGAAAGACGCTTCCCTCCCATCAGCCGATGGATGATTTTTTTCAACATATCACGGAACCTTGGGCCTTGCGGGCCCTGATGGCTTCCTCCATGGTCGGTATCATGTGCGGGCTGCTGGGATGTTTCCTCGTCCTGCGGAACATGGCCCTGGTCGGCGATGCCCTTTCCCATGCCATCCTGCCCGGTGTCGTCCTCGCCTTCGTCTTTGTCCGCGGCCACAGCACGCTCGGTTTTTTCGCCGGCGCCACCTTGGCCGGCATCTTTTCCGCGGTGGTGATCACCTGGATCCAACGACACGTGGAAACGAAAAATGATGCGGCCATCGGCATCGTCTTCACCGCCATGTTCTCCGCCGGTGTCATCGGTATCTCCCACTTGGGCAGACAACCGGGCGTACACCTGGACCTGAAGGATTTCCTGTTCGGCAATGTGCTGGGGGTAGGGCCGGAAGACTTATGGCTGACCCTAGCCATTCTGGGATATGTGCTCATCAGCATGCTCGCCTTCTACCGTTACCTCTTCGCAACCACCTTCCAACCCGTCGTGGCGCAGACCATGGGGATCCCTACGGGCGTGATCCATTACTTCCTGATGCTGCTGCTGTCCTTCGCGGTCGTGGCCTCGCTGCAGACGGTCGGTGTCATCCTTGTGGTGGCCATGCTGGTCACACCGGCCGCCACTGCCCTGCTATTGTTCGACCGGTTGGTACAGGTACTCGTGGCGGCTGCCCTGCTGGGATGGGGTGCTGCGGTGATCGGCCTGTCCATGGCAATCCTCCTGGAAACCACGCCCGGTCCGGCCATGGCGCTGACAGCGACCTTTTTTTATCTGTTCGCCGTTTTTTTCGCCCCTCGGAAAGGCCTTGTCTTCCGATACGTGCGGAACAGGGGGCTCAAGGGTCGCATCCGAACGGAGGATGCGCTCAAGCAGGCCTTCCGGCTGGAGGAGGAGAAAACATTGACCGCCTCCCGGCTGGCCCGCAACCTGGACCTGCCGACCCGCTCGCTGCGAAAGGTGCTGCACCGCCTGCGTACCAAGGGTTGGCTGCACCACCGGGAGCTCAGTCTCACGGATTCCGGACGGGAGGAAGCCCGCCGCCTGGTGAGGGCCCACCGCCTGTGGGAGAGCTATCTGGTCAGTGAAATAGGGCTGAGTACCGCTCACATCCATGCGGAGGCGGAGAAATTCGAACACTTGCTGACGGAAGATATCCTGGAGGAAGTGGACAAGACCCTCGGGTACCCCCGCACGGATCCGCATGGTTCCCCGATCCCGGCCAGGCCCGGAATGCCGGCCCTGTCCCTTGTTCAGTTGCAAGCTGGAGAAACCGGCCTGCTCACCCCCGGCCAGGTGCCTGCTCCCCTGCTTAACAAATTGGTACGGAACGGCATGAACCCGGACCTGCCTTTTGCATTGGCAGACAAGGAGGAGGAATATGTGACCCTACGCCAACAAAGCCGGGTCGTCCGCCTACCGGTCGATCTGGCCCGCCGAATCCAGGTGACCCTGGCCCAGCCACCGAAGAACTGAGTCCCCTACCGCTTGTCTTTGAAAAATCGTACGAGCAAATCACCGCAGGCCTGTTCCGACACGCCTGCAGACACCTGGGTACGCGGATGCAGAAGCCCCGGCCCATGGCAGCGGTATCCCCGCTTCGGGTCTGACGCACCATATACCAACCTGCCCAGCTGACCCCATGCCAAGGCGCCCGCACACATCACACAAGGCTCCAGGGTCACGTACAAGGTACATGCAGGCAGGTACTTGCTCCCCATGGCATCCGATGCGGCAGTCCAGACCAACATCTCCGCATGCGCCGTCACATCCCGGAGCAATTCCGTCTGGTTGTGCCCCCTGGCGATGATCCGATCCTGACAGACCATGACCGCACCGACGGGAATCTCTCCCGCAGCATATGCATCGGCCGCTTCCGAAAGCGCCTGCTCCATCCAATACCGGTCATCGAACATTGCCGCCATTTCTCAGGTTCCTTTCAAATCAAGGTATTTAAGACCGCTGCCTATGCGCCTCCATCCGCCCGGACGGAAAAGTCGAGCGTATGGAAAGCCGCCACCTGCCATTGGGGCCGGTGTTTAGTCTCGAACAACTGGTACATCAGTCCAGTTTCCATCCGGAGCTGCGGACCGAACACATATCCCAAAGCACCGTAAACCCTGGTACGGTCGAACACCGGCGCCGCCGGCTGGACGAACAACTCGTTGTAAAGGGAAAGGTACACCGCTCCCTTGGAACGGTCCGGTCTGTTCAGACAGACATTCGTGCCAAGCAGATACCGGAAGCGCCACTGGAAAGTATCCGCCAGGAATCGTTCCTCCAGGCGGTACCGATGGAAGAGGTACAGCCGGCCGAATCGTTGGTTGACGAGCATTTGCTGGTAAACCCGGTGTTCATTACCGTACCGCTTCAGATCCGTTGGGCCCACATAGTTGGCGCTCCTGAAAAAACCGTATCCCATGGCGAACTGCAGACCCGTCCCGGGCAGGTCCCGCGTCAGCGCAGTCCGCACGAAAGCTTGCTCCAGGTCGCCGGCGATGTTGTAGTTTCGGTACTGGCCTTCCGCCCAGACTCCCCAGGTCGGACTCAGGCGGACATGATTGAAATACATATACCAATTGCCCAAGGGCCCCGGCTGGGCAGTGGCTGTCTGGCTACTCGCCGCCGTCAGCAACATGATCGCCAGGATGGTGCGTGGAATTCGCATGGGTGATGTCATTTTGTAGGTGATATTCGGCTCGTGCGGTCGGCCGGGGCTAATTTAATCCAAAATCGGTTTTGTCCCCATATACCGGCCGTCGAAATCCAGGTTGTGTTCGGAATGGCTGGGCATCAGCATAAACCAGATTCCGCGACCCGACCAACACCACGGACAAGGCAGCCGTCGGCTTAGGATATCATTAGAAATGTGCACTGGCGATAAACCTTCTTGACACTTGTACCTTTTCAAAGGAAAAAGTCCGCATATGCATCCCATACAGCGCTTGCGAATGTTTCTTGAGCTTGACAGGAAAGATATCACGCTGGTTTTCCTTTACGCTGCCTTCTCCGGGCTGATCACCCTGACCCTACCCTTGGGTATCCAGGCAATCCTGGGTTTGATAGCAGGTGGAAATATCTCCAGCTCATGGGTTCTGCTGATCAGCGTCGTGACGGCCGGAACCGCCCTGACCGGCATCCTCAAGGTCATGCAACTCAGTGTGACGGAAACCATCCAACGCAGGATCTTCACCCGCTCCGCGTTCGACATCGCCTACCGGTTGCCCAAAATCAAGTTCGAAGCGCTCCATATGGAATACGCACCGGAACTGGTCAACCGTTTTTTTGATACGCTCACCTTGCAAAAAGGGCTGCCCAAAATCCTGATGGACTTCTCCACCGGCATCCTGCAGATATTTTTCGGGCTTACCCTCATGGCTTTCTATCACCCGCTATTCATCATCCTCGGCTTGGCGCTGACCGCCGTGGTCCTTCTCCTGTTCCGACTGACCGGCAAACAGGGGCTGACCACCAGCATCAAGGAATCGAAATACAAGTACGAGGTCGCTTACTGGCTGGAAGAGCTGGCCCGGACCATGGGTACATTCAAGCTTGCCGGCCAAAGTTCGCTGCCCTTGCAGCGGACCGACGACCTGGTCAGCGGGTACCTCGACGCCCGTAAACAACACTTCCGTGTGCTGGTATCCCAATACAGCGTCATCGTCGCCTTCAAGGTGCTCGTAACCGCCGGCCTGCTGATCCTGGGCAGCCTGCTGGTCATTGACAACCGGATAAACCTCGGCCAGTTCGTCGCCGCCGAAATCGTCGTGATCCTCATCCTTGCTTCCGTCGAAAAGCTCATCCTGACCACCGAGGTCATCTATGACGTGCTGACAGCCCTGGAAAAACTCGGCACTCTCACCGACCTGCCTATCGAAAAGGAAGAAGGCATCTGCTTCGAGGAGCATGAATGCAAATGCGGCATGTCAATTGAGCTGACGGACCTGACCTACTACTTCCCGGGAGCGGAAAGACCTTCCCTCGACCGCATCAACCTGTCGGTCAGGGCGGGTGAGAAAATTTGTATCGCCGGCTACAACGGTTCCGGCAAATCCACCCTACTCCATATCATCACCTGCCTATACCACGATTTCCGAGGCTCCCTCACCTTCAACAAGGTCCCATCCAGAAACCTCAATGCCAACAGCCTGCGTGCCTACATCGGCGACCACATGCCCCAGGAAGAGGATGTCTTCCGGGGTACCCTGCTGCAAAACATCTCCATGGGCCATGAACGAATCACCCTGGACGACATCATGCAGGCCGTGGAACGGGCCGGTCTGGATCCCTTTGTCAAACAGCTCCCCGACGGTTTCGACACCCTGCTGCTGCCCGGTGGAAAGAATCTGCCCAGCAGCGTCGTCTCGAAAATCATACTCGCCCGGAGCTTCGCCGCCCGCCCCGCCCTCCTGGCCATCGCCGAACCTTTCCATCTGCTGGAACAGGGCGAACGCGAAAGACTGGCCTCCCAACTGACAGGCAAGGAAAACGCCTGGACCTTGATGGCCATATCGGACGACCCGCTCCTGGCCTCCAGGTGTGACAGGATCATCATCATGCAGGACGGCAGGATCGTTCAGGACGGCTCCTTCGAGGAAATCCGGACAGGACCGCACTACAAGTTCGTATTTCAAAACAACTGACCCGCCCTGCCCATGCTTTAGCTTAAACCTTCCGTTGCCATGCTCAACATTTCCAACAATACCATCATTGACAAGATCGACCCCACCCAGTTCAAATCGTTCGGAAAGAACGACATCCATCCTTTCAACCTGACCATGAAAAGGTGGCTGCTGGTCATGTTGGCACTGCTCCTGGTCGTCCTCTTCCTACCCTGGACCCAAAACATCCAGACCCGTGGGAAAGTGACCACCCTGCTGCCGGACCAACGGCCTCAAACCATCCATTCCACCATACCCGGACGAGTCGAACACTGGTATGTCCGGGAAGGGGAACTGGTGCGCAAGGGGGATACCATCGTCCACCTCTCGGAGGTGAAAACGGAATATTTCGACCCCCAGCTGGTCCAGCGGGCCGCCTCCCAGGTCTCAGCCATGCAAGGTAGCATCCAAGCCTACGGGGAAAAGGTCGAAGCGTTGGAGAACCAGATCACAGCCATGCAAAACACGCTGGAAGCCAAAACGGACCAACTGGAGAACAAACTGTTGCAGACGCAATTGAAAGTGCAGTCGGACAGCATAGACCTCCTGCGGGCAGTCATCGACCTTGAAATCGCCCAACGCCAGTTCGACCGCGTGCGCAACCTCTATGAAAAAGGTCTCAAGTCACTCACCGATGTGGAGGACAAAAACCTCAAACTACAGGAAGCTTCCGCAAAGCGCGTCTCTGTCGAGAACATATGGCTTTCCGCCCGAAACGACCTGCAAATCGTCCGGCTGGAACTGCTTTCCGTCAAAAACGAGTACGCCGACAAAATCGCCAAGGCGCAATCCGACAAATTCAGTACCCTCTCCGCGAGATACGATGCGGAAGGAAAACTCCAGCAACTGCAGGTGGACCGGGAAAACTACCGGCAACGGGCCGGCTTCCATTTCATCACGGCTCCGCAGGATTGCTACATCACCCAGGCCACGGTCTCCGGTATCGGAGAGACCGTCAAGGAAGGAGACCAGATCGTGAGCATCATGCCGGCCGGTGCAGACCTCGCCGTGGAGATGTACGTACAACCTATCGACCTTCCCTTGGTACGGCTGGGAAACCAGGTGAATTTCATCTTCGACGGTTGGCCCGCCTTCGTATTCTCCGGCTGGCCCGGTCTGACTTACGGCACCTATCAGGGCAAAGTCGTCGCCATCGACAACAATATCGGATCCAACGGCGCTTTCCGAATCCTGGTGGCTCCCGATACCAAGGCCAAGGCCTGGCCGGATGCCCTGCGTCCCGGCGGCGGTGCCCAAGCCATCGCCTTGCTGAACGACGTGCCGGTTTGGTATGAGGTATGGCGCCAACTCAACGGCTTCCCACCGGACTACTACGCCCGAGGCAATGGAGAACCGTCTGAAACAGGAAAAAGCAGTTGACCCGACCAGGGCCCCGGATGACATCACCGCCTAAATTACCCTAATCATGACGCTTTCCATCCGAATGTCGGCTATCCTCATCCTCCTCGCACTCCTGCCGGGCGGAGCCCTCGTGCCGCTCTCGGCACAGAACGACCCACAGCCGCTCGCACTTGCGTCTTTCCTGGAAACCGTCAGACAATACCATCCCGTTTCCCAACAGGCCGACCTCCTGGAATCCGAAGCCCTGGCAAACCTCCGCATGGCCAAAGGTGGCTTCGACCCCGCCCTTTACGGCTCTTTCGACCACAAGTCGTTCGACGGCAAGAATTATTTCCGCATCGGGGAAGGCGGTGTCAAACTCCCGACCTGGTTCGGCGCGGAAGGCAAGATCGGTTACAATTATGCGAGCGGTGTCTTCCTGAACCCGGCCAACCAACTCCCCGGCGACGGACAGCTGATTCTCGGCGCCTCCTTGCCGCTCCTCCGCGGACTTGCCATCGATGCCCGAAGGGCTTCCCTCTTCGAAGCCCGTATCCAACAGAACATCAACAGGACCCAACAACGCCTCGTCCGCAACGACCTACTATTCGAAGCAGCCAAAGCTTATTGGAACTGGTCCCTTGCCTACAGCTGGCTCCAGGTATACCAGGAGGCACTGCAGGTCGCTTCCTTCCGCCTGGATGGCATCCGCACCAGCTGGCTGATGGGCGACAAACCCGCCATCGATACCCTGGAGGCACTTGTCCTCGTCCAGGACCGTATCCTGCAGCGGAACGATGCCGCCGTCATCCTGCGGCAAACAAGCCTGGAACTGCAGACCTTCCTCTGGAACAATGGCATACCCTTGCCCCTCAACCCAAACTGGATCCCGGAACCACCCGGTGGCTCCCTGGCCGTTTTCCTGCCCCAAAACCTCGACCCGCAACAGGTCGCAGCCGACCATCCCGCCATCCGCCAATATGATCTCAAACTCCAACAACTGGAGGTGTCCCGCCGTTGGAAACAGGAACAACTCAAACCTCGGCTCGACCTCAGCTACCAAATGCTGGGAGACGGCCCTCAACTTCGTCCCGATGGAAATGGAAACCTTTACGAACTCTTCCGTGAGAACTATAAACTCGGTGTCTCCTTCGGATTCCCCCTCCTGCTGCGGAAGGAAAGGGGCGGTCTCGAACTTGCCCGCATCAAAATTCTCGACACCCGCCTTGACCAGTCCCAGAAACAACTGGAAATCCGCAACAAGGTCGCCGCCTATGAAGCGGAACTGCGTAACCTCGAACAACAAATCCTGGTCGCCTCCGATATGCGAGACAATTACCAACGGTTGTTGGACGGGGAAACGGAAAAATTCAACGTAGGGGAAAGCTCTCTCTTCCTCGTCAACAGCCGCGAAAACAAACTGCTGGAGGCCAATGTCAAACTGCTCAAACTGGAGGCGGAACGTTCCAAAATCCTCGTTGCCCTGCGTTGGGCGTCCGGCCGCCTAGAGTGACCAGCCTTTTTTTCCATCCGCTACCTTCAACCTGGATGCCGTGCCTGTTGTTAATTTTCAATCCGGTAGCCCCGGCCGCCTGACTAATCCTTCTGCTCCGACCCATGCCGCTATTTCACAAAATAAAGAATCTCCTCCTCCGACGGCCCGGACAGATCCATTCCAATTGGAACGACCTGCTCGACCATGCCGGCAAAGCAGCCGGTCAAGCCGATGCGGAGCCTTCCGCACCCCCCGCCCCGCCACCTTCCCTCGGAAGCGAACTAGACAAACACCCCGGCTTCTGGTCCCGCGCCGAACAGTTCATCCGACAATCAAAGCCGCCGGACCCATCCCCGCCGACCGAAGGCCGGCCCACCCTTCGCTCCGTACTGGTCGAAAAGAGAACCTCCGCCGTTCCTGTCAAAGGCATGGAAGACCTCGACCATGACGGCAATCCCCTCTTCGACGATGCCATCATCCTACCGGACGATGGACCCGACCCCTCCGGCTGACCCCGGCCCCAAAACCTCCAATCAGGTGTTAATCGATAAATAATTAGTGTTTCACAATGAGTTAACACCTGAATACCAATTTTGTATGGCCAAACTAAGTCAGTAGGCAAGCCGTCGCCACCTGCCAAACGCCATATGAAAAGATCCATCGATATCGTCATCCTGTCGGATGTACATCTGGGCACCTACGGCTGCCATGCCGCGGAACTCCTCCAATACCTCAAGCATATCAAACCCTCCGTCCTAATCCTGAACGGTGATTTCATCGATATCTGGCAGTTCAAGAAGAAGTTCTTCCCACCCACCCATATCGAAGTCATCCAACGAATCCTGAAAATGGCGACTGCCGGCACCAAGGTTTACTACCTGACCGGCAACCATGACGACGCCCTGCGCCGGTTCTCAGATTTCGCCATGGGCAACATACAATTGCGTGACAAACTCGTCCTGCAACTCAACGGCGCGCGCCATTGGATTTTTCATGGAGATGTCTTTGATCTTTTCGTACAATACTCTCCCTTGCTGTCCAAACTGGGCGGACACGGATACGACTGGCTGATCCTCGCCAACCGCTTCGTCAATAAGATCCGCAGCCGGTTCGGCTTGCCGAAGATGTCCTTCGCCGGCAAAGTGAAACGCCGCGTCAAGGAAGCCATCCGTTTCGTCGGCGACTTTGAAGAGACGGCTATCCGGCTGGCAAAGGAACAAGGTTACGAATTCGTCATCTGCGGCCATATCCACCAACCGCAGATCAGGACGGAAGGGGATGTGACCTACCTTAATTCCGGCGATTGGGTGGAAAACCTGACCGCCCTGGAGTATGTCAATGGGGCATGGCGGCTGTTCCAATACGACGAACTTGCGTTCGATGTGAGCAATCCCCGCCTGTCCGTGCGGGAAAAACCAAAGCGGAAAGGCTCCGTCCGTTCCGACGGCAAAGGGAAATTGCTGGAAGGTTTCATTCCACAATAATCCCCCTCCGGACCGGCCGCCTCGCACGGAATCCCCGTCATCTCGCACCCATCTTCCATTCCGGCAAATTTTCTTCCGCCTCATCCGCCCAGACAACCGCCTGACCGATCGGTCTTCCGATACTCGATACCGATTGTTATATTTGCACGCATTTCGCCTGTCCGGCACGCCGCCCTGACCTCAGCCGTCGGAACCCGGCAAGCCGGGCGGCAATGTTTTGCCACCTGGCCATCGGCAACCGCCGGAAAATCCTTTCAAACACCCGATGTATGTCCATCAAGAAGAGCAACCAGCACAACTTTGGGGCAGGCCCCGCCATACTGCCCGCCGAAGTGTTCGAAGCAGCCGCCCAGGCCGTTACGGATTTCAACGGTAGCGGCCTCTCCATCCTCGAAATCTCCCACCGAAGCAAGGATTTCGAAGCAGTCATGCACGAAGCGGAAGCCCTCGTTCGGGAAATCGGCGGCTTCGACGACCGCTTCGCCGTCTTGTTCCTCAGCGGAGGCGCCAGTACCCAGTTCTTCATGGCGCCCATGAACCTGCTTGGACAGGCGGAAACGGCCGCCTACCTGGATACCGGCGCATGGTCCGCCAAAGCCATCAAGGAAGCCCGGCAGTTCGGCCAGATAGCCGTGGTAGCTTCCTCCAAGGCGGACAATTACAATCACATACCCACCGGCTACGACATTCCCGCCGATGCGGCCTATCTACACCTGACCAGCAACAACACCATCTTCGGTACACAGTTGCACCAATATCCGGATACCGCGGTTCCCTTCATTGCGGACATGTCCTCCGATATGTTCAGCCGCCCCTTAGACCCGAACCGCTTCGCCCTGATCTACGCAGGTGCGCAGAAAAACCTTGGACCGGCAGGTGTGACCCTGGTCATCGTCCGGAAGGACTGGCTGGGCCGCTCCCAACGGCAACTGCCGGCCATGCTGGATTATCGGATCCATGCCGACGGCGGGTCTATGTACAATACCCCGCCGGTCTTCCCCATTTATGTGCTGTTGCTCACCTTGCGTTGGCTGAAAAACCTGGGCGGCCTGGCGGCCGTCGAGGAACGAAACATCACCAAGGCACGTGTTTTGTACAATGAAATCGATGCAAACCCCTGCTTCCATGGTACCGCCGCCACCAAAGACCGGTCACTGATGAACGCCTGCTTCCTGGCCGCCCGCCCGGAACTTGAAAGCCTTTTCCTTCAGGCATGCAAAGAGGCCGGCATCAGCGGTATCAAAGGTCATCGCTCCGTCGGTGGCTTCCGGGCCTCCATCTACAACGCCATGCCGGTCGAGCGCGTGACCCTGCTTACCGAAGTCATGCGCGACTTCGCTCGGCAACACGGTTGACCACCGCGCCCGGACCCAAGCTATCTCTTTAAGTAAATCACCAGACAATGTCACACAGAACGCCGTTTTCCCACCCTTATTCGCTCGCCCCGCAATACCAACGCAAGGTCGCCTATTTCAGCATGGAATTCGCCATCGACCAGGCGCTCAAGATTTACTCCGGTGGACTGGGCTATCTTGCCGGTTCCCATATGCGAAGTGCCTACGACCTGCGCCAAAACCTGATCGGTGTCGGTATCCTCTGGAAATATGGTTACTACGACCAAATCCGCAGCGGAAATGCAGAGATGGACGTCCTGTTCCTGGAACGCGATTACAACTTCCTGGAAGATACCGGCATCGTCTTCGACATCCTGGTGAACAACCACAAGATCAAGGTCAAAGCCTGGTACCTGCCCCCCCATGTGTTCGGCACCGCCCCCATCTTCCTGCTCTCCACCATCCTCCCGGAAAACGACTACCTGGCCCAGACCATCTGCCATCGCTTGTATTCCAACAACACGGAGACAAAAATCGCCCAATCCATCCTGTTGGGCATGGGAGGGGCCAAACTGCTGGACATCATCGGGTACACACCGGAAGTTTACCACCTGAACGAGGCACATGCCCTCCCCGCCGCATTCCATCTCTTCGACCAACTGGGCTCCGCCGACGAGGTTCGGAAACGAATCGTGTTCACCACCCACACCCCGGTGGAAGCAGGGAATGAAAAACATGACATCTATCTCCTGGAGAGGATGAGTTTCTTCGGCCAGGTAAGCCTGCCCGTCGTCCGGACCCTGACCGGTATCCAAGACAACACCTTCAACCATACCCTTGCCGCCCTCCGGCTCTGCCGGCTGTCCAACGGGGTCTCGAAACTGCATGGCGTCGTCGCCCGGGAGATGTGGGGACATTTCGACAACATCAGCCCGATATCCCATGTGACCAACTCTCAAAACCATGCCTACTGGCATGACCCCGCCCTGGATCATGCGCTGAAGGAAGACGACAGCCAGACACTCATGGCCCGGAAACGGGAATTGAAGAAACAGCTCTTCGAAATTGTTGCCGACCAGACCGGAAAAATCCTGGACCCGGATGTCCTTACCCTAGTCTGGGCAAGGCGGTACGCCGATTACAAAAGGGCCGACCTCATCACGCGGGACCTCGATGCGTTCGAACAACTCGTCGGGAATATCCGTTACCCTATCCAGATCATCTGGGGTGGCAAGCCCTATCCCATGGACTATGACGCCATCGGTACCTTCAACAAATTGGTACACCTTTCGAAAAAATACCCGAACGTCACCGTCGTCACCGGTTACGAACTGGCACTTTCCAAAGCCATGAAACAAGGTAGCGACATCTGGCTCAACAACCCCCGCGTTCCCCGAGAGGCTTCCGGAACCAGTGGCATGACCGCCGCCATGAACGCCTGTGTCAATCTATCCACGTACGACGGTTGGATACCG
This sequence comes from Bacteroidota bacterium, assembly GCA_041163745.1. Classification (GTDB taxonomy): domain Bacteria; phylum Bacteroidota; class Bacteroidia; order Chitinophagales; family Saprospiraceae; genus UBA6168. Next base: position 146,145 of record JBEAQU010000078.1, read on the forward strand.
GAATTCGCCAAGCACGGACACAACTGTTTCATAGTCCAGGAAGCCGACAAGACGTGGCCGGAAGGATTGCAGGATGAGTTCGACCGTAAGAATCTGCTGCAGGTGCTCTCCGGTGAAATCCTGCCGACCTATTACGACCATCCGGAACAATGGGTCCGCATCGTCCGTAACAGCATGAAGGAAGTGCTGGCTTATTTTGATGCCGACCGTATGGCGGACGAGTATTACCGCAACATGTACGATATGGTCGCGGCCAAAGCCGTCGCCATGCCTTCCTGACGACGGGGGGGATGCCCCCGGAATCCAAGGATTCCCCCGGGCTTCCTGTGTACCCCGTCTTGACTGCGTATTACCATGCGAAAGGGCGCCACATGATTCCGTGGAGCCCTTTCGCATATACCGTATGGTAGGTAACCATGCGCCCACTGTTTCCCGACGGAAGGTGAACTTCCGACGATGCATTCACCCGGTGCGCCGAAAAGGAATTCCCCGCTTCTACCGGATCAGGGTCAGTTCCCCGCTGACGCCCCCTTCCTCCCCCTGGCATCTGAATTGTATCCGGTACAGGTAGACCCCCGGATTGACATCCTGGCCTTTGTAACGGCCGTCCCACCGTCCCAACGGGTCTTGTGTTTCGAAAACAACATTACCCCAACGGTCGTAGACCTGGAAAGCAAGGATCTCACCTGCTGTGAAGGGATTGCTGATACCGAAGCGGTCGTTCAATCCGTCACCGTTCGGCGTGAAAGCGGACGGAAGCAGGATGTCGCTGCAATCCACGGTGGCGGGATCCACCACCTGTATTCGAATGGTGTCCCGTGCGGCACAATTCGACAGGGAATCGCGCAGGACCACGACATATTCCGTGGAAGCGTTGGGGCTGGCGAGCGGACCGGGCAGATTGGGGTCGTCCAGCCATGTGGCCGGAGACCAGGAGTATTCGGCCGCACAAGTGTTGCGGACACCGAGCTGCACTTCGCTGCCCAGGTAGATGGTCGTATCGTTCAAGCCGGTGAATTTCAAGCCGGCGGAAATCTGATCCGGAAAAAGATACAGGTCCTGTATGTCGTTTCGGGAAATGGCGCGGTTGTACAGCCGAATCTCGTCTATCAACCCGTTGAAATCATCCACATCGGCGCAGCCGCTGCTGCCGACCAACAGCAGTTCGCTGTTTGAGATGTTGACACGCCGGTTACCCGCAGCCGTGGCCTTCGCAACTTCCTCCCTGTTGATATACAAGGTGGTGGTCCCTTCCCGGCGTACAATGACCACATGATGCCAGCAACTGTTGGACGGCAGTTTCGCGGAAAGGGAATTGTTCAGCGTGCCTTCTTCCAGCAGTTCCACAGACAGCAGCTGGCTGGATGGCTTGTACTGTACCACGAAAGCCGATGACGGCAGACAGTCGAATTGCTTGGAGAACAAAGATTCCACCCCGATGGTCGTAGGAGAGGACAGCGGTTTCATGTAAAAACTCAGGGAAAAATCGATGGTCTTGAAAACATCGTCGATACGCTCACCGTACAGGCTGAACCACTCTCCGTCCCCGTCCAGCCGCAGGCCGGATCCCTGCACCCCGCATCGACAGGAGCCTCCGTTGGTGTACACCTGGACCCCGGGATCTCCATATTCGTCGCTGATTTCGCAGAGCGGTTTGTCGAATGTCAACCAGGTGACCAATCCCGATCCGATTTGCCCGGTGAGCAATCGGGCGGATAACAAGAACAAGAGGGTTGGGATTTGTCTGGTCATACTTTTGCTTTGTAATGATAGCGCCGGATTGCAAGCCCGAATCCTTCCTTCCTTCCGCTGCTTGCAGCCTGGCGGAAGGACGGCTTGGCAATCCCATGCAAATATACCGGTCCTACGGATCATCCGTCCCCGGACTCGGAAAAAACCGGAACTACCTGTTTCCTTACCGGAAAGCAGCCTTTTCGGTTACATACTTTCCGCAAAACATAACGTAAATTTCCGCACCGTAGTACCTGCCGGTCCTGCCGGCTGGTTACCTTTGATATCCGGATGCTGTCCGGGGTAAACTTCCCGCTGTCCGTATCCCCTCCGCCAAAGGTTTCGGGATAATGCCGCCCGCTGGAGGAATCTCTGGGATAATGAGGATGAGTTGACATCCGGGACGGTGACGGCTGGATCGAAAACCTGAACAAGGCGGGGCGGCCCGTTTACCGGCCCGACAGACAATGTACTTATCATGAACAATTCATTTCCTACGATTGCCGTCCTGCTACTCATCGGTATGGCCACCACCCTGTCGGCCCAGCAGGAGAACATGTGGAAGACCTTATCCAAGATCACCTACAAGAAGGAATACGACGAGATGCTGGGCTTCAAGGTGGATGTGCCTGTGTTCAGCAAGGAGCTGAAGGATCTGGAAGGGAAGTCCGTGACCCTTCGGGGGTATATCATCCCGGTGGAAGGGTACAAGAGCCACAAGGAGTTCATATTTTCCGCCTACCCTTACAACATGTGCTTCTTTTGCGGAGGAGCCGGGCCGGAAACCGTGGTGGAAGTGACCGCCAAACAGGCTATTCCGTTCTCCGCGGACGCCATCACCATCCGGGGGACGCTGGGACTGAACGCAACCGATATCAACAAACTGATGTATTCCTTGAAAGACGTCGAGAAATTGGAATGATACATCGGACGTCCCCAACGGCCTCCCATACCCGTTCCGGATTTTCCGGGGACTCCGGTCGGTGATGCCGAACGGTCAGAATCTGACCGTGGAGAGTATCAGTTCCATCTCCTGCATGTAATTCCGTTTCTTCTTGGACGGAGCGTACAGAAAGCCATCCACCAGAAATAGTTCGTTGGTAGCTGGGTTGAGCATCAGTTGCGAGACGAAAGGCCCGCCCATGAAGTCGTTGACGATGTCCCAGATGCCTTTCGCCTGAACCGTGTAGATATTGTTCAGCTGTTTTTTTTCCACGAACAAAGGCAGGTCCTGGTCATTGATCCGCATATGCGACCCCTTTTGTCGAGTGGTGATGATCCGTCCTGTCCGGTTGCGAAGATCCCGAATACCGTCTTTGGACAGCTGCTCGGTATCTGTATAAGGGACCTTAGTCACGAGGATGTTGGCGATGATGTCCCGTTGGTCACTGCGCAGCCACAGGGTATTGCTCTTCTTATCCAGGCGGGCCTTCCGGAAACTGGCCGGTATTTCCATTCGCAAACCGAACTGGGCCATCAACTCCGCTTCCAGGTCCGGATTCCGTCCGCCCTGATAAGCGGTCGCACGGACCGTCTCCTCGTCGTGCTGATAGATCCTTGCCGCCATCGCCGGGAATTGTTCCCGAATGTTGGTGACCAGCTTCGACGTTCCGTAGCCGGAAACATACAGCAGCAATTGGTCCTTGGCCCACTTGTCCTGCCCAACCGTGATGTTGTAGCCCTTCTCCGCCTTGGTCCGCTCCAGCTTGGCTTCTCCCAGGTCCGCCCGCACCAACCGGCTGGTTCTGGATTTTCCCGCATCTAGGTCCGCCAGGAAGAGGATGGTCCGGAACTCTTTCCGCACCGGTTGTTGGGAAAGCTCCTCCGGCGTCAGGTGGGTCACATCGAAAATCGGCTCCGGTTGCGGCAACAGGATGTATGGCGCCGTGAAATAGTAGTGGAGAGTGTCTCCGGCCATCCCTTCCCACACCGCTTCGTCCGCCACCACCAAGACCTGGTTGATCTTTCCATGTGCGTAAACATTCCCGGGTGTCTTGGAAACTTTGGGGGACATCGGCCGCTCCTTTTGCGGCGCCCCTTGTGGCGACTGCTCCGGAATGGCTGGATCGGGACGCTGCTCCCCGCCGGAACAAGAGAACATGATGAGCGGCCAAACGACCGGAAACAGATATCTGGACAGGTAATTCATAGCTGGCAGGTTTTGCAATCTTGCGAATCTAACAGGACAGGGCGCAAAGGTAAGATGGTGCCGGCAAACCGGTACGCTGCCGTAGGACATGCCCTTGCCGACTTATCCGTACAGATGCAAAGTGGAAGACAAATGGCGGGTGGGAACCAAAATTATCTGCTCGCCAGGATGGCGGATATGGCGTGGCCGTCGGTCATCAGCCGGCCGGCAATTCCAATTGCCGTAACAAGCCTGCGAACCAGCGGAGCGGACGTTGGGTCTTGTCTCCGGTCTGGGTATCACATTTGTAAAACAGATAATACATGTTCATGCCGTAGGCCATCCGGCCAAGCAGCCGGTCCAGCCGACGATGGGCTTGTTCCCGCTCGTGATGCAGGTGCAAGAGACGCCAGATATAGAATGCCTCGTCATGCAACTCAATGACATCCAACAACAACGGATTATCCAACCGGCTTTCCATGTATTCCCTCGCCAGGAGTCCGTGGTGACGGACCCGCCTGCCCTGTTCAAATTCCCGATACTTGAAGGTATCGTGTGCCATCGCTACCAGGCGCAGGTCGCGCCGGGTCCCGACATCCACGCCCAAACCGTCGATGTTGTCCAGCACTTCCCGGACATGCAACCCCACCTTCCCTTCGGGATGCCCGAACCGGGGGGTTCCCCACCGGTATCCCGACTGGAATTCAGGGGTCGCCAACAAGGCTTCCTCCAGCGGACTTTCCGGACAGATGATATGATGGAATGAGCTCATGTTAGATATCTCATCAAGGATGTTAGGCAGCTTACGGGACAACGATTCCCTCCGCCTTGAACCCTTCGAAAAAAAAGATTGTTTTATGTTGTTAAGAACTGGTTAAACCGGCCTTTTTCCATAACGCAAGCGCTGCACGGGCGTTTAGCATGGTAATGTACAGGAATCAGGTACAGCAGTCAACCATCCGTCACATCATAAATCGAATAAAAATGAAACAGTTGATTTCCTATGTACTGGCCGGCGTCGCCGGTGGAGCCGTTACCCTCGGTGGTTTCCTCCTGGTCAAAGGGAATGACACCCCCCCGGCCCAAACCGCCGTATCCTACGCAAAACCTGTCCACCTGGTCAATACCCGCCCAGAGAGCGGGTTCAGCGTACCCGCTGATTTTACCAATGCCGCCGAACTGGCGACGCTGGCTGTGGTGCATATCTCCGCCCAAGGCAGTTCTGCTTCGAAAGGCAACAAAGCCCCTTCCGATCCCTGGTCCCGCTTCTTCGGCGAGGATTTCCTGCTCGACAACCCCTTCCTCCAGTTCAATCAGCCGATGCAAGGCACAGGATCGGGTGTCATCTACTCCGCCGACGGCTACATACTCACCAACAACCACGTGGTGGAATTCGCCGACCAGGTGGAAGTCACTACTTATGATAACAAGAAATATAGTGCCAGCGTTGTCGGAACCTATCCGGACGGAGACCTGGCCGTCCTGAAAATCGATGCCAAGGAACTGCCGGTCCTCCCATTGGCGGATTCCGACAAGGCCCGGATCGGCGAATGGGTCCTGGCCGTCGGCAACCCACTCGAACTCAACTCCACGGTGACGGCCGGTATCATCAGCGCGAAAGGCCGGGATATCAACATCATCCGGGGAAAATCGCCCATCGAATCGTTCATCCAGACCGATGCGGCCGTCAACCCCGGCAACAGCGGCGGTGCCTTGGTAGATGCAGATGGCAAACTGCTCGGCATCAATACGGCCATCGCCACCAAAACCGGCTTTTTCGAAGGCTACTCCTTCGCCATCCCCATCAACCTGGCACGCAGAATTGCTGATGACATCATCGAAAACGGCAGCTACCAACGTGGATTCCTAGGAATCAACATAATGGACCTCGACAGCAAACAGGCCGAAGACCTGGGGCTGGACATCAGCCAAGGCATTTATGTGGAAAGTGTCATCGATGGCGGTGCAGCCCAACTGGCCGGCATCATCCCGGATGACATCATTGTCGGTGTAAACGACAAGGTGGTCAAATCCTCTCCCGACCTGCTGGAAATCGTCGGCGGTGCAAAAGCCGGTGAAACGGTCACGCTCTCCATCAACCGAAGGAACAAGGTCCTCAAGATTCCGGTGAAACTGCGGCCGGCAGCCAACTGACAATCCACACAAGCTATGCGGGGGAGCGGTCCTTGCCGACCGCTCCCCCCCAATCCCTCGCACCTTCCGGACGGTCCGGCTAGGCCATACGGCAGACATGGCCGCTAACCAAATCGGCCGCCTACCCACCCCGACCCACAGTGACAAGTTCACGCGCAATCGACAATCTTCCGTCCGACCTACCGGTCCCATGACCACCTTTTCATAAAGTCAGACCCGATTTGGCAGGCCGGATTTTTTGAAAAACCTACCAAAGGACCTTATTTTTGTATGCGTCTGTCCCGGGAGGGAACCCATTGGGCCGATATTTCGTTCTATCGGTCTTCCGGCAACAACCATGCGTTGGGCAGCCTTTTCGGCAGGTAAACCGATGACGAAGGCTTTTTTTCCATTCTCCGCCGCACGAGTCCCGTTTCGACAGGCTGACAACCTATCCACAGTGGAGAAAACCCGGGAGTCCTTCTGGACCAGCCGACCGGACCGCCCCGCCGGAAATACTTCCCCGAAAGTGACCCGTAATCATGATGTACATCCTTTCGCATCTGCAGTTCCGTCGGCCGGCATTTCCTTCGAAAGGGATGCCTGGCATACTTCACCGGATGGCAATTGTCTGCCTCCTGTTGCCTGGCCTGGACAGTGCCGGACAGGAAGCCGTCATAGCATTGACCAACCCTTCGTTTGAAGGGGAAGCCAAGGAAGGGAGCATGAACGGAGAACTGCCGAAAGGCTGGTTCGATTGCGGTTTCCCCGGAGAGACCGTTCCGGACATCCATCCGAAACCCGGCAGCGCCTTCCAGGTGACCAAAGACCCGGCATCGGGAAATACCTACATCGGCATGGTGGTGCGGGAAAACGATACCTGGGAACGGATATCCCAACGATTGTCAACCCCACTGGAAGCAGGCAAATGCTATCGGTTTTCCATGGCGCTGGCCCGGTCCGAACACTACATCAGCGCCAGCCGTGCCAACCGGCAACAACTCAAGAATTACAACGTCCCTGCCAAACTCCGGATCTGGGGCGGCAATGATTATTGCGAACGAAGCGAATTGCTGGACGAAAGCCCCGTTGTCGAGCATTACGACTGGGAAAGGTACTCCTTCCGGTTCCAACCCCGCAGAAATCATGCCTTCCTCGTCCTGGAAGTGTTCTACAAAACCCCCTCCCCCTTCCCTTACAACGGTAACATCCTGCTGGACGACGCGTCAGACATCCTGGTGGGCGCCTGCGACAACCGTTTGATGGCAGAGAACGCCCCTTCCCGCCAAACCGCCACGGACACTCCGGCCGCCGCCTCATATCCCCGGCCCGACAAGTCCGGTTCCAACACGGCCCCGGCATCGCCCGGCAAGCAGAACCCGCCTTCCCCTACCAAGAAACGCTTGTTACAGGACCTGGACCGCAGCAAAATCAGACGCGGACAGACCATCCGTATGGAACAGGTCTACTTCAAAGCCGACAGCCCCGTCATCATCGACTCCTCCTTCGCCGTACTCGACGAACTCTACCGCTTCCTCGCCGAAAACAGCGATGTCATCATTGAAATCGGCGGCCATACCAACGGCCTGCCTGAGCACGAGTACTGCGACAAATTGTCCACCGCCAGGGCCAGGGCTGTCGTTGAATATCTTCAGCGAAAGGGAATTCCCGGCCAACAGCTAACCTACAAAGGCTATGGCAAACGACGGCCCGTCGCTCCCAACAACACCGAACAAGGACGATTGCAAAACCAGCGCGTCGAAATCAGAATCATGAGCTTCAGCAGCTGACCCGCTGCCCCGCTCCCCGTCACAATCGTATATCATCATGCCGCTCACGCCCATCCTCTCCTTCGCCCTGCTCTTTCTACTACTGCTCCCCGCCCGCGCACAAGAGGAGGGCATTCCCATCCTGCTTCGCAACGCCTCCTTCGAAGGCACTCCCGCGGAAGGAGGACGGAACGCGAGGTTCATTCTCGACGGATGGACGGATTGCGGATCCTTGGGACAAACACCCCCCGATGTGCATCCCGTCAGGAACGGAGGCCAGTTCGGGGTCACTCAAAAACCTGCGGATGGAAACACCTTCCTAGGGCTGGTTGTCCGGCAGGACTCCACCTGGGAATCGGTTGCCCAACGATTGGAATCCCCTCTCCGCAAGGATGTCTGCTATGAATTCAGCATCCGGCTCTGCCGCTCCGACCACTATCGCAGCGCCTCCGTGGCAGATACCTCCCTGGAAGTGGAATACACCACTCCCGCAAAATTCCGGATCTGGGGCGGTTCCGGAATCTGCAACCGACAGGAACTGCTCGCAGAAAGCGCATTGGTAACCAGCTACAGATGGCTGGAATACAATTTCAGGCTGGAGCCCAGTCAGAACTACACCTACATCGTACTGGAAGCCTATTACAACTCCCTGACTCCCTTCTTTTACAATGGAAACCTGCTGCTGGACAATGCCTCCGCCATCATTCCGGTTCCCTGTATCGTGGAAACCCCCACCATTGCGGATGAAACTCCTCCCGAACCCTCCCCTTCTCCCAAACCAAAAATTCTGCGTGAACTGGACCGCACCAAGATTACGGAAGGACAGACCATCCGTATGGACCAACTTTATTTCGCAGCCGACAGCGCCGCCATTTCATCGGAATCATTCCCGGTATTGGACGAGCTGTTCGACTTCCTCGCCGCCCACCCGGATGTGACCGTCGAAATAGGTGGACATACCAACGACATCCCTTCTCATGAATATTGCGACCGGCTCTCCAACGAAAGAGCGAAAGCCGTCGTGGAATACCTTACCGCCAAGGGTATCGATCCGGACCGGTTGCAGCACAAAGGATATGGAAAAAGAAACCCTGTCGATACGAACAGGACAACGGCCGGCAGGAAGAAAAACCAGCGCGTGGAAATAAAAATACTGAGTGTCAACGGATGAAATACGGTATCGGCCTGTGCGCGCAGGCCGATCAGACAGGTCTGCACAACCCGGCCAGCCAGTCCCGTTCCTCCTCGGTCAGGTGCGGCGACAATTTGTCGTATACCATTGCGTGGTACCGGTTGAGCCAGTCAGCCTCCGATGGCAGCAACAGACTGCTGTCCACCAGATTCCGATCGATCGGGAACAGCGAAAGTGTTTCGAAACACAGGAAATTGCCGAAATCGCTTTCCCCGGCCGGGGTACAGAGAACGAGATTCTCCGTTCGGATACCATGCATCCCCTCCCGGTAGATGCCCGGTTCATTGGAAAGTATCATACCGGGTACCAGGGCGGTGTTTGATTTCGCCGAGCTCACCGGCGCGATTCCTTGCGGACCTTCGTGCACATTCAGAAAATAGCCGACCCCATGGCCGGTACCATGTCCGTAGTTGAGCAACTCCTGCCATAACGGCATCCTGGCCAGGATATCCAGCTGGACACCGGTCGTTCCTGCCGGAAATACCGCGGAAGCCAACGCAATGTGTCCTTTCAGAACCAGGGTGAAATCGCGGCGCTCAAGGTCTGTCGGCGGGCCCAACGCCACCGTACGGGTAATGTCCGTAGTGCCGTCGAGGTATTGCCCCCCTGAATCCAGGAGGAGGATTCCCGCAGGCGCAAGGCTGGCGTCCAGACCGGCTTCCGCCGTATAATGCACAATCGCTCCGTTCGCACCATACCCAACGATCGCTTGGAAGCTATCCCCCATGGCGTGCGGCTGCTCCGACCTGTAACGGGACAATACGGTCGCTACCATAGACTCCGTCAGACCGTTCTCCGCAAGGTTCGTTTCCAACCATCGGAAAAAACGAACCATCGCAACCCCGTCCTTCTCCATCGCATGACGGAGATGCCGAATTTCGTCAGAATGCTTGACCGCCTTGAGGGCAGCCACAATGTTGTCGCCGTTCCGACGGAACTGCGCCGGACAGGCGCGATAAGAAAGGACATCCGTCCCTGCCGGATCCATTCGGACAGGCCCATGCAAAGACTCTCGGAGAAATGCTGCCAGCCCTTCGTATGGGAGCAGCACAATGCCGTCCGCCGATAGCCCGGCACGGATGGAATCCGGTATCTTCCCCGGGTCGACAAACAACCAGGCCTGTTCCCGGCCTATGATGGCATGGGCATAAAACACGGGATTACAGGGAACATCACTTCCCCGGAGGTTGAACAACCATGCGATATCATCCAGTGTGGAAATCAGGTAATACGGTTGGTCTTCCATACGGGACCTTACTAACCGTAGTTTTTCCGTACGGCCCAAGCCTGCAAATTCGACCGGATGCTCGAAAACTTGCGTCGACGGCAAAGGAGGACGGGTTTCCCAAATCATACCGACCAGATCCAGTTCCGTTTGAAACGTCATGCCGCGAACTTCCAACCGTCGCTCCAACTGGTTCAGTTGCGACACCGAAAACTGCCTGCCGTCCATCCCCACCTTTGCTTTTTCCGGCAAGTTGCCCAACATCCAATCCAGGTGTTCCGGCGTATGTGGCACCACCAGCTTGTGCAATACCACCTCGGTACCAGCCAGCTCAGAAGCCGCCTGCAGGAAGTACCGGCTGTCCGTCCACAATCCTGCGTGCGTGGCGGTGACCACCAGGACTCCGGCGGAGCCGGTGAAGCCGGACAACCAAGCCCTAGCCTGCCAATAGTCCGCCACATATTCGCTTTGATGTGCATCACCGGAAGGCACGACATATGCATCGACATGGAAAATTTGCATCTGTTGCCGTAGGGCGGAAATTCTTTCGGAAACTGTCATGACGACCGGAAATATGGAATTGATCAGGATGTTTCGTCCGTCACAGGACGGTCATCCTGTCCGGACGATGGGTCGGTAAGACCGGACGAGACAAGTTTCCTGCCCGGGATTCGCCAACGGTTCGGTGGGTATGGCGTGGTATGCGCCTTCGTGGGCCTTGGGCGGCGAAGCCATCCGAGGCCCTCTGCTGTCTTCATCCATTCATGGAGGCAAGAAACTCCTCGTTGCTCTTTGTCCCTTGCAAGTGCTTGATCAGGAATTCCATGGCTTCCTCCGGCTTCATATCAGCCAGGTGGTTGCGCAGGATGAACATCCGTTGGAGCGTGTCCTTGTCAAGAAGCAGGTCATCTCTCCGCGTACTGGATTTGGTAAGGTCCACGGCGGGATAGAGGCGCCGGTTGGCGAGGCCCCGGTCGAGTTGGAGTTCCATGTTTCCAGTTCCCTTGAATTCTTCAAAGATTACGCCGTCCATTTTGGAACCGGTGTCGATCAAGGCAGTGGCCAGGATGGTCAGCGATCCGCCGCCCTCGATGTTACGGGCTGCCCCGAAGAATTTTTTAGGCTTGTGCAACGCATTGGCCTCGACGCCACCGGACAGGACCTTGCCACTGGCGGGTGCCACCGTATTGTAAGCACGGGCGAGACGGGTGATTGAATCCAGCAGGATGACCACGTCATGCCCACATTCCACCAGTCGCTTGGATTTCTCCAACACGATACCTGCCACGCGGACATGGTTCTCCGCCGGTTCGTCGAAAGTGGACGCCACGACCTCGGCATTGACGCTACGGCGGAAATCCGTTACCTCTTCCGGCCTTTCGTCCACCAGCAGAACGATAATGTAGCAATCCGGGTGGTTCTTGGAGATAGCGTTGGCAACATCCTTCAGCAGGAAGGTCTTACCGGTTTTGGGTTGGGCCACAATCAAACCGCGCTGCCCCTTGCCGATAGGAGAGAACAGGTCGATGACCCGTGTGCTGAAATCGCGGCCGGTGGGTGATACACACAGGCTGAACTTTTCATTCGGAAACAAGGGGGTCAGGTAATCGAAGGGTACCCGATCCCGGATATCCTTCGGCTCGAGGCCGTTGATGCGGGACACCCGCAGCAGCGCGAAGTACTTCTCCCCTTCCTTGGGTGGCCGGATCGCGCCTTTGACCGTATCGCCGGTGCGGAGTCCGAACAGCTTTATCTGGGACGGCGACACATAGATGTCATCGGGGGAAGTCAGGTAGTTGTAGTCCGCAGACCGCAGGAAACCGTAGCCGTCCGGCATCATTTCCAACACACCTTCTCCTTCGATGATTCCGTCGAGTTCGACATCGAATTTTTCCGATGCCCGGCTGGTGACCAGCGTCTCCTCATCCAATGGGGCGTCCACGATGATGTCGGGGATATCCTTGGTACCGGCCGTGGGTGGACTCGGCAGCGCCACTTCCTCCTCGATCCCTTCCTCATACTCCGCTACGTCGTATGGTTGGAACTTAGGGTTCCGGGGAGGAGGTTGGGGCCGGAATCCCCTGCCTCGGTGCTCACGCGGCGGTCCGCCGCCTTCCCGTCTGTCCCCACCGCGCGGCGGCGGAGGACCATCCTCATTCCGGTCCGAGGCAAACGGCCGACGGAACGCCGGTTCCCGACGCTCTTTCTCCGGGCGAACCTCCTCCTCCCGAGGAGTCGGAGGCGGTGCTGTGGGAGCAGGGGCAGCCTGCTTCCTTACCGCCAGGGCCTGTTGGTCCAATATCTTGTAAATGAGGTCTTGTTTCGCCAGACGCCTGAACCCCTGTATGCCCAACCTTTCTGCGATTTCCCGGAGTTCGGGAACCAGCATGTCGTTCAATTGCAAAATGTCGTACATGTTATTTGGTAGTGAAATGAAATTTTTATGCCCTTGCTTTTCGGCAGACCGGCAAGCCGCCGTCCGCACAGTCCGTCGGTTACGGATTCGCCAATCCCAGTTTGTCCTCTTGGAAAAGACCTTTCATGCAGCCGATAGAACCGTCAATCCCGTGATGTTAGATTGGTTCCTGTAACCCTGCCGGTGACAAATCATGACGGGATGATACCATGCCGGGAATCTTCGGGCGTATGCCTTAGCAAAACGCACCCCGGCAACGGGTCAGGATACGAAAGTCCACAACCTTAGATGGGTGCTCGCATCCGCTTGGTAGCATTGGGTGTGTCCGGAAAACGTCTCTGTTGGCCGAAGCGTACTGTTTGTTCCATCGCCGGAGCAACCGCCGACCCTCGAACAACCCGATATGGAACCTTCCGGGAGAAATGCCGTCATCCATCTTGCACTCCACCATGACACAGGGGCGTATCGGAAATCGACTGACCGACGGTATCGAAGGGTATATCCTTGCAGTATTTTGTGACCAGCCTGAAACAAGATGTCTTCCCAGACATTGAAAGCAGTGCAATCACCGCAATCGCATTCTCATTCCCTTATGGAAATATTCGGTATGACCTTGCCGAACAGCTGTTATGAGGAAAAGTGAAATCCAGGATTTTCAGATTCGCTCCGGAAGGGGCGGGGCAATGCCATTTATCTTGTGATTTTGAAATTGCCTCCGTCACTCCTTCTGCCTCAAGATCGTCTTGACAGTTTGCTGTTATCAAAGGAAGTGCGAACGGGATTGGAAATCTGAAGTTCGTCGGAATACAGTGACCAAGCCAACTGGATTGAATCGGTTTTGCAAAAGTACACACTTGTTTTAAAATTCAAACACAAACTTTATTAAAAAAATTATTTTATGATTGTTTTGTCATTCGTTACCATTTGATTGCTGTCCGTTTAAACATCGGCGGCGCCGTCGCGGAAATCTGTACGGACACCGGTCCGACAATCCCCTTGCCGGACCTCCCTATTCACCCCGGCACCCGTCGCATGCGTATGGCGACCTGTTCCACTTGGGGACACAGGCGGGCTTACGCCAGGGAACGCCCCGCATGAAGTGGTTAATACGCGGACAGAAGGTATCTTTGCGGTCGAGTAGGAAGACCACCGTCCCCGCACAGCCCGGGATGTGGTACGGCCAGCGATTTTATACCGGATTTTTGCAACAAAAAACACCGGCCCTGCGCTATTATAACGATAGCGAACCACTCAATATTGATTGCCATATGCTCGAACTGAACCTTTTCAGGACAGACAAGGCGCGCATCCTGCGGGGACTGGCTGTGCGGAACTTCAAACCGGAACAGCTGGTCGTGGTGGACGAGGTCCTGGCCCTGGACGAATCCCGCCGGAAGACACAATCGGAACTGGATAACCTGCTGGCCCAATCGAAAACCTTCGCTGATGAAATCGGAGCCCTATACAAAGCGGGCAAACGAGAAGAAGCGGAGACGAGAAAGCAACAGGTCGCCAGCCTGAAAGAAAGGACCCGACAATTGGAATCCACTTTGGCTGCAACCAACGGCCAGCTGGAAAACCTGCTGCTGAACATTCCCAACCTACCACATGAATCGGTGGTCAAGGGCAGTTCCGCAGATGATAACGAAGTGCATCAGGCTTGGGACAAACCCTTGCCCACGCTCGGTCCGGATGCCCTGCCCCATTGGGAACTGGCCCGCAAATACCAGATCTTCGACCTTGACCTCGGCGTCAAGCTCACCGGCGCCGGCTTTCCCGTGTATCTGGGCCAGGGAGCCCGGCTGGAAAGAGCCCTGATCAATTTCTTTCTTGACGAGGCAACCGCCGCCGGCTACCGCGAAGTATCGCCGCCGCTGATGGTCAACCGCGATTCCGCCAGGGCAACCGGACAACTGCCGGACAAGGAAGGCCAGATGTACTTTGTCGAAAAAGATGAGCTCTATCTCATCCCGACCGCCGAGGTGCCGGTGACAAACCTCTACCGGGATGTCATCCTCACAGAATCGGACTTTCCCGTGAAAATGGCCGCCTACACTCCCTGCTTCCGAAGGGAGGCGGGCTCCTACGGCGCCCATGTCCGAGGCCTGAACCGCGTCCACCAATTCGACAAGGTTGAAATCGTCCAGATAGCGCATCCCGACACCTCCTATGACCAACTTCAGGAAATGCTCCGGCATGTGTCCGGATTGTTGGTGAAACTGGAGCTTCCCTACCGTATCCTTCGGCTCTGCGGCGGGGACATGGGCTTCAATTCCGCCCTGACCTTCGATTTCGAGGTGTGGTCTGCCGCTCAGGAAAGATGGCTGGAAGTAAGTTCCGTATCCAACTTCGAAACTTACCAGAGCAATCGGCTCAAGGTACGGTTCCGCGATACCGGAAAACAGACCAGGCTCGCCCATACCCTCAACGGAAGTGCCTTGGCATTGGCCCGAATCGTCGCAGCCCTTTTGGAAAACAACCAATCTCCGGAAGGTATCCGTATCCCGGCCGCCCTCCAACCCTATACCGGCTTCGCCTTGCTGAAAGCATGACCTTCGGCTCGTCTTTCCGCCGGGTGGGAACATCCTCCCGGCGGCAACCTTCGCGCTTCACCTTCCCTTAGGCCACCCAGGTTATCCCGAGGGACGGGCAAAGGGACCGAAACCTCCTGACCGATGAAAAACATTCGGATCCTTCAAGTAGGGTTGGGCCCCCTCGGTATGAAAATCGCCCAATTCATCCGGGAACGTAAAGGCATGACCACCGTGGGCGCTTTCGACCTCCAACCCTCCTTGGAAGGGGTTTCCCTCGGTACACTCTGCGGTGGGGCGGCGGACGATGTCATCATACGGAACAGTTTGTCCCAAGCCCTGGAAGGGGTTTCCGCCGACGTGGCCATCCTCACCACCGTCTCCGACATGACCAGAATCACTCCCCAGATCGAAGCCATCGTGGCGCTCGGAATTCCGGTGGTGTCGACATGCGAGGAACTCAGCTTCCCCTGGCTGACCGCTCCCCAGCTGGCCCGGCGTATCGATGAAGCCGCGAAACAGCACCAAGTGGCTGTCCTGGGCACCGGCGTCAACCCCGGCTATCTCATGGATATCCTTCCGGTGTTCCTCACGGCCGTTTGCCAGGATGTCAGCATGGTCCGGGTCAACAGATTCCAAAACGCCCGGTTCAGAAGAATCCCCTTCCAACAAAAAATCGGCGCCGGCTTGTCGCCGGAAGCCTTCGAAAAAAAGAGGGCGGCCGGATCCCTCCGGCATGTCGGTCTGACGGAAAGCGTACACCTGATTGCCCGTCGCATGGGCTGGTCCCTTGACAAGGTGGAGGACATCATCCGACCTGTCATCGCCACCAACCCCATCGATACAGCTGATCTTTGCATCCCGGCAGGTCATGCCGCAGGTGTCCGGCAGGAAGGGAATGGTTTCGTGGACGGCCAATTGCGCATCCAACTTATTTTCCAGGCAAGCGTCGGGGAACCACAAAGCTTTGACGAAGTGGTCATCGAAGGAACCCCACGGCTACATTCCCGTATCGAAGGCGGCGTGAACGGGGATGTCGCCACCTGTGCCATCACTCTCAACGCCATCGCACAAGTCCTGCGGGCCCAACCCGGCCTGCAGACCATGGCGGATATTCCGCCGGTCTCTTTCTTCAGCTGATCGACGACGTATCGACCTGCGACATCCCACCGGCCACCTCCCTTTCAGCCGGCCGGGAACGAAGGGTCAGCAAAGCCACTGTCTCCACATGATGGGTGTGCGGAAACATATCCACCGGCTGGATGCGGGTCAGTTCATATTTCTCACTGAGCAGCCGCAGATCCCTTGCCTGGGTGGCCGGATTGCAACTCACATACACAATTCGCGGCGCTTCAAGCTGAAGGAACATCTTGACCACCTCCGTGTGCATACCCGCCCGCGGCGGATCCGTGATGACCAGATCCGGCCGACCATGGCGCTCGGCAAAGGCCCGGGTCAACAGCTGCTTGACATCCCCCGCATAGAACACACAATTGGTCGTGCCGTTCATCCTGGCATTCTCCTCCGCATCCGCAATAGCTTCGGGCACTTCCTCGATTCCCACCACCTGGCGGCAATACCGCGCCACATACAGCGCTATGCTCCCCACCCCGGTATACAGGTCGTAAACGTTCTCCGTTCCCTGCAAACCGGCAAACTCCACCACTTTGTCGTACAACTGCCTGGCCTGCCAAGAGTTGGTCTGGAAAAATGACTTCGGTCCAATCTTGAAGCGCACATGACCCAATTGCTCCTCGATATACCCCTTCCCATAATAACAGACCATATCCAGATCCCCGACGTAATCGTTCAACTTGGGGTTGATACAATACAGCAAAGTGGTGAGGCCTGGCATCCGCTCGACCAAGGTATCCAGGAAAAGACGGATCGCATCCCGGTCCGGACGTGCGAAACTGACGATCAACATGAGTTCGCCCAGTGTCGTCAGCCGGATCATGATGTGACGCATCAGCCCCTCGTTGGTACGGAGATCGTAGAACGGCAGCCCTTGCTCGATGGCGGTCCGCTTGACAAGCAACCGCAGCTCGTTGGAGGGCTCTTCCTGCAACCAGCAATGCCGGATGTCGAGAATCTTGTCGAAAGCACCCGGACGATGGAAACCCAGGACATCCTCCACATTGGATACCCCCGCATCCATTTCCTCCTTCGTGATCCAACGCTTGCTGGAAAAGGCGTACTCCAGCTTGTTCCGATAGTAGGTGGTACGTTCCGCCGGCAGAATCGGCAGGAACTCCGCCGCCGTGATCCTGCCGATATGCCGAACGGCATCCCGAACCATCTTTTCCTTGTGCATGACCTGCGCCGCATAGTCCAGGTGTTGCCAACGACATCCCCCGCACAGGTGGAAATGCTCGCAGAAGGGATTCACCCGATCTTCCGACAACCGATGGTAATGCACCGCATATCCGTCCAGGTATTCCGGTTTCTTCTTTACGACACGTACGTCCACGATGTCTCCCGGCGCCACATGCTCCACGAACACCACCCGGTTCTCCCCCGTCCTGCCTATGCCCCGCCCTTTGTCCGCCATACCCGTAATCAGTAACTCCGGAATGATCACCGGCTTCTTTTTTCTTTTTCCCATAGCGCGCTGTTGCTTCCTGCTCCTGGTTTGTCAGCTTCGTCCCCTGGCATATCGACGACAGGACGACACAAGCAGATGCGAATATACCTTTTTAAGGAAATACTCACATTGTTAATATTTAATCAATTGTAATAAAAACAATTGCAAAATTTAAATATATAAATTAGAAACATGGCGCCCCACGATGTCCGGACACCGGCTTCGGAAAAACAGGAACGGGACCGGAAATGCCGCCGCGCCTCCGGTCCCGTCCGCCTGGATGACAACTGCCTCACCGATAATGAGGAACGTCATTTCCCTTTGATCCGTTCCAGCAATTCGGCAGTGCCGGAATAGTCCTCTCCGGCCTCCCTGGCAATCCTGATGGCCGCCTTGGCCGCCTTTTTCGCCTCTTTTTTCTTTCCGAGTTTGAAATACAAGGATGCCAGGGTATCCATGTTGAAGTAATTTCTTTCCATTCCGACCGAGCGGCGAGCCCATCCGAGCGCCTCCTGCAGGGCTTGCCTGTCATCGACCTCCTCATAGAACACCCAGGCCAACTCGTTCAGTTCCTCCCAACTTTCCGCCGGATAACGCTCGTAATAAAGGGAAGCAGCGCGGGCAAAAGCCGGCCAATCCTCCCGTTGGGCATAGAAGCCCATCTTCAGGCGAGCTTTCATCCGGTCCGCCTGCTCCGGAAAAAGGATGTTGTAGAGCTGCTCCACCGGCCGGAGTCCGTCTTCTGTCCCGGCGTGTGCGATGGTCTGCTCAATCAGTTCATTGACCTTGTCCATGACCGCCTCCGTTCCGAATTCGGTTTCGAACATCGCCAGGTTGTTCAGCATATATCTCCCCATTTCGGAATCCAGGTCGTCGGCCATTCGCATGATGAAGGCCGGTATGTCATCCGCGCGCCAATCTTCCTGCGTGTCAAGGTATTCCTCCGCCACCGCCACATAACTGCCGTCCATGGCTTCGAATTTGGCCAATGCAAGGTTGCGGAGAAGTTCCGGTGACCTGTCTCCCTGCTCGTACCGGCGCAGGATGCTGCCGATGTTACGATCCGGATCCAAGGCCGCTTCACCAAGCTGTATCAAGAGGTCGGACGAATGATAGCCTACCGCCCGATGCACGACCTCACCGTCCGCATCCACGAACAACAGGGTGGGATAGGCCATGACCCCGAGCTGGTTCGACAACACGATGCCTTCCCCTTTTTCCATGTCCATTTTCGCATTGATGAAATGCCGGTTGAAAAATTCCCCGACCAACGAATCGGTAAATACATTCCTGGACATCATCTTGCAGGGCCCGCACCAGGTGGTGTAAGCATCCATGAATATGAGTTTGCGCTCTTTCTCCGCCTGTGACAGCAGCTCCTGCCAGGTCGCCTCCGCAAACCGGATACCCGATTGGGCGCCCAGACCACCACCCAGACAGATGGCAAACAGCATGATCACGATGAATTTCTTCATGTATGGTAAGTATTTGATGATGATGAAGCCACCGGCGGCCGTCCGCTGCCGGTCAGCTTTCCAGCCGGCTGATCAGCTGCATGACCTCCTGCTCCGAAGGCACCCCGCCGGATTTGGACAACTCCAATGCCTTGCGGGCCGCTTCCAATGCCTGTTTTTTCTTCCCGTTCCGGTACAGGATCTCCGCATAGGTCACAAAATAGGAAGCTTGTCTTCCTTGTTGCGCCGACTCGCGGGCATACTTCTCCGCCAGCTTCATGCAGGCGGCATCGGAACCGAAGAAAGTGAGCAGTTCGTTCGCCATCCGATCCAGCAGTTTCGGATCCCCATGGGCGACGCTTCGTTCGTAATCCGCACAGGCCTTGCCATAGCCTTTGGCATCCTGCATGACCTTGTGGAAATGCAGGTCGGAAGTGGCGGCGAACGCTTCCGACCGCTCCGGGTAATGCGCGGCCATCTTCTCCTTGGCTTCCGTCAGCAATTCCTTGCTCTGATATTGGGCCGCTTTGCGGGCGGTTTGTTCACACGCCGACTCGATGCGATCCCGTACGGTTTGCCAACCGACCAATACCGCCAATTCCCGCTGGTACCGTACCAACAGGTCGAATATCCGGGAATCCGCCGCTTCCGCCGCTTCGAGGATGAACCGGAGGTTGAAAGGCGTGGCCAGGTCCGTTTGGGTCCGCAGGTATTCATTGGCCACAGCCAAGCTGGATTTGCCGGATTTACGCAAGGATTTGACGTATTCGAAGACAAATTCTGGATCCCGGTTGCCCGCCTCGTAGGCGGCTGCATACGCCTTGCTGTAATCCACTTTCCCACCGGCCTCCTGTGCCAGCTTCATCAGACGGGCCACATCCTGCGCACCCACCGCCTTGAGGAGCACCTCCCCGGTCTCATCCATGAAAAACAAGGTGGGAAAGGCGCTGACTGGGTACTTCTTCCGGAAACTGAGGCCATCTCCCTCCTCCATATCTATTTTCAAATTGATGAAATTGTCATTGAAATATTCGCCTACCCCGGCATCCCGGAAAGTGGTCGCCGCCATCCGTTTGCAGGGACCGCACCACTTGGCGTACGCATCCACGAATATGAGCTTACCCTGCTCCCCGGCCTCCCGCAGGCCTTCCTGCCAGGTACCTTTGAAGAACTCGATTCCCTGTCCGCATGCAAGCCACGGAGCCAATGCTGCCAAGACCAAGGGAAGAATCGTAATTTTTTTCATCGCGTATTCATTGAAATGAGAGCCCGACGCTGGATAATGCACCGGAACCCGGCTTATTCGCCCTGGAAATGTCGCACCAGTTCTTCCGGCGACAGGTCGACGACCTCCAGCAGCCGCCTGGCTTGTCTCGCCACTTCCGTCTCCGGATACCGGGCAATCAGCTCTCCGTAATGCAGGGCTGCCTGCTCGACATCCCTATGCACACTGTCCAACGTGAATGCCTGCATAAAAAGTGCCACCGGCGCATAACGATGCGCCGGATATTGTGTCCATATCTTCTCCCACAAGGAAAGGGCGTAGTCGTGCGCCTCCTTTCCCATGAGGTTTTTCGCTTCCCGGAACAACAGATCCGGAACCAGCGTGTCTTTCGGAAACCGATCGGCCAGCGCCAGGCACTGGCGGGTCAGATCCGCCACGATGGGCCCGGTTCCGGTGGTATCCCGGAGCTGCGCCAATTTTCGATCCTTTCCTTCTATCTCTGCGACCAAGCCCCGGAATCCGCTGTCATCGGCCGGTTGACAGGACTGCCAACCGCCGGCCAATACCAGCAGATATAAGAACAGCGCAAAATGTTTCCGTGTCATTCGATCAATATTTAGTCCGCAGGCGCTGACCCGCGACGGCCTTTGCCGGAAGCGCTCCGGTTTCCGGTGCCTCCTGGCCGGCTCAGTAGGCGGTCGATTCGACAGAGACCGGCCGACCGTTTCCCTTTTCCCAAAGGTTCACGTCGAACAGCCGCAGCTCAGGATACCGCCTTCTCAGACCGACCCAATCCTGGGTGATACCCAACAGGAACCCTCCACCGCCGGCTCCGCAGAGCTTCAGCCTGAACAAGGATCCCTGCAGGCCCTCCTCCCATGTCGATAGCAGGCCTTCGGGAACCAATCGGGTCAGATGGACCGATTGGAAGGTACTGATTTCGTGAAAGGCGTAGAACAAGTCTTCCTCCCGTCCTTCCAGAAAAGCGACGATGGCTCCGTCCACCGCCGGCAGCAGGCCATTTGTGCATGATCGCCGGAAATCCGGATCCTCCGTCCGGGAAAGGAACCAACCGATCAACGGTGTCGCCTTCCGCTGGATCCCGGTATCCAGCAGGAACAATTTGATGTGCTGTGGAGGCGGCGGCAATGCGACCACCTGCATGCCGGATTCCCGGTGCAACAGCAAAGGTTCCTGGAGATAACAAATCAATGGGTCTGTTCCGCTGCTGGTACCGTGGAAAAAACCTTCCATGGTGGACAACATCCTCTTCAACAAGTCCAGATTCCCGGAAGGGGTGCCCCAACAAGCGTACACGGCGGCGACAAGGGCGCCGGAACTCCCCGCACCATAACCCGCCGGGATGTCCGATGCCAATACCCAGCCGGCGGCGACCGCCGCCGAAAATCCATCGGTGTCAAGTGGCAGGGGCAGCCCGCCGGCACCGGAAAGACCTGAAAGGTATGCCGCGAATTCAGGCAACTGTTGCTGGAGCGTCGTCAAGGCGTTCTTCGAAAGACCTTCGGGCCGTTGCCATCGGGCCTGGTAAGCGGTCAACGGTACCGCCAGGGCATTGGAACCGCTGTTCACGGTATGCTCTCCGAAAAGCAACAACTTGGCCGGCCAGGCATTTTTCGACAGGTCATGCACAGGGCTTCATTTCCATTTGATGTTGCATCCCAGACTGGGATACTGGTCTTCGGAGGGGGTCTCTCCCCGCAGGACGGCCTCCAATGCAGCACGAAGGTCCGCTCCCGTCACCGGAGTGTCCGTCTGGGGCCGGGAAGCATCCATCCTGCCACGATACACCAACTTGCCCTCCCGGTCGAATACGTAGAAATCAGGGGTGCAGGCGGCATCATACGCCCGGGCCACCGATTGGTCCTCATCGTAAAGGTAAGGAAAAGGGTAGCCCTCCTCCTCGGCGACGTGTCTCATCTTGTCGGGTGCATCGTCCGGATAATTGACCGCATCGTTGGAACTGATCGCAACGAAGCGGACACCCTGCGGCTGGAAATCTTCCGCCAACCGGACGATTCCGGCGTTCACATGCTTTACATACGGACAGTGGTTGCAAAGGAACATGATGACCAATGCTTTTCCGGTGGACAGCTCCGTCAGGGATACCTTCCGTCCGGACACTGTATCCGGCAAGGTGAAATCCGGGGCGCTCGTTCCCAGGGGAATCATGTTGGATAATGTACGGGCCATAGGCTGAAAAGGCTGGATTTCGCGAAGACAGGGTTTTGAACGGCACGGGACATCGCAAAAGTAGGAACTGTCCGCGGATTATGTTGCCGTCTTTATTCCATTTGCAGGACGGTGAACTCCACACGACGGTTCAACCGGCGGCCTTCCGGGGAATTGTTGGACGCAATCGGTTGGGTGCTGCCACAACCTTTGTATCGGGTGCGGAGTGCAGCTATACCGTTGGACGTCAGGTAATCCACCACCGACCGCGCCCGTTTCTCCGACAAGTCCTGGTTGTATCCGTCCGTTCCGGCATTGTCCGTATGGCCGCAAACCACTATGTGCAGGTTCGGATTTTCCTGCATCAGGTACAGTAGTTTCCGCAATTCGACATACGAGCGCGGCATGAGCTCCCAACGGTCGTGCTCGAAGTGGATATCCCGCAAGGTGACCACCGCGCCAGCTTCCAGCTTCATCCGGGAAAGGTCGTCATCCGGAATGGGAACCGGAAGCATGGGGGGAACCTTCCGCAGGGAAACATCGTCCATATAATAGTATCCGTAGGGGAGCCTGTCCTCCCCCGGCGGCGTGGAAACAGCAGTCAGGCTGTCCGGAAAGAAGTTTCCTGCCAACAGGTATTCGGCCGGCGTCCGTGCCGTGAAACGACCTGCCAACCGGACCCATTGCCCTTTCGACGCCGTCAGGATTTCCGTGGAAAACACTTGCGGTGGAAATGCCAGGACACCGTCGGATATCACCTCCACCTTCTCCGTGGAAAAATGAAATCCCAGTCGGTCGACCCGCAAGGATGCCGGCAGGTGACTGACCCAAGCCTCCACCTCGTAAGTCTGTCCCACCACCAGGGGTTCAACCAATTGTATCTGCAGATATTCCCTGCAATGCGGTTTGCCTTGCCCACATCCGTACACCGTGAATCCCGCCATGGACTGCCCCGTTCGCGCCACTTGCTTCCCGAATCCCTTTTCCTCCCAATGAGAGGGAATCCTTACCTTGGGACCGAACACGTCCGGGGATGCATTAGAAGGGGAGGACCAGTACTTCATGACCGCGGTGAAATGTTCGCCTTTGTAGAACCATCCGATAGGTGGCGAATCATACAACTCGAAACTCGGATTGGGCACCAGGTTCAATGCCTGGCCGCCTGACATCGTCTGGCCGGCCAACGACCAGGCGAAAGCGATGCAAAACGATATTCCGATCCATTTCCTTCCCATCCCATTGAACCTTTTTCGCTGACCGCGCACCCCGCAGTCGACGCAAGGTGTTCCGATACATCATAACGAATTATTGTTCTGCTTAGTTTATCTTGCGGAAAATATTCAAAACCAGGCCGGCCGGACCACCTGGCGGAGCCGCCGCTCCGGCGACCGCCACCCAGCCTATGCCCGGCCTCCTCCGCACCCTTCACCTATGCAGGCATCCATTCCTGTCGTTTGCGCCGTCATAGAAACGGAGAATGGTATCCTTTGTGCCCAGCGGGGCGAACGGATGCCCCATCCTGGCAAGTGGGAATTTCCCGGGGGGAAGCTGGAACCGATGGAAACACCGGAAGCCGCCTTGGTCCGGGAAATCCGGGAGGAACTGGGCGTGACCGTCACCATCCTGGAACCACTGCCCATTCGGGAATATTCCTTTCCGGACGGGAAAACCATCCGGCTGATTCCCTTCCGTTGTACCTTGGCCCCGGGACAAAAACCCCGACCCCGGGAACATGCCGGTCTCCGGTGGATTCGCGAAAAAGACCTTCCCTGCCTGGATTGGGTCGCCGCCGACATACCGGTCTGGCAGGATTACCTGCGCCATTCCCCGGACAACGATTCGCCGGTCGACGGCTCATTCGGGTAAGCGATCGGGCAGCCCCCTGATCCATTCCACTTCTTCCCAGAGCGACATGGTATCTGGCTTCCCCCCCGGCGGACGGGCCGTTCCGCCCGACTGGACCTGACGGGCCAGCTCCCTGGCCAGTTCCGATACTTTGTTGGGTTCGGTGGCCGACAGGTCATGGGCTTCGGAGGAATCCGCCGACAGCCGGAACAACTGAACATTCTCCAGCCGGCCTTCCCGCCATTCCGGCAGCATCCCCGTCGGCTGCGTCCAATGACCATGACTGCCGGATGACAGGATCAGCTTCCAGTCCCGGCTCCGGATCGAAAGGGCTCCTTTGCCGGACTGGGTGACAAGATAGCGGCGAACCGCCGCCGTCCCTCCGTCGGCATCGAGCAGAACGGGACTCATGTCGTAACTGTCCTCTCCCGAACCGGCGGGCACCTGCCCGCCGCAGATGGCCGCCAAGGTCGCCAGCATGTCCGTTTGCGACAGCAAGGCATCCGACCGTGTCCCGGCCGGAACGGTGCCGGGATACCGCACCAGATACGGAATCCGGTGTCCCCCTTCGTAGGTATCCGCCTTGACCCCCCGAAGATGCGCACTTCCCCGGTGGCCGTATTTCCTTTCCATGGCGCCGAATTCACCATGGTAACCTTCCCCGTCCTCCGTTGTCGGTCCGTTGTCACTGGTGAAAACCACCAAGGTCTCCCCGGCGACACCCAGGCTGTCCAGCAGGTCCAGTATCCTGCCGGTCTGGTAGTCGGTCTCCATCACGTAATCACCATAGGGACCAGCCCCCGACCTTCCTTGGAAATCCGGACCCGGTGCGATCGGGGTATGGGGAGAAGGAAGGGAGAAAAACAAGAAGAAAGGCTTGTCCGGATGACGCAGGACACGCTCCCGCAGGTATTCGCAAGCCTTGTCTGTTACGGCGGGCAACAGCGCCTCGTATTGCCAGCCGGGTGTGGCGGCACCCGCCAGGAAGGGACGCCGGTCGTACCAGACGGACGGAACCTGCGGAAAACTGTCGTTTTCAATCAGGGCATGCGGTGGGAAGCCCGGCACATCATCCCCGTAATAATAATCGAAGCCCCGCTCCGTCGGCCCGCCCCGGAGCCGACCGCGGTAGTCCACGTTCCGACCTTGGTTGGATAGCGTCGGCGGCACCCCGTCCACGGTCGGCCAATGCCAGCCCAGATGCCACTTCCCGATGATGGCCGTGTGGTAGCCTGCCGACTGAAGCATGGTTCCGATAGTGGGTTGTTCCGGCTCCAGCAAAGGCGGATCCCATACCCACAACACCCCCTTTTTCATCTGGGAACGCCAGGGATACCGACCGGTCAGCAGACTATACCGCGTCGGAGTGCAGACAGCGGCCGGTGCATGGGCATGGGTGAACAGCTTCCCTTCCGCCGCCAACCGATCCAGGTTCGGCGTGGGAATCTTCGAGGCGGGGTTGTACACACCGACGTCCCCATATCCAAGGTCATCCGCCAATATGTACACGACATTGGGCCGACGGCGAAGGCTGGCTGTTTCCTCTCCTCCGGACGGACTGCAACCCGCCGACAGCAGACTGAACAAGGCGCTTGACAGCAGGCACACACCGTGTCGAGCGGCCGTCGACAGGGTCGACCGGATCGGTCGGAAGGCTAGGAAGGAATCGAAAAGAATTCCGGGAAAATATATCATGTGGGAAAGGTTCGAGGTAAATTATGAATTTAGAGAGAATATGAAAAGATTTGCAGGTGTTATGTAACACAAAAACAATTTTGGCATGACATCCATCACGGTATTCTGCGGTGCAAGAACCGGCCATGACCTAGCATACGCAGCCCTTGCGGCGCAAGTGGGACGGGCACTCGCCGAACGTGGAATCAGGCTCGTCTACGGTGCCGGAAACGTCGGGCTGATGGGCATCCTCGCCGATGCCGCCCTGGCGGCGGGCGGGCGGGTCCTGGGTGTCATCCCGCACTTCCTGCAGGAACGTGAAGTCTGCCATACCGGCCTGCACGAACTCGTCGTCACCCGTACCATGCATGAGCGCAAGGAGGTCATGGCTGCCCGTTCCGACGGATTCATCATCCTGCCGGGTGGTTTCGGGACGTTGGACGAGTGCTTCGAAATCCTGACCTGGCGTCAGCTGCACCTGCACGCCAAACCCATCGGCCTGCTCAACCCGGACGGATTCTACGACCATCTCCTGGCCCATATCCGGCTTATGCTCCGAGAAGGGTTTCTCGTCCAAGGGAATGCGGACCTCCTGTCGGTGGCGCCCGATATCGGGCGCCTCTTGCCGGCAATGGGATGGGATGCCGGCTGACCCGGCCGGCTCCGGACGACCGAACGGGAGGTTTCCGTCGACCACCCTACGCTTCCACCGACTAAATTTTCTGAACCATGATGCGGAACAGCCTTCTCCTCCTCCTGTCGATCGCAGGCTTCCTACCTGCAAACTTCGCCCAAACCGCAACGGCCACCGCCGTTGTCGGACCGGAGATAAGCCACGACACCTTTTTTCATCCTCTAAGATGGCGTAACATCGGTCCCTTCCGCGGCGGCCGGGCTGTCGCTGTCGCCGGCATGCCGGGCGAGATCGGCACCTATTACATGGGAACGACCGGGGGTGGGGTCTGGAAAACGGAGGACATGGGCGTCACCTGGTCCAATGTGACGGACGGATTCGTCGGCACCGGCTCGGTCGGCGCCATCGCCGTGTCACCAAGCCACCCGAACACCGTGTACATCGGCATGGGGGAACATCCAGTGCGGGGCGTGATGACCCACCACGGGGACGGCATGTACCGGTCCCGGGACGGTGGCGAAACCTGGCAGCACATCGGCCTGGAAAACACCCAGCACATCGCCCGGATCCGCATCAACCCAAACGACCCCGACCGGGTGTTCGTGGCTGTCCAGGGCCCCTTGTACGGACCCGCCCCCGACAGGGGTATCTACCGCACCACCGACGGTGGAAAAACATGGGAGAAAGTGCTTTATGCCAACCCGCGGACCGGCGGAGTGGAGCTTTCCATGGATCCTTCCGATCCGGACATTCTTTATGCCGCCCTTTGGGAACACGGTCGCCTCCCTTGGAAGGTAATCAGCGGAGGTCCCGGCAGCGGGCTGTACAAATCCATCGACGGCGGAAATTCCTGGACTCCCATCCAGGAAGGGCTCCCCAACGAACTCGGGAAAATGGCCGTCGCCGTCTGCCCCTCCCAACCGGATAGGGTATATGCCCTGGTCGAAAGCGATTCCGACCGGGAACTCGGCGGATTGTTCGTCTCCACCAACGCCGGCAAACACTGGACCCGCGTATCCGCCGACCACCGGCTCGTCCAACGGGCATGGTACTACACCGAGGTGTTCGTCGACCCGACCGACGCCCGCACCGTCTACGTCCTCAGCGCCGCCGCGCTACGCTCCGTCGACGGTGGCCTCACCTGGGAGGTCGTCGATGGTCCCCATGGGGATTACCACGACCTATGGATTCACCCGGAAAACCCCCGGAACATGGCCATCGCCGATGACGGCGGCGTCGGCATCACCCTGAACGGCGGCCTGACCTGGTCCGGCCAGGACAATATGCCCACCGCGCAACTCTACCGACTGAACGTGGACAACGGCTTTCCCTACCGTATCTATGCCGGCCAACAGGACAATACGTCCCTCTCCATTGCCAGCCAGGAATTCGGAAGCAACGGTATCACCCACCGTAGCTGGACGGCCAGCGCCGGCGGTGAAAGCGCCTTCCTAGCCTTCGATCCCGACAACCCCCGCCTTGTCATGGGGGGAAGTTACCTCGGCACCATCGAAATATTTGACATGGAAGCCCGGGCCGGCACCAACGTCATGGCCGCTCCCATCCAATATCTTGCCCGTGACGCACGGGACATGAAGTACCGCTACAACTGGAACGCCCCGATCGTCAGGTCCAGACACGAGCCGGACACTTACTACCACGGCGCCCAATACCTGCTGCGTACCCGCGACAAGGGCATGTCCTGGGAGGAAATATCCCCGGACCTCACCCGCAACGAAAAGGAAAAACAAGGCAAGGGCGGCGGCCCTTACACCAATGAGGCGGTAGGTGCCGAAAACTACGGCACCCTCAGCTATGTTTCGGAATCCCCCCATGAAAAGGACGTCCTCTGGGCAGCCAGCGACGACGGACTCCTCCACCTGACCCGCGACGGCGGAAAAAACTGGCGGAATGTCACGCCGGACGGACTGCCGGAATGTCTCATCAACGCCATCGAGGTGTCCCCGCACGACCCCGCCACCGTCTACATCGCCACTACCCGCTACAAATTCAACGACCATGCCCCGGGGCTCTACAAATCCACCGATTACGGAAATACCTGGACCGCCATCAACCAGGGCATCCCCACCGGTGCCTTCACCCGGGTGGTCCGCGAAGATACCGGTCGGAAAAACCTGCTGTTCGCCGGCACCGAAACCGGTATTTACCTCTCCTGGGACGGGGGCACCCACTGGCACCCTTTCCAACGCAACCTCCCGGTCACGCCTGTCACCGACCTGCTCATCCACCGGGATGATCTCATCGCCGCCACTTCCGGCCGCTCCTGCTGGATCCTGGACGACCTCCCCCTCCTGCGGCAATATGAACCCGATTCCACCGGGTTCATCCTCTTCCAACCTCAGGAAACCATGCTGCTAACCGGCAGCAGCGAACTGGACGGCAACACCGACCACTTTTCCGGCACACACCCTACCCGCGGTGTCAACCCGCCAACCGGCGCCGTCCTGTATTATCAGCTGCCGGCCGGACTCTCCGACAAAAAATCCCTGACATTGACCATATCCGACTCCCGAAACCAACTCGTCCGCGTTTTTCATGCCACCCCGGATTCCGCTTTCCTCGCTTATGACGGCGGCCCGCCCGCCGAACCGACCCTCCCCAACCGACAGGGCCTGAACCGATTCGTCTGGGACCTCCGGCATGCTACCATGCCCGGTGTGCCCAAGGTCTATATCGAAGGCAGCTACCGCGGCCACAAAGTTCCTCCCGGCACCTACACCGCCACACTGCAGGTTGATTCCCTATCCCGCACGACCCTCGTGACGGTACACCCCAACCCTCAATACGAAGTGGACGAAGCCGCTTACCGGACCTACGACGCCTTCATGGACACCCTCGAAAACACCCTTGCCAGCCTGCACCGACTGGTTCATGCCATGGACGAGCGTCGAATACGGCTGGAATCCCTGCTCCCGATCCTGCCGGATTCGGCCACCACCCTACGTACGGAAGCCCAGCGCCTCCTCCGTCGTATGAAGGAATGGGACCAGACCTTGGTCCAACGTAAATCCAAGGCTTATGACGATGTGGAAAATTTCCCCAATAAGTTCACCGCCGAATATCTGTTCCTGATAAACCAAACGGAGAGTGACATCCCTCGTGTCAACCAAGGGTCACGGCAACAATTCGATGAGCTCCAGCCGACCGCTCTTAGACTCGAGCAAGCGGCCCGGCAGCTGCTGGAGACGGACATACCCCGCCTCAACGCGGCGCTTTGGAACATCGGCATCGGCGCCATCTGGTGATCCGGTCGCCCGTTCCGCCGCTTTGCTTATCTTTGTACGGACGGACCTCTCCGTCTTGTCCATGACCAAACAACAACGTACAGAGGCCACCTACATGGAAAAATCCCCTCATTTCAAGACATTGGAACAAGAACTGTCCGCCTTCCGCAGCCTGATGGCCAGTGCCGCCGAAACCATCACCAACCAGGATGTCTCCAATTACCCTATTTTCGTTGTTCACAAGAACCTTATCGATATTGGCATAAATATAGTGGATAAGGAAAAAGTACACAGCAACTGGTCCGTCAACGCCTCCACCTTGGAGGAATTCGTCGCCAAACAACTCATCGCCCAGGAAAAGGTGGATGATTTCAAACTGCTGTACGTCAACCACCCCGACAAACTGTGCTTGTTCGTCCTGAGCGACCTGGGTGCGAACTTCGTGTTCCTACCCAAATGATTCCAAGACCAACCCACAGTCTATCCCAAGCCGGACCAACCCTCCCTCCCCCCATTCGCTTTGCACCAGGTAGCCGGTCTTCCCCGTTACCATCTTCCGTCCCGCCCGGACTTCCGCCGGACGCCGGGCAACAGGTTGCCGCCGTTTCGTAACAGCCCGATGTCGGAAAGGTCCTGCCAGGTATGAAAAAAGGTATCGTGCCGCCGATTTGTCCGGTCGTGGCACCCCCGCCGAACCACACCCCGCATCCGATTGGAATCCGCCGGCATCCGGACGAATTCCAGCCGGCAGACAAACCCTGACCAGAGGAAAAAAGCACCTGAACCCATGGCTACCGCCGTCGCTGCCGCTAACAAGATCCTGCTCATAGAGGACAACCCCGGAGACGCCCGGCTGGTGGAAATATACCTGTCCGCTTCGGATCTGCATCATTGCGAGGTGGTCCATGCCGTCACCCTGCAAGATGGTATCACCCGCCTGGAACAAGGTGATGAATACGCCGCCATCCTGCTGGACCTCACCCTGCCCGACAGCCGGGGATTCGAAACCTTGGAACGACTGACCGCCGCCTTCCCCAACAACAATATCATCGTACTGACCGGTGTCTCAGACAAGGATTTGGGAATCAAAGCCGTGAAAGCCGGTGCACAGGATTTCCTGGTCAAAAGCAGTTTCGATTCCGACCAACTCGCCAAATCCCTCCGCTTTTCCATCGAAAGAAAAAAAATCCTGCAACGCCTCGAGGAAACCCAACGACTGGCCAACATCGGAAACTGGGAATATTTCCCGGAATCAGGCACCTTCAGGGCCTCCGACGAATTATACCGCATCTTCGACATACCCTCGCACCAACGGATTTCCAAGTGGGACCCGGCCATCGTCGCCACCGACCTGACCTTATTGTCGGACCTTCACCAGGCTGCCCTGTTGGAAGGTTCCGCCAGACAGGATGCCCGCTTCCTCACCTCTGACAAACAGGAAAGATTCATCACCCTCCGTTGCATGGTCACCTTCTCCGACGACCAGCAGCGGGTCCTGCATGGCATCGTCCAGGATGTCACGGAACGCCGTCACGCCGAAGAAATCAGAAAGGCCAGCGAACTCGCCCGCCGGAGCGCCCTCATGAAGGAACAGTTCCTGGCCGGCATCAGCCACGAGATGCGCACACCGATGAACGCCATCCTTGGCATGAGCCACCTCCTCCTCCAGTCGGGCCTCCCCGACGAACAGCTCCGCCTGGTGGAATCCATCCGCAGCTCCTCCTCCATCCTGCTCGGCGTAGTAAACGACATCCTGGAAATCAGCGCCATCCAGCATGGCAAGATCGTCTTCGATCAAGCGCCCTTCGAGCTGATGCCGCTCCTGCAGGAACTTGTCAACGTGATGCAATACAAGGCACAGGAAAAAGATATTTTCCTGGAGTTGACTGTTCCGCCGGACCTGCACGGCCACCTGCACGGAGACAAACTCCGGCTCAATCAAATCCTGTACAACCTGGTCGGCAACGCCATCAAATTCACGGACAACGGACGCGTCAGCATCTCCGTCCACCTCACCGAATCAACGGACGAACTCGTCCGACTCCGCTTCTCCATCCTGGATACCGGCATCGGTATCCAGCAGGACCAGCTCGAAGCTATCTTCGAAACATTCACCCGCATCCGGCACAAGCACCGCATCTACGAAGGAACCGGTTTGGGACTGTCCATCAGCAAACAACTCATCGACCTGCAGGGCGGCCGGATCTGGGCCAAAAGCCAACCCGGAAACGGTTCCGAATTCACCTTCGAACTACCCTTCGGAAAATCCGCCCCGCCCGAATGGATCCCGCCCGAAAGACCGTCGGCTGACGAGCTCCTGCCTCCCGACACACAATTCCGACTCCTGCTGGTCGAAGACCACCCCCTGAACCAGTTGGTAGCCTCGAAAATCCTGCGACGAAAATGGGAAAACATCGACCTCTCCGTTGCGGAAAACGGATCGGCTGCCATCGACCGCTTCCAACAGGAAGACTTCGACCTCATCCTGATGGATATCCAGATGCCCGTCATGGACGGATACGAGACGACCATGTTCATCCGTACGCAGATGGGGCCCACCAAATCCGGTATCCCCATCATCGCCATGACGGCACATGCCCATATAGCCAAGGACGAAAAATTCCGGTCCTACCAACTCGACGACTTCGTCCTCAAACCCTTCGAACCCGACGACTTGTATCACAAGATTTCCAAATACGTCAAACGCCATTCATGAAAACATCCTCCGCCATCCTGAACCTGGATTATCTACACCTTATGACCGACGGCGACCCGGATATGCTCCGTACCATGGTCCGTATGTTACAGGCGGAATTGCCGGAAGCATGGGCCACCATTCAATCCGCGCATGCAAAGGAGGATTGGGACGCCATCCAGCGGACCTGCCACCAGCTCAAGGCCTCCCTCCCCTTCACCGGCCATCAGGAATTGGAAGCCACCAACAAAGCCCTCGAGTCGGCCGCCCGGCTCGGCAAGGCCGGGGCACCAGCGGCCGGCATCCTGCTCCAAACCATGGCCGAACTAATCCCCGCCGTTGTGGACGCTTTGCAGGATCTCGAATGAGCACCTCCGACCAGCCGGAAAACGGAAAAAATTTGACTGTTTACTTTACAAAAAAACAATTTCCTGTTACCTTTGCCTCGCTTTTTAACAAAGCAGCCGGTGGCCCATGGTGTAACGGTAGCACTACAGATTTTGGTTCTGTCTGTTAAGGTTCGAATCCTTATGGGCCAACAAGTCGAAAGCAAAAAAAAGTGCGGGCGACCAGGTTCACATCCGGTCGCCCGCGTTATTTTACGCAGTTTTTTCCACCCCGCGTCAATGACGCCGTTTTCTCCTTCCCGACGACCCTTCGTATTCGTCCAACTCTCCGGCAACCTGTACGGGCGATTCCCGGTGGGAACAAGCCCAGCCGCTGCCGATGCTTTCCTTGCTGATTGCAAGCGGCAGGCGCACCCGGAGGTCGGCGGCGTGCCGACCGGTCGGATCATTTTCCAGACACCTGCCGAACTTTAGGGTGTTCCGTGCCCACTTTTCGACTTGTTCGCCCATCCCTTGATCACGACCTCGACAGTCTTACCGGCACCTTTCTACCAAGCGACATGACCAGGCGAACGCCCGCGCAAAAAGGCATTGCCGGCTCACTGGTCGGAAAGACGGAACGCGAAAGATACTCCAAGGACTGCCCGGTCTGTGATATGCTGCGCGAAAATCTCATGCGTCGAAAGGAATGGGGGTGTCCAGGGTGGAACCGATCTGGATTTCCACCAACTGACCGTAGGCCAGGCAGCCGTAGCATGACGACCGACGCCATAATCTGCGAACACCGCACGGATCGGAATGAATTGGGAGAGGAGTCCGGCCCGAAGTACCTGCGGAAAGCCTACCTAGCCTCGCAGCTTTTCAACCGGGCACAAACCTAATTGTCGGTTCGGCTTTGATTTGAGTTGATGCGCCGTGTCGCGGCCGAAGCGGTGACGGAATGTCGGATTCGTTGTCAGCGGAGTTTTTGCTCCCCGCTTCGCGAGGATGCTGGTACGCGAATTTTTAGTATTAGACTAATAACAGGGATTTTTTTCTTTTGTAATTTTTTGATCGGGAGGATTTTGGGAAGTGCTGCGCTTTTTTATTACGTAGATCTTGCTCCCCGCTTCGCGGAGAGGGGCATGCGGCGCTGGGCAGGGGGAGATATTCCTTCCCCACTCGTTTTTTTTCATCGAAAAAATCACATGCGTAGATTCGGCGGTACCTGCAGGAGAATCCCGGCATGGCTGGGAAAATCATGCTCGTGGGAGCATGCCGTGGGAGCGTACGGACCGGACGAAAGGAGACATACGACGGACCGCAATCGGCACCCGGCTCGGGTGGCCGGTCATTCCCGCAGCATACGGCGCAGGATTTTTCCGACGTTCGTTTTCGGCAGCTCAGAGCGGAATTCGACGGACCGGGGCACCTTGTAGGCCGTCAGCCCGGTACGGCAATATTCCAGCAGTTCCTTTTCCGTCAGTGAGGAGTCCTTTTTCACGACGAACAGCTTTACCACCTCCCCCGATTTTTCATCCGGTACGCCGATGGCCGCACATTCCGACACTTTGGGATGTGTAACGACAAAATCCTCGATTTCATTCGGATAGACGTTGAAGCCGGAGACCAGGATCATATCCTTTTTGCGGTCGACGATCTGGAAATAGCCGTCCTCGTGCATAAAGCCGATATCCCCGGTGCACAACCAACCGTCTCGGATGGTATCCGCGGTGGCTTCCGGCCGGTTGTAGTACCCTTTCATGACCTGGGGTCCTTTTACTTGGATTTCCCCCGCTTCGCCGACCGGCAAGGGTGTGCCCTCATCGTTGACGATCCGCATGTCCGTGGAGGGGACGGGCATGCCGATGGATCCCAGCTTGCCGGTTCCGTCCAGGGGGTTGACACTGGCGACCGGAGAACATTCCGTCATGCCGAACCCTTCCACGAGCGGTTTTCCGGTGACTTTCAGCCAGCGTTCCGCCACTGCCTTCTGTACCGCCATACCGCCTCCGAGGCCGAACTTGAGGGCACCGAAATCGCTGCCTGCGAAATCGGGATGGTTGAGCAGGGCGTTGAACAAAGTGTTCACTCCGGTCATGACCGTGACCTTGTATTTCCGGAACTCCTTGATGACGGAGGGGAGGTCGCGGGCATTGGTCACCAGTATGGTCAGGGCCCCCAGGCTGAACAGCGCCAGGCAGTTGACGGAGAAGGCGAAGATATGGTACAGCGGCAGCGGCGACAAGGCGACTTCCGCCCCCTCCTGAAAGGCGGTTGCCCCGATGGCCCGGATCTGCATCATGTTGGCAACCAGGTTTCGGTTGGTCAGCATCGCCCCCTTGGATACGCCCGTCGTACCTCCGGTGTACTGCAACAGTACGACATCCTCCGAATCGGATGCAAAGGGCTTGACTGTGAACTTCCGGCCGGCTGTCAGCGCCTCCCGGAAGCTGACCGTATTGGCCAGTCGGTAGGCCGGCACCATTTTCCGGATCTTACGCACCACGAAGTCGACGATGTTGCCCTTCGGAAAACCCAGCAGCTCGCCGATGCTGGTCACTATGACGGTCTTTATCTGCGTATCCGGCAATATCTGCTGGAGGTTGGCGGCAAAATTCTCGCAGATGACGACGGCCTTGGCACCGGCATCCGTGAATTGGTGGAGCATCTCCCGCGGCGTATACAGGGGGTTGGTATTGACGATGACCAGCCCGGCCCGCAGGCACCCGAACAGGGCGATGGGGTATTGGAGCAGGTTCGGCATCATCAATGCGATCCGGTCGCCCGGCTCCAGACCACGGGAATGGAGATAGGCCGCGAAGTCCCTGGACAGTTGGTCCACCGTCTCAAAGGACATCTCCTTGCCCATGCAGGAAAAGGCGGGCCGGGATGCGAATTTTTTGAGGGTTTCGTCGATGAGGGCCGCAAGCGTGGGATAGGCGCTGTCGTCTATGTTCGCCGGCACCCCCTTGGTGTAATGCCGAAGCCAGGGACGTTGGGTCTGGTCGCTCATACGGATGATTTTGAACGGCGTACCGGAAACTGCGCCCGATGCGTCACCCAGCCGAAGGGGAGCCGGACATCCGAATCCTGCGGCAGGGTGAACAAACGGACGAAAACAAGGATAAGACGAACCCGGCTCGCCGTCGTGCCGAATAAAATTGACAAACAGGGTAAATGTACGACATTACCGCTGGTTCCAAAGAGCGGATGGATCGAAGCGTATTAGATTTTCCTTAAAAGTTCGCCGGCGCGTTCCAAGGTTTCGTCCTGCTTGGCGAAACAGAGCCGGACGACATGTTCATCCCGCCTGGAGGAATAGAATACGGAAACCGGAATGGCGGCCACTCCGAACTCCGTCGTCATCCGCCGGGCGAACGCCACATCGGGTTCCCGGCTGATGGCGCTGTAATCGAACAGCTGGAAATACGAACCTTCGCTGCTGAGGGGCTTGAAACGGGAACCATCCATTTCCCGGAGCAGCTTGTCTCGTTTCCGTCCGAACAGGTCGGCCAATCCGCTGTAAACCGACGGGTCGGAAAAATAATCCGCCACGGCGTATTGCATCGGAGTATTGACCGAAAAGACATTGAACTGATGTATTTTCCGGAACTCTTTGGTCAGGTATGGCGGTGCGACCAGGCAGCCCAGCTTCCAACCGGTCGTATGCAAGGTCTTTCCCAGGGAGCATGCGACGACACCCCGCTCGAACAGCGATGGGAATTGCAGGAGGGAATGATGCCGTCTTCCGTCGAAGACCATGTGTTCATAAGCCTCGTCGCTCAACACCAGGATGTCCCGGCTGGCGGCGATACGTTGCAACGTTTTCCAGTCTTCCTCCCGGAACACTTTCCCGGTAGGATTGTGCGGTGTGTTGACAATGATCATGCGGGTCTTCCAGGAAATCAACCGCTCCAGCAGGGACCATTCCACGCGGTAATCAGGGCCGGTCATTTCATAGACCACCGGTAGTCCGCCCGCTATTTCCACGGCCGGCCGGTAGCAATCATATGCCGGTTCGATGAGGATCACCTCGTCATCCGACCGGACAAAGGCTGTGATGGCGCAGTAGATGGCCTGGGTGGCCCCTGCCGTGATGGTTATCTCCTCGTCCGGATCCGGCCGAACCCCATATAGCGAAGCCATCTTGTCGGCCAGCCGTTGCCGGAGGACGGAAACACCTTGCATCGGTGCGTATTGGTTATATCCATGGCCGATGTGCCTGGCAACCAGCTTTTTCAAGTCCTCGCTGCAATCGAAATCAGGGAATCCCTGGGAAAGGTTGATGGCACCGTGTTCCAGTGCCAGGGCGGACATGACGGTGAAGATACTGGTACCGTAATGCGGCAGTTTGGAAGTGTTGACCATGTCGGATGGGCTTGCGTCGGATTCGTCCGTTCCAAATCGGGACGGATGTCACCGGATGGGAAAGGGCAAGAGGACGAATATATTTCAAAATTCACATATTCCGAAAATACGGCCTGAAATGGCGGATTCGGCTTCGCCTCAAAGGTAGACCACCGTGGTGGCCAGCGTGCCGTCATCCTGTATTCGGATGCACCGAAGACCCGCTCGGAAATGGTCTATCCGGAAATCAACCGAGGCAGCATCCAGCTGGAAGTAGCAGGAAGGTGTGATGTGGACCGTCAGGTTTTTCCGGATCAGGGACCGTTCCACATGGTAATGGCCGCAGAACACATGGACAGGAACCGGAGCGGCTTCGAG
Organism: Bacteroidota bacterium; assembly: GCA_041163745.1. Taxonomy (GTDB): domain Bacteria; phylum Bacteroidota; class Bacteroidia; order Chitinophagales; family Saprospiraceae; genus UBA6168. Next base: position 183,870 of record JBEAQU010000078.1, read on the forward strand.
CACCTGCCGCACCGCCGCTCCGTTCCGGAGGGGATAATGCTCATCCATGAACGGAACGTCCGCCGACAGGGGCGGATGGTGCATGAACACAAGGGCGGCATCCTGCCGTCGGGACAGCACGGCGGCCAACCATTCCAGTTGTCGGTCGGAAACTTGTCCGGTGGAGGATTCCAGGAAGACCAGTTGCCGGTCACCGATCGGATGGACGAAATACAACTCCCCGGCCGTCAGCCGGTGGTGATACGAAAAGACCCGGACCAGGGTGTCCGTTTCGTCATGGTTGCCGCCGATGACCACATAGGGCAGGCCGCTGTGCTCCAACTGTTCCCGCACCCATCCGTACACCTTCGGATCCGCCGCCTCGTAACAGATGTCTCCCGTCAGTACCAGCAGATCCGGCTCCATCGACACCGCTTTGCGCAACAAGGCCAGGAAATTGCCCCGGGTATCCACCTTGTGGAGGTTTACATTGTCGTGCGAAAGATGTAGGTCGGTTATCTGCAGGATGGTCATGACGGGCGAAGGAGAATGACGGTGTGGGTATATTTGCCGAACGTCGGCGAACAAACCCAGGCCGATGATTTGTTGCTGATGTGTAAAATTAGGAAACCGGAACGATACCTACCCGCACAGCGTCATAGTCTGACAGCGGCCGGTCGTGAAATGGAAGATGCCCGGTCCCGGGTGGGTATGCCAATCGAAACTTGGACTCATGAACCTGCAGAAGCTAAGCGAAGCCATTGACAATTATGCGGATTTCCTTGAACGGTCGCCGCAGCATGACCCGTACTGGCGATGGGAAATCCAGCGACGGTTCCAGGAGAACTGGGATCCGGCGGCGCCCGACTTCCGACGGATGTTCGACCAATCCCTGCAAAGCAGCCGAACCAGACGGTTGTGGAACCGGGAGGAATATGCGCCCAAGGACATGATGCTTTCCTTCATAGACCTGGATCGTGAATTCGTCCGCTCGGCCTTCTCCGACCTGTTCGATGAAAAGAAGGATGTGGAGGGAAGGATGGACCGTTTCCTGTTCCATTGTGACGAGTTGCTGCGGGCCTACCGGGAAAAGCATCCGCGCTCCGTCCAGAACAACCACTACCATGCGGACAACTACGTCATGATTTCCCGGTATCTGAGCTGGCGTTATCCGGATCGGTACGCGCCCTATGATTTCGACCGGTTCCGGCGCCTGATGGAACTGTTGGGCAGTCGCGACATTCCCGGCGTCAATGACGCGGACCGTTTTTTCAAAGTTGCCCGCACCATCCACAAGTTCCTGTCCGCATCCGGGCGTGTCCGGGATATCCACCGACAAAGGCTGGACCCCGAACGGCATTACCCGGAAGACACCCTGTTGGTCGTGGAGGATTTCATGGAATTCGCTGTGCCCTGACCACTAACCTTCCGCTTCCAGTGAATCCAGTGCCGACTTTACGTTGCGGCGGTGTTCCCGTGCGATGACGACCGAGGGGGGAACGGACCGTTCCCGGCAGTCCGCCACGGCACACCGCTCACAGGTGGTGCCTACGACGGTGACCGGTATCCGGGGGTCATCCAGCCACCGGACCTGGCTTCGGAGATCCTCGTCCTCCCGCAGGCCGATGGTCAGGCTGACGTCCCGTTCATCCGATACCGTTCCTGGCCGTACGATGGAAATGCAGAGGTATGATTGGCCCGTACCTGCGAAGACGGACCGTTGCACGCCCACCGTCAGACCGGCTGCCGCGGACAGGCCCTGCAGCTGTCTGACCGACATCCATCTGCGGCAGTAATGCTCCTGCAGCAGATGCAGGGATGGTTCCCCCTGCCGGTCCAGCCGGAGCTCCCGGTCGATGCGGAGCCGGCCAGTATCGGATTCCCGAACCATCCGCCATACGAAGACGCTGCCCAGTCCGAACGATTCGGGCAGCAGGTTGGACATCCGCTGCAGCAGCATTTCCGGCGTCGCACGATATTTTTCCAACAAATGCCGCAGCAGCACACCCTCGTCCCAGCGCGGCAACCGGAACAACTGCCGAAGATCCGACACGAACGCGGCTTTCGGCACCAGCAGCGCCGCCGCGAAATAGCCGGCCTGGAAATGACTCAGGGCCTCCTCAAAGGAATGGACCCTAAGCAATTTGGCAGTATTCGCCCGCTCATTCAAATTCAAATAATTGAATCCCAATTCTTTGGCAAATTGGAAAGCAAGCTGCTCCGTGCTGAGCCTGCTATTGAGCAGCAACTTTCGGGAAGCCTGCAAATACACGGAACGGATGCCGGCCAGCACCGGATAGGCCGCAAGGCCGTCCTCCACGATCCGGTAGCCGTACCGCTCCTGCAACAGGCCGCCCAAACGCGCTGCCGGAACCGGCAATTTGTTCGAAAGGCCTGCCGAACGGGAAAAGGCACTTGCCGCCTGTTCCAGCGCAGGGAAATAGTTGTCTTGCAACTCCAGGTAAGCCCGCAGGGCGCCGAAATAAAAATTCTCCTCGGTCAGAGAATAGTTGCGGGACAACTCCAGCAACGTGGAAATGAAGGCACTGACCCGTATCGGCGCATTCGCCAGCACCTCCACCACCTTGTGCATCTCCACGCCGAACAACTCCAGCGGCAGCTCCTGCAGGAAGTTGGACCGAAGCAAAGCCTGCACCGGCGTGATGGTACGGTCCGTCTCCGCCAGCATGTCCGCCTCGCTCCGTCCCAGGGCCTGCACCAGAACCTGCATCTTTTCCGCGCGCGGATATTTCTTGCCTTTCTCTATTTCGTTCAGATAGGAGACGGAAATCCCCGTCAGCGCCGCCAATTCCGCAAAACTCAAGCCCCGCTCCTGCCGGAGTTGTTTCACTTTCCAGCCGAAAAGTATCCGTTCATTTGGCTTTTTCTGACTCATTGGACAAAGCTACATGTGTTGCAGCGAATTTTCGCAACATTCTTCGGAAAATGAAAGGTTGCTCCAGTCCTTCGCTCTTCATCGGATAAATCGGGCCGCCCATATAAATTTAGCCGACGATGACCATATTCCCGATAGTTTTGCCTTCCGCTGCGGTTCGAGCACGCGTCGTCGCCCTTCCGCAGCATCTCCCGGATAAAAAATCAAGCTGCCATGAGCCTGCTTCACCTCGACAACATAGTCAAACGCTACGATGCCCACCTGGCTGTGGACCATGTCAGTTTCGATATTCCCAAAGGCGTCATTTTCGGTATGCTCGGACCGAACGGAGCCGGCAAGACCTCGCTGATCCGAATCATCACCACCATCACCAAGGCTGATGCAGGCACCATAAGGTTCGACGGCGAACCACTTGACAGCCGTCATCCGGAACAGATCGGCTACATGCCGGAGGAACGCGGCCTGTACAAGAAAATGAAAGTGGGGGAACAACTCCGCTACCTGGCCCGGCTCAAGGGGCTCTCCGCGGAGACAACCCGGAAGGAACTCCGATATTGGTTCGACCGGTTTGCCATACGCGATTGGTCGGGCAAGAAGATTGAGGAGCTGTCCAAAGGCATGCAGCAGAAAATCCAGTTCATCGCCACGGTCATCCACCGGCCCAAGCTGCTGATTCTGGACGAGCCGTTCAGCGGGCTCGACCCTATCAACGCCCGGCTGATACAGGATGAGATCATGCAGCTGAACCGGGAAGGCACCACCATCATCTTTTCCACCCACCGGATGGAGCAGGTGGAGGAAATGTGCGAACAGATCGTCCTGATCAACAAAGGCCGCAACATCCTGTATGGAAAGGTAGCCGATATCCGGCAGCAGTTCAAGGAAAACTTGTTCCGAATTTCCTTCGCGGAAGCACTGCCGGCCGAATGGCCCCTGGAGCCCTTCCCGCTACCTGGTGTGACCGTCCGCGCCAAGGACGGCCCGACGCTGCTGGTACAGGTCGACCCAGCGCGAGACACCAACGGACTGCTGCAGCATTTCATCAACAGCGGACGGACCATCCGTTCCTTCCAGGAAATCCTGCCCGCCATCAATGACATCTTCATCCGGCAGGTGACCGGGGAGGCACAACCGGTCTCCAACCCCAACCAACCCTCCATTTCGGCTTAAACAACGGATATGAACAAATTGTGGCTGATCATCGAACGGGAATACATGACCCGGGTCAAGAAGAAAAGTTTCATCCTGACCACCCTGCTGTCCCCCCTGGTCTTTGTGGCCATCATGACGGTGCCGGTCCTGCTTGCCACCCTGTCGGAACGGGAAGAAAAATCCATCGCCATCCTGGATGCCTCCGGTACCATCAGGCCACCGGCCGACAGCAACAGCCACCTCCATTTCACCGTCATCCGCGACCAGCACCTGGATGTTCTGAAAATGACCTACCGGGACGGCGGCTTCGAAGGCATCCTCTATGTGCCACCGTTTCCGGATACCGTGCGAAACCTCCGCGTACAATACTTTTCGGATGGAGAACTCTCCCTTTCCGAAGCGGATTATATGGAGGGACTTGTCCGCAACCAGGCGGAGGATTTCAAAATCCTCGCTGCCGGATACCAGGAGGCGGAACTCGCCCGGCTGAAAGTCCGGGTGGACCTCGAGCAGAAGGAACTGACCCTGGCGGAATCCGGCGAACTGCTGGAAACCGACAAACGGAATTCCGCACAGGTGGCGACCGTCATCGGATTCGCTGCGGGATTCATCGTATACATCATCCTGTTGTTCTACGGCACCATGATCATGCGCTCCGTCATGGAGGAAAAGACCAACCGCATCGTGGAGGTCATGATTTCATCGGTCCGGCCTTTCCAGCTGATGCTCGGCAAAATCATCGGGGTCAGTGGCGTCGGACTGACCCAAATGTTGATTTGGGTGGCCCTGACCCTGGCCCTCACCACCCTGGCCGGCACCTTCCTCGGAGTAGAGGCGGCCACCGGCGGACCCATGTCGGCGGACCCGGCCCCGGCGGACCAGTCGGCCGCCCTCTTCACCATGCTGACCGGTCAGGAATGGGATTATATCATCCCGCTGTTCCTGCTGTACTTTCTCGGCGGTTATTTCATCTATGCCTCCCTTTTCGCTGCCGTCGGCTCCGCCATGGGCGACGACCTCGGGGAAAGCCAGTCCCTGACCATGGTCGCCATGGCCCCTATCATCCTTTCCATCGTGATGCTGGGCCCTGTCATCGAGGATCCGAACGGAACCCTCGCGGTCTGGTTTTCCATCGTCCCCCTGTCCGCCCCCGTCATCATGCCGGCCCGGCTGGCCTTCGAGCCTCCTTTGTGGGAAATCCTGCTCTCCCTCGGCCTGCTGTCTGCCTCCTCCTTGTTTTTCATATGGCTTTCCGGCCGGATCTACCGGGTGGGAATCCTGTTGTATGGAAAGAAGGCCAACCTGAAGGAAATGAGCCGTTGGATTTTTACCAAGGATTGAACGGCTTCCCGATTGCCATGATTTATTTTTTGAGACACCTGACATTTGTTTCGTAAAAAGCATTATTTTTGCCACCGCGTTCGAAACGAGAACGTGTCATAATCAAGGGGGTATAGCTCAGCTGGCTAGAGCGCTTGCATGGCATGCAAGAGGTCGTCGGTTCGACTCCGACTATCTCCACCCTTTTTTCCCGCCGTTCCTCCAGGATAGAATTTCCGAATCTCCCACCGTACCCATTGACCTCCCACCACCGTCCTTCGCTAACGGGACCCTTCTTTCCATACCTATCAGACACCGGTTCGCCATCCTACCCATACGGGACGTTGACACGCCGTATTCCCGGCCGGGATATGGGATGCGCGGCATTTCTACGTACGGAAAACCTCGTGTCATGCCTACGGCATGGTGACGCATCCGTACGGATCTGCAGCCGACGGCGGATACAGCTTCCGATACCGAAGAGCCGTTCTTTCAGCGTACTTTTGTCACCGTAAGGAACCGGCCAGGTTGCCGGCATGAGCAAAATCCACCAAACGAAATGAGTACGGCACAAGCGGAACTGGAAACGCTGCAACAGTTGCTGCAGCTGGAAAAGGAACAGGATTACGAGCAGTTCCGTCGCTTCGTATCACAACTGAGCCTATCGGAAAGGGTGTCGGAAGGATATACCTGGCACCCTGTCACCCTGGAGAAATCAGGATACACCTACGGGGAGCGCGCCTATGTAACGATCTCCCGGGCTTCTTCGACCGGTACGCAGCAGGCTTTCCGGCCGGGACAGCCGGTTCGTTTGTTCAACCGGGCGGACGAGGTAAGGCAGCCAGAGCAAACGGGCGTTATCCATTCCATGACCGCCACCCGGATGCGGGTCGTGTTGTCCGGAAAGGATTTGCCGGACTGGCTGCACACCGGATCCCTGGGGGTCGATCTGTCTTTCGACGAAAGGACTTACCGGGAGATGGAGAAAGCCTTGGTGCGGGTCCGGGAGGCAAGCGGAGACCAGTTGGCGGTACTGCGGGAGATTGTGCATGGCAATCGGGCCGCCCGATTCCGGGAGCAAGCGCCGCTGACAGTCGAGGGGCTCAATCCGTCCCAGGAGGAAGCGGTCCGTCAGGTATTGGCCGCGGAAGACATCGCCGTGGTGCACGGCCCACCCGGCACCGGCAAGACCACCACCCTGGTGGCGGCCATCCGGCTGATATGCCGATCGGAGCAGACTGTACTCGTCTGTGCCCCCAGCAATACCGCGACCGACCTGCTGACAGAACGGCTGTCGGCGGAAGGATTGTCCGTTCTTCGGATCGGAGATATTTCCCGGGTCGATGAAAACCTAGTCCGCCATACCCTGGAAGCACAGCTGGCCAACCACCCCGAAGCCAAAAACATACGGAAGGTAAGGTTGGAAGCAGCGGAAACCCGCCGCAAGGCCTTGCGGTACAAGCGGAAGTTCGGGGCGGACGAACGACAGGAGAGAGGGCGACTGTTCAAGGAAGCGGGCGAACTGTCAGCGTGGGCGAACCGCCTGGAGGACATGCTTGTCGAAAACCTATTGGACAGCAGCCAGGTCATTACCTGCACCTTGGTGGGCTCGATGCACAAAGCGCTGGGAAAAAGGCGTTTTCGTACGCTTGTCATCGATGAGGCCGCCCAGGCGCTGGAGCCGGCCACCTGGATTCCCCTGACGCGGGCAGACCGGGTCATCCTTGCCGGCGACCCGTTCCAACTCCCCCCCACAGTCAAGTCGACCAAAGCCGTGCAGGGCGGCCTTTCCACCACACTGATGGAGAAATGTCTGACAAAGGTGCGGCCGGTCAGCCTGCTGACGGTACAATACCGCATGCACCGGTCCATCATGCAATTCTCCAACCATTGGTTCTACCAAGGCCGCCTGTATGCGGCGGATCCTGTCGCCGAACACCAACTGGCGGTCAGGCTTCCCCATCCGCCCCTCTTGTTCATCGACACCGCAGGAACCGGATTCGAGGAGAAAAGCCCGGAAAAATCCCGGAGCCGGTACAATCCGGAAGAGTTCCGGCTGCTTTGCGAGCATCTGTACCAGCTGTTGGCATTACATGAGGGAATGGAGCCGCCTTCCATCGGTATCATCGCCCCCTACCGGGAACAGGTCCTGCACATGGTCACGGCAACGGCAAACGACCCGACCCTGAAAGATGTGAAACTGGATATCAACACCATCGATGCCTTCCAGGGGCAGGAAAGGGATGTCATCTACCTATCCCTGGTACGCTCCAACCCGAAAGGTGACATCGGATTCCTGGCCGACTACCGCCGGATGAACGTAGCCATGACCAGGGCCCGGAAATTGTTGGTGTTGGTGGGAGACAGCGCAACCATCGGCCATGACCCGTTCTACCGCGAACTGCTCGACTTCTGCGAGCTATCGGATAGCTACCAAACCGCCTGGGCCTACATGATGTGATACCCGAACCAATCACTTCCTATGGAAAAAGCGGCGGTGGCCACATGCCCGGAAACCCGGCCCGCAAGATTCCACCGAAAGCCACAAGAAGCTGCCGATTCTTTCCGGAATATCCAAAGTATCCTATATTTGTCCATCCTTAAACAGAAATACCCGGCAAAACGACAACCTTCCCGATATATTTGCGGGCCAGCCACTTAACGGTGGTGTGGACCGGCTCCGGCCGCCTTCCGCAAAGATACCGGGGCAGGCGGACGGCATATCCCCGGCCCCACAGGCGGCAGCGGAACCCGACCCAATCCGACCCTCATGAAATATATGGACATGCTGTTGGGGCCCTCCGTTTCCCAGGCGACGAACGCCCCGGGAACCACCGCTTACTTTTCATCCAATACCATGATTGAAGTCAAGATCTTTTCCGGCACCCAATCCCGCTACCTTGCTGAGAAAATTGCGGATTACTACGGACAACCCCTCGGTGCGCTGGATGTCAACCGCTTCAGCGACGGGGAAATGCAACCGGTCATCAATGAATCGGTGCGCGGAGCCTTCGTCTTCTTCGTTCAGTCCACTTTCGCCCCGGCGGAAAACCTCATGGAGCTCCTGCTCATGATTGATGCCGCGAAACGGGCCTCCGCAGGATACATCACCGCCGTCATCCCCTATTTCGGTTATGCCCGTCAAGATCGGAAGGACAAACCCCGGGTCCCCATCTCCGCCAAACTCATCGCGGAACTGCTGCAGGCGGCAGGAGCCGACCGGGTCATGACCATGGACTTCCATGCGGACCAAATCCAGGGGTTCTTCGACGTTCCGGTGGATCACCTCAAGAGCCAGGCCATCTATATGCCCTACCTGCAGGAAACGAACCTGGACAATGTGATCTTCGCCTCTCCGGATGTGGGCGGCGTAAAACGGGCTCGCACCTACGCAAAATACTTTGGGAAAAGCCTCGTCATCTGTGATAAGTACCGGAAAAAGGCCAATGAAATCGAAGACATGACCGTCATCGGGGACGTGAACGGGGCGGATGTCATCATGGTGGACGACCTGGTGGACACCGCAGGCACCTTGTGCCGCGCCGCCGATATCCTGATCAAGGAAGGTGCGAAAAGCGTGCGTGCCATCTGCACGCATCCGGTCCTTTCGGGGAAAGCATTTGAAAACATTGAGAAATCCGCCCTGCAGGAACTGATAGTCTGTGACACCATACCCATTCCCGACAACCAACGTTGCAAAAAGATCAAAGTCCTCTCCACCGCGAGGCTGTTCGCCAAGGCCATCCGCAACACCCACGAACACCGGTCGATCTCGGCTCTATTCATCGAGGGTTGACCCAATGACTTGGTGCGCCGCTTCCCTGCCGTTGCCGGAGCGTCCGCAGATCAGTCCGCTATCCTGCCAGCAAAACGGCCGATGGAGATGACCGCATTGTTCACCTTGTCGTAGTCCACCTTGTAATGGATGAATTTACCCTCCCGAATCGTCACAACCAACCCCGCCAGCCTAAGTATCCGGAGGTGTTGCGAAGTGATGGATTGTTCCAGCTTGAGCGATTTGTAAATCTTATTGACGTTGACAACTCCGTTTTGGTCGATGAACTCCAGAATCCTAAGTCTTAACGGGTGGGCAAGCGCACGCAGCGTTTCAGACGAATCCTGCAATTTGTGATCGCTGATGTTTACCTTGGCCTTTCTCATAGAAGTTTCTTTTTTCAATACTGTGCGACGGCAAATATGGGGTTTTTATTTATTTTTCCAAAACAGTTATAAAAAAAATGCTGTAAATCAAGGAGTTTACAGCATTCTTCGATGGGAACGAATCCCACCGGACGAAACAGGGGAGACAGCCCCCGCCGCAGCAATTTGTCTTTTTGGATCGATACTTCCCTTGGGGTTCCCACAACCCGCGAATCGCGGTTTCACACATCAGCTTTGCCCTTATCGCTCCCTGCCCGCACTGTATTGAAAAAAGGACTTCCACCTCAGGCAGCCAAGTCCTCCACCAATTTTGAAATTTGAGACAACCTTTCTTTGTCCAAGGTGTAGAAAATGAACTTCCCCTGCCGTTCCGTCGCCACCACCCCCGCCCGTCGAAGAATGGCCAGGTGTTGGGATGCGACGGATTGCTCCAACCGAAGCTTGATGTAGATGTCGGTCACCGTCATCTTGTCGTTTTCCTCCAGCAAATCAATGATTCGTTGACGCAGTTTATGATTGATGGCCCGAAGCACGAGTACCGCCTTGCGTAACTCTGCGTAGTCCAGCTGTATCTCCTCCTTTCCATTCTTCAAGACAATGGTCTCACTCTTTTGCTTTCTCATATCTATGTTTTTGAAACGGTTAAAAAATTGTCCTTAACCTTTTTTAAGTTTTCTAAGATTACTAAAAATTTAATACCAAGCAAACCAATAATTATACCAATCGAAAAAATAATCTGTCCTGACAAATCCGAACATATATGCCAACGTCAAAAATACAAAGTATTTCTAAATTAATAAAATCTTCAACTAAAATGGACGCTCCCTGATGACAACACTTAAACATTTAATTACCAATAAATTAAAATATCATCCATACTATCCGTCCTCACCCAATCCCCTTGGAACACCCTGATGCAGATTTCTCCGATACCTGCTTTCCGTCCTTTCCCACTGATCGGCAAAACAATAACGTAATATACACATACAATTGTCTGTCAACTAATTACATCCAAATTCCCAGACCTGCCCTCAGCAGGTTCCTCTGCTCCGGACAAAACCGGCGGTCTGTTGTTCCTTTCCATATCCATTCCGGGGTTTCCGATGCCCGGTCTTGTAAAGACATTGTTACGATGCGAAATGCAAGGGCAAAGACCGTGACCACAGGCCGGACGGTCGGCCGCCTTCACCCATGGGAATAGCCGTTCATCATGTAATTGGATTGTTTCGGATTTCTCACCGGCGGGTGCAGCCCAAGCTTCACGGTTGTGCAGCGATGACGCGCTCCCTAGTCCTGTTGGATTCGCAGGATATGGTCTCGGAGTCAGCTGTGATGAATGAGCAGGAAGACAAACGAAAGAGAACCGCTCCGCCCCGTCCATTCCTTTGGCAGAACAGACGAAAAGACCTGCGTTCCGACCTCACCGCGAGCGTTGACCACCGGCACATGCGCAGCGTGGACCGTCGCCTGCACAGCGATGGCACCTATTGTGGAATAACGGTTCGACCAGCAAGCATGCTACCCCGCGGACTTCAGCGCCGAACGGCCGGTCGGGTGATATGGGGCGCCTTGAGATAATTCGGGGAATAACCTGCCAGATCCTCCCACCCGCCTTCCGTGAATTGCCGCCAGGACAGCTCCGCCAGGTGTGCGGCGGAACACCGGACCGGCAAGACAGCGGCATCCCTTCCCTCCAGCAAAGGACGGCATTTTTCAGACCCGTTCCCCACGAAGACCAACCTTTTACCCTGATCCAACAGCGACCGGAACCCAGGCTCGTCCAATACCATCGGCTGAACCGGCAACAATTGCCGGCCCTCGTAGTCGAACAAGGCGGTGTACACTTCCATCCGCCTGGCATCGATCATCGGGCAATACAGCGCCTCCCGATCACCGTCCGCCCGGGCCGCCGCCCAAGCCAGGGACCGAAGCGTATCCACCGCCAACAAAGGAAGTCCGAGCGCAAAACAGACACCCTTCGCAACGGATACGCCGATCCGGAGGGACGTGTACGAACCCGGACCACCACTGACCGCGACCGCTGACAAATCGCTCATGACGAACCCCGAGGCCTCCATACATTCCTCGATCAACCGGGTGATGATGCGCCCGTGGTCGTTGCCTTCGGCCCGCTCGCACAAGCCCGTCTGCCGGCCGGCCTGCGCAAGGCCGACGGAACAAACTTCCGTCGCCGTCTCCAGATTCAAAATGAGGGGAACTTGTGCCGTCATCCGATTTGTTTCCTGGTGGATTGCTAACTTTGCCGAACCGCCAGCCCCGCTGTCCGACCGACTTTGCATCGTTGCCAACGGCCCCTGACGGCCATCGCAGGGCAAATATCTCTAAAACAAGACAATGCTGGACAAACTGGATGCCATACAAAATAACTTTTTCCTGCTGGAGGAACAGTTGGGCGACCCGGATGTCATCAACGACCAGGATCGATATGCCAGGATCAGCAAGGAGTATTTCCGATTGAAGGTCGTCGTCGATGCCTACCGTCAGTACCAGGTCGTTCTCGCCGACCTCCGGGAAGCCCGGTCTCTTCTGAAAGCATCGGACGAGGAGATACGGGAGATGGCCCGTATGGAAACAGCCGAACTGGAGCCCCGGAAGACCGCCTTGGAAAACGAAATCAGAACCCTGCTCATACCCAGGGACCCGGAAGATACCCGGGATGTCATTTTCGAAATCCGGGCAGGAACGGGCGGGGACGAGGCGAGCCTTTTCGCCGGCGACCTGTTCCGTATGTACGGCAAATATTTCGAGACACAAGGATGGAAGACGGAAGCGTTGTATGAAAACGAAGGAACAGCCGGTGGCTTCAAAGAGGTGTCCGTCGCCGTCAAGGGCACCGATGTCTACGGTCGGCTCAAGTTCGAATCCGGCGTGCACCGCGTCCAACGGGTTCCCGAAACCGAATCGAAAGGACGCGTCCATACCTCCGCCGCCACGGTGGCCGTCATGCCGAAGATGGAAATGGCAGATGTCAACATCAACCGGGCCGACCTGAAAATAGACACATTCCGATCCAGTGGTGCCGGCGGACAACACGTCAACAAAACGGAATCCGGCGTCCGCATCACGCACCTGCCGACCGGTGTCGTCGTCGAATGCACCGAAGGCCGCTCCCAACATTCCAACCGGGACATCGCGGAACAAAGGCTCTACCAAAAAATCTATGAAATGCAGCAGGAAAGGCTGCAGGCCGATATCGCCGCCCGGCGGAAATCCCTGGTCGGTTCCGGTGACCGGTCCGAAAAAATCCGCACCTACAATTTTCCACAGAACAGACTGACGGACCATCGGATCGAGCTGACCCTCTACAACCTGGACCAGATCATGGAAGGCGAACTGGACAAAATCCTCGATGCCCTGCAGATGGCGGAGAACGCGGAAAAAATGAAGGACATGGAGGCTGCCTGACACCAACCCCTCCTTCCCCTTCCGACGGCGCATTGCTATTCCAATACGGGGACCTGTTCCGCCTGCAGCACATCCTTCTCCTCCCCGTTGAGGCTGACGAAGGCGATGAGTTCGCAGTGCGCTTCCTTCCAGCCCGTCGGCAATTCGTACTCAAAGGTTTTGGTCACGGTGCTCCCGGCGGAAAGACTTTCCGTAAGCGGCACCCCGTCGTACGGGGTCATCATCCCCCGCAGGACATGCTTGTGTATGTAGTCCGCCTTGGGCTCGGCGCTTGCCGGTGTCAACTGCAGGTCCTTGATTCCGCTTTCCGTGATCATGATGCTCAGCCGCACATCCGGGTGGTCGATGTCCTCGTCGACCAACAAGCTGACCGTCGCCGTCAGTTTGCGCGTGTTCCCGTCGAAAGAGGGTTCCACACCGATCCGGACGACGGGGGGAATGGATTTTTCCTCCGCCACGTACCCTGCCCATTCCCCTTTGCCCAGCTGAAGGTCGAACTGCCCCTCGAATTTCCGGCGATTGACCACCGCGGTAGGGTATCCGAACGGCTCTCCCAGATAACTGAGCACCTGGTCTCCTTCCGCCGTTCGGAAATCGTAGAGGCTGGTCTGGTAAGGCGGTGAGAACTCACCGGCATGGATCGATACCGCAATCATGCCGGACTGGTGGATGCTCAGCAGCGTCTCGATCTCCTCGCTGCCGGCCGGACAATTGACACACCGGACGCCGGTGAACTCCTCGATGAGCACCTGCCGGCCCTGTCCGTCCAGATCGGGTCCCGGGTCGGCCTGGCCTGGCTTCACCCCGGTCACCACAGGCGCTATTTCCTCACAGCCGGCCAGCAGGAGTACCGATGCGAAAGCCAGCGTCATCATACGATTTGCCATAAGGACTGCATTTAATGGTGATAGTTTTCCTGCGGATCCGCACCCACCCGGATCCTCGGCTCCGCCGGAAGGCCCTCGGTCAGAAGGTCGCGTTCACACTCATCTTCACCCCGCTGAAAGCGGGCTCCAAGCGGCAGATCCCCCCGGAGCAGACAATCCCTTCCACCTGCTTGACGTAGCTGAGGGACAGGCGGTTGGATTTGTATGTGTAGAAAACGTCGACGCGTGGATAGTGAATGCGCAGTTTCTCCCCGTTGTCATCCACCGGAGAGATTTTTCCCGGATCGATGTTGTACATGTCCGAGACGGTGACCGTCCAGTGCGGGGCCGCACTGAATTCCAACAGGGCGAAGACCCAGTTGCCGTAGTCTTCCCGTACCAGCGCCCCTGTCTTGTCCGCATGCTTGCCAACATTCAAGTACTGCGCTTCCAGCCGCAAGGTTTTCCTGCGGTCGAAATGATACAGGAAATCCAGGTAGGGGGTAAGGGTTTCTATGAGGTTTGCATCGGGTTTACCATAGAACACCTCCTGGTTGTACCGTTGCCATTGCAGGCCGGTGGTGAGTGTCCACTTGTTCCTTTCCTTGAAGTAAATTTCGGAATACACCTCCCGGTACAACAGTTCCTTGTCCAGGTTGTCGATATGGGACAGGTTGAGGTTGAGGCTGAGTTTCTTGTTCACCCGATACCGGATGTCCGCCTGGACCGCCATCTCCCCTATGAATTGGGTGGCGGCGGCATAACGGGCGGGCAACCGATAGGTGTTGACCCGGGACATCGGAGGTATGTAGTGCAGCAAACCCCGGAAGCCCTCCTCCTGCGGTCGGGTCCGGAAATCGAAATGGTCCGTGCGTTTGCCCTCGAGGGTGATGCCAAGTCCTTTGCTTGCATAACTGAGACTGGTGAACAGTACACTGCCCGTCGTATTGACATAGGCCCCGGCATCGGGCAGGGTATCCCCTGCCAGGTTGACCCGGTCGGCGAAAGGGTCGTTCATGATATCCTTCGACTTCCAGGCTGTTTCCACGTACCATGCGAACGGACCGATGGTCAGGGTGTTGTAAAAGGTGGCGGCGTAGGTGTTGTAAGCGGGGCCGCGGTATCCACCCGCCACCGTATCCGGGAACATCCTGGCGAGGTCCTCCTGCCGATAGGTGTTGAGGGCTGCGACCAGGTTGTTCATCGAGGGGTCGTCCAGCGTCCGGCCGACCACACCGACTCCCGGAGCCAGGGTGACGCCGGCAGAGTCCAGCGCCACGAAACCTTCGAGGTTGATGCCCCGCAACACACTGTTGTACACATCGAACTGTTGCTTTTGCCGGCCGGTGAACGCCTTGACCTTCCAATCCGGGAGGATGTCGTACGTCAGCCGTACCCCGTACAGGGCCTGGTCGATGGCGAGGGGGCGCTGTTCGTAGGCCCGGAAGACGATGCCGCTGCCGATGATGTCATACAGATAACCAGCCGAGATGCCGAGCTTATGGATGCTTTTGCTGACGTACCATTGTCCGATTCCGACCCCGGTGAAGGAACCGGTCGGATTCAGCAGGTTCGAATTGTTGAACAGGTCGAAGCGGAGCCCCATGTCAAACCCCCATTGCTGGTAATTGAGGTTCAGCCAGGAATCGGCACCGAACAGCTGCCGGTCGTATTGCGGGGTGTTCGCCGCCCCGATGCGGGCATCCCGCATGAAGAAATTTCCGTTCAACGACAAGTTGCCCGTCAAGCGGCCTCCGTGCGAGGCCCCAGAACCGCTTTCGTCCTGGGCGGCCAGCGGCGACAATGCCAGCAACCAACCCATGACAAACCATATTCTCCTTTGCATATGACCGTTTCGTTTCTTCGACCGTAGGACTATGGGGAGGTAATTTTTTCCGCCTGAAAGCGTTTTAACCAAATAGTGGGTACTTTTGGATTTCAATTCCGGCCAAAGGTAGCCAATCTCTTTTCGCGAAGTCAAATTTATCCGAAACAAAACAGCTGAATACATGAAATCCGCTTATTTGCCTTTTTTCGCCGCCCTCCTTTTCACCTTGCCCTCCCTCGCACAAAAAACCATTCCGGATGTGCAGGTGAAAACCCTGGACGGAAGGACGGTCAACCTCCGGGAATACACCGGGGAGCAGAACAAGGTCATCATCATCGATTTCTGGGCGACCTGGTGTTCCCCCTGCAAGAAGGAACTCGACATTGTTGCGGACCTGTACGAGGATTGGCAGGAACAATACAACGTCGAACTGCTGGCCATCACCATCGACGACCAGCGCGCCTTGTCGAAAGTGCCCGGTATCGTTGCCTCGAAAGGTTGGGAATACACCATTTTCGCCGGCAACGAGGAGGCCATGCGCAATGCGTTCAATTTTCAGACCATCCCGCAGACCCTGGTGGCCGACAGCAAGGGAAACATCGTCTACGAGCACAACGGCTTCGTACCGGGTGACGAGGAGGAGTTGGAAAAGGCCGTCGCCAAGGCAGCCGCCCGATAACCTCCGAACCGACCGGTGAAGCGCCGGATCAAGACCGGCCCGCCCCCTCCTCCTTCCGACGTGCCGGCCGGCCCGACAAGGCTTGGAAAAGGGTTCCCAACAGGATGACGGACATGCAGCCGATGGGGTTCAGCCAAAGGAACCCGAGGTCTTCCTTGCCGTCCAGCCGGTCCCAGCCGTAAATACCGAGAATCAACAACTCCGTCAGCAAGGCACTGATGAACACGGCCGTACCTCCGATCCTGCGGAAAGCGAAAGCGACCATGAAAATACCCAGGATGGTGCCGTACAAAAGGGATCCCACGATGTTCACCGCCTGTATCAGGTTCTCGAACAACAGGGTCACGGAAGCGAACACGATGACCAACATCCCCCATCCCGCCGTCAACCATTTGGATACGTTCAGATAATGATGGTCCGTTTCCTTCCGGGGCGCGAAGGAGCGGTGGTACAGGTCTACGGCGGTCGTGGTGGCCAGGGCGTTCAGTTCCGAGGCGATGGACGACATCGCTGCACAAAAGATGACCGCCAGCAGCAGTCCGACCATTCCTTTCGGAAGATAATTCACCACAAAGGTGATGAAGACATAGTCCTTGTCGTTCGGCTCCAGGTCCGTGCCGGTCTCGGCGGCATGCACCAGCAGCAGGCTGTCGAACCGGGAACGGAGTTCGTTCTCCGAACGGTTCAGGCGCATGACCGCCGTTTTCGCCGCATCCACCGCCGCCGGATTGTCTGAACGCAACCCTTGGGCCAATTCCCTCACCTTTTCCGACTTTTCCAGGAATACGGCGTCGTACGACCGTTGCAGCTCCTGTAGGTAGGCCTGTTTTTCCGGGGCCTGTTCCAATACCTGCAGATTCGCTTTGTTGTAATGCAGCGGCGGTTGCTCGAATTGGAAGAACAGGTACACCAGGATACCGACGAACAGGATGAAATATTGCATCGGAATCTTGACAAACCCATTGAAAAGCAGCCCGATACGGCTTTCCCGCAACGAACGGCCGGACAGATAGCGCTGCACCTGCGACTGGTCAGTGCCGAAATAGGACAAAAACAGGAACACCGAGGCAAGCAGCCCAGACCATATGTTGTATCGGTTGGAGAGGTCGAATTCGAAATCCAGGGTGTCGAGCTTTCCCAAGGCACCGGCGACGCCGACTCCGTCCCGAAAGGATATGTCCTCCGGCAGCCGGAAGGCGATGATGAAGGCGGTGGCGACAATCCCCAGCAGGATGATGGTCATCTGTTGCTTTTGCGTGACATTGACCGCCTTCGTGCCCCCGCTTACGGTGTACATCGTCACTACCACCCCCGTCAGGATGATGGTCAGCTGCAGGTTCCAGCCCATGATGCTGGCCAGGACGATGCTGGGGGCCGAAATCGTGAAACTCGCGGCCATTCCGCGGGAAAACAGGAACAGGATGGCCGCCAAGGTCCTGGTCTTCAGGTCGAAGCGTTGCTCCAGGTATTCGTAGGCGGTATACACGTTGAGCCGATAGTAGATCGGCAACACGAAGACGACGAGCAGGATCATCGCGATGGGCATGCCGAAGTAAAACTGGACGAACCGCATGCCGTCCTCATATGCCTGGCCCGGCGTGCTGAGGAAAGTGATGGCGCTGGCCTGGGTCGCCATGACCGAAAGGCCGATGGGCCACCAACCCATCTCCCGGTCTCCTGTCAGGAAACTCTTGGCGGTGGCGACATTCCGCGTTTTCCAAATACCATATCCTATGATGCCCGCCAGTACGGCGAACATGACAGTCCAGTCTGTCCAATGCATGATGCTGCAGTGTTTATTGTCGGTGCCGGCGCACAGGCGGCCCCTTCCTTCCGCTGCGTATGGAAAGTGGCCGTGTCCTCCGGTCGGTCAGAAATGCCGCCAGCCCTGTGCTGTCAGGTCGTGCCGTTTTCCGCCGGCGGTATGGATCTTCACCCCTTCCTCCGCCGCGGTGATTTCCCCCATGATGTAAATGTCCGGCAATATCTTCAAGCGTTCGATGTCTTTGGGGTCTATGGTGAAGAGCAACTCGTAATCCTCCCCGCCGTTGAGCGCGCAGACGAGCGGGTCCAGATTGAATTTCAATGCCAGCAATTTGGTGTCGTGATGAATGGGAATCCCGGTCTCCTCCACGACGGCCCCCACACCGGATTGTTTGCACAGGTGCAGGAGGTCGGAGGAGATGCCGTCCGAAACATCCAGCATGGCAGTGGGTACCAAGCCGGCACGGTCGAACATCTCGACCATGTCTTTCCGGGCTTCCGGTTTGAGAAACCGGCCGATGATGTATTGTTGGTCCTCGAGGTCCGGACGGATGTCCGGCTGGGAAAGGTACAGTTGTTTTTCCCGTTCCAGGATCTGCAGGCCCAGGTAGGAAGCCCCCAGGTCGCCGGTGACACAGAGCAGGTCGCCGGGCTTTGCTCCGCTGCGGTAGGTCAGCTTGCCCTTCTCTCCCTGCCCGATGACCGTGACACTGATGACCATGCCCTTTCCCGATGAGGTGGTGTCTCCTCCGACCAGGTCCACACCGTAATGCTCACAGGCGAGACGGATACCTTCGTACAGCGACTCCAGCGCCTCCACGCTGAACCGGTTGGAGACGGCGATGCTCACCGTTATCTGCCGCGGCTTCGCATTCATGGCGTATATGTCGGACAGATTTACCACCACGGACTTGTATCCCAGGTGTTTCAACGGGAAGTACATCAGGTCGAAGTGGATGCCTTCGACCAGCATATCGGTGGAAACAACGGTCAGGTAACCGTCGTTGTCAATGACTGCCGCATCGTCGCCCACACCCTTGACTGTGGAGGGCTGGCGGTTGACCAGGCTTTCCGTCAGGCGTTCGATCAGTCCGAATTCTCCCAACTCACTGATTTCCGTACGCTTGGTTTCTTTTTCCACGTAGTTTTTCTTTCCCTTCCCTTCGATGGAACCGCGAACCCGCCCGCAGCACCCCGTTCCGCCGGAGCAGGACGCCACACACGCCGACGGTAGACTGCATCCGAATCGGAAGCGTGATGTACAAAGGTAACAAAGTTGTCTGGCTATCAAACGGAAGCCAGGCCAACCGGTTACGCCCCGGCGCCGGCCAGCGCTTTTTGTCGTCTTCGGCCAACCATCCCGCCGGCTGGATTGTTATCAGAAAAATCCGAACGACCAATCTTTTTGACGACCTGACAATCAAGCCATGGCCATACAGATCATCCCGAAGGACAGACAGGCGAAAGGTGCCTTCAACGGAGGCGAAATCATCGAGAACAAACCGATCGGTTTCCCCCGCGAAGGCGGTGCGCTGCGCCCCTACTCCAATCTTTTCTATTGGGCATATGCGGAAGCGTTGGTCGACAGCACCATCGGACTGCATCCTCACGAAGGGTTCGAAATCATGTCCTTTGTCCTCAAGGGCAATATCCGGCATTACGACACCCAGCTGAAGGAATGGCGACCGCTCGGCGCAGGCGACATGCAGATCATCCGGGCCGGCAATGGCATCAGCCATGCGGAATTCATTGCGGGCGGCGGTGCCATCTTCCAGATCTGGGTCGATCCGGATCTTGCCAGGACGCTCCGCCAACCGGCTTCCTATGACGATTACACCGCAGACCGGCTGCCCCGCCACCGGCAGGACGGCATGACCACCACCACGTTCGTCGGACCCGCATCCCCGGTCACCCTCGACACTCCCGGCCTCGACATTCTCCGCCTGGATTTCGACAGCCCCGGCCGTTACCAACCCGCTCCGGATACCGACAGGACCTACTCCTGCTATATCATGGACGGCGATTTCCTGGTGAACGGCGAACCGGCAGGCCAGGACGATTTCATCCTGGTGGAGGAGGAGTCCCATTGGCATCTGGACTGCCGCACCACCGGTTCGGCTTTCCTGGTCGCCTCCCCCCGCCAACCCGGATACCGGACCTATGCCCGGATGATGCAACACCGCGGATGAAATGCCTCACGTACCCGTGACATGACCGTTCCAATCCTCTGTTCCTGACATGAATCCCTCCCATCCTCCCTTTACCTTCTCCCAACTGACCGCCTGCTGCTGCCTGTTCCTGTCCACGGCCGCCTGCCAACCCGGACCCGCTCCCGCCGGCACACCTTCCTCCGAACGGGATGCTTTCGCCGATTACTGGTACCAAGGGAAAGCGGAAGTGAACACCTACCGACTGGAACAGTCCCGCTACGGATCCGTCCGCACAGGCGATGCCATCCTTGTTTTTGTCACGGAAGACCTGTCCCGGTCCAACCAGGTGAAGCTGGACCACCCCGACCAATTCTCCCGCGACAAGGTGACCGTACTCAAACTCAACCATATCCGCCGTTTCGTCACCGGTATCTATGATTATTCGCTCATGTCCTCGGTCTTCACACCGGTCGACCTGTCCGCCTTTCCGCACACGCTCAAAACGACCACCTCGGTACAGGATTGGTGCGGACAGGCCTTTACTCAGTTCAATCTCCGGGGGTCCCGCTACCAGGTCCAGACCCTTTCCTATTTCGAGACGGTGGGAGACCATTCGGAAAAGATACCCGCCGATCTGTTGGAAGACGAACTCTGGACACGGATCCGGATCCGGCCGGAAAGCATTCCCACCGGAACGGTCCGGGTCATCCCGTCCGGTTTCCACCAACGGCTCCTACACCAGGCTGCTTCCGCCAAAACCGCCACCATCAGGACGGACACGGTCGGCGACCACCGACAGCTGGTGCTTACCTACCCTGACCAGAACCGACAACTCTCCATTTCTTTCGCATCGCAGTTTCCGCACCACATCCTGGAATGGACGGAAACGGAAAACGGACGCACCGTCTCCAAGGGCAAACTCAAAAAGTCCATGCAAAGCGCCTACTGGCAGGAAAACAGCCCTGATTTCGAAAACCTGCGGGATACCCTCGGACTGGAATGACACCCCGCCGGCAGCTCAACCGCCGGTTTGCATCCCGGGCAACAAGGAATCCAACGGATGCCCCTGGATGGCGGCGGCAATTATTTCCGGAAAACTGTCCGGTGTGGCAGCTAAACAAGGGATGTCCAGCGCAGCTAATTTCAAGCCGGCCTCCTTGTCATAGTCGGGAATTCCTTCGTCGTTCAAGGCCAGCAAGACGATGACGTTCACCCCCGAGGCCTTCATGGCGGCGGCCTTTCCGACCATCCCCTGGAAGCTGCCCCCTTCGTACAGGTCCGACAACAGGATCAGTATGGTGTCCTGCGGACGTTGGATCAGGCGCTGACCGTACCCCAGGGCTTTGTTGATATCCGTCCCACCTCCCAGCTGCACACCGAACAACAGGTCTACCGGATCATGCAGGAACGACGACAGATCCGTCACCTCCGTATCGAAAGCCACGAAATGGGTCCGGATGCTGGACAAGGAGGCCATGATGGATCCGATCAGTCCGGAATACACCATGGAAGCGGCCATCGAGCCACTTTGGTCGGCCAGGAAAATCAGATGACGCAGCGACCTTCCCTTGCGGCCCAGACCATAGAAACGCTCCGGAATGACAACCTTCCGTTCCGGGTCGTAGTGGCGCAGGTTCCGCCGGATGGTCCGGTGCCAGTCCACGTCGTTCCCTTGGGGACGTTGGTGGCGTTCCACCCTGCTCAGCGCACCCCGCACCGCCTGTACCAACGGAATGCGGAGGCGCTGTTCGAGTTCCCGGACAAATTTCCGGACCAACTCCCGCGCCGTTTCCCGGCTTTGGACGGGCAGCACCTTGCTCAGAGACACCAGGGTGGCCACCAGTTCCACATTCGGTTCCAACAGTTCCGCCAGCTCGGGCTCCAGCAACAACTTCCGGATGTTCAGCCGTTCCATGGCGTCCTGTTGCAGGACCTGCACCACCGGCTTCGGAAAATAACGCCGTATATCTCCCAACCAACGGTTCACGAAGGGATAGCTGTCTCCCAGCCCCCCTTTGCGGTCCCGGTCGTACAAAGCCGACAAGACCTCGTCCAGCCGCTCCTGCTCTCCCGCGAGCGGGGTTTGCCCGTCCGGATCCGAACCGGGCCCCAATATCAGCCGCCACCTTTCCATATCGGAGGCTCCCTCCACCGGTGTCGATGCGGATGGTTCTGATCGCTTCATGGTGTTTTTATCGGTCGAACGGCCAGATCGAACCGCTGCAGGCCCGGCAGCGAATCCTGCCGCATGTACTGGACCAGCGACAATCGGTAGGTACCTTTTTCCCGGAAAACCGCTTTCGCCTGCAGCGGTATCTCCACCGTGCAGGTCTCCCCGCGGCAAGTACCCTTGGAGGAACCGGTGGTACCGGTCAGCTCCAGGCTGACCACCTGTCCCACGGTCCTGCCGTCCGGGTATGTCGTCAGGAATTCCGTGTACAGGTTTTGGTAAGGATAATCCGCCGTATGCCGGACACGAAGGTCCATGGTGTACACACCGAGGGTGTCGTCCATCCCGAACGCAAAGGACAGGGTGTCGGCATAGGCCCATGTGCTTCCGGGAACGGACACCGAAGCTTCGTACACCGGTCTGTCGGAACAAGAGGACAGCCCCACCGACGACAGGCTGGCCGCCAGCACCAGCAAGGTGGGCGTCCACCACGACACCCGCTTTGGCCGGGATTTCGATATTTCCTTGATTACGTGCATACCTTTCCTTTTTTTCACAATCGGTCCGCTTCGCCCGTCCACCTGCCGACCGGCTACGAACCGGATGGGGTACTTTACAGGTATGGCGAGCGGGCCGGTTATTGCCGGTCTTCCTGTTTCGATACAGGATTTTTTTTGAACTTTGGAACCGTAAAGATCCAATTCTACGGTATGGCAAATCAAAAACAGCTGCGGAAGACAACCACCGGAGAAGGAGCGGCCCGGCCGGCCGCTTCTCCGGCCAAATGGACCAGGTATTACGGTTGGTTCCTGTTCCTGTTCGGCACCGCCCTGTATGTGAACACCCTTTTCTTCGATTACACCCTGGACGATGCGATTGTCATTTACGACAACGAATTCACGACGAGAGGTGTCGCCGGCATTCCCGACCTGTTGCGCCACGATACCTTCCGGGGTTTCTTCAAGGTGGAAGGCAAGGAAAACATCGTTGCCGGCGGCCGCTACCGCCCTCTGACGCCGGTCATGTACGCCCTGGAGGTGCAACTTTTTGCCCCGGTTCGCCGGGATGCAACCGGCCAGGTTGTCAAAGATAGCGAAGGGCGGGTGATATTCGACCCTAACGAAGGCGGAAAGCGCAACCTGGTCAAATTGGTCGGCCACCTGGTCAATGTGCTCCTGTATGCCGCCAGCGGGGTCGTGTTGTTCCTGTTGCTCCGGGACCTGCTGGCGCGGCATCCCTCCTTCCGGAAGGAGACCGGCAGGGCAGCCCCGGTCGCATTCGCGGCCGCTTTGCTGTTCCTGGCCCACCCCATCCATACGGAGGTCGTCGCCAACATCAAGGGACGGGATGAAATTGTCAGCCTGTTGGGCAGCATCACTGCCCTGCTGCTCACTTTCCGGAGCTGGCGGGACAACAAGCCATGGAAAGCCCTTTGGGCGGGCTGTCTGTTCTTCACCGCCCTGCTTTCCAAGGAGAACGCCATCACCTTTCTTGCCATTGTCCCCCTGACCCTCCTTTGTTTCACCGATGCCCGGCCCGGCACCGTCGTTCGGCAGTCCGTTCCTTATGTGGCGGTGGCGGTGTTGTTCCTCCTCATACGGGGCGGCATCCTTGGTTGGGAAGGAACCGGCACACCACCGAGGGAACTGATGAACAACCCTTTCCTGAAGCTTGTCGGCAACCAATACGTCGATTTCACGGCCGGGGAAAAATATGCCACCATCCTGTACACCCTCGGCAAATACGTCCTGCTGCTCCTGTTCCCCTATCCGTTGAGCCACGACTATTATCCGCGTGCGGTGGACATCATGGGATTCGGTGACTGGCAGGTGGTCCTGAGCGCACTCCTGTACCTCGGCATGGGCTGGTTCGCCTTCCGCAACCTTCCCCGCAGGAGCATCGCAAGTTTCTGCATCCTTTATTTTCTGGCGACCCTGTCCATCGTTTCCAATCTGGTCTTCCCCATCGGCACCAATATGAGCGAACGGTTCCTGTATCTCCCCTCGGTCGGCTTCGCCTTGTTGGCAGCCCATCTCTTTTACCGGTTGGGGCGGGGCCACCGGGGCGCCCTGGCGGGAGGAGGGCTGCTGTTGCTGGTGCTGTCCGCCGCCACCATAACCCGCAATTTCGCCTGGAAAGACAATTTCACCCTGTTCCTGAAGGATGTGTCCACGGTGCCGAACAGTGCCAAGCTGCGCAATGCCGCCGGCGGGGAGTTGATCACCCAGTCGCTGAAACCGGAAAACGAAGCCCGGAAAAAGGATATGCAACGAACGGCCACCGAACACTTGCAGGAGGCCATCCGGATCCACCCCGGGTACAAAAATGCCTACCTCCTGTTGGGAAATGCCTATAACTACCTCCAATCGTACGAGTCTTCCATCCAGGCGTACCGTCAGGCGCTCCGGCTGGACCCAGGCTATGGAGAGGCTTCCAACAACCTGGCCGTCACCCTGCGGGATGCCGGCCGTTATTACGGGGAACAAAAAGGGGACCTTTCCCAGGCGCTCGCCTACCTTCGACAGGCCTATGAGATGAAACCGAAGGACTACGAGACCCTCCGCCTGCTCGGCGTGGCCAATGGCATCAGTGGAAACGGTGCGGCCGCCATCTCCTTTTTCACCCAGGCGCTAGCCTCGAAACCCGACGACCCGGACGCACTGTACAACCTGGGGTCCGCCTATCTCAACGCAGGGCAGTCGGAACGGGGGATGCCGTTCATCCGGCGGGCTGTGGAGATGGATCCCGAAATCGAAAACAAAAGGAAGCAACGGTAAGAACCTGCCGGACGCAGCGCGAATCTTCGGTTCCGTTGCGATCCGGGGGGACACGCAATGTCGCCGCCAAGTCCGTGATTTGATGTTTCACCGCTTCACGGAGAGGGCTGGGACGCTGATTTTGAGGGCATAGGAGAATGACAGGATTTTTTCTTTTTTTAATTGTTTGATTCGCATCCTGTTGCGAATCAATTTGCGCATTATGAAGGGGGTTCCGCTCCCCGCTTCACGAGGAGGGACCCAGGGGAATGGCCGATGGCATGGGCAGGAGTCTCACTATGCCCACTTCCATACGATGCCGGTGTTTGGGCGACAACTTGGTTTGCGCCCGACCTGCCGGAAACGGCACCGGAGTTTTCCGGACCACCGCCACCGGCAGGTCGTACTTCGGCTCAGGAAAAAGCGTTGATACCCGTGATGTCCATCCCCGTGATCAACAGGTGGATGTCATGGGTACCCTCGTAGGTAAGGACGGACTCCAGGTTCATCATGTGCCGCATCAGGGGATATTCGTTCGTAATGCCCATCCCCCCGAGAATCTGGCGGGCTTCCCGTGCTATGGTCAGCGCCATGTCCACATTGTTCCGCTTGGCCATGGAAATCTGGGCCGGCGAAGCCTTCCCGGCATTGGCCAGGGTTCCCAGACGCCAGGCCAACAGCTGCGCCTTGGTGATTTCCGTGATCATCTCCGCCAATTTCTTCTGGGTCAGCTGGAAACCTGCGACCGGCCTGCCGAACTGTACGCGTTCCCCGGCGTACCGCAGGGCGGTGTCATAGCAATCCAGGGCTGCCCCGACCGCCCCCCAGGCGATACCGTAGCGGGCTTTGGAAAGACAGGACAAAGGCCCTTTCAAGCCTTCCACACCTGGCAGCACGTTCCGCTTGGGCACCCGAACATCCTCGAATATCAATTCTCCCGTCACCGATGCCCGCAGCGACAGCTTTCCGTGTATTTCCGGGGCCGAAAAACCGGGCATTCCGCGTTCCACAATCATCCCGATGATCTTGCCGGATTCGTTGCGGGCCCAGACGACGGCGATGTCGGCCACCGGTGAGTTCGTGATCCACATCTTCGCCCCGTTGAGGACATAAGCGTCTCCGTCGTCCTTGACGTGGGTGATCATGCCGGCCGGATTGGAGCCGTGGTCCGGTTCCGTCAGGCCGAAACAACCGATCAGCTCCCCGGCCGCCAACTTCGGCAGGTACTGCCGGCGCTGCTCCTCCGAACCGAAGCGATAAATCGGGTACATCACCAGGGAGCCTTGGACGGAGGCCATGGAACGCAAGCCCGAGTCACAACGCTCCAATTCCTGCATGATGACCCCGTAGGCAATTTCGTCCATGCCGCCGCAACCGTATTCCGCCGGCAGACTCGGCCCGTAGGCGCCGATCTCCCCCAGTTCCCGGAACAGGTGGGTCGGACAGGACGCCCGCTCGAAATGGTCTTCGATAATCGGGGAGACGGCGGATTTCACCCATGAACGGACGGCCTCACGCGCCAGCAGGTGCTCTTCGCTCAACAATTCGTCCAGCAGGTAATAATCGTGGTGTTGATAGGGATCTTCCTTGGCCCTCCGATGGCTGGCGGAAGTTCCGTTGGATGTTGCTTGCATGGCTGTTTTTTTTTTTGGATATGAAGCCGACGATAAGGCCGGCCCTAGTTTCGGTCAGGTTATTTGGTGCAAAAGTAAACATTTCAGCCCCATTAAGGTGGGCTGCGGAATCGAATTATATACCTGCCGACAGCCATGTCGCATGCCGGACGGCATCTTACTCCAACGCAGATGCAGCTCCTGTGTTGCCAGCTTGGACCGGGCGCAACCCGAAGGCTCTCCTCGACAGCGGCAGTGCGTTGAGGTGGGTCAAAGAAGGACTTTCCTATCCAGACGGCATCGCCAGCTCCGCCGAAGTCTCACCCGAGAATCGGTCGACAGAAGTGAGGGCAAGCCAACAGTAACGTTGCCGGGGAGCTGGCGCCCCCTTTCGGATGACGGAAAAGGAGGGGTCTTGGTTTGCATCCGCTTGACCCGGCCATCAGCTCAGGATGCCGGCGACCAAGCTGGCCACATCCAGCTTTTTTCCTATCTTTGGAGAAACCGGCTGCCGCCGTGCCTCACCGCCCTTTTCAGATGAAAGAAGAAATCCTTCCCCGCTGGAGACTGCTCGATGAAATCTGGTCCATCCAGGATGCGCAAGGATACCTGGATGACAAGGCCCTTGCCGGGCTGGCCGGACGATTCGGCACGTCGGAGGCGGACATCGAAGGGGTGGTGTCCTTTTATCATTTTTTCCGCCGCAAACCGGCCGGCAGACATTCCGTCTATCTCGACAACAGCATCATTTCCGACCACGCGGGCTACGGCGCGGTCCGGCAGGCATTCGAACAAGCCACCGGCACGGCCTGGGGCACCACCGGTTCCGACGGCCTGTTCGGGCTCTTCGACACCCCCTGCATCGGGCTCAGCGACCAGGCCCCCGCCGCATTGATCGGTTTCCACCCTTTCACCCGGTTGACGCCGGACAAAGTCCGGCTGGTCGTGGGAGAACTGCTCCGGGGGAAATCCGCTGCCGCCAGCTGCGACACACCCGATCCGAACATCCGGTACACACCCGGCGAGCGGACCCTCCTGCTCCGCGCCCATCGGGAAGGGTCGGCACTCAGCCGCTTGAATGACCTCCGGCCACCGGATGTCCTGGCCCAGATTCAGGCGGCCGGCTTGGGCGGCATGGGCGGCGCATTTTTTCCGACCGGACGGAAATGGTCGCTTTGCAGCGGTTTTCCCGGAAGAAGACAGGTGGTCTGCAATGCCGACGAAGGAGAACCCGGAACGTTCAAGGACCGGGTACTGCTGCAACAATATCCGGGCTTGGTGATCGAAGGGATGATTCTGGCAGCCTATGCCGCCGGTGCCGCGGAAGGTACCTTGTTCCTTCGCGCGGAATACCGGTACCTGGAGCCGGTCCTGGAGAAATCCCTCGCCCGCTACCGTCGGCTAGGATGGTTGGGCAGGCAGATTCCCGCCGCCGTTCCGTTCGATTTCGACATCCGTATCCAACGGAGCGCCGGTGCCTACGTGTGTGGGGAGGAAACCGCCCTCCTGAACGCCATGGAAGGGCTGCGTGGCGAACCGCGCACCAAACTCCATTATCCGGTGGAACACGGTTTCCTGGGGCGGCCTACCATCGTCAACAATGTCGAAACCTTCGCCTGTGCCACCCGCATCATCGAACACGGCCCCGCCGCCTTCCGCGAACGGGGAACCCCCGCCTCCCCCGGTACAAAACTGATCAGCGTAAGCGGGGATTGCAGCCGCCCCGGCATCTATGAAATCGAATGGGGCATGCCCCTCGGCGAACTGCTCGAACGGTGCGGAGCCGACCAACCCCATATCATCCAGGTCGGCGGCCCCAGCGGCACCCTGCTGCCCGCATCCGAAACACACCGGACACTGAGCCGGGAAGACCTCCCCTGCAACGGCTCCTTCATGGTGTTCCGCAAGGACCGCGACCTGCTTCGAATCCTGCTCAACTTCTCCGATTTTTTCAGCAAGGAAAGCTGCGGCATCTGCACACCCTGCCGCGCCGGCAATTTCATCCTCCACCGGAAACTGGAAAAACTCCAGCGCAGCATGGGCTCCGTCCGCGACCTGACATCGATTCGCGAATGGAGCCGAACCATCATGGCCACCAGCCGCTGCGGCCTCGGCCAAAGCGCTCCCAGGCCCATCCTCCATGCGATGGAACATTTTCCCGCCTATTTCGACAGACGGGTCGACCTCACGGGCGACCATGTGCTCCACAGCTTCGACCTGGCCCAGGCTACCCGCGCCTACCTGGAAGCATCCGAACGTCCCGAATCCCCTCCTTCCCATACCTGAATACGCCGACCATGCCGAACATCGTCACCCTGACCGTCGACGGAAAATCCGTCTCCGCTGCGGAAAACTCCCGACTCCTCGATGCCTTGCGTATCAACGGCACCGAAGTTCCGTCCCTCTGCTATTATCCCCATATCGACCCGCCCCTCGGCACCTGCCGCGTCTGTACCGTCCTGGTCGACGGCCGCCCCACCGCCGCCTGCACCGCCCTCGTCCAGGCCGGCTCCACCGTCGTCACCCAGGACCCCACCCTGCAGGACCAGCAAAAAGCCATGGTGGAAATGCTCTTCGTCGAAGGCAACCACTTTTGCCCGGCTTGCGAAAAAAGCGGTGACTGCGACCTTCAGGGGCTGGGCTACCAACTCGGTATCCACCACAACCGGTTCCCTCATCTTTTCATCGACCGGCGCATCGATTACAACCCGAGCCGTATCGTCATCGAACACAACCGCTGCATCCGTTGCCGCCGATGTGTCGAGGAGGTACTTACCGATGACGGCATGCCCGTCTTCGCCTTCGCCAACAGAGGCAACCGCACCGAAGTGGCCGTAGACTATGACCAGGAACGGAAACTCTCGGAAAAACAAGCCCTCCGCGCCATGCATATCTGCCCGACCGGCGCCATTCTCGTCAGCGGAAAAAGCCTCGCCAGACCCGTCGGCGATCGGAAATACGATGTCGGCCCCGACCACGCCCCCGTACCGGTCCCTCCGCCCACGCCGAAACCCGACGGACCGCCCCGCAAAATGGTCATCGCCACCACCTCCCTCGCCGGCTGCTTCGGCTGCCATATGTCCATGCTCGATATAGACCTCGAACTGCTGGACTACTTCGAAATGATCCGCTTCGACAAATCCCCCCTGACCGACATCAAGTCCTTCTCCGGGCCGGTCGACCTCGGCCTGATCGAAGGGGGCTGCTGCAACAGCGACAATGTGGAGGTGCTGCGAGAATTCCGGAAGAAATGCAGGATCCTCGTCTCCGTCGGGGAATGCGCCATCTGGGGAGGTCTTCCGGCCATGCGCAATACGGTACCCCTCAAGGAATGCCTGGAAACATCCTACCTGCATTCCATGACCAGCGAACCCGACGCCGCCACCATTCCCCGTCACAATGATATCCCGGCCATCCTCGACCAAGTCTACGCCTGCAGCGACGTGGTCGACATCGACTATTTCATTCCCGGATGCCCGCCCGATGCCCATTACATCTGGAAGGTCGTCCGGAACATCCTGTTCGGCGAACCGTTCTCGGTTCTTTTTCCGGAATTCAAATACGATTGATCCGGCCCTTATTAACCGACCACTGCGACCATGCAAAGAAAAATCGTCATAGAACCGGTCACCCGCGTGGAAGGCCACGGCAAAGTGACCATCCACCTGGATGCGGAAGGAAAAGTCCGGGAATCGTTCTTTCACATCGTGGAATTCCGCGGTTTCGAACGGTTCATCCAGGGCCATCCCTATTGGGAAGTGCCGACCCTGGTCCAACGCCTCTGCGGGATTTGTCCCGTCAGCCACCACCTGGCGGCTTCCAAGGCGGTGGACATGCTCTCCGGCCTGCGGCCGGAAGACCTTTCCCCGACCGCCTCCAAGGTGCGCCGCCTGCTGCACTACAGCCAAACCCTGCAATCCCATGCCCTTCATTTCTTCTACCTGGCCGCTCCAGACCTCCTTTTCGGACTGGATGCGCCACCGGAAAAACGCAATGTGGTCGGAGTTGCCCTCGAGCACAAGGACTTGGCCCGCAAAGGCATCCTGCTGCGCAAATTCGGCCAGGAAGTCATCCGCATCCTCGCCGGCAAGCGCATCCACGGGGTATGTGCCGTGCCCGGCGGAGTATACAAGGCGATGACCGATGCGGAAACCCGACGGCTGCTGACCGGTGACAGCCAACTGCCTTCCATGGACACCGTCATCGACTGGGCACAGGAAACGGTCGATTTCATCCGGGACTACCATACCCGCCACGCTGCCTGGCTGGATACTTTCGCCAGCTATCCTTCCGGTCATCTGAGCCTGGTATCCGCGGACACCGGGGCCCTCGAACTTTATCACGGCCGCTTGCGTGCCATCGATGCGGATGGCAACCTGCGGCTGGACAACGTCCCGGACACCGACTATCGGAAACATTTCCTGGAGGCTGTCCAATCGTGGACCTTCCTGAAATTCCCTTACCTGAAAGATTTCGGCCCGGAAAACGGATGGAGCCGCGTCGGTCCGCTGGCACGGCTCAACACCTGTACCCACCTGACCACCCCGCTGGCGGAAGCGGCGCGACAGGCCTATGTCGGCTTCCATGGCCAGCAGGTCAACCATCACACCATGCATTACCATTGGGCCCGCCTGATCGAGATGCTGCATTGTGCGGAGGTCATGCGGGATCTCCTGTCCGACCCCGACATCACCGGAAACGACCTGTTGCGCGAGGGAAGCCGGCAGCCGGAAGGCATCGGCGTGGTGGAAGCGCCAAGAGGCACCCTGATACATCATTATCAGGCGGATGAAAAGGGGCAGGTGACCCAATGCAACCTGATAGTCTCCACGACCCATAACAACGAACCGATGAACCGCGCTGTACAATGGGTCGCCGAACGGGTGCTGTCCGGAAAAAAGGAACTGACGGAAGGGATGCTAAACCAGGTGGAAGTGGCCATTCGGGCCTACGATCCCTGCCTGAGCTGCGCCACCCACGCCGTCGGGCAGATGCCCTTGGCCGTCAAACTGTTGGATCACCAGGGAAATGTATTGGATGAACGGATCAAATCCTGAGCGGACCTTGCTGCTCGCCATCGGAAACAGCGGCCGGAAGGACGACGGACTGGGCTGGGCCTTCGGCGAAGCACTGGAACGAACGGGGCTTTTCCGAGGGACGGTCCGTTACCGCTATCAGTTGCAAGTGGAGGATGCCGCCTTGGTCAGCACCTTCGACCATGTCATTTTTGTGGATGCCTGCCGCGAACCATTAGCAAACGGGTTCGAATGGCGTCCGCAGCCGCCGGCGCCCGTCTTCCATTTCACCACCCATGCCCTGCCACCCGGCGCCGTCCTGTTTCTCTGCCAAAGCCTCTACGAACACCTCCCGAAGGCCCATTGCCTGCTGGTGGAAGGGCGTGCCTGGGAACTGGCCACCGGACTGACACCCCCCGCCCGGGAACACCTCGACCGGGCCCTCCGCTTCTTCCTGGCCTTGGTGCAACCGGGTCAGGCCACCTCGTAAGGAATCCCCATCGTGTCCAGGGTCCTGACCAGTTCGTTGTCGATATGTACCTTGCGGGTCGTCGATACAAACGGCAGACTGATTTTGTTCGTGTAATCCAGTAACACGATCTTGAACTGATGTTCGCCCCGGTGTGCCGAACACAAGCCCTCCAATTCGTCCAGCATCCGCTCGGACAGCAGGTCCAGCGAAAGCTTGAGCGTGATGCTGTTCGCCATCTGGCGCCCCACATTCTCCAACAAGGTGATTTCCTTGACCTTCAGCTGATATTCGTCCTCCCGGCCCCAGCGCAGTTCATAGACGCCCGACAGAAACAGGCAGTTCCCCTTCTCGAAGAAACCCTTGAAGCGGACATAGTCATCGCTGAACATCGGAATTTCCAGGGAACCGTTGAAATCGGAAATGGTGAAGATGCCCCATCCGGCCCCCTTTTGGCTGACGCGATGGACGACGTTCGTGACCATACCCGCCAAGCGGACGTTCTGGCCCCGGTAATTGCGGGCCGGGTCCACCAACTCCTCCAGGGAACAGGTCGTGAAATGATCCACCTCCATGCGGTAATCGTCCAGGGGATGGCCGGATATGTAGATACCCGTCACCTCCTTCTCCCGGTCCAGTTTCTCCGTCAGGCTCCACGGGTTCGCCTTGGGCGGGCTGGGGTCTTCGATGTGGAAAGCACTGATGTCGCCGAAAAGGGACATGGCCGCATCGGCCTGTTGTTGTTGGTAATCCGATCCGTACCGGATCAGGTGTTCGATGAAGGAATCGTATTTTTCGCTCGGCGCGAAATACTGGGCACGGTCAATATCCGAGAAACCGTCGAAGGCACCGCCCAACACCAGGCTTTCCAGGACTTTCTTGTTCGCGGCCCTGGTATCGAGGCGTTTCACGAAATCGAACACCGACCGGAAGGGACCGTGTTTGCCGCGTTCCGCCAGAATATCCTCCACCGGACCTTCCCCGACCCCTTTCAGAGCGGAAAGGCCGAAGCGGATCTGACCGCTGGGGTTGACCGTGAAATCGGAACTTGACTCGTTGATGTCGGGTCCGAGCACTTCGACCCCCATTCGATTGCATTCCCGCAGGAACTTGGTGAGGTCGGTGATGTTGTCCTTGTTGTTGGACAGGACGGCAGCCATGAAGGCGGCAGGGTGGTTGGCCTTCAACCAGGCGGTTTGGAAAGCGACGTAGGCATAACAGGTGGAATGCGACTTGTTGAAGGCGTAGCTGGCGAAGGCCTCCCAGTCCTTCCAGACCTTGTCACAGACATCCTTGGGGTGACCGTTGCCGACACAGCCTGCGATGAATTTGTCGTACATCTTGTCCAGCACCGCCTTTTGCTTCTTTCCCATCGCTTTCCGCAGGACATCCGCTTCCCCTTTGGTAAAACCGGCCAGTTTCTGAGAGAGGAGCATGACCTGTTCCTGATAAACGGTGATCCCGTAGGTATCCGCCAGGTATTCCTCCATTTCCGGCAGGTCGTAATGGATTGTCTGCCGGCCGTGTTTCCGGGCGATGAAGTCGGGGATGTAGGCCAGGGGGCCCGGTCGGTACAGGGCGTTCATGGCGATGAGGTCCTCGAAAGTGGTCGGTTTGAGCTCCTTCATGTACTTCTGCATCCCGTCGCTTTCGTACTGGAAGATACCGACGGTTTCGCCACGTTGGAACAGCTCGTAGGTTTTCCAGTCATCCAGGGGTATGTCGTCCGGCACCACCTCCAGACCATGTACCCGCTGGATGATCGCCACCGCATCCTTGATGATGGTCAGCGTCTTCAAGCCCAGGAAGTCCATTTTCAGCAGACCGGCCGCCTCGGCGACGCTGTTGTCGAACTGGCTGACCAGCAGTTCACTGTCTTTTGCGACGGTGACCGGGACGTACTTGGTGATGTCGTCCGGCGTGATGACCACACCACAGGCGTGGATACCGGTGTTACGGATGGATCCCTCCAACTGGCGGGCGGTCCGGATCATCTGGGCGATGTCATCGTCGCCCCCGGCTAGGGATCGGAAGCGGTTGGCCCGCTCCAGGTCCTCCGCATTGAGTTTTTCCTTGAGCTTGGGGGCGATGTCCGATTCCTCCAGGACCTCCGCCAGGGTAGCCCCCAGCTGGTGGGGAAAGGACTTCGCCACCTTGTCCACCTCCGGCAGGGGAATGTCCATGACCCGCCCGACGTCGCGCAGGGAGGACTTGGCGGCCATGGTGCCGTACGTCACGATTTGCGCGACCTGGTTGCGTCCGTACTTTTCCAACACATAGTTGATGACCTGGTCCCTTCCGCGGTCGTCGAAATCAATGTCGATATCCGGCATGCTCACCCGTTCCGGGTTGAGGAACCGTTCGAAGAGCAGGTCGTAACGAATCGGGTCGACGTTGGTGATACCGATGCAATAAGCCACCGCGGAACCGGCGGCCGACCCGCGTCCCGGTCCTACCGACACCCCCATCCGTCGGGCGGTGGTGGTGAAATCCTGGACGATGAGGAAATAACCCGGGTACCCGGATTGCCGGATAACCTCCAGCTCGAAGTTCAACCGTTCCTCTATCTCCGGCGTGATGGTACCATAGCGGCGCCGTGCCCCTTCAAAGGTCAGGTGCCGCAGATAGTCGTCCTGAGACTGGAAACCTTGCGGCAAGGGAAAAGCCGGCAACAACACATCGTGGGTCAGCTTCAGCGGCTCTATCTTGGAAAGGATTTCCTGGGTATTGTCCACCGCCTGCGGTACATCCGAAAACAAGCGGTTCATCTCCGCCTGGGTCTTGAAATAGAAGTCGCTGGAAGGAAAGCGGAACCGGTTCTGGTCGTTGAGCAGGCTATTGGTATTGACGCACAACAGGATGTCATGCGGACGGGCATCCGACTCCTCCACATAATGACTGTCATTGGTACAGATGACCTTGACACCGTACTTCCCGGCAAACCCCAACAACACCTGGTTGACGTCCTCCTGGCTCATTCCCGTTCCGTCAATATCCTCCATGCACCGGTGCCGCTGCAACTCGATGTAGTAATCCTCTCCGAAAATATCCAGCCACCATTTCAGCAGCTGCTCCGCCTTTCCGACGTCCCCCTTCAGGATGGTCTGCGGTATCTCCGCCCCGATGCAACAGCTCGTGGCAATCAGGCCTTCATGGTACTGCTCGATGAGTGTCTTGTCTATGCGGGGGTACTTTCCGTACAAGCCGTCTATATAACCCAGGGAACAGAGTTTCGACAGGTTCTCGTAACCCTTCCGGTTCTTGGCCAGCAAGAGCTGGTGATAACGGGTGTCCTCCTCCCCACGGGACCGCAGGAACTGCTTACGGTGCCGGTCCGCCACCAGGTAGAACTCACAGCCTACAATCGGTTTCAAGCCCCGCTTGTTTGCTTCGTTGACAAACTGGAAGGCGCCGAACATGTTGCCATGGTCCGTCAGTGCCAAACCTTGCTGCTGGTCCTGTACGGCCTTGTCCATCATCTTCGAGATGTCCGCCGCACCATCCAGCAACGAGTACTGTGTGTGGCAATGCAAATGAGTGAATGCCGGCATGTATGTTGTTTTGTGGAATGGGGAATGCCAAACAAGGATTCCGTAGGCATTGCTGATCAATCCTGATGACCACCCGTTGTTGCGAACCTGAGGTCTTTTCCGAAAGCCACCTCCTGGTGCGAAGATAACACAAACCCATCGCAACCGGGAACACCGGCTACGACAAACCGAACCTTGCCGAAGCGCGCTCGACCACCTTCCAGGACCAAACCGCATCCCTTCCCCGAACAGATTTTTTCCCCCGTGCAATGTTCCTACTTTTACAGGCGTAGCCTACTTTTGCAGCCGAAAAATTGCCCAGCTTCGGGCTGGGTGCCGCGAACAGGCCCGGCCCGAAGCGGGCGCCATCTTTATACCAATCACTACTGCCATGGGAAGAGCATTCGAATACCGGAAGGAACGCAAGTTCAAGCGTTGGGCCAACATGGCCAAGACCTTCACCCGGGTCGGCAAGGAAATCGCCATCGCTGTCAAGGCCGGCGGGCCGGATCCCAACTACAACCCACGCCTCCGGTTGGCCATCCAGAATGCCAAGGTCGCCAACATGCCCAAGGCCAATGTGGAGAACGCCATCAAAAAGGCTTCCTCAAAGGATGCTGCGAACTACGAGGAAGTCGTGTACGAAGGTTATGCACCGCACGGTATCGCCGTCCTCGTCGAGACCGCCACAGACAATCCTACCCGCACGGTCGCCAACGTCCGGCATGTCTTTTCCAAATACGGCGGTTCTCTCGGCACTTCCGGTTCCGTGGACTACATGTTCTCCCGGAAAGCCATTTTCCAAATCGACCGCAAAGCGGTGGCCGACCGGGACGAGTTCGAGCTGGAGATGATCGATGCGGGCCTGGAGGAAATCCGGGAAGAAGAGGACCGCTACCTTCTGTATGCCGGCTTCGCCAACTTCGGCTCCCTGTCCAAGGCGCTGGAAGAAAAGGGCATCGAGATCCTGGAAAGCAAACTGGACCGCATCCCCGGCATGCACAAGCAGTTGTCGGACGAAGAAGTGGAGGATGTCATCAAGCTGATCGAAAAAATGGAGGAGGATGAGGATGTCCAATATGTCTTCCATACCATGGACATGAGCGAGTGAACACCCTCCGATGCTGCTGCAGCTAGTGCGTCGGACCGGCCGCCCTGTCATGCGAATGCCCGTTTGTGTTGTCAAACGGGCATTCGCATTGAAAGCGGGAGAGCGGTGAAGGGAACATTGGCAAGGTGCCTTCTCCCTGCGCTATCTATCGTTGCTTGTATTTCTGCTGGAAACGGTTGTACAGCATCTCCTGCTTGTTGTTGAGGTCGATTTCCCGTCCCTGGATGAAGGCCTGGGTGACCTTGGAGGTCCGCATGTCCAACACGTCACCCGCCGACAGGAACAAAGTGGCATCCTTCCCAACCTCCAGGGTACCGGTGGTGCCGTCAATACCGAATATCTTCGCCGTCGTGCCTGTCAAAGCTTGGATGGCCTCCTCATAGGCCAGCCCGAATGGCACCGCTTGTCCCGCCTGGAAGGGCAGATTGCGCTGCTGCCAGTATCCGTTGTGTCCGAAACACCAGGTGACCCCCGCCTGTTGCAGCTGGGCCGGTGTCTTGAACGGCTGGTCGACATCCTCGTCTTCCCGGGAAGGAAGCCGTTGGGTGGAGGACAGGATGACCGGCACTTCATGCGAGCGCAAGAAGTCGGTAATCATCCAGCTATCGTTCCCCCCCACGATGACAGGCTTCAATTTGAATTTTTCGGCGAACAGCACACCTTCCTGGATGGCCTGCACATTGTTGGCATGGATCAGAAGGCGGCAGGCACCGTCGAACAAGGGGCACATGGCCTCGAAGCGGAGATTGTCCCCCCGCTGTTCCGCGTCCCCCCGGCAATACGACTGGGCTTCGCGGAAATAAGCGTCCATGGCTGCCAGCTGTTCGTCATAGCTTTCGTTCCGGACCATCCGCTGCTCCCGCCAGTTGAAACTTGCGGTCTGCGGCCAATTCAGGTGCATCGCGATATCCGTGGCGTAGGCGGCGTCCTCCCAATTCCAGGCGTCGAGCACCACGATGCTCGAGGTTCCGCTGATGCGGCCGCCTTTTGGCGTCGGCTCCGCCATCAACACACCCATGGACCGGACGGTCGGCGTGATTTCGGAATCCGTATTGTAGGCGACGATGGAGCGGATGTTCGGATTCATCTCCCCCAACTCGCTGTTGTCCTGCGTAGCCCGGACCCCATCGATTTCCGTCAGGCCCAGGGTGGTGTTCGGTGCGATGAAACCAGGATACAAATGCTTGCCGGAGGCATCGACCACCAGATGGTCGGGAAAGGCACGCTTGACTTTCGCATCCGCCACCACCGTTATCTTCCCACCCTCGAAAGCTACCAGGCTGTTCTCGATGACCTGTCCGTTCCCCAGGTGTGCGGTCGCGCCTGACAACAGGACCGGCCGGGTCTGCACCGGTGCGGGCACCGGCACATACTGTGCCCACAGGCCTGCGGATGACACGACAAAGAAGGTGAAAAGCCAGGTCATACGTACCATTGTCTCCATGCGTTGCTGTTTTCGTGTTCGCTATCGTGGCGAAGTTCCGAAAAAAAAGACGGTTCTCCAAACCGGCCGGCGGCGGCTCCCGGCCGGGGCCGCCGAGCCTTCGGATCGGCTCCCGAAATGCGCGGACCTTCCTACTTTTGCAGCTGCCGCCCGAAAAAGGGCCGCCAGCAAATCCACACCAAACCTTTTCTCCTCATGACGGACCTACAACAAGCGATAGATCAACGTGCCCGGCAATGCGCCGTCCTGGAACCGGAACCGGCGCGTCGGACGGAATGGGCACATGCCGTGACGGAATATGCACACGCCTTCATAGACAGCCTGCCGGAGGAAAAGGCCTTCGCCATGCCGCCCCATCCGGCTGCCGGCCTGCTGGACCTTCCCATCGGCCAGCCCCACTCCATGGACGAACTGCTCCGGGTCCTGCGGGAAAACCTGCCGACCGCCGGCATCAATCCGGCATCCGGTGGTCATCTGGGATATATTCCGGGCGGCGGCATCTATCCCGCCGCGTTGGGCGACTACCTGGCCGCCGTCACCAACGAGTACGCCGGCATATTCTTCGGTGGCCCCGGCGCCGTCCGGGTCGAAAACCTCCTCCTCCGATGGCTTTGCCGCCTGGTCGGATTCCCGGACACCGCCCTGGGCAACCTGTCCAGCGGTGGTTCCATCGCCAATCTCATCGCCTTTGTGACCGCCCGGGACCACCACCGGGTGACCAGTCACCGCATACCGACTTCCGTCATCTACCTCACGGAGCAGGTACACCATTGTGTCCACAAAGCCATCCGTATCGGTGGCATGGCGGAAGCAACCGTCCGGACCGTGCCCATGGACAACCGGTTCCGGATGGATGCCGTCGCACTGGAGCAGATGGTCCGCCAGGACATGGCCGCCGGTCTGCACCCTTTTCTCGTGGTAGGATCCGCCGGAACGACCGATACCGGCGCCATAGACCCCCTCGATGCCATCGCGGACACCTGCGACCGCCATGGCTTGTGGTTCCATGTCGATGCGGCCTACGGCGGATTTTTTCTCCTCGCCGACCTGCCCTATCCGCAGGGTGGAACCATCCGCGAAGCCTTCCGGGGCGTGGAACGCGCCGACTCCCTGGCCATCGACCCCCACAAGGGCCTTTTCCTCCCCTACGGCTTGGGCGCCGTGCTGGTCAAGGATGTCCAGGCCCAACGGAACTCCCATCATTACCTGGCGAACTACATGCAGGATACCCTCCGGCAAACCGAAGACCTCAGCCCCGCCGACCTCTCCCCCGAACTGACCAAGCACTGGCGGGGGCTCCGGATGTGGCTGCCCCTGCAGCTCTTCGGCGTGGAACCGTTCCGCGCCGCCCTCGAGGAGAAAATCCTTCTTTGCCGCTATTTCTATGAAAAAATCCGCGAAGCTGGCTTCGAAACCGGTCCGTATCCCGAATTGTCCGTCTGTACCTACCGGTACGTACCCGCCCATGGGGATGCCGATGTGTTCAACCTTCGCCTGGTTCAGTATGTACAGGAGGACGGTCGCATATTCGTTTCCTCCACTTCGATCCGGGGCGTCGTATGGATCCGACTGGCCGTCCTTTCCTTCCGGACCCACCTGCGGGAAATAGACCTGCTCCTGTCGATCTTCCGCCAGGGTCTCGCCCACCTGCTGAATTCCCCCACGCATGGATAGGCGCAAACCGACTTTGACAGCCGATGCGGCACTCGCCAAAATACAGCGGTTCTGTGCCTATCAGGAACGCTGCCATCAGGAGGTCCGGTCCAAGCTGCTGAACATCGGCGTATATGGCGACACCCTGGAATCGATCATGGCCACCCTCGTCGAGGAGGATTTCCTGAACGAGGAACGCTTCGCCCGGTCTTTCGCCCGGGGCAAATTCCGGCTGAAGGGCTGGGGCAGGAAACGGATCGTCCAGGAACTTTCCCAGCGGCATGTTTCCGACTATTGTATCCGGAAAGCCCTGTCTGAAATCGATGAGGAAAGCTACCGCCGTTCCTTGCGGCTTCTGTTGGAGAAAAGAACGGCCTTGCTGAACATTGCCGACCCGTTTGTCCGCCGCAGCCGGCTGGCCGGTTACGCCATCCGCCTGGGATACGAAACGGAGTTGGTCCGGGAAACCCTGGACTCGCTAAAGGACAACTCTCCGGACCAGGACCCTGGTCCCGGAGAATCCCGGCAGCTGTAGCGAGGCTTCCGAAAAGGACACCGTTTTTCGCCTTGGGTCGAAAGACCGGCTTCAGGCGGATGCTCTTCGTTTGGTGCGGGAATAGAGGGTGATGTCGCGTTTGGTGAGGAATTTCCAAATCACATCCACCCAGGAATGGTAAGCATGGAGATTGTCATAGAACTCCGGGGCCATTTTCTTCAGCTCCGGCAAGCGGCTGCCCGGAATGGTCGGAAAGTCGTGGTGCTCGTTATGATAACCGACGTTGAAGGTGATCCGGTTCAGCGGCCCGTAGTAGGAGTAGGTTTCCTGCCCCTCATGGAAGACATAATGCTCGGAGATGAAGTGCCCGGAGGTCGGGTGCAGACCACCCGCCAGCAACAGGGAGAACAGCAGATAACCCAGACCGGACCAACCGGCGAAAGGCAGGAAGACCGCCATGACCCCTACCTGGAAAAGTATGTTGTACCACTGCCATTTGTCCAGGCGGACCGGCTTCACGAATACGGGCCGCAGCGCATAGAAGACGATTTGGTGCAGGAACCACACGAATTTGCCGAGAAGGCCCCTGAAAATCTTTGCTTCCGTTTCCGTCGGAATATCGACGTCGACACCATCCTTGCCTTGGTCCCAATGATGCAGGGCATGGTACACCTTGAAGGACATGGCGTAGGGAATGACGATGGGAAGGTTGGCCACCAGGGCCAGCCAGTTGTTATGCTTCTTGGTCTTGAAGGCAAGATCGTGGGTGATCTCATGGATGGCGAGAAAGAGTGCGTGGGCGATGGTGGCACCGATGAAATAGGAAACCAGCACATAGGGGAACCAGTGCAGTTCTCCGATGAACAGGGCGATGGCAAGTTGTGCAGCCACCAACGCCACCGTCCAGTATTTCAACCGCGGGTTCACGCCGAAGAGGCGGGTCACTTCCGGATATTTCCGCAGGATTTCTTTGCGGCGGAGAAAATGGGGTTCCCGGTCATCGACCCAGTGGTAATCGGCTGGCTTGGCAGTTGTCGAGCTCATTCGTGGTGTTTGTGCTGTTATGGGCGATTAAGGTTGCCAGGGATGACGGTCGGGCGGCAGGGTTCGTCCCTATCCGGTCCGTACTTGGGCGAAACCGGAGGCAGCGTCTTCCTCGGCGGTACAAATATCGGATTTCCTGCTGAAATTGTATTTTTCCAAGTGTTCCTCCAGGATACAGAACACGGCGGCGGAAGGGTTGATGGATCCGGCCCGCGGAAAGAGTGCGGTGGAGAAGTGGAAGAGGTTGTCCAGCCCTCGTATCCGGCCGTCGAACCCGGCCACGGCCGCCGGATCGGTTCCCATGCGGATGCTGCCGACCGGGTGGTAGACATCCTCGACCTTGTTGCCGGTCGAGGCGGGGTCGTAGGCGGCCCGGTACGAGAGGCCGCTTTCCCGGAGCCATTGTTCCGCCTGTTGCCGGACATCGGCGATGGCGACCAGGTCCTCGCCGGAGATTTTCCAGTCGATTTCCAGAACCGGTTCGCCGAATCGGTCCGTCCGGTCCGACAATGTCAGTCTGTTGGCATTGGGTACGGGTTGTTCCATATCCAACTGCAGGCTCCATTGGGTCCGGTCCACATACAACTTGTTCCGGAAGGCGAGGGAGAAAGCGAATCGGAACAGAAAGACGGCTCCCTGCAGCAGTTCCGCCGGCGTGACGGTGGTGCTCCGTTTCCCGAAAAGCAGTTCCTTCAGGAATTTGAAGGCCTTGATATCCTTGTTGAGCACGGGATGCAGGAATCCGACGACCCCCTTGGCGGTGGTGACCACGAGCCGGCGGGTCACCAGGCTCCCCTTGTGCATCCGCGGTGTCAGGTCGGTACCGCGCAGCACCGGTGCGCTGTTGCGGACGGTGAACAGCTCGGTGGAGATATGGTCGCCGAAATTCCGGCCGAGATCGGTTCCGGCGAACAGGCCGGAAGACCGGTCCAGCAGGAGGAGCAGCCGGCAGGATTCCAGGGCACCGGCGGTCAGGTAGAACAGGTCGGCGGAGATCTCCTCCTCCCGACCGTCTTCCGATTTGCAGCGGACGGAGACGATACGGCGCCCGTCCGTGACGAACCCGGTCACCCTGCGGTTGGTGAGGAACCTGGGATGGCGCAGCATACCGTTTTGCAGCCGGCGGTACATGTTGCGGCGGGTATATTTGAGCCAGATACCGGTTTTGACAGGGCCCTGCCCGTCTTCGACCGGATGGTAGGCCCGGTCGCCGAGCAGGTTTCGCAGCACCTTTTCCCGATGGACCCGGTTGATGCGGATGATTTCGTTCCAGGCCGGGTCACCGCTCGGATTGTCGCGGTCGTCGAAGAACAGAACCTGCCCGCCCCAACGGGCGGAAGTGCCGCCCAGCCCGAAATAACGGCCGG
The DNA here is from genome assembly GCA_041163745.1 of Bacteroidota bacterium. Taxonomy (GTDB): domain Bacteria; phylum Bacteroidota; class Bacteroidia; order Chitinophagales; family Saprospiraceae; genus UBA6168. The sequence continues at coordinate 226,759 of JBEAQU010000078.1, forward strand.
CCCGGGAGACGGAGGAATGAGGGGAGATGGTCTCGATGCCGATGTCCGACTCACTGCGAATCCGGCGGTCACCGATTTCGATGACGGTCAGCTGCAGGGCGGTTCCGTGCCGCTCGTACAAGCGGCGGACGAGGTAGGAACCGAATGTTCCGCAACCGATGACACAGATGTGTTGTTGCATGGGTATGGTGATTGGTCTGCTGGCAGACCGGCAATTCATTCGTCGAAAGTATCGAAAATTAATTGCCGTATGCAGGGTAAAGCCGTAGCTTTCCTGCCGGAATCAGCCGGAAAGTTCCGTCAGGAGCATCCGGGTGCCGACGAGGACGGCCAGGCCGGCTAAGGGAACAAATAAAACCGAAGGCTTCTGAATGAAAGAAAACGTTGAAAAAACTTTGCCACTCTTGCGCGCCGGGGAAATCCATTACCTGGAAGGCCCCAAGAGCCGGCATACGGAATTGTCTTTCGCGCTGCGGGTGTTTTTCGAATTCATCAAGGGATTCAGACGCCTGCATTTCATCGGTCCCTGCATCACCGTTTTCGGGTCGGCCCGTTTCAAGGAAGGGCATGCATACTACGAAAAGGCGCGACAGATGGGAGCCGCCATCGCGGACTCCGGCTTCACGACAATGACCGGGGGCGGCCCCGGCATCATGGAAGCGGCGAACCGGGGTGCCTTCGAGGCAGGCGGCCGGTCGGTGGGAGTGAACATCGTGCTGCCTTTCGAACAATTCGCAAACCCTTACCTGCACAAATCGGTCACCATCCGGTATTTCTTTGTCCGCAAGGTACTCCTGCTGAAATATTCCTATGCTTTTGTCATCCTGCCGGGCGGCTGGGGAACGATGGACGAGATGTTCGAGACGCTGACGCTCGTGCAGACCAAGATCATCCACAATTTCCCGGTGGTCCTGGTCGGGGTGGATTATTTCCGACCGCTGATGGATTACCTCACCTACATGGCGCACGAAAAGACCATTTCCCCGGACGACCTGCAGCTCGTGAAGCTCACGGACGATGTGTCGGAAGCGATGGTGCATATCAACCGCTACATCACACAACACTATCAGGTCCGGCGCAAGCAGAAGCCGCTGTGGTGGTTTTTCGAAAAGGTATGAGGTAAACCGGTCGGGACCGGCCGCCCTTTTGCGGTGGTCAACAACCAATGTCAACCATAACGATACAAAACCTGGTACCATGTACAACGGCCTATTACATGCCCACTCCGGCTTGCGGTGGCTCCTGCTGCTGCTGCTGGTCATCACCGTTTTCAAATCCTTGATGAAATGGCGCTCGAACGCCACCTTCACCCGCGGCGACCGCCAACTGAACCTGTACACCCTGGTGGTGACGCATATCCAGTTCCTGCTCGGCCTCGGCCTGTACCTGCACAGTTCCAAGGTACAGTTCGCAGCGGAAGCCATGAAGATCCCACTGACCCGGTTTTTCACAGCGGAGCACAGCGTCCTGATGTTGCTGGCCATTGTCTTGGTCACCATCGGGTATTCCCGGTCGAAACGGCTGTCCGAGGACACGGACAAGTTCAAGGCGACGTTCCGGTTCTTCACTTTGGCGCTCCTCCTGATTCTGGCCGGAATACCATGGCCGTTCCGAAACCTGGGCGCCGGCTGGTTCTGACCGGCACCTCGTCGCGGAGAACCGGCGGCAGATGCTTAAATATTCGTTATTGTCAAGCGGACCGACACGACCTGCCGTATCGGGGCCCTATTTTTGCCGACATGCCGACGGCGGTACGGACGGCCGAAGCGGCAGGCATGGTCCGCATGTCCCCGCCCCCACGCCCGACAAACTCCTTTCCGACATGAAGAAATTGCTGCTGTACCTGTGTTGCATGGCCATATGGACGACTGACGTCACCGCCCAGGAGAATCCGGTATCCTGGTCCTTCCGGGCTGACAAGGTGACGGAGGGTGTTTACGACGTCGTTTTCAAGGCCACCATCCGGCCCGGATGGTATGTTTATTCGCAATACCTCGAATCGGACGATGGTCCGATCCGCACCTCCTTTCATTTCGAGGACCATCCGGGCGTCCGCCTGGAGGGAAAGAATCAGGAGGTCGGAAAAAAATATGAAGGGTTCGACGAACTGTTCGGTATGAACATCGTAAAGTTTTCCGGGGAACCTACATTCACCCAGCGTGTGACGGCGCGTGCCGGTACGGTGCTGAGCGGATACCTGGAATTCATGACCTGCGACGAGGAGAAATGTCTTCCGCCCGTTTCCGTCGACTTTTCCATCGGCCTGCCCTGAGGAACAGCTTCCGTCAAGCGCTTCGAAACACCGGCTGTGTCATCCTGTGGAATCTTTGCGTGCGGCAGGTCACGTCGGCAGCGGAAGGATCGGCCGTACCTTTGCACACCGGCGGAGGCTTCCCGTCCGGGTGACGGGGCCGGCCCGCCACCCCATTCTTCCACACCGTCAGCCGACAGGCCACATTAACTGATTGGTATGAAAAAGACAGGGTATTTCGTTTTTCTTCTCCTGTTCCTGCAGTACACCGGAACAGCCCAATTGTTCAACCCGGTACGCTGGACGTTTTCGTCGGAACATGTTTCCGGTGACCTGTACGACCTGACCTTTCAAGCCACCATCGATCCGGGATGGTACATTTATTCCCAATATCTGGAAAGTGACGACGGACCGGTCAGGACCAGCTTCCACTTTGAGGAGGGCGCTCATTTCACGCTTTCCGGCACCAATGAGGAGCGGTCCGCACACAGAAAGGAATTGAACGACCCATTGTTCGACGACATGCTGGTCATCAAATTCTCCGACGAGGTGTCTTTCGTACAGCGCGTACAGGTCAGCGATCCCGGCAAGCCCGTCAAGGGCTATCTGGAGTTCATGACTTGCGACCAGGAGCGGTGTCTTCCTCCGAAGGAAGTGGATTTTGCTTTCGAGCTGCTCCCGCCGACGGCCGGAAAGCCGGCAGCGCCGGTGGCGCCGGAAGCAGCGGCCACGCCTTCCTCCGATCCGGTCTTCGGATCTGCCGGCGTCGGGAACGGGACGGAGCCCGCGTCGGACGGCGGGCTGCTGGATCCCGTGAAATGGCAGCTGGCGATCGAACAGGAAAGTGTGGGGGTATACTGGCTGGTGCTCACCGCCCGGATAGATCCGGGCTGGTACCTGTATTCCCAGCACATCGAACCCGGTGGGCCGGAAGCGACGGCCATCGAACTGGAGCCTGCCGAGGGATTGGTGGTATCCGGCAAGGCGGAGGAACGCAGTGACCATCAGGTGGACGGATTCGACGAGATGTTCGGAATGGACGTCCGCAAGTTCAAGGAATCGGTGCTGTTTCGGCAGCAGGTGGAGGTTGCCGACCCGACCCGCACCATCAAGGGCCAGGTATACTACATGAGTTGCGATGATGCCCGATGCCTGCCCGGGGTCGCCGTACCGTTCGAAGCGGTGCCCGCGACACGGTCCGCCACCATGCCTGCCGGTGGGGAGGGAGCGGCGGTGACAGGGCAGGCCGCCTTGTTTGCAGTCGACAAGTCGACCGCCGCAAGCTGCGGGGAATCCACGGAGATCCAGGAGGGCAGCGGCATGTGGGGTATTTTCGTCCTGGGCTTCCTCGGCGGGCTGCTCGCCCTGCTGACACCTTGTGTGTTCCCGATGATTCCCCTGACCGTCAGTTTTTTCACAAAAGGCAGCCAGGACAAGAAGAAAGGGATTTTCAATGCCGCCTCCTACGGCTTCTACATCCTGTTGGTATACCTCCTGCTGAGCATTCCTTTCCACCTGCTGGACTCCGTCAGTCCCGGCATCCTCAATGAAATCTCCACGAATGTCTGGCTCAACATCGCTTTCTTCCTCATATTCCTGTTCTTCGCCTTTTCCTTTTTCGGGTACTACGAGCTGACCCTCCCGTCATCCTGGACCAACAAGGCGGCGGCGGCAGAAGGCATCGGCGGTGCCATCGGTATTTTTTTCATGGCTTTGACCCTGGCATTGGTGTCGTTTTCCTGCACCGGCCCCATCCTGGGGTCTCTGTTGGCGGGCGCCTTGACAGCGGAAGGCGGGGCCTGGCAGCTGACGGCCGGGATGGGCGGTTTCGGTCTGGCATTGGCTCTCCCGTTCGCCCTGTTCGCCGCGTTCCCCAGTTGGTTGAGCAACCTGCCCAAATCCGGCGGTTGGATGACGACCGTGAAGGTGGTGCTGGGCTTCCTGGAACTGGCCCTGGCTTTGAAATTCCTGTCCAATGCCGACCTGGTCAAACATTGGGGACTGTTGAAGATCGAGATTTTCCTGGGGCTTTGGATCGTCGTCTTCCTGGCCATGGGACTGTACCTGTTCGGTAAGATTCTCTTTCCACATGACGCTCCGCAGGCGAAACTGAGTGCCGGCAGGAAACTGACGGGCATCCTTGCCTTCGCATTCGCTGTCTACCTGATGACCGGCTTCCGGTACGATGAAGCGGCCGGCACCTTCCGTCCGCTGAAGCTGCTGAGCGGACTGGCGCCTCCGACCGGCTACAGCTGGCTCCATCCCAAGGAATGCCCCCAGAACCTGGATTGTTTCAAGGATTTCGAACAGGGACTTGCGTATGCCCGCAGCGTCAACAAGCCCATCATGATCGACTTTACCGGGCACGCCTGCGTGAATTGCCGCAAGATGGAGGAACACGTATGGCCCGAAGCGGCGGTATACGGCTTTCTGAAAGACGATTATGTGTTGATATCCCTGTATGTGGATGAAAAAATAGAACTGCCTGTGGAAGAACAACAGGTTCTGCCGATGAAAAGCGGCGGTACGTTCCGATTGCGGACGACCGGCCACAAGTGGCAATACATGCAGACGGAATTGTTCGACAACAACTCGCAGCCGTATTATGTCCTGCTTTCACCGGAAGGCAGACTGCTGGCACAACCGGTCGGATATACGCCGGATGTGTCGGCGTATGCAGGGTTTCTGCAATGTGGACTGGACCGCTTCAAGGCCCTGCAGGCCGGGGAATGACCCGAAGAGGACCGACCGGCCGTGGCGTGTGCTGCATACCATGGCCGGTCGGTCTTCATGGGAAGAACTCATATCACCCGTTCCGGATCGAAGGCCTCGAGGTAATCGCCGACACGGCGCAGGAAAGAACCGCCCAGCGCACCATCCACCACCCGGTGGTCGTAGCTGAGGGAAAGGAACATGAGTTGCCGCACGGCGATCAGATCCCCGTAAGGGGTTTCCACCACCGCCGGTTTCTTGCGGATGGCGCCGGTAGCCAGGATGGCCACCTGCGGCTGGTTGATGATGGGCGTCCCCATCACATTGCCGAAAGTCCCGACATTGGTCAGGGTGAAAGTCCCCCCCTGGATTTCCTCCGGTTTCAGCTTGTTCTGCCGCGCCCGGTCGGCCAGGTCGTTGACTGCCCGGGTCAATCCCGGCAGACTCAGGAAATTGGCGTTGCGAATGACCGGCACGATGAGATTGCCACTGGGCAGCGCCGTTGCCATACCGATGTTGACGTCCTTTTTAACCAGGATCCGGTGCTCTTCCACCGATACGTTGATCATCGGGAAATCACCGATCGCCCGTGCCACCGCTTCGATGAACAACGGTGTGAACGTTATTTTTTCTCCATACTTCCGCTGGAAGGATTCTTTGTTTCGCTCCCGCCACTGAACCAAAGGGGTCACATCCACCTCCACGAAAGAGGTCACATGGGGGGATACCCTTTTCGACATCACCATGTGGTCGGCGATCAGACGCCGCATACGGTCCATCTCCAGGATATCCGTTCCGCCGGATACACTGGCCGACGGCCGGGCCAAGACATCGGGCCCTGGGGATTCCAAGACGTTGGCACCGACCGGTGCCGACGTTGTTTCCTTGTCACGCCGCCCGATATAGTCCAGGATGTCTTTCTTCGTCACCCGTCCACCTTGTCCGGTACCCGGTATGCTGTCCAGCTCCGCCGGACCGATGTTTTCCGACCGGGCGATGTTCCGTACCAAAGGAGAATAGAAGCGGCCCTCCTCGCCACGCCCGTCGACCGATTCCGGAAGCGGTCGCGATATGGTCACCGTCTCCAGTGCGGCCGCAACAGTGACCTCCACCGCCGCCGCCAGCACCGGTGCTTCCGGCGACACAACTCCGACGGCTACATCCGATGCCAACTGTATTGATTCCCCTGCCTCCGTATCAATGACCGCAATGGCTTTTCCAACCTGAACCACCTCGTTTTCCGGAAACAAAACGGTCGCCAGTTTTCCCGATACAGGGGAAGGCACCTCGGAATCCACCTTGTCGGTCGCTATCTCCAGGATGGTCTCGTCCGCTTCCACCCAATCTCCCGTCTTCTTCACCCAACGGAGGATGGTGGCCTCCATGATGCTCTCGCCCATCTTGGGCATAATCAGGTCAACCTTTGCCATTCGTCTTGATTTTTTGACTGCCGAAACAGTTTCCTGTCCGCTGAAGCAATGGCAGGAACGGCTGCTTCGCTACTATCCCTGCGACATCCGACGGTCCCTTGCGAACGAACCGGATGCGTCACTTGTCCCCATTGAAATCCGTCGGAAAAACACCGCCATGAGAAACCTGCCGATTCATGCAAAGGTAGGAATTATTAAGTCTGGTCGGAAGCACCGGCCAAAAAACCCGCGCCGCCGCCGGTGGTCAGTCCCGGACTCCGTGGGTGCCCACTGTTCCTTCTACGAAGGGGACGAAGCGGAAATCCCCACGGTCCTCCGTCGTCAGGCTGCCGTCCGCCGACCGGCTCACCCGCTTCATCGTCTGGACAGGATATCCGACGGGAATGACCAGCACGCCACCTTCCCGGAGTTGGCCGACCAATATGGGCGGCAGTTGGTCCGCACCAGCCGTGACGATGATCTTGTCATACGGTGCGTACTCGGGCAAGCCCTTCGTGCCATCCCGATAAAAACACCGGACATTATGGTAGCCCAGGTCCCGCAACAGCTTGCGGGCCTTGTGGAACAACGCCTCCTGCCTTTCCACGGTGTAGACCCGTACGCCCATGGCCCCTAACACCGCCGCCTGGTAACCGGAACCCGTACCGATCTCCAGGACCTTGTCCCCTTTCCGCAGGTCGAGCAGCTCCGTCTGGTAGGCGACCGTGTAGGGTTGCGAGATGGTCTGCTCACAAGCGATGGGCAAGGCCTGGTCCTCATAGGCCAGGTCCGCGAAGGCGCTGTCGAGAAAGACATGCCGCGGCACTTTCCCCATCGCCTCGAGCACCCGTTCGTCCCGGATGCCCTTTTTCCGAAGTTCGTCGACGAGCTTCCGCCGCAACCCCTTGTGCCGGTATGTATCCGTCAGATTGTTTTCCATCCCACATCATCATTGGTCGTCCAACGCCTCGACAGCCGTATCCGTCAGACTGTCCACGGACCGATGCTGCAGGAATCCGCACCAGGTGCAATCGGGCTGTCCGCAGCCCGCGAATGTCCGCCGCCCGCGAATCTCCTGGTAGGTTTCCCGGACCAAAGTCCGGACAAGCTGTACGTCCTCCGGCCGGAACGCCGACCGGATACGGTGGTATCGTCCGTCACGGTCCGGATCCGTACAACTGATTTCCCAACTGACGGCAGTCCGGCCGTGCGTTCCTGCATGGTCGTACAGAATTTTGTAAAAATGCATCTGCCGCCAATAGTCGCCACCTGCAGGCAACTGGCCGGAGGGTTTTGCCGACTGCTTGCGGATATATTCTTTAGCGCCGGATTTATAGTCCAGCAGATGGGTCTGCAGCCCGGGGAGCTGGTCGACCCGGTCTATCACTCCCGTCATCGGCACATCGTCCACCATGACCCGGGCATAACGTTGTTCCACCAGGCAAGTGGCCGGCCACGCTTTCATCTCGCTCCGGACATATCCTTCGATCCGCTGCTTTCCCGACGACAACCGGGCATCGAATTCCCGGCGTTCGAACTGGGAACGCCGCCGGTACATCTCCCGAACAAAAAATTCGCCGAATTGCTCGGGTCCGGGAAAGGCGCCCTCCGAACCACCCCGCAGCTTTTCCCCGAATCCCCTGGCCAGGGCCCCGTGGACCGCCAGGCCGTAGGCGCCGGCCGTACTGGGCAGTGTCGGTATCTTCAACAGATGTTGGTAATAGAAACTGAGCGGGCACCGCAGATATTGGTTCAATGCGGAGGGGCTGATCGACCACCGCTCCAGCAGAGGCTCCAACCAGTATGCTTGCGTCTGCCCGAATTCCTGCGGCTCCGCCAACAAAACCGGATGGCTTACCAGAGCCGCCTGCCCGGGTCCGGCCGGTCCTTCCTGCCATTCGTGCTCCTCCCAATTCCCCAGGACCTGGGCTTTCTCCTGCGTACGCCCGTTGTCATCCATCGTTGCATAGGATAGCTGAAGGAATTCCTTGGCCCGGGTCATGGCCACATACAGCAGGCGACGACGCGCCTCCAGGGCGTCCTCCCCGGTGCTGCCCGTCAACGTATCCGGGAAGGTGAACTGGAAGGAACTGTTTTGTGTCACCGGATCCCAACGCTTCTTGCTGCAGTCGGGAAGGAAGACTCTTTGGAACTCCAATCCCTTGGCGCTGTGTACCGTCAGCAACTGCACCTGGCGAACCGGCCGCCCATCCGCCGCAGAACCGCCGCCCCATTGGTCCTCCACACCCAGTTCGATGGCCAGCCGGTTGGCATCCATACTTTTCAACAGTTCCAGCAATTCTCCCGGTTCCAACCGGGGACGCCGGTCCGACTCCTGCTGTACAAACCCGGTGAACCGATACAGTATGGCGGCGAGCCGGTCGCGGTCCCCGCTTTCCAATATCTGCCGCAGCAGTCCGCTCCGGTTGATGATTCGTTCCAACAGCACCGGTACCGGCAACGATGCGTATACCAAGTGCAACTCCTCCGACCATTCCACGAACCGATGGACAGCCTCCGGCGCCGACAACCCGCATGCCGACAGAAAATCCTTGTCTGCCAGCAGCTCCCTCCAATAACGGCCGTGACGGTCGGTCATTTGCCGGCGGGCGGACATACGCGCCAGATCCAACGGTGCCATGCCGATGAAATCCAAGTGCAGCATCCGGAAAAGCTGGCTTTCCCCGCTGAACGGCTGCCGGAATTCCGCTTCGAAATATGACAGCATGTCGCGCAGGTTGCGAATCAACGGCAGGTCCAGGATGTTCATCTCCCGACGGGTGCGGTAAGGAATACCCATTTTACCCAATATGGATGCAAGCCGCTCCAACTGCTTGTGCCGGGCAACGATGACCGCCACCTCGTCCAGTGGAAACCCTTCCGCCTGAAATCGACTGATTTGCGCGGCGATATCGGTGTCTTCCTGCAGACGGCTGGCATATCTCCTGCATACCAAACCCGCCCGATAACGGGCGAATTCGGGGTGTTGCGCCTCCAGCTGCTTGGAAATGCCCATGCCTTCCAAGCGGCTGACCACCCGCTCCCGGTTGTCCGATATCAAACGCGCACTCCGGTCCAGGATCTCCTGTGACGAACGGTAGTTTTTCCGCAGGACGACCAGCTGCAGCGTATCCCGGTATTTTTCATAAAAATCGGTGAGATTCTGGAGACGGGCTCCCTGAAATTCGAAAATGGATTGGTCGTCATCCCCTACCAGGAAGACGTTGGGACTGTCCCAGTAATCGACCAGCCGCATCAACACCTCGTTCTGGGCTCCGTTCGTGTCCTGGTATTCGTCCACCAGAATATACAGGTACTGCTCCTGGTAGCGGGCAAGCAGAAACGGATGGCGTTCCCATGCCTCCAGCACCATCAGGATCATATCGCTGAAATCGTAGCGCTGCGCCTGGGCCAGGGCGGCCCGGTAGGTTTCGAAACAACCGGCCCCCGCCTGCAGGAGTTCCATCCGCTGTTTCTCCGTCTCGAGGGCTTGTTTCTTGAGGTCCCCCTTCCGATAGCCGGCCGCATTTATCTGATACCGGAATTCTTTTCGGTCCGGAAGACTGTCCATATACTGACCCACCGCCTGCCGGATGTGCGCCTCCGTCCAACGTTCCCGCTTCATCAGATCGAACAGATGCTTCACTTGGGCTTCGTAGTGCCAAACGCTTGTTCTTTTCGCCCGCAAGGGGTGTTCCGGCGGGAGCTTTTCCAACAGGTTCCGCAGCAACTCCAACCGCTCAAGGTCCCCGACCGGCAGCAATTCCTGCTGACCGAAATATGCCAGGTTTTCCTGGATGACCGAATTGCAAAATGAATGAAAGGTGAAGACATGGACGCGGTGACCCTCCGGCCCGATCAGCCGTACCAATCGCTGCCGCATCGCTTGCACCCCGGCTTCCGTGAAGGTGAGACACAGGATGTTGTGGGGGGCGGCATCCGTTTGCAGCAGGATGTTGCCGATACGGGCGGCCAGCACCTGCGTCTTGCCTGTGCCCGGGCCCGCCAACACCAGCATCGGACCGTCGATATGGTTCACCGCCTGCCGTTGCTCCTCGTTCAGCCGCTCCAGCTCCCGGAGGAAGATATCGTTGTATTGTTCCCTGATCACCAGTTTTTTTTTTCGTCCCGTCAGATTGTTCCGTTCGGGCCGGCTCCTCCACCGTCCTTCCGGCCAGGCTTGGCCCCGGCGCTCCTCGAACCGGTTCTCTTGCAAGAACCCGATTCTGAAGTTGGTACGAAAGTAAATCTACGAAAAAAACTACAGGAACATTTCACGTCACCCGACGCTCCTTGGCTTACTTCTCTCATTCCCTTCCCTTATCGACCGACCGCCGGATCTTCGAAAAAAAATACGCATGCCCCGCCGCGTTGATATGGTCGTCATACCGGAAGAAATATCGCTCCAGGTCCTTTTCGTCCGGTGTGATGAACACCACCTCGACATCCGGGAGCGACCGGCTCAACCGGTCCCGCAAACCTGCCATCCGACCGGTTTCATACCGGATTTCAGCGCTCGGGAAATAACCGGGAGACAAAGCATCCAGCAGGATTATTTTCCGGACCTCTTCGAACTCCGGCCTTTGCAAGTGATGCCGGATGATTCGCTCCAGGTCCTCATCGAAAGGCCGTGCCGGAGGGGTGGGTTCCGCCTGAACGGGCCGAGCCCTGTGAATGGGAATTCCGAACGAGAGATGCTTGAGCAACTGGTACTCCAATGCATTGGGCCAGGACAAAGGCCGGAGGATGTCGGGCAGCAGATAGTGTATCTGGCCGTACCGGACCGGATGCGACGATGCCCCAAGGGTCTGGGTGAATTCCTTCGGGGGTGGCGGTGAATAACGGAATTGGTCATTCACGAAGGCAGCGTTCTCCAGGCTGTCGTTTTCACAGTAGTGCAGCACCAGAGCGGTCGGTTTTCTGATGATGCCCTGCCTGACCAAAGCCTCGCACTTGATGAACGCTCGGGCCGTGCCGAAACTGGAACAGGCCACCAGATTGGCAGGGTAACCAGCGTCGTTCAGGAGAGCGGCGTAGGTCTGTCCGTCGCTGACGCCCAACCCGAAGGCATGCGAATCCCCAAGCAACGCAATTTGAAAGGAATCCTGCACACCGGATTTATAGCCGCAGTTGCGCATGCCGTTTGTGTCCACCGATTAGGTGAAATCAATGTCAACAGCGCGAGTTCGTATGTTCCCGGCTCGTTGAAATAAAAAGTCGCGGAATCATAGCGGGAATGGTACTGGGGGTAAACGATGAAGTTCTTGTGGATCGGCTTGAATATCTTTTCGAAGAAGACAACCTGCCCTGTATTTCCGTGGAGGAAACGGTCCTTCCGGCTCCAATGGAAATGTAGTGCGATGCCGTGCCCCAAAAGGTATACCAGCACGAAGATCAGGGAGATATTGAAAAGGATGACTTTGAAATGACGCAAATGTACGGGAATCGATCCAATCTTCGGATGCGCCTGAGGGAACCTCACGCACCCGCATCCGTCGGGCTGCCCGACGGTCTGTTGGAGTCTGTCTATGTTTCGCGGTGTTTGTGACCAAAAAAGACTGTGCCAGGAAAACAGTCTCGTCACGAGACTGCCACCTGTCTATGTTTCGCGGTGTTTGTGACCACCCAAGACTGTGCATACCACCGCATTTTCCTACCCCGGGTTCGTCGCACGGATGGAGTGCTCCGGCCCGGAGATGCTGCGGTTTGTATGGTGTGCATCATTCAATAGGTACCCAGGCTTTTCCGTTGATTGACGATCGGATTGGCACGCCGCTTACCGGCTGTTGCGGCGGCGGCAAGTCAGTCCCGGATGGCTTGCCGGAAGAAATCCTCCACCGCCGAAGGGGACGGTTGGAAGAGCGGGCGGACAATTCGGAAACCGACGAAGGGTGCGTCCGGATTCCACCAAAGGCTTTTCGGGATTTGCGGGTCCCTGGCTTGCCAACGGGGATTCGATTTTTCCCGGAAGGTGCAGGAACACTGCCCGGACGGGCTGTCATAGGAGCCGCCGCGGACTGTCCGGGAATGTCGTCGCTGCGGAACGAACCAAGGATTGTCCGCCGGCGACCCCTCCAGCTGTTCGAGATAAGTCTCCTGGTAATCGTCGAGCGTCCATTCCGCCACGTTGCCCAGCATATCGTACAAGCCCCAGGCGTTGGGCTCTTTGCGGCCAACTTCATGGTACCGTTCGAAAGCATTCTCGAAAAACCAGGCGTACCGCTCCAGTTCGCCGGCAGCAACTTCCGGCGCCCGGCCAGCCCGGCAGGCATATTCCCATTCCGCCTCGGTCGGCAAGCGGTAGAACACCCCCGTCTTGTCGTACAACCAACGGCAATAGCGCAGGGCGGCCTGCTGGGTCATGCTGACCGCCGGAAAACCCGACTTCCCCATTCCATATGTGTAATCGATGTATTGCGGCGACGGGCGGGTCACCGCATCGGCTGTGTAGACTCGGTCCGGATGGGCCGACGCGTCCGTATCGTACTCACGCTGATAGAAAACGATGAATTCGTCATACGTAACCTCCTGTACTCCCATCCAGAAACTGTCCAACCGGACCAGTTTCTCCTGGGTGCCGTCGGCCGAGCGCATCGGAAATACACCCGCGGGTGCCAATACGAGACGGAAGGTGACCCCGGATCCGGGAATGCTGTCGGTTCGGAAGGAAGATTGGGCGGACAGACAAAAGGGTAGGAGCAGCCAAAGGGCCAGAACACAGGTTGTGAAAACGGACTTCATCAGACAGTGGTTGGGTTGGGCCGTCCTTATCGGACAACCGGAACATAAGGTGATGCAAATTGGTATTTTTTGGGAAAAATCCCTGCGGATAAACGGTCAAATTTTCAAGATACGCCATTGATTGCATGGCTGGGTGCCGGAAAGGCGGATGCCAGGCGGATGCTTTTCCGGACCAAGGCAGGCGGCAGCCTGAACAAGCGGTATGGTTCCGGCGTTGTAACAGTCGGTCCGTCGGCCGGGTCGTTTCGCCGGGCTGCTTCGGAAACCTGCCCGGTCCATGTTTCGAATCCACCAAGGGGTGCAAGCCAACTTGTCGTATCCATGATTCAACAGGGCGCACCGAAGCCGCCCGATTGACAATTCGGTTAGCGTCCCATTTCATCCGGTATGATACCAACTTTCATCAGACAGCTTGAAGACCGGCTGGCGGCAACCCTGCCCGGGATGGAGGCCCAGCGCAAGATGGCGCACATCACCCGGCACCTGTACACCGCCGCCCCGACGACCGCACGACAGGCCGCCGTCATGGCGCTCCTTTTCCGCGACATGTCGGAATGGCGTATCGTCCTGATCGAACGGAACCGGAACGACCGCGACCACCATGCCGGCCAGATCGGTTTTCCCGGCGGGAAAGCGGAATTGTCCGACACCTGCCTGCAACACACCGCCCTGCGCGAAACCGAAGAGGAGATCGGCGTTTCCGCCGACAGCATCCGGGTGATCGGCCGGCTGTCGGACCTTTACATTCCGGTCAGCAACTTTCAAGTGCACCCGTTCGTCGGTTATCTCGACACCGCACCGTCCTATGTTCTCCAGCCGGAGGAGGTGCAGCATGCGTTCGATGTCCCTTTCGATCTGTTCTTCCGACCCGAGCGGCGCAAACTGACCGATATCCGGCTCGCACCCCGACTCACCTTGAAAAACGTTCCCTATTTCGATGTAGAAGGAAAAGTGCTCTGGGGTGCGACCGCCATGATCATCAGCGAACTGATACACATCACCGGTCCGTTGTCCCACCGGTCGTGACATGCCTGGCCATCCGAATCCGGCCGATTGTCGGCAGGTACGCGTCTGCCCGGCGACAACCCTCGTCTATTTGAGGTCCGGCAACCGAACAGGATGCCTTTCCCAATCGTTCTTATAGGAGAGGATTCGAAACGCCCGGCTGCCGACATCCCGGGTAGGGCCTTCCCGCCAATTTCCGGCCGGAAGACCTTCCGGGTCACATGCCGATGGGAAACCGCATGGACGACGGTCCACCCAGGCTCCGGGCATTGTCCGGTGTAGAAGGCCGTTTTGGCTCTTGCAGCGTTCTTTTCGGCCGCATTCACGACGAATCCAACGGAAACTCCATACCATGGCTTACCGCAGAACCACACAATTCACTTTCGACTCCCTGGCCAGTCTCCTGCTGCTCGGCGGCTTCCTGGTTGTCCTGTTCCTGCTCGTGCGGGGGGTTTTCATCCTCCTGAGTTACGCCGCACCATTCCTCCTGGTGGCGGCCCTGGTCATCGAACGGTCGGTGGTGATTGATTACGGCCGATGGCTGATCGCACGAATCCGGCAGAACCTGCTGTCCGGCCTCCTGCTGGTCCTGCTCACGGGCCTCGGTTATATGCTGGTCTTCCCATTCCTATTCCTCAAGGCAATCCTCCATCGCCGCCTGAAGGACAACCGCCGTCGCCAAACCCGGGAGCATGCGGCGGAATTTGTCGATTTCGAGGAGGTGGACAGCCGGACCGGAAGCAGCCTCCGTTCCGCGGCATCGCCGCCGGAGGGACCACGGAAGGAACGCATCGCATACGGACGCCCCCGGTCCTGAAGTCGGCCCCGGTCGTGCGGCTGCAACGACCGCATCCTTCATCTACCCCGCCCTGACCATGGAAAAAGATCTTCAACACCGACTTCCCTGCGAAACGGACTCCCTGGATTCCATAGCCGACCAATTGATGCGGCTGCGGACGGAAATGCTCAGCATGGAATCCAGGTACGACGGCTGGGACAAAATCCACCCCCATCACCTGAGAAGCGCCCGTAACCTCATCCACTACATGGCCCTTCGCAGATATGATGTCCGGGAACTGCAAATCGCTTTGTCCGAATGGGGTCTTTCCTCCCTGGGCAGGGCGGAACGCAAGGTACAGGCAACCGTCGACACCCTGCTGCACGTCATCCATGCCCTCCGGGGAGAGACCTGGTCTCCGACCGAAGATCCGCCGGCCTGCTTCCGGGAAGGTCGCCGGCTGCTGGAACATAACACCGCCAGCCTGCTTGGCGACATACCCTCCGGCCGGAGGGTCCGGATCATGGTGACCATGCCGGGGACCGCCGCGGATGATTACGGTTTGGTCGCGGACCTCCTGCAGCAGGGTATGAACTGCGCTCGCATCAATTGTGCGCACGACCATCCCGCCGTCTGGGAAAAGATCGTCGGCAACATCCGGCGGGCATCGGATGTCATGGGTATTCCCTGCAAGATCCTGATGGACCTCGGCGGCCCCAAATTACGCACCGGTACCGTCGAACCGGGACCACCCGTGCTCCGCATGCGACCGGAAAGGAATGATGTCGGGAAAGTCACCGCACCCGCCCGCCTCTGGCTGTATCCGGCGGAACATGGGCAATCTGACAAACCGGATCCCCAAGGCAGTCTTCCGCTTCCGGGAGACTGGCTGGCACAATGCAAACGCGGCGACACCATCCTGCTGACCGACGGCAGGGGATCCAAAAGACGACTCCAAGTCGATACCGTAACGGAAAAGGCCGTTCTGGTCACCTGCCGCAAGACGGTCTACTTCGTCCCGGGAACCCAACTCCAACTCGTCACAACCGGAAAACGCAAGCCGAAGAACCGGAACGCCCGGCTGGTGGCAGACCTTCCCCGGAAGGAAGGCGGCATCCGTTTGTCGGCGGGTGACCTGCTGGTGTTGTCCGCCGACGGGCACCCCGGTACGAACGCCCGTTTCGACCCCGACACCAACGAATGGCATCCGGCGACCATCGGCTGCTCCATTCCCGCTATCTTCCCCCATCTGCAAATCGGAGAACCCATTTGGTTCGATGACGGTAAAATCGGCGGAACCATCGAAGCGGTCCGTACCGACCGGGTGGAAGTCCGTATCAACCGGACACGTCCCGGTGGCGGCCGGCTGCGTGCGGAAAAAGGAATCAACCTGCCGGACTCCCAGCTCGACCTGCCGGCCCTGACCGAGGATGATGCCAATGACTTGCCCTTTGTCGTGAAACATGCAGACATGGTCGGACTTTCCTTCGTCAATACCCCCCGGGATGTCGACCGCTTGGTCGAACAACTCCGCACACTGACCGACAACCCGCCCGCCATCGTCCTCAAGGTGGAAACCCGCAGGGGCTTTGACAACCTCCCCGCCATGCTCCTCACCGCCATGCAACTCCCGACGGCCGGGGTGATGATCGCCCGGGGTGACCTGGCCATCGAATGCGGCTTCGGCCGGCTGGCGGAAGTGCAGGAACAAATCCTGTGGCTCTGCGAAGCTGCCCACCTGCCCGCCATCTGGGCGACCCAGGTGCTAGAAGGAATGGCCCGGCAAGGATTGCCCTCCCGGGCGGAAATCACCGACGCCGCCATGGGGCAGCGCTCGGAATGCATCATGCTCAACAAAGGGGAACATATCGTCGCTGCCACCCACGCACTGGATGACATCCTCCGTCGGATGCAGGACCATCAGACAAAAAAACGTGCCCTGCTCCGCAAACTGCTGCTGTCCGAAAAATTCTTCCAGTCCTGGTCACCAACAGCATCTTCAAAATGATTGCATGCCAACCAGGCGGCGATAGGCGCTGTCCTTCGCCATCAACGCAGCGTGCGTACCCCGCTCCGCTATCCTTCCCTCCTGCAACAGGATGATTTCATCCGCATGCCGGACTGTCGACAGGCGGTGCGCAATGACTATGCTGGTACGGTTGCGCATCAGGACCTCCAGGGCCGCCTGTACCAAGCGCTCCGATTCCGCATCCAATGCGGAAGTGGCTTCGTCCAATATCAAGATGGGCGGATTCGCCAACACCGCCCGCGCCAGGGCCAGTCGCTGCCGCTGCCCGCCACTCAGCTTGACCCCCCGGTCTCCGATGTTCGTACCATATCCCGCCGGTGTCGCCATGATGAAGTCGTGTGCATGCGCGACACGCGCCGCCTGTTCCACCGCCGCCATCGAAACCCCCTCCATTCCGAACGCTATGTTGTTGAAAATGGTGTCGTTGAACAGCACCGGCTCCTGTGTCACAATCCCCATCAGTGACCGCAAGTCCTGCACACGGTAATCCCGGATGTCGATGCCGTCCAGGGTTAACGCCCCCTGCGAAACATCGTAGAAACGAGGCAACAAATCCACCAAGGTGGTTTTACCGGCACCGGACGACCCTACCAAGGCGATGATTTTTCCGGCAGGAATCTCCAGGTCCACCGCTTCCAGGGCAGGCTGCCGGGCACCTTCGTAGGTGAACCCCACCTGGTGGTAGACAATCTTGTCCCGAAAGGCTGTCAGCGGACGGGCATCCGCCCGCTCCCTTATCCGCAGATCCTCCGCCATGAGCCGTTCCACCCGCTCCGCCGCCGCCAAGCCCTTCTGGATATTGTAAAAGGACGATGCGAATTTTTTGGCCGGCTCTATCATGCTGAAAAACGCATACAACATCGCAAAAAAGGTAGGCACGGTCAAGCCTCCCGATTGCACGGCGCCATACCCGTACCAAACCAGCACCGCCACCGTCGTCACCCCCAGGAACTCCGTCAACGGGGAAGACAAATCCCGCCGCCACAGCAAGCGCACCACCAACCACCGATATACCTCGTTCTCCCGGCCGAACCGATCCGCCTGGAACGCTTCGGCATTGAAACCCTTGATGATACGAAGTCCGGAAATTCCTTCCTCCATCATGGACAGCAATATCCCCAATTGTTCCTGCACCTTCCTGGACTGCCGCTTCAATAACTTTCCTACCCGGCCGATGACCAATCCGGTGAATACCAGCAGCACCAATACGAACAGGGTCAGGGAAGGACTGATGTATATCATGAAGGTGAGCGCACCGGCAATCATCAATGGCTCCCGGACAAAAGATTCGATGCCGCTCAGGATGCTGGCCTCCACCTCCTGCACATCCACTGACATCCTGGCCAACAGGTCGCCTTTCCGTTCCTCGGCATAGAAGGACAACGGCAGGGACAACATCTTTTCATACAAGCCCTGCCGGATGTCCCGGACCACCCCGTTGCGGACCGGTGCCAGGAAAACCTGGGAAAGATAACGGAACACATTCCGGAAGAAATATATGGCGACAACGAGCGACAAAGCGAATGCAAGGGCATACCGCTTGCCTTCGGTCAGGATGAGCCGGCTCAGCCGGTAATTGGCATGGTCGGCCAGGTGCTGCCAGCCGAAGGGTTCCGACGGGGCCTCCAGCACCATCGGCTGCTGGTCCAGCAAAATGTTGAGAAAAGGAATGATCGCAGGAATGCTGCCGATCGAGAACAACACCATGAGCAGGTTGCTCATCAGATTGCCGGCCAGCAACAACTTGTAACGCCTCAGGTGCCAGAGTATCGGCCAAAATGAACGCATGGTGGATATTTGCCGGGCCGTGCCGCCAGTCCGGCCGGACCGGCGGCACGAAGGGAGGGAGCAAGCCGGGCCCTGGTGTCAACAGCTGTTACAAACGAACCGGAGGACTGCGCCGTGCGCAGTCCTCCGGCAGAAAATCCAATCGGTCGGCATTAGCGGACAGCGGACGCCGTTCATTCGCTCCCTTCCGGTACGGATACCGTGGTGGCGGCCACTTCCGCCGCCGGTTGCTGCGGATGCTCCTTACCAGAAGCTTCTTTCGATGCCGTCGTCGGCGCTCCCACCCGAGGGCCTATCAGTTTTTCAACGTCCGACTTGTGCAGGACTTCCTTTTCCAACAATTGCCTGGCCAGGGCCTCCAGGGCGGTACGTTTCTCTGTCAGCAGGCCTTTCGCCCGTTCGAATTGCTCCGCCAACAAGCGCCGGACCTCCTCGTCGATCATCCCTGCCGTCTCATCGGAATAGGGCTTCGTAAACGAATCGCTCTGCATACCATAAAAGGAAACCTGCCCCACCTTGTCGTTCATGCCGAATACCGCCACCATGCTGTATGCCAGTTTCGTCACTTGGTCCAGATCGCTCTGCGCCCCGGTGGAAACCTTGCCGAATACAATCTCCTCCGCCGCTCTTCCGCCGAATGTCATGCAAATACGGTCGAGCAACTGCTCCGTCCGGGTGATGTACTCATCCTTCGGCAAATATTGTGCGAATCCAAGGGTACCGATGCCACGTGGCACAATCGTCACCTTGACCAAGGGAGAGGCGTGTTCCAGAAACCAGCCGCACACGGCATGTCCCGCCTCATGATAGGCTATGATTTCCTTCTCCTCCGGGGAAATCAATTTGTTCTTCTTCTCCAATCCGCCGATGACCCTGTCCAAGGCATAATTGAAGTCGTCCATGTCCACTTCGGCTTTGTTGCGACGAGCGGCGATCAGGGCCGCCTCATTGCAGACGTTCGCAATTTCAGCCCCGGCAAAACCCGGCGTCATTTCCGACAGCTCGAAAGGGGATATGTCATTGTTGATCTTGATGTTCTTGAGGTGGACATGGAAGATGGCCTCCCGACCCTTCAGATCGGGACGGTCGATGCCGATCTGCCGGTCGAAACGGCCCGGTCTCATCAGGGCGGAATCCAGTACGTCCGGCCGGTTGGTCGCAGCCATCAGGATGACTCCCTTGTCCGTCGGGAAACCGTCCATCTCCACCAGCAACTGGTTCAACGTGTTCTCACGCTCGTCATTGCCACCCTGGAAACTGTTGCGGCCCCGTGCACGTCCGATGGCATCGATCTCGTCGATGAACACGATGCAGGGTGCTTTCTCCCGCGCCTGCCGGAACAGGTCCCGGACGCGGGAAGCCCCCACCCCGACGAACATCTCCACGAAATCGGAGCCGGAAATGGAAAAGAAAGGCACTCCCGCTTCCCCCGCCACCGCTTTGGCCAGCAGGGTCTTGCCGGTACCCGGAGGACCAATCAGCAAGACACCCTTCGGAATCTTACCCCCCAAGGCGGTATACTTCCGCGGATTCTTCAGGAAATCGACCACCTCCATCACTTCCTCCTTGGCCTCGTCCAGCCCGGCAACGTCCGCGAACGTCACGTTCACCTTCGAATTCTGATCGAACAGGGTCGCCTTCGA
The DNA here is from genome assembly GCA_041163745.1 of Bacteroidota bacterium. GTDB lineage: Bacteria > Bacteroidota > Bacteroidia > Chitinophagales > Saprospiraceae > UBA6168. Next base: position 247,115 of record JBEAQU010000078.1, read on the forward strand.
CTTTCCGATGTTGAATAACTGTGTACCCGGCCCGCCGCCGCCGCCACTGACCCGCCGCATGATGAACACCCATATGGCAATGACAATCGCCACCGGTAGCAGGGATCCCAGAATCGGCCCGATCCAGTTGGTCTTTTCCACAAAATTGATGGGCACCGGCCGCTTGCCTTCCTCCATCAACTTGTTGTTCATCTCCTTCAGCTCAGGGGAACGGTAGTCCCAGGAACCGATGTCAAATGTGTAGTGCGGCCGGTTCTTTCCGAAACTGTTCCGGGACGCGTCCTGGTATTCCTCCTGGCCCAATGCCGCCTCCCGCAGGAAGACATGGCCGGTCTTCTGGTTGATCACCTCCAGCTTCTCCACGTCCCCGGCTTCGAACATCTCGGAAAAACGCTCGAAGGTGATCGGCTCGTTGGACGAATGAGGCAGGTTGATCAGCTGTAATGCCAACAGTATTACCGCCACCACCCCGTAGATCCAATAGGTGTGGAACTTCGGCCCACCCTTGTTGCTCTTGTTCTCCTGGTTATTTTCCATGAAGGTTATGTTCTGTGTTTACATACCCGAACAATCAGATATGGATTTTCGTTTCCGGCCGGAACTTCCGGTTGCGGTCATCGACTTCTGACCAGGTAACTGTCCCCGTATCAGATGTTCTCATAGGTTGTGATGCCGGCATCGCTCCACAATTCCTCCAATGCATAGAATTCGCGCGTCTCCCGATAGAATACATGGATTACGATGTTGAAACAATCCATGCATATCCAACGGGAATTCTGTCGGCCTTCCACATGCAAAGGAACCTGTCCGGCTTCCTGTTTCAATCGCTTGTAAATGTTTTCGGAAATGGCCCGGACCTGCGTACTGGAGTCTCCTTCGCAGATGATGAAGAAGTCAGCCGGCGTGTCATCCAGCTTCCTAAGATCCAGTTTGACGATGTTCTTTCCCTTGATATCCTGTATGCTGTCTATGATTAGGTCATTCAGTTCTTCAATGGAGAGGGTACTTCCCTGTAAGGCAACGGTAGTTGTCAAAGCTGTATTTTATTTATTTTTGATGATCGGAACCGACCGACCTGGCTTCACCCTTCAGACAACGGGTATCTGCCATTCTGTGGAAAGCATCGGCAGGTACTTGGCCCACGCCGGTTCGGTCGGCTTCGGAATTCCATCGGACAGGTCAATGCAGGGATAAAAATACAATATTTTTTCTATTGAGAAGACTGAACACCCTCTTCGTCGGACAGGTCCTGATAGACCTTCCGGAGCTTGACTCCACCAATTCGTACGCCTTCTCGCTATTGTCAAAGGACAAGCCGGTCGAAGGGACCGTCATTTCCACCGCCTGCCAGACCGCCGGAAAAGGACAGGTCGGTAATTCCTGGGAAAGCGAACCGCACCGGAACATCACCATGAGCGTGGTCCTGTTCCCCGGATTCCTCCCCCTCCGTCAGCAGGTGTTTCTGAACATGGCCGTGTCCTTGTCCGCCCATGACCTCCTGTCCGCCTGCATACCCACCGGCACTTCCATCAAATGGCCCAACGATCTGTATGTCGGCGACCGGAAGGCCGGAGGCATCCTGATCCAGAACACTACCTATAACAATTATATCCGCGCAACAGTTGCAGGCATCGGACTTAATGTGAACCAAACCGACTTTTCCGCGGAACTGCCCAACCCGACTTCCATCCGGCTGGAAACAGCCCTCGATTTCGACAGAAACCAGCTGCTGCTTATACTGTGCGAATACATCGAACAGCGCTATTTGCAATTGAAGGCCGGCCATTTCCGGATGCTCAAGGAGGAATATCTGCGTAACCTGTACCGGTTCGGCCAAGCGGCATGGTACCGGCGGGCATCCGGGGAGGTCTTCGAAGCCACCATCACCGATGTGGACGACCACGGACGGCTGTGCCTGCAATCCGGCGCCAACATGGAGCGCTTCGACCTCAAAGCCATCGGATTCCTCTGACAGGACGCCGGCCGGGCCGACATTGGGCCGGGTGATCGGCCAGGCGGGCTCACAACCGATTGCCACCTAAGTTTGTTGTCCCACCATTCGAATCAACCAATTCATATGAAAGTACATATCCTTACCATCGGCGACGAACTGCTGATCGGACAAATCATCGATACCAATGGTGCCAAAATGGCCCAACTCCTGCTGGGCATCGGTGCCACGGTGACCGGAAAGTCCTCTGTCGGCGATGACCATGACCGCATCGTGGCAGCCTTGGCGCATGCCGCCGCCGAAGCGGATATCGTACTGGTCACCGGTGGCCTTGGGCCCACCAAGGATGATGTCACCAAGAAAGCGCTGGCACACCACTTCGGTACCGGATTGGTCCTTCACCAACCCACGCTGGATCATATCACCCGCATCTGGCAACGACTCGGCAGACCTATCGACGAAGATGTCCGCAACCAGGCCCTCCTGCCCGAAAACGCTGTGGTCCTGCCGAACAAATTAGGAACCGCTCCCGGGATGTGGTTCGATACCGGCGATTATGTGCTGGTCTCCATGCCGGGAGTGCCCTTCGAAATGGAACACCTCATGGAAAACGAGGTACTCCCCCGCTTGTCGTCCCGGTTCATGGCCTTGCCGACCGCACACAGAACCCTACTCACCGCCGGCGAAGGGGAGTCTGTCCTCGCCGGCTGGCTACGTGATTTCGAGGCCGGACTGCCGGACCATGTGAAGCTCGCCTACCTCCCCTCCATCGGCCGGGTACGGCTTCGCCTCCTGGTCTCCCATCCGGATGGCGATCAGGTCCGGCAAACCCTCGACCAATACTTCAGCCGGTTGCAACAGTACCTGCCGCCGGCGGTCATCGCCGGATATGACGAGGACACCCTCGAAACGGTCGTCGGAAAACTCCTCAGGGAAAGGCTATGGACGCTGTCCACCGCAGAAAGCTGTACCGGCGGGTTCCTCGCACACCTGATCACCGCAGTGCCTGGAGCTTCCGCTTATTTCACCGGCAGCACCATCGCCTACGACAATTCGGTCAAGACGGAACAACTGGGTGTTTCGACCGATACGCTCAACCTGTGCGGAGCAGTCAGCGAAGAAACCGTGCGACAGATGGTTGCCGGCAGCCTCCGACACCTGCATACCGACGTGGCGGTCGCCACCTCCGGTATCGCCGGTCCCGGCGGCGGAACCACGGAAAAACCAGTCGGCACCATATGGGTGGCCGTCGGCACAAAGGACAGGACTGTCGCCGTGAAACTACAACTTGGCCGTGACCGGCTCCGGAACATCCAACAGACCGGATACCGCGCCCTGGACCTGCTCCGTCGGTTCCTGCTAGGTGATGTCTGAGTCAGCCCCCTTTTTTTATGGTCGCAGGCATGATGCGGACTCCGTGCCGTACCCGCCCTGCAAATCGGAATGCGAAAAGGCGGCGACTCACTGACGGATTCCAAAAAATAAAGGGAGGAAACGTATTTCAGTTCCTCCCTGAACAACAGCGAAATAAAAAGGATAAAAAAAATCTTGTCTCCAGCGCACGAAACGACTGGATGGCCGGCTGCTTCGTCCCTTCTCCCTGAAGGAGGGAACACCGACTTATTTCACACCCCGTACCAAGAGGGATATGTTGTTGTTCAACACTTCGATGAAACCGCCCGAAATATCGAATTCGATCGATTTGCCAGCCTCCTTGCCTTCCTGTATGGTACTGGAACCCGCATCGAAATAGCGGTAAGGTGTGCCGTCCGTCACCAAGGTGACGGTTCCCTTCTCCAAAGAGGAGACGATGGGCGCGTGTTGGTTCAGCACCTGAAACGTGCCCATGGAGCCCGGAACCTTGACGGAAGAGACGGAACCCTGGAACACTTCCTTGTCTGGCGTCAGGATGGAGATTTTCATGTCGGATACGTTGAATGAATCGTAAGCGGAAGTTACCGTGCCTCAGCCAGCATCTTCTTGCCGGCCTCGATGACCTCATCTATGGAACCTTTGAGCATGAAGGCGGCTTCCGGATATTCATCCACCTCCCCGTCCATGATCATGTTGAAACCGCGGATGGTCTCTTCGATGGGTACCAACACACCGGGCGTACCGGTGAACTGTTCCGCCACATGGAACGGCTGGGAAAGGAAGCGCTGGACCCGGCGTGCACGATGCACCACGAGCTTGTCTTCTTCCGACAGTTCCTCCATCCCCAGGATGGCGATGATGTCCAGCAACTCGTTGTAGCGTTGCAGGATACCTTTCACCCGTTGGGCGCAGTTGTAATGTTCGTCCCCTATGATGGCGGGATCCAGGATACGGCTGGTTGAATCCAGCGGGTCGACGGCGGGGTAGATACCGAGGGAAGCGATCTTCCGGCTGAGCACCGTGGTGGCGTCCAGGTGCGCGAAGGTGGTGGCCGGTGCGGGGTCCGTCAAGTCGTCCGCCGGTACATAAACCGCTTGCACGGAGGTGATGGACCCCCGCTTCGTGGAGGTGATGCGTTCCTGCATCAGACCCATTTCCGTGGCCAGGGTGGGCTGGTAACCCACGGCGGAGGGCATCCGGCCCAACAAGGCGGAAACTTCGGAACCTGCCTGGGTGAATCGGAAGATATTGTCGATGAAGAATAATATGTCCCTGCCGCCGGTGGGGTCGTTCAGGTCGCCGTCACGATAATACTCCGCAACGGTAAGTCCGGACAAAGCCACCCTTGCGCGGGCGCCGGGCGGCTCGTTCATCTGCCCGAAGACCAGGGTGGCCTGGGAGTCCTTCAGTGCGTTCTTGTCGACTTTGCTCAGGTCCCATCCACCTTCCTCCATGCTGTGTTTGAAATCCTCCCCGTATTTGATGACACCCGATTCTATCATTTCCCGCAGCAGGTCGTTCCCTTCACGGGTCCGTTCTCCGACCCCCGCGAATACGGATATTCCTTCGTACGCCTTGGCGATGTTGTTGATCAATTCCATGATGATGACCGTCTTCCCGACGCCTGCCCCGCCGAACAAACCGATCTTTCCTCCTTTCATGTACGGCTCGATCAGGTCGATGACCTTGATGCCGGTGTAAAGGACCTCTTTCTCCACGGACAATTCCTCATAAGTCGGCGGTTTGCGGTGGATGGGGTAGGTATGCTCCCGGGAGACCGTGCCAATACCATCGATGGCATCGCCGACCACATTGAACAGACGGCCCTTGATGGCGTCTCCGACCGGAATGGCGATGGGCTGGCCAGTATCCAACACTTCCGTTCCGCGGGTCAGACCGTCCGTGGAATCCATGGCAATGGTACGGACACTGTCCTCACCGAGGTGTTGCTGCACCTCCAGTACAAGTTTTTCGCCGTTGGGGCGGTTCAACTCCAGTGCGTTCAGAATCTCCGGCAGCTTTTGGCCTTCCGAGAAACTGACATCCACGACCGCACCGATGATTTGCTTGATCTTGCCGACGTTTTTCATTTGTGGTAGCTTTAAGACACTCTGGCGAGCGTTTGATATGCGAGAATATGCACCTTTCGAAAATTGGCGCAAAGATACACGTTTGGCAAAGTTTACCAACTGAAAACGGCAGTAATTTGTAGGTAGGCGGCAGGCCTGCCGGCCTGTGCGGAATAGCGGCCCTACCTTTTCACCAGTCGCCACCAACGGGGCGCGGCCATGCCGGCCGCACCGACCTTGAGAAAATAAATGCCGGCGGCGGCGGCGGACAAATCGATGGTCGCATCCAGGTACCCGTCGACCGGTTCCCAGGCGCCTTCCGTCCAATGGCGCCCCGTGGCATCGACGACGCGGAATCCGACCGGGCCGGGGCCCGCTAATCCGGTCACCCGGAAGTACCCGTCGCCAGGGTTGGGAAAAACCTGCCATCTGCCCGTCCGGTCCGAAGATACCCGGATGACGGGGGAAAAGGACTGGCTGCCGTCGATGTCCACCAATCGGAGCCGGTAATAGCAGGTCCCGTCCGGCGGATTCCCGTCCTGGAAAAAATAGTGCGCCGAATTGGGCCGGAACACCTGCCGACCCATCCGCACCCAGGTGACGCCATCCACCGATCTCTCCGTTTCGAAATGGTTCATCGTGCCCGGAAGGGACACTATCCAATGCAAATGGATTTCTCCGTTGTGCGGTTCCGCCCGGAAATCCAGCAGCACCAAGGGTAGGGCCGTCAAGGCAGCATCCACCGCATGTTGAACATGGACGATTCCGTGTCCGTAGGTGTTGTTCGGAAGGGTGGTGCTGGTGTTACCCCCGCAGCCGTCGGTTGTGGTCACCGGTACGGCCGTATCCGTCAGATAGGCGGCCACCAGGTCAGGTTGTCCGGCCAGCGCCGGCACCGCATCCAGCAGCAGGGCGACCGCCCCAGCCACATGCGGACCGGCCATGCTGGTGCCGCTGGAATTGCCATAGTTATCACCGGGTGTGCTGGAATAAATGTTGACCCCGGGTGCGGCGAGATCCGGCTTCGTGTAGGTGGAACCTCCGTAGAGGGTAGGGCCGCGGCTGCTGAAAGCGGCCGCCAATCCGCTGCTGTTGACAGCTCCTACGGAAAGACTGCCGGCGAACATGGCCGGCGGATGGTCGACCGTTTCACAGGAAGGCCCGGAATTGCCGGCAGAAGCCACCACCACCACCCCGGCAGCCCGCAGGTTTTCCACCGCCGTCTCCAGCATGCCGTAGTTGCTGCTGTCGCACCCTTCCTCCAACGGACAATACCAGGAGTTGTTAACGACGTGCGGAGCCATGTCCGGATCCGGATTGTCTCCGCTCAGATCCGTCGGAGCCAGGAACCACTCGAAACACTCCAGATAGGTCGTGATGGTTCCCCAGCCCATCTCCATGTTCCGGCAGCCGATCCATGTCGCCCCAGGTGCCACCCCGACCTGGTTGGAGCCGCCGTCGTCCCCTACCATCGTCCCCATCGTATGGGTTCCGTGACTTCCGTCGTCACAGGGCTCCGAACTGTCGTAACCACAGGGATTTGTTCCAGGGCTGTTGGGATTGTCCGCATGGATCGCATCATGCCAATGATAGTCGTGCGAAACCGTCATGGCTCCGGCGTCCCACCCTCGGTACCCCGCTTTCAATGCCGCATGGTCCCAATCGTATCCGGTGTCCTGCCCCGCCACCACCACCCCCGTACCGTCGTATCCCATCGCCCAGACTTCCGCTGCATGGATGTAGGTGACACCCCAGGCCACCGACCGCTCCGACGCACCCGGTTCGGTGCGCACCGGAACCGCCGACGAAACAGGTGCGTCGGTTCGTATCGCCGACACCTCCTGCCGTTGCGCCAAAACACGCAACAACGAAAGATCGACTTCCGTCCGGACGGCATTGACGATGTGGAAGGACCGAACCGGTGCTCCCGCCGACAACAGGACGGACAGGAGCGGCAACTGTGTCCGTTCGGCCGTTTCGGCCAGGATCCGGTAAACATACCCTGCTTTCTCCCGCTTGCCGGGCAGAAATGCCGCCTCCCCCAGGTCCGCCTGTTCCCGCAGCAGCACGATGCAGGGAAGGCGCCCGCCCTCCGATACCCCTTGCCACAACCGGACATCCACCTTGTCCTTCCAGGCAGGATGCTCAACCTGCGCGCCAACCCAGCCCGCCTGCAGGATACCCATGCTTATCATCAATATTTTTTTCATAATCCTTCCCTTACCGCCGGCCTGCATCCGCCGACCTCTGTTTATCAAATATAAATTATTTTGTCTTTCTTTAACTAACTTTCTACTAAGCGCTTCGTTGAACATGTTTCGCGACCGGGCATGCCCGATACCCCTCCACCCGGAACGGGGGCCCGGCAATCGAAACAACACCGTCACCTGATTATGCTAGTATTGAAATTCGGCGGCTCCTCCGTCGGCACACCGGAGCGCATCAAAAACCTGTTGGACATCCTGCGGCAGTGCCACCTTCGGCACGGCGAACGTTTCACTGTCGTGTTCTCCGCCTTCGGCGGTGTCACGGACAGCCTGCTTCGCATGAGCAGGCTGGCCGCGGACAGCGACGAATCGTTCCGGACTGTGCTGGACAACTTTCGCCATCGCCACCAGGATGCCGTCAGCCAACTCCTCGAAACCGGGCTCCGGGAAGAGGTCGCAGCGGAACTTTCCCGGCAACATACCTCGCTCGGCAATGTGCTGGAAGGAATTTTCCTGGTCCGGGAGGCATCCGCCAGGACCATGGATTATGTCGTGAGCTTCGGGGAACGCAGCGCCGCCTTCATCATCGCCCACGCCATGCGGCAGGCTGGCCTGCCCGCCCACTTCCTGGATGCCCGCCGCATCATCCGAACCAACGACCAGTTCGGCAGCGCCCGGGTGGATTTTCCCGTTTCCTACCCCCTCATCGCCCGACATTATCGCGAACACCCCGGCATCCATGTCGTCACCGGGTTCATCGGCGCCACGGAGTCAGGGCTGACGACCACCCTCGGACGCGGAGGGTCCGACTACACCGCCGCCATCCTGGCCGCCGGCCTGGACGCCCAGGCCATCGAAATATGGACGGATGTCGACGGCGTGCTCACCGCTGACCCGCGGAAGGTGAGAAAAGCCTTCACCATACCGAAGATGACGTACGCGGAGGCGATGGAAATGTCCCATTTCGGCGCCAAGGTCATCTATCCGCCGACCCTGCAGCCCGCCCTCCAAAAGAAAATACCCCTGTACATACGAAACACGTTCCACCCCGCATTCGAAGGAACCCTCGTCAGCGAACACCGCGACCCGTCCGGACATACCGTCACCGGCATCTCTTCCATCCATGCCGTCGCCTTGCTGACCCTGCAGGGAAGCGGCATGTTCGGCGTACCGGGAATCGCCGGCAGACTTTTCGGCTGCCTCGCCGGCGCAGGCATAAATATTATTCTCATCACACAGGGATCGTCTGAACATTCCATTACCTTCGCCATTCAACCCGACCTGGCGTCCAAAGCAAAATCCACCGTCGAAACCGCCTTCGAATACGAAATGGAAAAAAAGATGGTGGATCCCGTCAAAGTGGAATCTGACCTGTCGGTCATCGCCATCATCGGGGAAAACATGCGGTACAGACCAGGTATCGCCGGACGAATGTTCCAAGCCCTCGGAAAGAATGGCATCAATGTGGTCGCCATCGCCCAGGGCTCCTCCGAACTGAACATTTCGGTCGTGGTGTCACAAACAGACGAGGCAAAGGCGATGAACGCCCTGCACGAGACTTTCTTCCTCAGCGACACGAAGGAAATCCACCTGTTCATGGTCGGGGCAGGCCTGATCGGCAATGCACTACTGGCTCAAATCGGGAAACAGGCCGCGTACCTCCGGGAACACAGAAGCCTGGAGATCCGCCTCGTCGGACTGGCCAATTCCCGCTTCATGCTTTTCGACCAAAACGGCATTGACCCCGACGCCTGGCAAGCGGCACTCCCTCAGCACGGCGAACCGACGGACTTGTCCCGCTTCGTCCGTACCATGCGGGAAATGAACCTGCCCAACACCGTCTTCGTGGACAACACCGCCAGCGAAGTGGTCGCCACTCACTATCGTGAAATCCTGGAAAACAGCATATCCATCTCCACACCCAACAAAATCGCCACCTCCTCTTCCCTCGAACAATACCGAACCCTCAAAGGTATCGCCGCCGAAAGGGACGTTCAGTTCCGTTACGAGACCAACGTCGGTGCCGGACTGCCGGTTCTGTCCACCCTCGAAGACCTCATCACCAGCGGCGACCGCATCCTGCGCATCGAAGGCGTCCTGTCCGGCACCCTGTCCTATCTTTTCAACCAACTGCAACCCGGCCGGCCCTTCAGCGAAATTGTCCGGGAAGCAAAGAGACTAGGTTTTACCGAACCCGACCCCAGGGAAGACCTCAACGGGAGCGATGTCCGCCGAAAACTACTGATCCTGGCCCGGGAAGCCGGCCGGCCGTTGGAAGCCCACCACGTGACCATCCATCCTTTTCTCCCGGAACAGGTCATGAACGCACCGGACATCCCCTCCTTTTTCGAGGAATTGCGGAAAGTGGACGACCACTTCGAACGCATGGCCGCCCAAGCCGCCGCAAATCGGACGGCGCTCCGGCTGGTGGCGACCCTCGATACGGAAGGCGCCTTCATCGGCCTGCAAAATGTCGATGCATCCCACCCCTTCTTCTCGCTCAGCGGAAGCGACAACATGATCGTATTCACAACGGAGCGTTACAAGGACCGCCCCCTCGTCATCCGCGGTCCCGGCGCCGGAGCGGAAGTGACCGCAGCAGGGGTGTTCTCCGAAATCATCAGGATCGGCCATTACCTTTGATTCCGCCGCCCCACCTGCCGCCCCACGGCCTGTGACACACCGTCACTCCGACCGGGCGCTGGAATCCGTTGCCCATGACACCGCCGGCATGCTCGCGATGGCGGCACCCTGCCGTTCCTGAACACCGGAAACCGACCGGCGGAGTACAAACGCACGCAGCCGGAGGAATCCAGCCTGCCGGGCATATGCCGGCCTGCGCCTTGCGTCCGGAATCGCTCCACCGAAAAAGACGCTGTCAACGGGTCGTCCCCCGGATGTTCCAGTTCACGCTCTCTGTTGTACGTTGCTGATAAGTCTGCCAGCTTCCGTCCGCTTCCTGATACAGCCAGTCTCCGCCGTCTTTCCTGGGACCGGCATCACAGCCGATGGATTGCTGCCCGACCGCATGGGTGACGAAAACCGATATCCATAGGTCGTCCCCCTCCAAGGCCAAGGGGCTGGACAGGATATGACGGTTCCAACGGAGGGTCTGTAACCCGTCGGTCACATCGAACGAATATTCCAATCCCCCCGGACTGACGGTTCCGCCCCGGTATACACGGACTTGGCACTGTGCCGGCAGCGCATCGCCGACAAAAAAAGAAACCTCCGTCAACTCGCGACCTGTGTAATCCGCCATGGTGGACGCCGGAAAATGAATGGCCAGCTCATGCTCTCCCTGCTCCAGGAAAGGACCGGTCGCATTCTCCCCGTCGTACCGCAGCACCGCTTCAACCGAAGGCTCGTCATCCTGACATGCACTCAGCGCCAACAGCCCGAAGGCCAGGGCATAAAAGGTTTTCCTGATCATCATGGTTCAATTATTTGAGTCATACATCGAACGGCCTTCCGAAACCGGTCTGCCATCCGTCGGCGGCAGCCGACACATTCAAAAACAAAGCGACCCCCGGATTGGATTGTCCGCCACCCGCTAAACAATTGTTAAAATCGGACCGGCCGGAGAAATCCGCTCCAACGGTCGGTTTCCGGCACAGCCTGCACCAACGTACGGAAACCAACCGCTGCGGACCCGACCTTGGCCAGAAAACGGATCGCATCGACGACATATGGCCGAATCGTTTATCTTTACTCCTGGATATCACCGGGGCGGGAACCCCGGACCCGACCGCTGACCGACATCGGTCAGCATCCTTCATCCTTAAATCATTGCCGCTATGCGAACGAACCTATGGCTGGCAGCCATCCTGGCTGTCGGCATCCTGAACTGCAACTCCATCAACTTTCCCGGCAAGAAGGAAGTCCGGAAATTCCAGGGCAAACCGGAAGTCCTGCAGGATTATCTGCGCAAAATACGCCTGCCGGACGGTTTCGAAATCGCCATCTACGCCAATGATGTGGAAAATGCACGCTCCATGGCTTTGTCACCGAACGGCACCCTGTTCGTGGGTACCCGGGACAAAGGTAGTGTATATGCCTTGCGGGACGAGGACGGCGACAACCGGGCGGACCGTCAGTATGTGCTGGCGACGGGCCTGAACATGCCGAACGGGGTGGCTTTCCGAGACGGTGACCTGTATGTGGCCGAAGTGAACCGTATTCTCCGCTTTCCCGATATTGAAGGCCGCCTGGACAATCCGCCGGCTCCGGTGGTCGTGTACGACCAATACCCCGACAAGACCCACCATGGCTGGAAATACATCGCCTTCGGCCCGGACGGCAAACTGTACGTACCCGTAGGCGCCCCTTGCAACATCTGCAAGGAAGAAGACGAGGTGTTCGCTTCCCTCACCCGACTGAACCCGGACGGTACCGGACGCGAGGTGGTCCAGCACGGCATCCGCAACACCGTCGGCTTCACCTGGCATCCGCTCACACGGGAGCTTTGGTTCACCGACAACGGCCGGGATTGGTTGGGAGACGACATCCCGGCCTGCGAACTGAACCATGCTCCGAAGGACGGCATGCATTTCGGATTCCCTTATTGTCACCAAGGGGATCTGCCGGACGAGCAGTTCGGAAAGGAACGTCCCTGCAGCGACTTCACCCCGCCCGCCCAGCGGCTCAGTCCGCACTGTGCCCCGCTCGGCCTTGAGTTCTACACCGGCAACATGTTCCCCGAAACATACCACCATCAGATTCTCGTCGCGGAGCACGGCAGCTGGAACCGGAGCAAGAAAATCGGCTATCAGGTTTCCCTGCTCCGGTTGGAAGGGGACAAGGTCGTCCGCTATGAGCCGTTCGCCCAAGGCTGGCTCGACCAGGATGAGGACGAAGTCTGGGGAAGACCCGTCGACCTGGAACATCTGCCCGACGGTTCCATCCTTGTTTCCGACGACTTCGCCAACGCCATATACCGGATTTCCTACGCCGGAAAATGAGGCTGCCGGATGCGGCCTTCCGCGGAAGGCCGCATCCGGTCGTCGTCCTTTCAGGAAAAACGCTTGAATGCGTTCAGCAGCCGGGCCGGCAGATCCCCCTGCAGTGTATGCAGGTAGTCATTGTAGGAACAAGGAATCAACCGGTGCCGTTCAAGACCGGCGCGTGTATGGATTGGTACCTGCAGCCACCATCTGCCCGTCTTGTTGCTTTTCCAGAAAAACAACTGGAAATCATATCCTTTCAGGTCGACGATGTATTCAATCAAGTCATCGAGAGAAGCAGGAAAATCCTGTTTGCGGTTGTTGAAGCCGTCGATGAAATACCAGACCAATTGTGCGGTGAGCTGTGCGGTGCGTCGGTCGGGGTCATGCCCGGGCCGGTAACCGTAAAATCCGACGGATGCCAGCTTGTCGCTCATCCCGGCATACCGGCTGAGTTGGCAGGCCTCCTCACTGAAGAATCCGCTGGGCGTAGGGTGCGCCACGCCCGGGGCCTCGGTCCCTTTCATCGCACTGAGATGAAAACACAGGAGGTCGGCGTCCCGGATATAGGGTTCCATTTCCGAAATGTTCGTCCGGGCTTTTCCCAGCCGCAGGCAATCGAAATCACGCATGGCCAGGGCTGACAAGGTTTCCGCATCCAGGTAATGCGATTGGCAGCCGATATTGCAGAAATGAAAGAGTTCCTGAGAGGGGGATTGCAGGATGTGCTGCAGATAATGCGATTCGTCCGCGCGGACCGGATGATATGGTATGGATTCCTGCACAACCAACAGGCTCACGGAGGAGCGTTGCACCAGATGTGCCTTGAACTGCGCCAGGACCCACTCGTCCGCCTGTCCCAGCAGGACCGGGCAAATGCCACCCTCGAGCAGCTCCCGAAGGACCGGGAGCAGGAAGGATGATTCCGTCCTGCGGATGTTGCCGATATCCGCCACGCGAAGACCCTCGAACGGAAAAGACAGACCGTACAATTCCTGCCGTACGGCATCCGCAACCGCATCCCCTGCCCCCAGAAGGACCACCCGGGTACCGGTCAGGTCCGGCATCGCATCCCCAAAGACCTCGACCTGGCCGCCGAATCTTCCCTTCGGAACGGAACCGGCGGCGGCAACCGCCACTTTGCTGGGTTTCAACCAATGTTCTAACATAGATTCCTTGTTGCCTGCATAACCGACCAACATACGAAAGCCTACTTACCGACCGGACTGGGCTGGGTTGGCAGCTTTCCCTCGATCGTGCACGCGGGTTCACACGGCTTGCAGCGACAACGGCAAAGGAATGCATTTTTTTCAAATTTCCGGCGCCTTTCCGCCAGGTCTTACGCTCCGGAACAAGCCGAACGCCAACGGCATCATGGCGCGGTTTTTTCCTACATTTGCGCACCTGCCTCCGCAGGCCGCAAAACATGCCGGAAGACCAACCGCATACCGGCCGTCGCCTTAACCAAATTATCCGCAGCACATGTTGTCATTGCTGGAAAAGTACAAGGAAAAAAAACCGGAGATCATTTTCGAATGGAACGACGAACAGGGCACCGGAGCCCGGGGCTGGGTCGTCATCAACTCCCTTCGTAACGGTGCCGCCGGCGGAGGCACCCGTATGCGGAAAGGCCTCACCTGCGAGGAGGTCGTTTCCCTGGCCAAAACGATGGAGGTCAAGTTCTCCGTATGCGGCCCGGATATCGGCGGTGCCAAATCCGGCATTGATTTCGACCCGGCGGACCCCCGGCGGGACGAAGTGCTACGCCGTTGGTACAAGGCCGTGTTCCCGCTGCTCAAGAATTATTACGGCACCGGCGGCGACCTGAACGTCGACGAACTGAAGGATGTCATCCCGTTAACCGAAGCCCTCGGACTCTGGCACCCACAGGAAGGGATTGTCAACGGACACTTCCGCCAAGCTTCCGACGGGGACAAGATCGGAATCCTCGGACAACTCCGATATGGATGCTCGAAGTGGGTGGAAGACACCCGGTACGTGCCGGACGGCCCCCACAAATTCGCCGTTGCGGACATGATCACCGGTTATGGTGTCGCGGAATCCGTCTGTCATTACTACCGCCTGTTCAGGAAGCAGCCGCCGACCGGAAAGAAAGCCATCATCCAAGGCTGGGGGAATGTCGCCTCCGCCGCCGCTTGTTACCTCGCCGTGAAAGGAGTGCTCATCGTGGGTATCATCGACCGGGACGGCGGCATCATCCGGGAGGAAGGCCTGGGACTGGAAGAGGTGAAGGAACTTTTCCTGCGAAAGCAAGGAAACCGGCTTGCCACCGACCGGTTGTTGTCCTTCGAGGAAACCAACGCCAGGATCTGGCATTTGGATGCGGATGTTTTTGTCCCCGGTGCCGCCTCCAAACTTGTCACCCGTGCCCAGGTCGACAACCTGTTGTCCGGCGGACTGGAGGTCATTGCCTGCGGCGCGAACGTCCCCTTCGTTGATGACGGGGTGTTCTTCGGGCCGACCGCCGGTCATGCCGACCGACTCACCAGCCTCATCCCCGATTTCATCGCCAATTGCGGTATGGCCCGTGTATTCGCCTACCTGATGCAGCCCCACGCGGAAATGACCGACCAAGCCATTTTCGAGGATGTGTCGGACGTCATATGCAAGGCACTGGAAGAGGTTTACCGTCACAACCCTTCCGTCACCGGCATTTCCGCCTCCGCCCTGGAGATCGCCTTGCAGAAACTGCTTCCGACCCCACAGCCCTAGACCCGACTGCATGACAGGGTACGGTCTATGGCCGTTCCGGAAAGAACGAGCGGGAAAGAAACGAGCGGAGCTGGGTGGAAGCGGAAGACCGGCCGTACCGGAGAAAAGGAAAGAATCAAAGTTCCTTGCGGAGTCGGGCGACCGGGATGTTCAGTTGTTCCCGATATTTCGCGACCGTTCGCCGTGCGATGTTGTAACCTTTTTTTTGCAGCAGGTTTTTCAACTTCTCATCGGAAAATGGTTTCCTTTTGTTCTCCCCTCCGATGATGTCCGTCAGGATTTTCTTGACCTCCAAGGTCGACACTTCCTCCCCGTCCTGGGTCTGCAGGCTTTCGGAGAAAAAATCCTTGAGTCGTTTCGTTCCGAATTCCGTCTGGACGAACTTGCTGTTGGCCACCCGGGACACCGTGGAGATGTCGAGCCCTGTGATGTCGGCGATATCCTTGAGAATCATGGGCCTGAGCCGTTTCTGGTCGCCGGTGGTGAAATACTCGTATTGGTAATTCATGATGGCGTACATGGTGTTGAACATCGTTTGCTGCCGCTGGCGGATAGCATCGATGAACCACTTCGCACTGTCTATCTTCTGCTTGATGAACATGATCGCCTCCTTCTCCTGTCGGGTGGCGCGCCGACCGCGGACGGTATGCTTGTAGGACCGGAGCATGTCCTTGTACTGGGCGCTGATATGGAGGTCGGGCGCATTGCGGGAATTCAGGGAAAGCTCCAGTTCCCCGTCGTTGTTGATGATGATGAAATCTGGAACGACATAATGGGTGTTACGTGTACTGGACACGTAGCCGCTCGCAGGTTTTGGGTTGAGCTTCAGTATTTCATCGATGGCTTCCTTGAGTTCCTCCTCATCCGACAAACCCAGCTGCCGTTGGAGCCGCGAATAATGCTTCTTGGTGAATTCGTCGAAATAATGAATGATGATTTTTCTGGATATCTGAAGCACCAATTTTTCGCCGTAAGGAACATCGGACCGATGCAGCTTGTTTTCTATCTGTAAGGACAGGCATTCCTGCAGATTGCGGGCTCCAGTTCCCGGTGGGTCGAAACGTTGGATTTTGGTAAGCCAGTATTGTATTTCCTCCAGGGATGTAAGCACATTCTGGGAGAACATGAGGTCGTCCAGTATGGCATCCGTCTCCCGGCGGAGATATCCGTCATCATCGATGCTGCCTACGATCTGCCGGGCGATTCTCTCTTCCCGCTCATCCTGGAAATCCAGCATGCCCAATTGTTGTTCCAGGTATTCGTGAAAAGTGTTTTCCACCGCGACAGGAAGGGTCTTGTTCTCCTCCTCCTGCCCGTAACCGTCCGCCTGGAACTTGTAGGATGCTTCGTCGTCATCCATGTAATCCGTCAGATATTCCTCCAGGGAAACCTCTTCCTCCGGGAGGCTGTCCTCCTGGTCCTGCTCCCCGTCCTCCATACCGCCCTCCTCCTGCTCACCTTGCTGTTCCGCGTCTGCTGTCTTGCCATCCTCACCGGACCGGTTCATATCCGCGTACTCATCCTCCAGGTTGTCCCCTTCGTCCAACGCAGGGTTCGCCTCCAGCTCCTCCTTGATCCGTTGGTCCAAATTGGCCGTCGGTATCTGCAGCAGCTTCATCAGCTGAATCTGCTGCGGAGATAGCTTCTGTTGTAACTTTTGCGTTAGTTGCTGCTTCAGCATTATCGACCAGTTTGTACCTTTATTGTTAGACGTGGCGTAACCGCCGGCGGATCAGATGATTTTTTTTCAAAATAAACGTAAAAAAATCACAAAATCCACCTCCATCAAGAATCGTAATCTTTTTTATTTTGTTTCCTTAATTTGACAAAAAAATTAATACGTCAACAAAATTAAGGCTTTAGGCGAGTATTCAGGAATGGGACCCTTGACGCATCCAAAAACATGCCACAAAACAAACATATCTATCGAAGAACGATCCGAATGATGCGTGAAACACTGGCGTACACTAGGTTCGGCCGTTTTTTCCACACGATTATACAAAAGGCGGCCATCGTACGGCAGGCCGTCCGTTCCTGTATGCCGAGGGCTTGAAGGAGGCCGGACGGCGACACCAAGGAAATACATATGGAGTACCTTTTGAAAGGGATGGAATTGGGATGGGCGCTCGCCTTGCTGGCCGGCCCCATTCTGTTCACGTTGCTGCAGGCGACGTTGGCGGGAGGATACCGCGCCGGTCTCCAGGTCGGCGCTGGCATTTGGACCAGCGACCTGTTGTTCATCCTGGCAACTTGGAAGGGAGCGAGCTGGCTCGGATCCCATTTGACGACGGACCAACTGGTGTCCGTTGCCAACTGGGGTGGCGGCACCATGTTGGTGCTGTTTGGATGCGGCTTGTTGTTTCACGCCCCCCAGCCCTTCGTTACGCCGGAGAGCGACCCGTATCCGGCCGGATCAACGCCCGCCCGATGGCTGCAAGGATTCCTGGTCAATACCGTCAACCCTTTCACCATCCTGTTCTGGGTCGGCATTTCCGGCATTCCTTTGGTGGAAAATGATGGAACTGATGATTCGGCATACTATTTTTACGGAGGATTGTTAGGCACCATCGTCGCGACGGATGCCTTCAAGGTTTGGATGGCTCGTCAGGTCAGGCAATGGTTGCAACCGGTTTGGTTGCTTCGCATGCGCAGGCTCTCTGGAACCTTGCTGCTTGCTTCCGGGTTGTTCCTGCTATCCAGGGCCCTCGGATGGGTGGCATGAGCTTTCTCCCTCCTGTATGCGGCCTACCCTTCCTTACCATGCCCGCGGTATCAAAGCGCAGCGGCAGTTTCCGCCGGAGAAAGACCGCCGGCATCAACACAAAACTCCAGCCATCGACCCTATGTCCAGCAACAATAACAAACCGAAGGAAGTGGTCAACCGGAAAGCCTCCCATGAATACCACTTCCTGTCGAAATACGAGGCGGGAATCCTTTTGAAGGGCTCCGAGATCAAGTCCATCCGCTCCGGTCAAGTCAGTCTGTCGGATGCCTATTGCCTGTTTCAAAACGGGGAGCTGTATATCAAGAACCTCTATGTCAAGGAATACGATCATGCCGGATACCTGAACCACGAATCCAGACGGGACCGCAAGCTGCTGCTCCATGCGGCCGAATTGCGGAAACTGGAAAGGCGGGTGAAGGAGAAAGGATTGACCATCATCCCATATCGGGTCTATTTCTCGGACAGAAATCTTGTAAAGGTGGAAATCGTCCTGGCACAAGGCAAGAAAGCCTTTGACAAACGGGAAACCATCCGGGAAAAGGATAACAAGAGAGAGCTGGACAGGATACGCAAAGCCCGGTTGTCCTGATAAGGCGTACTTGGATTCACTCCTCCTCTTGTGCGGAGGTGGCCGCCACACTGTCTTCCGCCGGCAAGGCCAACCAGAAATTGTTGGCACCCTCACCCTGCAACAGGGTCAGCAGCTGTAGGTTCAGCAGTTCCAACAGGGCGAGGAAAGTCACAACCGCGTGGATGCGGTTTTCCAATTGCCCGAAAATCGATTCGAAAGCGGTCTGTTTGCCGGGCTCCAAGGTCGACAGGATGAAATCCTGCTGGCTCGCGATGGTGTAGTTGTATCGTATGATGGTATGTACGACGGGCGTGTTTTCCCCTGCCTCCAGCCGGCGCATCACCCGTTCGAACGTCTTGAGCAGACGGAACAAGGTCAGCTGCTCCAACTCCACATCCACCATGGCACGGGAGGCGATCTGCCGCAGGTCCTGTGCGATGTTCCCCCGTACCTCCCGCAGGGCGCGCTCCTCCTCCAGCCTGCGCATATCCTCCAATATGCTCTTGTAACGCTTGTACTCCAACAGCCGTTGCACGAGTTCCTCGCGGGGATCTATCTCTTCCCCGTCTTCGTTGAGCTGTTTGCGGGGCAGCAATATTTTGGCTTTGATCCGGCACAAGGTGGCGGCCATGAGGATGAATTCGCTCGCCAGGTCGACGTCCAGGGCTTCCATATCACGGATGTATGCCAAAAAGTCATCCGTTATGCTGGCGATCGGAATATTGTTGATATCCAGCTCGTCCCGCTCAATGAAGAACAGCAGGAGGTCGAACGGCCCTTCGAACTGGGGCAGATGGATATGGTAGGTAGATTCGCTCACCGTCAAAGCTATGGACGCAGCCGTCACAGGATTTGTAATGACCGCGGACGACGTCAGGAAACCAAGGATGGCGCTGCCTGCTCATACAAGGGGTACTGTTGCATGAACCGATTTATTTCCTGTCGGATATCATTGGTCACATCGACATCCTGCCCTTCCCGGATGACGGTGTCCATCCAATCCGCTATTTTCCGGCAGGCGGCCTCGTCCATGCCACGGGTCGTGACGGCGGCAGTACCCACCCGGATTCCGGAAGTGACCAGCGGTGACTCCGTATCGAACGGCACCATGTTCTTGTTGACGGTTATATCCACTTTGGACAGGACATCCTCCGCTTGCTTGCCGGTGACCCCTTTGGAACGGAGGTCGATCAGCAGGAGGTGGTTGTCCGTACCGCCCGAAACAATCCGGTATCCTTTTTCGACAAATGCCTTCGCCATGGCCTGCGCATTGCGGATAACCTGTTCCGCGTAATCCCGGAAGGAGGGCTGCAAGGCCTCGTGAAAGGCGACTGCCTTGGCGGCGATGACATGCTCCAACGGCCCACCCTGCGTTCCGGGGAACACCCCGCTATTGAGTATCTGCGACATTTTGATGGCCACCCCTTTTTTCGTAACCCGACCCCAGGGGTTGTCAAAGTTCTCCCCCATCATGATGATTCCGCCCCGCGGACCCCGCAGGGTCTTGTGGGTGGTGGAGGTGATGATGTGACACCAGGCCATGGGGTCGTTGAGCTTTCCGGCTGCAATCAATCCTGCCGGATGGGCGATATCCGCGAGCAGGAGCGCCCCCACCTTGTCGGCGATCGCACGGAAACGGGCATAATCCCAATCCCGAGAATATGCGGAAGCTCCGCAGATGATCAGCCTGGGCTTCTCCCGAACAGCTATCTCCTCCACTTTGTCCATATCAATCATACCGGTCGCCTCCTCGACTCCGTAGAACAAAGGCCGGTAAACCTTTCCGGAAAAATTGACCGGCGACCCGTGAGACAGGTGCCCGCCATGCGCCAGGTCAAGCCCCAAGGTCTTGTCTCCCGGTTCCAGTACCGAAAGAAAGACCGCCGCGTTCGCCTGTGCGCCGGAGTGCGGCTGGACGTTCGCATAGGCGGCGCCGAACAAGGTCCGCAAACGTTCCATGGCCAACTCCTCCACCTCGTCCACCACTTCGCAACCACCGTAATAGCGCTTGCCCGGATAGCCTTCCGCATATTTGTTGGTCAGGCAGGAACCCATGGCTTGCATGACCGCGGGACTGGTGAAATTCTCAGATGCAATCAGCTCGATTCCCCGCCGTTGGCGCTCCAGCTCCCGCCGGACCAAGTCGAAAAGTACCTTGTCTGTTGTCATGTCGATCGGTTGTTTAACCCTGGTTTCCTCAAACGGCCACCCACTGTTGCTTCCGGCAAGCCCCCTCTCCGGCCGTTGGTGCAAATCTACGCAACTCGATGTTATCTGATCCCTTGTCAGCCTGTTCGGAAGGCTTATTTTCGAAGAATCCGGTGATAGGCGGTACCCGTAAGCCCATCCCGATTGCGATAGATTCCGCCGCTCCGGACAAAAATCCTCACCCGCCGGATATATTTTGCACCTTTTTGAACGTTAAATACACAGGACCGTCCACCCAATCAGAACATACCACCCGTTCTTCCGTTATATCCTATAAGTTGATGAAGGACCTGCAATTGTTGTTTCATGATCAGATATTCCCATCGGTTCGTCCGTTCGATACACTCTTTCCCGCTCCTGCCCACCCTTTGCCTGGTGTGCGCCCTGTCAACCGGCATTTCCAACGATGTTTGGGCGAAGGCGGAGAAATTCCGGCTGGTCTGGAGCCAGGACCCCAGCCGACAAGCCACCATCGCCTGGCATCAGGCCTCGGGTTCCGACCCTGTGCTGTTGCTCGACATAAACGACTTCGGGGATAACCCGGACCAATACGGCCAACGGATCAGGCCGGAGGAAATACGGGAGGCCAAGGGCATGCAAAGCCATTTCATCCGGCTCAAGGGGCTCCGGCCCAACATGACCTATTACTTCCTGATCAAGGACAGCGAAGGAACCAGCCGCCGCCTGTTCTTCACCACTGCCCCCGACAATCCCTCCCAGCGTCTGTCCATCATCGCCGGAGGAGATTCCAGGAACCACCGCACCGCCCGGCAGCACGCCAATCTGCTTGTCGCCAAACTGAAACCGCACTGCGTGCTGTTCGGGGGGGATTTCACGGGCGGCAGCTCCCCTTTGGAATGGCAGGAATGGCTCGACGACTGGCAGCTGACCATTGCGGAGGACGGCCGTATGACCCCCGTCGTCGTGACCCGGGGTAACCATGAGGAAGACAACCGGGTTCTCACCGATTTGTTCGGATTGGAGTTCGACGACGCCTATTATGCCCTGACCTTGGGAGGCAACCTGCTCCGGGTCTACACCCTGAACACCATGATGTCTTCCGGCGGGGAACAACGGGACTGGCTGGAGCAGGACCTGGCGACCATCGGTACCCAGGTGGTCTGGCGAGCGGCCCAATATCATCACCCCATGCGGCCCCATACCGCCAGGAAACCGGAACGTAACGACTTGGTTTCCGATTGGGGCCCGCTTTTCTACCGGTACGGCGTGGACCTCGCTGTGGAATGCGATGCCCACGTCGCCAAAAGCACTTATCCCATCCGCGTCTGCGGCGGCCAGGAAGCCTGTGACGAAGGCTTTCTCCGCGATGACGAAACAGGGACCGTCTTCATCGGGGAAGGTTGCTGGGGCGCCCCGCTCCGACAACACAACGACGACAAATCCTGGACCCGCGCAAGCGGCAGCTTCAACCATTTCAATTGGATTTTCGCCGACGAGTCGAAAATCGAGGTCCGGGTCGTCCAGGTGGACAACGCACCCGAGGTCGGGGAGGTCAATCCCTCCAACGTTTTCAAGGCGCCTGTCGGCCTCACTGTCTGGAACCCACCCACCGGCGATGTCATCGTCATCCGACGCCGGAACGGCAGACAGGTGGTGGAACCACTCGAGATGCTCGCTGCCCGAAGTGACAAATCCCCTTCCACCGGCGATTCGGCCATTCCCCCGGAAGACCATCAGGAAACGGAAGACTGGGACAACTGTCCGCTCGTCCTCCCGGATGCCCAAAGCGGACAACTGGCCATCAAATACGCACTCCAGGAAATCGGTTCCGTCACCATCCGACTTGTCAATCCCTCGCGCGAGGAGGTGTTGCGTATGGAAATGTCAGACCAAGCCCCCGGTGAACACTTGAAAACGTTCGAGGTGAACCACCTGAAACCAGGTCGGTACCTCGCCATCGTCAAAAATCAACAGAAAGTCCTGCGCAGGTACCGCGTCATCAAACGCTGACCGGAACACCCGGCTGGCGCCATACGGAGGAAACCGAACACCTGTCGCGTCCGGTCCTTTTCCGGGTCAAGACCGACCATACGCATTGTTCACACCACGCCACCACTATGGACCTCACCTCCCTTCTCGGTATGCTGGCGGCCAGCCTCACCACCGGCGCCTTCGTTCCGCAGGTCATCAAGACATGGAAAACACGCAGCACCGGAGACCTGTCCCTCTTCATGTTCCTGCTCATTTTCATCGGTACGCTCTGCTGGTTCGCCTATGGCCTGCTCCGACAGGATCTGCCCATCATCCTCGCGAACGGCCTGACGCTCACCCTGTCCTTCATCATTTTGTTTTTCAAACTGCGGGAATCCTTCCGAAAAGACAATCATACCTGAGCTAACCATGCTTGCGCCACCGGAGCGGTCACCACATTCCCACCGGAAAACCGTTTGCCGCTTCCCTCCCTGGCAGCCATCCAAAATTAGCTGGGTTTTTGAGAACCGATTGCCGCTTTTGCCGTATAAGCACCTACTTTTGCACCTTCCATACGGCCTTCCTTCCGAAGGTATGCCTACCGGAATGCCGTACCGACAGGACAAGGCAAGAGCCGTTTAGTCCGGCCGGATCCTTTCATCCATTGAATCTTCAGATTATGTACAGGTCTCATGATTGCGGAGCGCTGCGGATGCAGCATGTCGGGCAAACGGTCAGGTTGGCCGGGTGGGTGCAGGCCAGCCGGGATTTCGGCGGCATGACCTTCCTCGACTTGCGCGACCGGTATGGTATAACCCAGCTCGTCTTCCATATGGAAGACAACGCCGAACTTTGTGAAAAGGCCCGCAAACTAGGCCGGGAATTCGTCATTTCCGTCAGCGGCCTGGTGCGCGAACGCAGCGCCAAGAATCCCAACCGACCAACCGGTGATATCGAAATCCAGGTCGGATCCCTCGATATCCTGAACCCCTCCAAAACCCCTCCCTTCACCATCGAGGACAACAGCGACGGCGGTGACGACCTGCGGATGAAATACCGCTACCTCGACCTACGCCGGTCCCCCGTCCAGCAGAACATCATCTTCCGCAGCCAGGTCGGAATCGAAACCCGAAAATTCCTCTCCGGCGAAGGGTTTCTCGAAATCGAGACCCCCAACCTTATCAAAAGCACACCCGAGGGAGCCCGGGATTTCGTCGTGCCCAGCCGCCTCAACCCCGGTCAGTTCTATGCCCTGCCCCAATCCCCGCAAACCTTCAAGCAAATCCTGATGGTGGCCGGTATGGACCGCTATTTCCAAATCGTCAAATGCTTCCGGGATGAGGACCTCCGCGCAGACCGCCAGCCGGAGTTCACACAGATAGATTGTGAGATGGCCTTCGTCACCCGGGAAGATATCCTCCAGACCTTCGAAGCCCTGACCCGACACCTCTTCCGTTCCGTGCTACAGCTGGAATTACCCCCCTTCCCCCGCATGCGCTACGACGAAGCCATGAGCCGCTTCGGGTCCGACAAACCGGATACCCGCTTCGGTATGGAGTTCCGCGAACTCAACGACCTGGCCAAAGGGAAGGGCTTCGGCATATTCGACGATGCGGAACTGGTCGTCGGCATCCGGGCGGAAGGCCAGGCCGACGCATACTCCAACAAGGACCTCAACAACCTCACCGAATGGCTCAAAAGGCCCCAGATCGGCGCCAAAGGGATGGTCTGGGTCAAATACAACCCCGATGGCTCCTTCAAATCCTCCGTCGGAAAATTCTACTCCGACGATGACCTCCTGGCCTGGATGCAACGATTCGATGCGAAACCGGGCGACCTCCTGTTCGTGCTGAGCGGGGAACAGGACAAAACACGGAAACAACTCTGCGAACTGCGCCTCGAAATGGGCCGCCGCATGGGCTTGATGAAACCGGGTGACTTCCAGCCGCTTTGGGTGCTGGATTTCCCCCTGCTGGAATGGGATGAGGACGCCGCACGCTTTTTCGCCATGCACCACCCCTTCACCGCTCCGCTCCCGGAGGATACCGGGAAAATGATGAGCGACGACCACGAAACCCTGAAAGGCCTGCGCGCCAATGCCTATGACCTGGTCATCAACGGCGTGGAAATCGGAGGCGGATCCATCCGTATCCATGACCGCACCCTCCAGGAAAAAAATTTCAACCTCCTGGGCTTCACCCCGGAACAAGCGGAAAATCAGTTCGGCTTCCTGTTGGGTGCTTTCGAATACGGCGCACCGCCCCACGGCGGTATCGCCTTCGGCTTCGACCGACTTTGTGCCGTGATGCGTGGCCAAACCAGCATCCGGGATTTCATCGCGTTCCCCAAAAACAACATGGGGCGCGACATGATGATTGACGCTCCTTCCGAAATAGACACCCAACAACTGGACGAACTCTTCCTCGAGGTCCAGACCGCCCGCCTGGAAAAAGAATGACGAACACTTCGCTCGGGGACTCCTGTTGAAGAAAGCGGGGGCCGGTCCTTTCGTATGAACCGGCCCCCGCTTTTTTGCCGCTCCTGACGGCCGGCCACAACGGCCATCCTATTCCTACGGCTTGATCTTCTCCCCCATTCTGGCCCGCTGCATCGGATTAGGCACCTCTTCCATCCGATGCTCCTTATATACCTTGAACAATTGCGGCGTCTCCGGAACCGGCATCTCGTTGTTGCTGGTGTCGACATCAGCCGTTTCCCGGAATGGATCCAGCCGTATCGATGCCACCGGCTTGTTCTTTACGAACACCTTGGTCACCGCCGATTCGTTCTTCCGCCAGATCTCGGCCGGTATCCGTTCCACCTCCTGCGTTCCGTCCGCATAGGACCATTCCAGGATCAGCGGCATCACCAATCCGCCGTTGTTTCGGAAATACAGTTCGTAATAATGCTTGTTCCCGTACTTGTCCTGCTTCTCCTCCTGCGTCAATACCTTGTCGTACAAGTGGGTGGTGAAAGACAGGACCGAATCCTCCGTTTCCCAGGGCCGGTACGTGGTGTAGAAATCAACCAGGTTGGTATCCTGGTCCACTGCGAACGACATGCCGGCGGCACGGTTCCGCCGGACGGAGATATCCTCGAAAGGCGCCGCTGTTTTCCGTTTCCGTTGTACCGTCCGTCTCTCCGGGTCGTTTTCCAGGTCGGCCCGGTACCATTTGACGGAATCGATGGCGATGTCCACGTTTTCGATGGAATAGAACCAACCGCGCCAGAACCAGTCCAGGTCGACACTGCTCGCATCTTCCATGGTCCGGAAAAAATCGGCCGGCGTCGGATGTTTGAAGGCCCACCGACGGCAATATTCCTTGAAAGCGAAATCGAACAGTTCGCGGCCCATGATGGTCTCCCGCAGGATGTTCAGGCCGGCGGCCGGTTTGGCATACGCGTTGAGACCGAACTCCACGATGTTCTCGCTGTTGGTCATGATGGGTTCCAGCCGGTCCTTCGGGCTGGCCATATAATCCACGATGGTGTGGGCGGGGCCTCGCCGGTGGTTCCAGTTGGCGTCGAATTCCGCCTGCGCCAGGAACTGCACGAAGGTGTTGATGCCTTCGTCCATCCAGGACCACTGCCGCTCGTCGCTGTTGATGATCATAGGGAAGTAGTTGTGCCCGACCTCGTGGATGATGACGGAGATGGCGCCGTTCTTCTGTTGTTCCGTATAGGTGCCGTCCTCCTCGGCCCGACCGAAATTGAAGCAGATCATCGGGTATTCCATCCCGTTCTGCGCCTCCACGGAAATGGCGACCGGATAGGGATACGGGATGGAATACTTGGAATACGTCTTCAGCGTATGGGCCACCACCTTGGTGGAGTAGCGGCTGTAGATGGGATAGGCCTCCTTGGGATAATAGCTCATGCACATCACCCGTTTTCCATCCTCATTGTAATGGGGCATCGCATCCCATACGAACTTCCGGCTGGCGGTCCAGGCGAAGTCACGTACGTTCTGGGCCTTGTAAACCCATGTCTTTAGTTTGTTGCTCTTCGGTGACTTCTCATTGCGGACCGCCTCGTCCAAGGTGACGATCTCCAGCGGTTCCGTTGCCGTCATCGCCTGTTGCCAGCGGCGGTATTGGGCCTTTTCCAGCACCTTGTCGTAATTCTGGCATTCCCCGGTGGAACCGACCACGAAATCGGAAGGCAGCGTCATGGACACGTCGAAATCCCCGAAGGTGAGGGCGAATTCCCCCCGGCCGGTGAACTGTTTGTTCTGCCAGCCGGTCACATCCGAATACACACACAACCGGGGATACCACTGGGTGATGGTGAAGAGGTAATTGTCGTCCTTCTCGAAGTATTCGTATCCGCCCCGACCGCGGGGCCCGTTGATACGGTCGGGCACCTTGTAGTTCCATTTCACCTGGAAGGCATAACTTTCGCCTGGCCGGACGGGGGTCGGCAGATCCACCCGCATCATGGTCTGGTTGATGGTAAACGGCAACGGCTTCCCGGCGGCATCGGTGACGGCCTCTATGTTGTGGCCGTACTCGGTGAGGTCCTTCCATTGCTCCATCATGTAAAGGGCCATTTCGTTCATGACATCATTCATGGAGCTCCCGTTGAAATGATGCATGTCGTTGTGTCCCTGGTGTTGGTTTTCATCGAGTTGCAACCATAGGTAGTGGAGCGGATGCGGCGAACGGTTGTGGTAGGTGATCTTTTCGTCCCCATGCAGGCGGAGCGCCGCCACATCCAGCGTACAACGGATGTTATAGTCGCACTGCTGCTGCCAATATGACGGCCCCGGGCTGCCGTCCACCCCTCGGTAAGGTGTGGGGTCCGGCAATATGGGTCCCAATTGTTCGAATTTGTTGCCGTGGTTGGAAGTTTGCTGTGCCGTAGCAGACACATATCCCAACAGCAGGAAGGCCGGAAGGATCAGAAAAGTTTTCATGCTGACGGATTGAAGGTGTAACAAGCGCCGGGCGAATCGTATGCCGGAAGACTTCAGGCATTCGTTCCGCGCCGGTCCATATCGCTGGTGAAATGAAATTGCACGTCGGGGTGGTTTTCCTGGGCCATCTTCAAGGTCCATGCACTTTCGGCCAGGAAAACCAGCTGGCCGTCCTTGTCATGCGCCAGATCCCTGGACCGGCGGGTCCTGAACTCCCGTAGCGCCTTCTCGTCGGGGCAGGTCACCCAGCAGGCTTTGTGCAGACTGACGGGTTCGTACACACAGGAAGCGCCGTACTCGTGCTGCAGCCGGTATTGTATGACATCGAACTGCAGCGCACCGACGGTGCCGACGATTTTCCGGCCCGTGCTCTCCTTGGTGAACAACTGCGCAACCCCTTCGTCCATGAGTTGTTCCAGGCCTTTGGCCAACTGCTTGGACTTCATCGGGTCGGCGTTTTCCACATACCGGAACTGTTCCGGCGAAAAACTGGGAATACCCTTGAAATGAAGGACCTCCCCCTCCGTCAGGGTGTCGCCGATCTTGAAGTTACCGGTATCATGAAGGCCTACGACATCTCCTGGATAGGCCTCGTCGATGATCTCTTTCTTGTCTGCCATGAAACTGGTCGGATTGGCGAATCGGAATTGTTGTCCCAACCGGACATGCAGGTAGTTCCTGTTCCGCTCGAACGTGCCGGAACAAATCCGGACGAACGCGATGCGTGCGCGATGCCGGGGATCGATGTTCGCATGGATCTTGAAGACGAACCCGGTGAATTTATCCTCGTTCGGCGAGACTGTCCTTTCTTCCGTTTCACGAGGCCGCGGGTTCGGCGCGATGTCGACAAAACAGTCGAGCAGCTCCCGTACACCGAAGTTGTTGACCGCACTGCCGAAGAAGACCGGGGACAACTCCCCGTTGCGATAGGATTCGACATCGAAGGGGGGATAAATTTCCTCTATCATCGCCACTTCTTCCCGAAGGGTGGCGGCGGCCCTGGGACCGACATGGGTCTCCAACACCGGATCCGAGAGGTCGGTGATCTCCATGACATCCTCGTCTTCCTGTTTGCCATGAGGCCGGAACAGCACCAATTTCCGTTCGTACATGCTGTATACCCCACGGAAGGTCTGCCCCATACCCACGGGCCAGCTCAGGGGACGGACCCGCAACCCGAGCTTTTGCTCCACTTCGTCCAGCAAATCCACCGCATCCTTTCCTTCCCGGTCCAGCTTGTTGATGAAGACGATGATGGGGGTCGCCCGCATACGGCAGACGCCGACCAGCTTTTCCGTCTGGGTCTCCACCCCTTTGGCGACGTCGATGACGACGATGGAGCTGTCGACGGCCGTAAGCGTGCGGTAGGTGTCCTCGGCGAAATCCTGGTGGCCAGGTGTATCCAGGATGTTGATTTTCAAATCCCGGTAATCGAAAGCCATCACGGAGGTGGCGACAGAGATACCGCGTTGTTTTTCAATCTCCATGAAATCGGAGACTGTGGTCTTCTTGATTTTGTTTGATTTTACGGCTCCGGCCGTCTGGATGGCCCCCCCGAAGAGCAACAGCTTCTCGGTCAGGGTGGTCTTACCGGCATCCGGATGGGAGATGATGCCGAAGGTACGGCGCCTGGCGGTTTCGGTTTTAGCGTTCATATGGGTGTATTGTGCGCCGCAGGCCGCATGCGTGGGTAAGTTTTCTCGAAAGAAAAAGGCATGCGGGCGGATTCATCTCAGTCCACGATCATTCCTGCACCCGCCAGCTGTTGTTGCCGGATGGATGCCGGCAATTCCCGGAAATTGTATTGCTGATCCCGCAGGCGGGGAACGAAACCCGCTTCCCGGATCGCACGTTGGATGCCTTCCGCCGTGAAACGGAAACGGGCGCCGGCGGCGGAAACGACGTTCTCCTCTATCATGATGCTGCCGAAATCGTTCGCACCGGCGTGCAGACAGAGCTGAGCGACCTGCTTGCCCACCGTCAGCCAGCTTGCCTGTATGTTCGTGATGTTCGGCAGCATGATCCTGCTCACCGCGATCATGCGGACATATTCGTCGCCCGTACAGGTGTTCCTCGCGCGTTTCAGTTTGCGCAGGATCGTATCGGTATCCTGAAAAGGCCAGGGAATGAAAGCGATGAAACCCTTCGCCTCCGTCGGTTTCTCCGCTTGTACTTCACGCAGCTTCACCAGGTGTTCCATGCGTTCCGAATTGGTCTCGATATGGCCGAACATCATGGTGGCGGAGGTCGTCAGCCGGAGTTGATGGGCGGCCCGCATCACGTCCAGCCATTCCTTGGCACCGCACTTGCCGGCGGAAATCAAGCGGCGGACCCGGTCGTCCAGGATTTCCGCACCCGCCCCGGGAAGGCTGTCCAGGCCCGCGTCGCGGAGCGCCCGCAACACTTCCAGGTGTGTTGATTTTTCCAGTTTGGCAATATGGGCTATTTCCGGCGGGCCGAGGGCATGCAGCTTGAGTCGGGGAAAGAGCTCCTTGAGCTCACGGAACAGGTCCACATAGTAGGAAAGCCCGAGATCCGGGTGATGGCCGCCTTGCAGCAGCAACTGTTCCCCACCGAAAGCGAACGTTTCCGCTATCTTTTCCTTGTAGGTCTCGATGGAGGTTACATAGGATTCCGCATGGCCGGGGCGGCGGAAGAAGTTGCAGAACTTACAGTTTGCGATGCAGACGTTCGTCGTGTTGGCATTGCGGTCGATGATCCAGGTCACATTCCGCCCCGGCACATGCTGCTGCCGCAGTTGGTTGCCGACGTACATCAGTTCGGCGGTTGGTACCCGCTCGAACAGGAAGACCCCCTCCGCTGCGGAAAGGAATTCCCGACGCAACGCCCTGTGCAATAGCTCGTCTTTATGCATGGTCGCTAAATTTTTCCGCCGCCTTGGTTGTCAGGCGGCAAAACGAACACGTGCGGCCGGCTGTCCGCAGGCGACAGCCGACTGCGTTTGCGGCAGCCCCGCCGACTTGCCGAGGCAAACGACAAGAACCTACATCCGGATACTGTAATTGGGAGCTTCCTTGGTGATGGCCACATGATGCGGATGACTTTCCTTGATGCCGGCACCGGATATCTTCATGAACCTGGCGGTTTGAAGGGTTGGTATGTCTCCGGCACCACAATAACCCATACCGGCCCGGAGGCCTCCCAGGTACTGGACCATCACTTCCTCCACCGACCCCTTGAACGGTACCCGCCCTTCGATACCCTCCGGGACGAGTTTGCGAACGTCGTCTTCCACATCCTGGAAGTACCGGTCCTTGGACCCGGCCCCCATGGCCCCCAGGGAACCCATTCCTCGGTAAACCTTGAACTTTCGACCTTCGTACAGCACGGTTTCCCCCGGAGCTTCCTCCACGCCGGCAAACAGTCCGCCGGCCATGATGGTGTTCGCCCCGGCAGCCAGGGCTTTGACAATATCACCCGAATACCGGATGCCGCCGTCGCCTATGACCGGAACGCCGGATCCCCGAAGTGCTTGCGCCGCCTCGTAAATGGCTGTGAACTGCGGCACACCCACGCCAGCCACCACTCGGGTGGTACAGATGCTGCCGGGACCTACCCCCACCTTCACACCGTCCGCCCCGGCCTTTGCCAAGGCGACGGCACCCGCACCGGTCGCCACATTGCCCCCTACCACCTGCAGATTCGGGTATGTCCGCTTGATCCTTTGAACGGATTCCAACACTCCCCGGGAATGACCGTGAGCCGTATCCACGCATATCACATCCACTCCGACCTGCACCAAGGCGGCCACCCGCTCCATGGTGTCCGATGTGACCCCCACCGCCGCCCCGACCACCAACCTGCCGAAACTGTCCTTGCAGGAGTTCGGATAATCCTCCACCTTCATCAGGTCCTTGTAGGTGATCAATCCGACCAACCGCATCTCCTCATCCACGACCGGCAACTTTTCTATCTTGTGGCGCTGCAGGATGTCCTTCGCCTGCTCGAGATCGGTACCGACCGGTGCTGTGATCAGATTGTTCGAGGTCATGACATCCCGGACCGGACGGTCTAAGGCTACCTCGAAACGCAAGTCCCGGTTCGTCAGGATGCCCCGGAGCTTTCCGCCGTTGTCCGTAATCGGTATGCCACCGATCCGATATTGCCGCATCATCTGCAAGGCATCCCGGATGGTGGCATCCTCCGACAGGATGACCGGGTCGATGATCATGCCACTTTCCGACCGCTTCACCTTGCGGACCTGGTCCGCCTGCAACTCGATCGACATGTTCTTGTGGATGATGCCGATACCTCCCTGCCTGGCAATGGCGATGGCCAGCCGGTCCTCCGTCACCGTATCCATGGCGGCGGACACTATCGGTGCATGGAGCCTGAGTCCCTTCGTGAATTGCGTCGTGATGTCGACCTCCCGTGGCAAGACCTCGGAAAAGGCCGGAACCAACAGCACATCGTCGAAGGTGAGCGCTTCCCCCAGGTATCTGTCGTTTTCCATAAAGCTGTTTTCCATACGCAAAAGTACACTTTTCCACAAAAAGGGCGCTGCGATGTAAGGGTTCCGGACCGGATCCTCCCGCGTCCCGGGCCGGACAACCATATCGGAGGTTCCCCGGCCGCTATTCCAAGAACCTTTCCCGCAAGGCGGGGGTCGGCACCCAACAACCTTCCTTTCGGCCGAACCAGGCATACCGGTTCGCGGCTACCCGATCGTACACCTTGTCCCGCAACCTCCTCGGTACAATCCGGAATATCCCCGCCACCCGCCACCATCCGCCCAGCAACACACACGTCCGGATCGCCGCGTCCGAACGGAAGTACATGCCGTCGCCCTCCAGCAACACCACACTGTCCGGCAGGTCGCCCGAAAATCCGGCACGCCGAAGGACAGCCGTCCCGACCGGCGATTGCAGGGCGGCGAAACGAAAAATACATCGCTTGTCCCGCTCAATCACCCATTGGACGGACGTGCTGCACAAATTGCACACCCCGTCGAACAAGAGGACAGGATTCGGTATGACGGTGGCCCTGCTATCCCTTCCTTCCATCTGACAAATCTGTTTGCATGACTATGGTGAGGCCGGTATGCCGTATCGTCCGCCCAGCCAGGCCTCAACCTCGGAACAAGCCTGCCGAAACCGGTCGTGACCCGTCCCTGTGACGATCCTGGTATCCATTCCCCGGCCGGACAACTCGTCGTGGTACCGCCGGAAAAGTTCTTCCCGGCCGGCCGGGCCTTCCCGCAAGGGATCCGGCTCCCATGGCAGATCGGGTGAACATAGCAGATAAAGACCCTGCCTCCGAAAATCCGCCTCTCTGGAAATCCATGGGTCGCATCGCCCGTACCGGACCAGCGACCAGATCCGGATCACCTCCAGACTTGTGTCCAGTACCAAGAGACCGGCGGTGGCGCGTCTTCCGTATTCCTCCTCCGAGGCCAATTGCCCTTTGGCAATTTCCAACAAATCCGCCTCCACATAAGGACGATCCAGCCCCCCGAGGTAGTTTCGCGCATACTCCGGTACCCATTCCACCGAATAATGAGCTGCCAGCGCCTGTGCCAAGGTGGTCTTTCCGGTACTTTCCGGCCCCGTCACCACAATCCTTGCCATCTCGTCTTGTTGTTCTTCGGTATCCCCGTGCCACCACCGACGGATCAGCCGACGGACAGTGACCCGCAAGAATCGGTTCCCTTACAACAAACGGATGATATTTCTGTTGGACGGCAGTTGTGGATGTTTTGAAAATAGCCCAAATTTACCCGTCGGCTCGGTCGCTTTTCCAGGAACAAATAGCGGAAAGACCTTGTTCCATAGCTGGTTGACTGCAAAACCTGGTCGCTCACAGCAGCCCATGCCGTCTCGGATGCCGCCTGCAGGCCCACCTTGCGGATCTTCCTCTTCGGTACCTTGCGGCATCACCGGCCGAGCCGGCCGCCGCCAACCGACAGGCAGGTTACCCGCTCCCATCCAATTGCCACGGAACGCAGGACTTCCATTCACCGTAACCAGCTTGACCAATGCACGACATTGCGCCCTTCCAAAGATGGAAAGATGACTACGAATCCTCCGAAGACCGCTATTCCCCCTTTTTCGGGAGAATCTATGAGGAGTTCTACTACACACAGAAGATTTACAACTACTTCATCCATCCGCAATGGGATGAATTCGGCTCTCAGACCTTGTATATGAAGGTCCTGTATGCGGATTACGAAACGGGGTTCGCCGTTTTCGAAATGCTGGGGGAGTGGAACGACTGCCTATACAACGATGTCATGTACCTCAAACGGGAGGTCGCCGACGAGTTCATCCGAAACGGCATTCAAAAGTTCATCATCATCGGTGAAAACATACTCAATTTCCACGCATCGGATGATTGTTACTATGAGGAATGGTATGAGGACATCCGAGACGAAGGAGGCTGGGTTTGCATGCTCAACCTTCTCAAACACGTGGAAGAGGAAATGAGAGGGACCGGCATCCAATATTTCCTGCATTTCGGAAATCGGCTGAACGACGTCAACTGGCGGTCCCTGACGGCCCGCAACCTGCTGATGCTGGTGGAATCTCTCATGACCAAAGCCATCGGCGCCGGCTGACCGCCCGCCCCCCTAACCGGCAGGCGCCAGCCAGGAAACGATGATACCTGGCAAAAAAAATTCCGGTCGTACACGAGATACGCCGGAATTCCTTTTTTCACCAACTAAAATCATTAATCATGAAGCGTGACTTTCGGACGCTTGCTTCTTGAGGTCTGTTGGAATTGTAAAGGAAAGGTTGGCATTATTGCCGTTCCTTCGAAAGACAGGTGTTAAACAGCACTTCCCGGGAAAGGTTTTTTTTCGAAGGAAATATTTTTAAATGTTGGTGAAAAATTCCCGTTCGGAATCGAGGCTGCCCGCTGCCCCCTATACCCGAGCTTATCCGCCCCGAAATCAAGCCGCCTGGCCGGAACCGGTGATGATGCAGAAGTACAAGGGAATTCCCAGGGAGATGTTGAAAGGAAATGTGACCCCCAATGCCATGGGTATGTACAGGCCCGGGTCCGCCCGGGGTGCTGCCAGCCGCATGGCGGAAGGCACGGCGATATAGGAGGCGCTCGCCGCCAGGATCGAGAACATGAACCGGTCACCGATATGGGGAGTCAGCCACTGACTGGCCCATGCCACCAGGCTCCCGTTCATCGCCGGTATGAGGACGGCGAAAAGGAAAGCGAACCGACCGTATGTCCGGAATGCAGCGAACCGCCTGGCTGTCAGCATGCCCATCTCCAACAGAAAGATGGCAAGGAAACCCTTGAAAATATCGGAAGTGAACGGACGGATGCCTTCCGCCTGGCGGGCATCCGTCATCAGCCCGACCAACAGGCTGCCGATCAAAATCAACACACTTCCGTTGGAGACCGAATGGTATAGCAGGGATCGGAACCCGACTTGTTTCTCCACCTCCGACCGGTCGAAACTTTTCATCAGCACGAAGGCCGCCATGATGGCCGGAAACTCCATCGATGCCATCACCGCCACCATGTGGCCGCTGAATGGAATCGATTGTATTTCGAGGAAGGATGCCGCCGCCACAAATGTCACCGCACTGACAGACCCGTAGGACGCCGCAACCGCCCCGGCATCACTCACACTCATTTTCCGTTTCAAAAGAAAAAAAGCGTAGCACGGGATCAATACCGCCAACCCCATCCCAGCAGCCAATGCATACAGCACCTCCCGGCTGAATCCGCTGTGCTCCAGTTCCTGTCCACCGTTGAACCCGATGGAAAACAACAGGTACAGGGATAGGAACTTGCTCGAGGAAGCCGGAATCTCCAGGTCGCTTTTCAACAGGACGGCTATGATGCCGAGCACAAAAAAAAGCAGGGTGGGATTAGTTAGGCTGGAGCCGATTACCTGAAAGTCCATTTGTCAACAAAGTGTTTGATATACGAAAACTCGTCACGCTTCCTGCCGACCGGTTTGTGACCATCCCTGTGAGCCGGATGTCCTGCTCTTTGATGAGCGGCCCGAGCACGTCGGACCGCACAAGCCGGCGGGCCTGTTCGATCAGGTTTATGACGGCGAAGCACTTCAGCTGCTTTTCCATTGTGCCGCGGACCAGTATCTCCAGTAGAAATTCGCTGAACAATCGTCGCAATTGGCGCTCACATGGCATATCGCCTCCCTCTTCCTTCTGCATGACGCCTTGCAGGAAACGGCATCCAGTATCGTTTACCAGCACTATCTGCTTCACCCGGTTACGCCGCAGAATGCCCGCAATCTCCAGACAATACCGCTGGTCCTGCAACGGCGGTATCCCTGCCATCGCCGTGGCGAAAAGATGATTCCCGCCGACTTGTTCCCGCAGGTATGGTTCCAGGTGGGAAAAAGGACAAATGAAATACAAATTAGACTGCATGGTCCTGAGCGTTTCAGAAGATGCCGGGCAAAAGGACAATCGCCGACGGATGCCTACGATCGTCCTTTTATTCCGGCATCTTCCCATGGTTTTATAAAAGTCGATTTCATTCGGTTGTCAAATTCGAATGGCTGGCCGACGTGTCGGTCTGGTATTCATGTCGCGACACCTAGTCCTTCGTCGCGCCGACCTAACGCCTCATGGATTGCAGTGATCGCAGTACCGCGGGTCTTCCGTCCGTCTGCCGTTCGGAAACGTCCTTTCCTCCTTATGGCCGCAACGCCCGCATGACAGTTCCTGTACCGACACAGAGCGGGTCGGATACCCACATTGTGAACAGGGCAGTCCGCCCCGGACAGACACCACACCGAAACCCGGCATTTCACACACAGGGCAGACATTGCGTATTTTTTCCACCAGCTTTTCCGCCGCTCCCCGAATGACCGCCATCCGCGTCGGATTGCACATCGCACGCATGTCCGTCTCGGCATAGACCCTTCCTTGTTCCCGGACAAACACCCTGAAACCGTTCCTCAACTGCCGCCATGTACGTATGCCTTTGATCAGGTGCAGATGGTCGTACCTGCTTCTCCGCAGGATGATGGCATGGGACGGGAACCCTACCTCCGCCGCAAAATGCTCCAGCTCGGCTTCCGTGGCAAGCTCCCTGCCGGCGAAATTGGTGGCCGTGCTGATCTCCCTGGCCGTTATCTCCCATCCGTGCGCGCGATCCGACAGCATGACCCATTCTTCGTCCGCCGGAACAAAACCCCATTCCGGGTGCGGCCCGAACGATCCTTCGCTCGCTACCGCCATGGTATGGCCGGTCAGGTCCATCGCCAGCTGACATTTCTTCCGTAAAGTTTCCAACGGACTGCCTTCCCGCTCCACCTCCCCTGTGAAAGTACCCAGCAGATCCGTATCCACCTTGTTATCCGTTACCCATCGGAGCCCGAATGACGACTGGAACAACGGTCCGATCACCAGCTCCTTACCATGTTTGGTCGCAATCACCAGGGTACGGTTGCGCATCATTTCCATTGCATTACTTTTTACCGACATGGGCTGGCCAGGTCTTTTCATCCGACTCAACATGCATTTGTCAATCACCGTAAGCAGATGATGTTTCCCCGATATCCGATACCGGATATAGAAAAGTTCCGGCTGAACCATTGCGATTCAGCATAGCACAGCCTTGTACTTCAGAACTGTTTGATTCTTACGATTCGGTCGGTGAAATGGTTGATCTACAGCCTTTCGATCCTCGGATGTCTCCGCCCGACGGTCCCGACGGACATCCCTCAGTCGGCTTCCAACTCCGTTCGACAATGGGGGTGTCCGATTCCATCGGAAACCTGTGACTTATTCCTTCCGAAGCAGGGAACCGGACGATTCCCATCACCGGAAGCGGAAGACATCGTCGGTA
This sequence comes from Bacteroidota bacterium, assembly GCA_041163745.1. Lineage (GTDB taxonomy): Bacteria > Bacteroidota > Bacteroidia > Chitinophagales > Saprospiraceae > UBA6168. The sequence continues at coordinate 284,550 of JBEAQU010000078.1, forward strand.
ATAACGCCTGACATCATGTGACAAAAGAATGCCATGAGCACAATGACGCCAGCCTTCAACATGTCCAGCGGTATTGCTTCCGCCATGACGAACGAAATAGAGAAAGGTACCGCCAAAGCGATCCACAAGAAAGGGACGATGTATCTTGTCTTTTGCATGATACGGTAGCTTGAAAGTCGCGTGTTTTACTTAGACGAAGGATACCGGCGCCCTGCATGCGGCCCGCTGCCCTTCCCTATCTGGTCGTACCTACTTGCTTGTTAACAACCGGCCGACGAAGCCGGCTTCCAGACGAACAGCGGATGTGCCGAGGAAAATAGGAGGTTCCTGAATAAGCTGATCGCCTACCTGTTCCCTCCTGTGGGAACAACCATCCTTCCCCACGTCCGCCCAAATCCACAATGCAAATCTGCATACTTTTGTAATAAATATTAATTTAACTTTGTAATGTTTGACATAACCAATTTTTATGAACTACACTTTACATCAGTTGCGCATCTTCCAGGTCATTGCCCAGACGAAAAGCATTACGAAGGCGGCGGAGGCATTGCACCTGACGCAGCCGGCCGTTTCCATCCAACTGAAGAACTTCCAGCAGCAGTTTGCGATACCACTGACGGAAGTAATCAACAAACGCTTGTATGTCACGGATTTCGGCGAGGAAATAGCCTTGGTGGCCGGCAGAATACTGGATGAGATTGAAAACATCAACTATCGGACCGTCGCTGCCAACGGGCAGTTGGCCGGCCGATTGAAAATATCCGTCGTTTCCACCGGAAAGTACGTCATCCCCTATTTTCTGTCCAAATTCCTTCAAGAAAATCCGGAAGTGGAATTACAGCTGGACGTGACCAACAAATCCCGCGTGGTGGAGAACCTGGAAAAGAACGAGGTGGATTTTTCCCTGGTTTCCGTTTTGCCCGCCCATCTGCGGCTGCAAATGGCGGAGCTCATGCAAAACAAACTTTATCTTGTCGGAAACAAGGACGCCGTATCGGATGGAGGTCCGCTGGAACCGTCTTTTCTGGAAACAGTTCCCCTGATATACCGGGAACAAGGATCCGCCACCCGGACGGCCATGGAACAATTCATCGACGGCAATGGATTACAGGTGAAGAAAAAGATGGAACTCACCTCGAACGAAGCGGTCAAACAGGCTGTGTTAGCCGGCTTGGGCTACTCCATCGTACCGCTGATCGGTATCCGCAACGAGCTGGGAAACGGGCATCTGCGTATTATTCCGATCCAAGGGCTTCCCATGATCTCCAACTGGAACCTGATTTGGCACGCCGACAAGCGAAGCACCCCGGTGGCAGCAGCATTCCATCGGTACATCGCCAGGGAAAAGGAAACGATCATCCGCGAATATTTCGCTTGGACGGAAGCCTATTGATCGCGACCCAGGAAGGAGAAGTTGACCTTATCCCGTCCCCTTCGTAAGTTTGATTAAAATTAGACCAGATGAAATACATCCCGGAACCGTTGCTAAAGGATATCATCCGACCGTTGCCGGCCCGCGAAAGGGCCGCCATTCTGGAAAGGAAACCGGATGCGGATTTTCTGCAAGGACGGATAGCCGAGTGCCGACGGGCCATGCGCAGAGACCTATGGGTAGGGCCGGTCTGGCTGGCCATCTACACCGGAGCCCTTTTCACACAAGGATATGGAACCATCACCATCTCCGTTTTTGTTATGGGTATGTCGTATTTTCTGTTCACCATCTTCTCCGGAGGATCATTCGGCCTGAACCGCAAAAGAGTGGCGGTGTACGGCCGCCTGCTCCGGGAATTGGATAATTGACACACAGGACTCCGATCTGTTCAATCCACCGCCATTCCATGAAAAACAGCTTCCCCTACCAGTCCTATCGTCACTTTTTTTCCGAGCGCCTTTTCTTTCGGAAAATGAGCCGGTACTTCCGGACGGCGGGGCAGAAAACCGTACACAGCGCCCTCCTGCTCTACTACGCCTACCGACGGAAGGAAACGCCACAATGGGCCAAGAACGTCATCCTGGGCGTGCTTGGTTATTTCCTGGCGCCCATCGATGCCTTGCCGGACATTTCCCCCTTCGTCGGATATACGGACGACCTGGGTGTCCTCACCCTCGGCCTCGCCACCATCGCCTGTTACATCAACGACGAGGTGCGACGGTCCGCAGACGCCAAATCGGCGGAATGGTTCGGCATCAGTCAAGGAACGGACCGGAAGGGAAACAACGGCTAACCCACGGACAGATCCGGCACATCTATTCGACCTTCCGGCCCCTGACGACCCGGCGGTTGACATCCATTTTGCTGATTTTCCGCAGATCGACCATCAGTGCGGCGTAAGCCGCTTGGGATGATACCCGCCATTTCTTACCACCATAGGTCACCTCCCCGCTGTTTCGTTTCCATTCAGATGCCAGCACCACGTACCGTTCGCTGCGGTTCGGGTTGGGCCCGAACATAAGGTAGTGTTCATCCCCCTCCTCGAACCCGATGGCGAAGCGGTCGGATTTCGGAGTGAATAGCAAGGCACCCGGCGTTCCTTTCCGGATGACGACCTCTTCAATCCGACGCCCGTTCTCGACCCGGATCCTACCGGAAACGATATCCGACGAACCATCTGTCAGTTCCCGCTTCAACAAGATATCATGCGACACATAAAACTGAATCCGCTGCAGCTCGTCTTCCGTCCATCGGTACCGGTCCTGCAGATCCTGTGTGAAATAAGTCAGGTTGTTGCAGGAGCCCAACAAAACGACGGCCAACAACCATCCGGACAATCTGAACCAATTTATCATGACTGGAGATTTTTGCAACTTGAGATGGACAGACCGATGTTGCAGCTTGTCATGGCCAAGCCGATCTCCGATTCTGCCGAACATGATGTCAAAGTAATGGACTGACAGGCATTCTTTTCATTTTTTATGATTCCTTTAATCCACTTTTTTATAATATTTAACGATACGCCGTTGTCAGGGGACCAAGGAAAGGATCACGGCCATCCGGCTGTTGAACACTGCGCCGTCCGGATGGAAGGCACGTATCACCAGGAAATAAAGCCCTGGCTGTGCAGGCAGTCCGTTCTCCGTCTCACCTTCCCATTTCAACAGGCACTGTTCCCCTGCCAGCTGGTTGTCATCCAATCTTCTCACCAGCCTGCCGTCCCAGTCATAGACAGCCGCCGTCACCAGGTAGCCACCCTGTTCGAAACGACAAAGTGCGGACAGGATGTCATCGGCACCATCCCCATCCGGTGTGAAGTGGTCGCTTGCCAGCGCGCAACCGCCCGGGGGGGCGTTCCGGTCGAGAATTTGGGAGTTACGGTATCCCGGTGTGGCATATCCGACAGCGGCCGCCGCCGATTGCCAATTGGACGGGTCCTGTGTGGGCATGTCTTCCCGCCTGCGCTCCAGGGAAACGCCCTTCGTATCCTCCAACAACGGATGGTGCATATCCGCATCGTAATCCAATGCATCGATGACCGCCGCACCGGTCGGTCCCGACCGGTACAGGGTGACATTGCCCCGGTCCGCTCCGAACGCCGGCAACTCATTTTTCAACAGTACGGAGGAGTCTCCCAACCGGTAGCGAATCACCAGATCCGAAGGATCCGCGGTGACCGCCAGATAACTTCCCGGAAAAAGCAAACGGTCGGATACAATGGCGACAACAGAGGTATCCACGGCCGGCCGCAGGTTACCGATGGCCAAGTCACCCAGGTTCAACACTTTGCCGGAACGGTTGTGAAATTCCACGAAATCGACGCCACCGGATTGGGGATTGAACAACAACTCGTTGATAACCAAATCACCTGGCTGCACACTATCAGGCAGGACATAAATGCCCACCGTACCAGGCTCCACCGGACGGCCGCTGCAGTCGGTCACCGCTTGCCCGACCGCCAGTTCGTACGAAACGTTCTCCTGTATGGCGTCTTGGAATAGCAGTGTGACGCCCTCCTGACCTGCCACGTCCTCCAGATAGGCGGCCGACAAAGCCAATGGCGGACGAATGCGCCAGTGGCCGGTGTCCGACACGGTGGCCGCATCCAGCCGTCTGTCGAAAAAGAGCCGGATCCGATGGCGGTCCGACGGTTTTCCCGCCACGTACAACAAGCGGGTCCCTGCGGTATCGGCGACCGCTTCGAGAACGGAATTCGGCCGACCGGGCGTACCGCCGGACAAAGACTGCGAAGCCGCCCAATTCGAAGTGCCGGAACAGGGGGACAGGGGATTGATGCGCTCCAGGCTCCAGCCGCCTTCCGCCTTGCCGGCGGAACCATACATACCGATGTCGTATGACAGGCGGTCGACCACCGTCTGCCCGTCGGCGGAAGCCAGCACCAGGTCGGTTCCTTCATTGGACAAGGTCGGGAAGGAACTCATCCCCAACGTCGGTCCGAACAACCGGAAACTGTCCGCCCATGCCGTATCGCACAAGGTGACATATCGGTCGGGATACAACAGGTAAGGCGGCAGGGACCGCACGGAATTACCAATGGTTACCCGCAGGGTGGACAGATCCGTCACCGTTCCCCCCGGATTGACCAATTCCAGGTATTCCGCCGCTGGCAAGGCAATCGCCGGCGTCGGGTCGGCCATGATTTCGTTGATCAGGATACCGCCGGGTTTCGCCGGGGATATCTCCACATGCCGCCAGGTCCGCTGTTGAACGGAAGCCTGGTTACCGGCCGTATCCCGGACACCCAGGACCCGCACGGTATATTCCTGAAGATTGGCAAGAGCGGAATCGAGTGCCAGCAAGACACGGCCCGGTGTTTCGGAAAAGGCGAACACTTCCGTCGGCGGGCCGATGTCCGGCAACACTACATACAGCGAAGGATCGGTGGCATGGAACAGGTCCAGCGGCTCGTCGAAGGTGAGCTCCACCTCCCGGGCAAAGGGGGATGTCACCAGCTCCAGCCGGGGCGGCACCGTGTCCGGCAGCAATGGCTCCAGCAGAAAGTCGTCCATCCGGAATTTGTCCCGACGGGTACTGGAATAAGAACATGCCCAACCAAAGTAAGCGTCACCGGACATATAGGTGCTGTCCGAAACGATCAGCACCGGATCCGGACCATATCCGCCCGACAAGTCCGCATACAGCGTCCAACGACCGGCAGCGGTCCGCTGCATCTCCCAACGCACCATGGGTCGGGAGGCTACCGATCCCACGGCACTTTGCCCCAGCAGCACCGGGACGCCGGCATCCTGCCGGAAAAACCGGATGGCGTCCTCCGATCCGTCCTGCCCTATTTCCAGGAAATAACCGTCGGCAACAGCCAGATCCGCATCGTCCGCCTGCAGGTAGATCCGCAGCCGGTTGGTAGCGGATGGGTCGAAGTCCATCAATAACCACAACCGCCAACGACAACTGTCCGCTATCGATACCGGCACATACAGCTTAGACATACCGGCGACCGGCGCCTGCAGCCGGAGCACCCCGGCCGCATCCACCTGGAAATGGTCCGTATCGCCGGCCCAGCTCAAATCGGCTGTGTGGTCTCCATCCGAAAAGTCATCCCGATACACTTGGGCGGGCAGGGGCAGGAATTGACATGCGAAAAGTAACAAACCGACGAATTGTCGGCCAAAGGCACAATCGGCCCGGAAAGAATAGGTTGTCATTGGTCTTAGGGGTTCGTAAAGCACGTAATCCGGAAGTCGGATGGAACGGCTCGTAACAAATTACGCGAAAAAGCCGGCATTGTCAAGCGCTGTCCGTACGAAGGTGATTTTCCGGCCGGCAACCGGCGCGGCAGGTATCAAATATTTTTCGATTGTGCCTCCGAACGCTTACATTTGCAACGGAACACATTACCCTTTTCCTTATGAAATTCAGCGTTTCCTCTTCCGAGTTGCTGCGGCAATTGCAAATCGCCTCCGGTGCCATCTCCAACAATCCCGTCCTGCCCATCCTGGACGATTTCCTGTTCAACCTCCAAAAAAACGAACTGACCATCTCCGCCAGTGATATGGAGACCTCCATCACAAACAGGATGGAAGTCATCTCCTCCTTCGAGGGTGTGGTTGCCGTTCCTGCCAAGATTCTCCTGGATACCCTCAAGGCGCTGCCGGACCAACCCATCACCTTCTCCATCGACGAGAACACCTTCGGCATCACCATCACCTCTGCCTACGGGAAATACAAACTGCCCGGTGAGAACGGAATGGAATTCCCCCGGATACCACAGGCCAACCAGGTGGATTCGGTAACGATTCCCACCGGCATGTTGCTGAAGGCCATCAACAAGACCTTGTTCGCCACGAGCAGCGACGAATTGCGGCCGGCCATGACCGGAGTCTTCGTCGCCATCGATTTCAACAAACTTACCTTCGTCGCCACCGATGCCCACAAACTGGTGCGCTATTCTTTTCTCAACGTGAGCAGCGAAGTGACCACCTCCTTCATCATTCCGAAAAAAGCGCTGAACCTGCTGAAGAACGCCCTGGCAACGGATGGAAATGTGTCCATCTCCTTCGATAAGTCCAATGCCTTTTTCTCCTTCGGCAACACCCACCTGGTATGCCGCCTCATCGACGCCCGATTCCCGGATTACATGGCCGTCATCCCCGTCGATACCCCCAACAAGGTGACCATCAAGCGGACGGACCTGCTCAACTCCCTGAAGCGGATCGCCATCTATGCAAACAAGACCACCAACCAGGTCATGCTGGACATCAACGACGGCAATATCAACATTTCCGCCAGGGACCTGGACTTCAGCAACGAAGCAGATGAAAACCTGGCTTGCGAACTGGACGGCAAACCCATGGCCATCGGATTCAATGCCAAGTTCCTGATCGAAATGCTAAGCGTATTGGAATCAGACCAGGTCAAGATGGAACTATCCACCCCTTCCCGTGCAGGCTTGTTGCTGCCAGCCCAGGAAGAGGAAGGAGAACAGGTGACCATGCTGGTCATGCCGGTCATGCTGAGCAACTGAACCGACCGCCGCTACCGGCCGGAATCAATTCACTGCCGGTCGGCCAGGTCCTGTGCACCGTCCGTCAGCCGTTTGCCTGCTCCTTCTTCCGGAACATGGTCAGGATGGTGGCCACCGCCACGCTCTCCCCTGTATCGTCGTACACATCCACCCGGAACTTGACAATCCCCTTGTCCGTATCTTCCGGGTTTTTCCTTTCCGTCTCAATTTTTTCCTTGACCGTCAACCGTACCCCGATGGTCGTCCCCGGGTAAACCGGCTTCAGGAATCTGCATTCGTCTATGCCGTAATTAAGGAGCACCGGGCCCTTCTTCGCCTCCACAAACAAGCCGGCCGCTTTGGACAGAATGTAATACCCATGGGCAACCCGACCGGTAAAGATGGTTCCCTCCAAGGCCGTGGCATCCATATGGGCATAGAAGTGGTCTCCGCTCACATTGGCGAAATTGGTGATGTCGGCCTCCGTGACCGTATGCCGGGCGGTCACGACGGTCTCCCCTATTTCCAATTCCTCGAAATGCTTGCGGAATACATGCACCGGCTTCTCGACCTGTCTCCCACCTGGTTGGTATTGGTTCGTCACCGAGGTCAGGAAGGTGGGATGTCCCTGTACCGCCGTCGTCTGCAGGTAATGCCGCAGACCACGGACCCCACCCAATTCCTCTCCACCTCCGGCCCGGCCCGGTCCCCCGTGGACAAGCATCGGCAAAGGAGACCCGTGCCCGGTGCTTTCCTTACCGCACCAACGGTTCAAGATCAAGACACGGCCGTGAAAAGCACCGGACTCCAGGACATACCGGCGGGCAAGTTGCTCGTCACCCGTCACAATCGTGCTGACCAGCGAACCCTTTCCCATGTTCGCCAGCACCGCCGCGGCTTCCGGACGCTCATACGGCAGGATGGTGCTGACCGGACCGAAGGCCTCCACCGCATGGGTCTCCGTCCGCTCGTATGGCCGGTCGTTATACAACAGGACCGGACCGAAAAAGGCGCCGCCCTCCCGGTCCGCCCCCACCACCTCGAAATCATCCCCGCCATACAGAACTTCCGATGCAGCTTCCAGCCTGGCCAGCTGCCGCCGCACTTCCTCCACCTGTCCCTTGCTGACCAGACTACCCATCGTCACGCCCGCTGCCTGCGGGTCTCCGATGACAGTTTTCGCAAGCCTTGTCCGCAAGGCATCCCTCACGGGCTCCACCAAGTGGACCGGAACAAGAATCCGGCGCACAGCCGTGCATTTCTGCCCGGCCTTGGTCACCATTTCCCGGTAGACTTCCTGGATGAACATATCGAATTCCGGCGTGCCGGGCCCGGCATCCGGCCCCAGGATACAGGCATTCAGGCTGTCCGCCTCCATGTTGAACGGCACGGCGCCATCCAGTACCGCCGGATGCGCGCGGAGCAGGCGACCCGTCGAAAAGGAACCGGTGAAAGTGACGACATCCTGCGACTGCACCGGGTCCAGGATGCCGATGCCTTTTCCACAAACAAGCTGCAAGGCGCCCTCGGGCAGAATACCCGATGCAATGATGTCCTCCACCATCCGCCGGGTCAGGTAACTGGTTATTTCGGATGGCTTCACGATGGCCGGCATCCCGGCCAGAAAAGTCGGGGCCAGCTTTTCCAACATACCCCAAATGGGAAAATTGAAGGCATTGATATGAATGGCCACTCCTTGCCGGGGGGAACTCACGTGGCATCCGGCGAAATTACCCTCCTTCGACAGCCGCAGCGACTCCTGGTCCACGAGATAGGATTCGTCACCAAGCCGGCGGCGAAGACTGGCATAAGAGAACAAGGTGCCGATCCCACCCTCTATATCCGTCCACGAATCGATGGTGCTCGCACCCGTCGCATAACTGAGCGGGTAATAGGTCTTGCGCCGTTCATGCAGGAACAAGGCCAGTTGCTTCAACATAAGCCCCCGCTCCCGGAACGACATCCGACGCAGGACAGTACCGCCGGTAGCACGGCCATATTCCGCCATGGCAGCATAATCCAGCCCCTCGCTGCCCACCATGAACATGGGTTCCCCTGTGATGGCGTTGCATTGCACCACACCCTCCCCTTCATACGGCACCCATTCGCCTTTCACGAAGTTGCTCAACTTTTGCATGGTTCGATTATTTGGTCAGAAGGCGCTTACCTACGGGACGTCATTCCAGCACGCCCCCACGTTTTTTCCTGGCATAATGTACACCCGCCCCGTATACCCAGCCGACCTTTCCTTTCTCCGTCTGAATTTTCACATACGGTTCGTTCGCCATTTCCTTGCCCAGGTTGATCTCGTAAAGCGAATCCGTCATTTCCTCCAGAAAGTACACTTCCTCGAACAATCGCATTTCACCGATCAGCTCGCCTTTCAAGCCGGGGGAAGCCCGCAGCTTCAGCTTGTCGATGGTGATGTACAACCTGGAACGAAATGGCGGGACGGCAGCGGTGGAAACGACCGGACGGACGGCGACGGAATCCTGTTTCGCCGGCGGAACCGTATCCACCGACACGGTGACGGTGCTGTCCGGCAGAAGGGTTTCGGGCGACACCGCCGCGGAGGCGCGCTTGTGTGCCGAACATTTGGAAACGGTCCAAAAAAGGAAGACAACGGCAAACAAGCCGATGACCAGGAACTCCAACCGGGAGAGCAAACCCTTCATGACTATTTTTATTGTAGGCACGCCACGCCTGACGGCAGATAGTATACAAGGACATTAAGCCGGTATCCAACTCAAAAATACATGTAACCGACCATTTACGCACCATTTTATTTGATACGGCTGCCACCCGGCCGGCCTGTTCAAGAACCAGACGGATCCGAACAACCAGGCGGA